>JBEKME010000150.1:0-13221 GCA_050008675.1 Terriglobia bacterium
GCATGGGCGTGGTGGTGGCCCCGATCCTTGGCCCCACGCTGGGTGGCTGGATCACGGATGATTACAGTTGGCGCTGGATATTCTTTATCAACATCCCGGTCGGCGTGCTTTCTCTGCTTTTCACCTACCTGCTGATCTTCGATCCCCCGTACCTGGTCAGGAAGAACTTTCGCGAAATGAAGATTGATTACATGGGGCTGGGCCTGCTGAGCGTGGGTCTCGGGTTCTTACAGGTGGTTTTGGACAAGGGCGAGCGCGAGGATTGGTTCGGCTCGAACTTCATCCTCGGGTGCTCGGCGGTGGCGTTTGTCGGCTTGGTCGGAGCGGTCCTGTGGGAACTTTACAGCGATGATCCCGTGGTGGATTTGCGCATGCTCAAAGACCGAAACTTCGCCCTCGCCACCTTCACCATGTTCATGATGGGGTTTGTGCTCTACGGGAGCACCCTACTACTGCCCCTGCTCTTGCAGACGCTTATGGGTTACACGGCCTTGCTGAGCGGCTTGGTGCTTTCCCCGGGCAGCTTGGTGGTCCTCCTCGCGTTGCCCATTGTGGGCCGCTTGACCCAGGTCGTGGAGGCTCGATGGCTGGTGGCAATCGGACTCGCCATCACCGGTTTCTCGCTCCTGCACATGGCCCACTTCAACCTCGAGATTGATTTCCGCACCGCCGTCATGGCCTGGACCTATTCACGCCTGGGCATGGCGTTTCTGTTTACCCCTATCAACGTCATGGCGTTCTACTTCATTCCCAAAGAAAAAATGAATAACGCCACCGGCATCATCAACCTGGCGCGCAACATCGGAGGCAGCGTGGGAATTGCCAACGTTACCACCTTGCTCGCCCGCCGGGCCCAGGTGCATCAGTCCACCCTGGTCAGCCACCTCACCCCGCTCGATCCCGCTTACACGGCTTCCCTGTCGGGCGCCAGCCGCTTCCTGATGTCGCAAGGTTCAAACCCCGTGCAGGCCCTGAACCAGGCGCAGGGCCTGGTCTATGGCAACCTGATCCGCCAGGCGAGCATGCTGGCCTATACCGACACGTTCTGGCTCCTCGGCCTCACCTTCCTCGCCATGATCCCTTTCATGTTTCTCATGAAGAAAATCAAACTCCGTGGAGCCCCCGCCGTGCCTGCGCACTGACGAACCATGTAGCGCAGGTCCCGCTCTCCGGACCTGCGGCTCTTCCAGGAGTCGTCCACCTGGCGCGGAACATGCGCTTGTGGACAATCCGAGGCTCTTGCGCTGGCGTTAAGACTGACATATAGTAAGAGGAGAGAGGAAGCGATGACCGTGACTCTGAATCTCAAGCCGGAAGTCGAATCGGATCTCTTGGCGCGGGCACGGGCCAGCGGCATGCCCCTGGAGCAATACCTCCTCTGCCTCGTTGAGAGCGCCGCCCGACCAACAGCACGGAACACGGCCGCCCCCGGACAGCCGGCGCGAGTGGAAGCCGTTCGGCGCATGGTCGAATTCGGGGAGAAACATCACCTCAGCCTCGGCGAGCCGATTACCCGCAAGCTGCTGCATGAAGGACACCGCTTCTGATGGCGGCCTTCGTCTTAGACGCCTCCGTTGCAATTTCATGGTGTTTCCCAGGCGATCCAACCGAGGATACCCCTTATAGCCGACGCGTTCTGAGCATGTATAGCCGAAGACCGCTATCCGTGATGTCAGAAACGGAGCGCATCGTAAAGTGGGTCAATCTCGGCAAAAATGTAGAAACTCCAGGCCCTCTCCCAAGGGGAGAGGATGGACCGCGACGGCGCTTTCACCAGCCGTCGCGGGCCGGGTGAGGGGTTAGTTGCGGGGCGAGGACGGATCAGACAGGCTTCGGACTGCTGGCGATTGTTTCACCGCAGGAGGTGCGCTTCGATGAAGCGACGTAAGCCGGAAAAACACTTTGACTGTATCGGATTTAAGCGCAAGGTTCAGGCTGAGATCTACGAGGAGATCAGAGGCTTCTCACCCGAAGAACAAATCGAGTACTTCCGCCGAAGGGCCGCAGATGGACCTCTCGGCAGGTGGTGGAAGGCCCTCGAACGCCGCTCGGGGGCTGCTGCGGGCAAAGAGGTTTCATCAACGGCGACGGCAAGCCATCAACTCATCCTCAAGTGAATCCGTTTATGAGCAAGGAAGACCATCCTCAGGCTTTTCTCATGCCCTATAGCCGAGCGTCGACCGCGCGTCGTCAATCTGGATGGGGCGCGCCTCCACCGTTGCCTTGTCCAAAGCAAAATTGTTGTAACTCGGCCACTCGCCACGGCCCGCCAGTTCTCAGCAATCAGTTCTCAGTTCTCAGCTACTGCCTTCTGGCTTCTGACTTCTGATTTCTGACTTCTGATTTTCGATCAAGAAAGACCTGCATGGGCGGCCTCGATCTCTTTCTTGGCTTTCTTCCAGTCGATCTTCGGCAACTTGAGATCGAGGATGGCCTCGACCAGAGGTTTTCGGTCCGCTGGCGACTTGAGATAGGATTCTCGCACAGCGCAGCGAATCAACTCCGCCACCGAAGTTTTCCTTCGCCGCGCCAGAGCGCGCAGTTGCTTGAACTCGTCCGGGTTCATCAAAAGCTGGGTGCGCCGAGTGGCCGCCATTTCTCACTCCTTTATGCACGCGTATCTACCCATTCCGTCTGCGAACGCGGACCGGGCGAATCAGAACCTCGGCCGGGATTTTCAACCTCTGGTTCAACCGGCGGATCATGGATAACGACAGGGCTCAATCCCGGCGCAGCACTTCGTAGACTCGCGTCCGATTTCCAATCACACCAATCAGCGCTTTCTGATCTGCCCCTTGTTGCTCCAAGCGGAACTTGATCGCCTCAATGGGGTCGGGAGCATCCATGGGAAAATGCGCTTGCTCGTAAGCCTCGACCAAGGTTGCCAGTACGTCCAGACGGTCCCCCTCTGGCGTTCCCTCATCCGCCCCCCAAAGGCGCTCGATCTCGCACAGCGCCGCCTCATGGTCGGCTTTTGTCCGGATAGGTTTGATCGTCATATTGCACCGTCCTCGCGTCGATTTTGTCGTAATCCTCATGTGCGCCGAGCCATTTGATGAATACGCCGAAGGGGAGGCGGACCGCTCGCTCGAAGCTCATCGGGCTGGATGATTCGGGGTTTGTTTCCCAAAGTCCTGTCAGACCGCGCCGGGGGCGACGCGCCGGATTTCGGAGACCGGGTCGAAATCGGAATCCACGCTGACCACGGTCTTTAGTCCATTGCGCAACATCGTGCCCACATGGACGGCATCTCGCACGGACAGCCGTGGGTACTGGCGGAGAAGCTCGCACGCCCCCACGACATCATCGCGCGTCACCGCCAAGAGGTCCGGAAACAGCGAAGTCAAGTGACCCGCCAGCTTCAGAGCGTCATCTCGCCGCCCGCGTCGGGTGAGCACGTAAAGAATCTCCTGGACCACTTCAGAGTTGATGGTGGCGTCGAGGCTGCCATCCGCGACGCGCCGCAGGACATTAGCGCAAGCCTCGCGCAGAGGATGAGAGGCGCCGGCGGCATACAAAAAGATGTTGGTATCAAGAAAGACTTGCATGGGCGGCCTCGATCTCTTTCTTGGCTTTCTTCCAGTCGATCTTCGGCAACTTGAGATCGAGAATGGCCTCGACCAGAGGTTTTCGGTCCGCTGGCGCCTTGAGATAGGATTCTCGCACGGCGCAGCGAATCAACTCCGCCACCGAAGTTTTCCTTCGCCGCGCCAGAGCGCGTAGTTGCTTGAACTCGTCCGGGTTCATCAAAAGCTGGGTGCGCCGAGTAGCCGCCATTTCTCACTCCTTTATGCTCATGCCTATGAGCATGAGTATACAAGCAAACAATGAGCTTGGTCAATTGCGTTGCAGCAAAGGAATGGCGGCAGGGATTCTCGATCCCCAATCGAAGGACGATGCCACCCACGTTGCCGCCGCCACCGTCGCCCGCGCGGACGCCATTGTTTCCTGGAACTTCAAACATCTCGTGCGGATTGACAAGATGCGGGCTTATAATCAAGTGAATCTTCAGACAGGCTTCGGGCTGCTGTCGATCGTTTCACCGCAGGAGGTGCGCTTCGATGAACCGCCGTAAGCCGGAAAAAGACTTTGACTGTATCGGATTTAAGCGCAAGGTTCAGGCTGAGATCTACGAGGAGATCAGAGGCCTCTCACGCGAAGAACAAATCGAGTACTTCCGCCGAAGGGCCGCAGATGGACCTCTCGGCAAGTGGTGGAAGGCCCTCGAACGCCGCTCGGGGGCTGCTGCCGGCAAAGAGGTTTCATCAACGGCGACGGGAAGCCATCAACTCATCCTCTCATCCTCAAGTGAATCCGTTTTGGAGCAAGGAAGACCACCCTCAGGCTTTTCTCATGCCTGATAGCCCAGCGTCGACCGCGCGTCGTCAATCTGGATGGGGCGCGCCTCCACCGTTGCCTTGTCCAAAGCAAAATTGTTGTAACTCGGCCACCGCCACGGGCCGCCAGTCCTCAGCAATCAGTTCTCAGTTTTCAGCTACTGCCTTCTGACTCCTGACTTCTAGCTTCTGATTTCGTTTGCTCGTCACTCGTCACTTGTCACTCGTCACTGTTCTTCACCGCTCCCGCTCCGGCTGGGCATCCACTAACCGCACACATGCCAAAAAAGCAAGTGTAGCGCGGACCTGTTCGGTAGGCCCGCGGTTTTTAGGTTCAAATCCTCGGGTAATGACCGGGCGAAGTTCGCGACCAATTTACGCGCGATGCTGTGCGGAGGCAGTAGTGAACGGAACGGCAGAGCACAGTGGGGACGAAGAACCGCTACGCCTGCTGCGCTGACAGTGCAGGAGCAGGCGTGAGAAGAGTCCACGCAGCAAAGCGCTGACCGTGGCGCACCCACTCCCCGTGCAGGGATTGGCGCTAGTCAAAGTTGTTCCGGCCTAAGAGGGTGGTTGGCCCATAGGCGGGCGTGCCGCTTCCGCCAGCGACCGGGCAATCTCCCTGGCGATTTTTCGTTCGTCTTCGGGCAGCTTGGCCAGTACCGATTCGTCGTGGGTTTTGGCCAGTTCCAAACCGGGTTTGAGGAATTGCAGCCGAGCTCGGAGTTCTTCGGGGTCAGCCTCAAGAAGGGCGTCAACCAGACGGCTCGTGTCGTCAAGTGACGCAACCCTGGAGGCTGCACGTATCATGTCGAGCCTTGCCTCAAGCTTGGTATCCAGAGATGCTTGGTGAGGTTCGAGTTCATGGAATCGACGAGCCCATGCGAGCGCTTCATCGACCCTTTTTTCCGAGAGGAGCAGGCGCAGCGTGGACTGGAGGCCCTTGTGGACATAAGGCAGAATGCCGCTTTGAGCGCATCGAGCGTAGTCTGCGAGGGCTTCTTGGGGCTTTCCCAGCTTCTCGTGAGCCATACCCCGGTGGAAAATGATGTGGATTTGAGACTCTTTGGGAAGACCAGGGATGCCAAGAGCCAGAGCGAAGTCCTTCAGGGCTTCCTCGCACTGGCCAAGATTATGGCGTACCGACCCACGACGCGTAAGGGCCCCGGCCACCGCCTCCGCCGGGGCGCCCTTGAGCTCCACCGCCGCAGTGTAGTCCGCCATCTCGCCCTGGGGGTCGCCCAGTTCGCCTTTGGTGATACCACGGTTGACGACGGCCTTGGCCACCCGCTCTGCCGGAGCGCCCTCTAGCTCTACCGCCGCGGTGTAGTCCGCAATCGCGCTCTGGGGATCGCCCAGTTGGCCTTTGGTGACACCCCGGTTGAAAAGGGCCTTGGCTATCTGTTCTGCCGGGGCGCCCATGAGCTCCACCGCCGCAGTGTAGTCCGCCATCTCGCCCTGGGGGTCGCCCAGTTGACCTTTGGTAATCCCCCTGTTGAGGAGGGCCATGGCCATCTGCTCCGCCGTGGCGCCCTTTAGTTCCACCAGCGCGGTGTAGTCTGCCATCTCGCCGTGGGGATCGCCCAGTCGGCCTTTGGCGATACCACGGTTGAAGAGGGCACTTGCCACTTGCTCCGCCGTGGCGCCTTTTAGCCCCAGCACCGCGGTGCAGTCCGCCATCGCGCCCTGAAGATTACCCAGTTGGCCTTTGGTGGCACCACGGTTGACGAGCGCCCCGGCCACCAGTTCTGCTGGAGCACCCTTTAGCTCCACCAGCGCGGTGTAGTCCGCCATCGCGCCCTGAAGATTACCCAGTCGGCCTTTGGTGGCACCACGGTTGACGAGCGCCCGGGCCACCAGCTCTGCTGGAGCGCCCTTTAGCTCCACCGCCGCAGTATAGTCCGCCATCTCGCCCTGGGGGTCGCCCAATTGACCCTGGGTGACACCACGGTAGAAAAGGGCCTTGGCCACCTGCTCTGTTGGAGCGCGCTTGATTTCCACGACCGCAGTGTAGTCCGCCATCTCGCCCTGGGGGTCGCCCAGTTGGCCTTTGGCGATACCACGGTTGACGAGGGCCATGGCCATCTGCTCCGCCGGAGCGGCCTTTAGCTCCACCACCGCGGTGTAGTCCGCCATCTCGCCCTGGGGGTCGCCCAACCGGCCCTTGGCGATACCACGGTTGAACAGGGCATTTGCCACTTGCTCCGCCGGGGCGCCTTTTAGCTCCACCACCGCGGTGCAGTCCGCAATCGCGCCCTGAAGATCACCCAGTTGGCCCCTGGTGACACCACGGTTGACTAGCGCCATTGCCACCGGCTCCGCCGAAGCGCCCTTTAGCTCCACCAGCGCGGTGTAGTCCGCAATCGCGCCCTGAGGATCGCCCAGTTGCGATTTCGCGATGCCGCGCATTCTCAAAACCAGTGAGCGCCGTGCAGTAGTTAAACGAGGTCTTTTCAGAATCTGGTCGAATTGCTCTTTTGCCTCGGCGTACCTCAGACTTCGTGCGAGGCACAGTCCGAAGAGTACACGTGCTTCCGTATTCTGGGGGTCTTTTGCCAGTGCCTCCGAATATCCCTTCAGAGCGCGTTCCACGTCGCCTTTAGCCACAAGGCGGCGGGCCAGAACCGAGTAGCCCAGAGACTCGAACTTCGCCCTGGATTTCACTTTGCTACCAGCTAGCTCGGCGAACAGCCCGGCTGCGGACGGCATGTCGCCCACGGTCATGTACGCATCAGCAATACGTACCATCTCCCTCCTGCTCTCCATGGGATCGTCCAAACTCGCTGCATAATACTCGGCATCCCGCAGTGATTGTCCAGCCATTCCAACGAAGCCGCGCGATTGATAGGCATGGAATCGTTGCCAGCGTTCCTGAAATAGGCGCCTCCTTTCTTCTCCCGAAAACCAGGCACGAAGGAAATCAGTGAACAGCTCGATGCGCCGGCGAGCCACCGGCACATAACGCATCCAATACCACACACCGAACATCTGGTCGGCGACGCGGTAAGTGGCCTTTCTGCCCTTTCCCCCTCCTTCCAGGGCTACGTATCGGGCTGCCTTGAGCCGCCCCAGTTGTGTGGTGACGACATTGAGCGGCAGGCGCGAGTACTTGGAGATCTCGGCCGGGGCAGCCGCACCGTTGAGCCGCAGGAGCGCGTCCAAGGTCTTGCTCTGCTGGCGCGGCATGTCTGCGAGCTCCTGCCGTAGCATCGGCGTAAGCCCCGCCACCGTCTCCCAGAGAGCCTGCACCGGCTCGCCAATCTCCCGTTGGGCGAGTATGTGGTAGAGCATCGTGATGAGCCGCGGGTTTCCTCCGGTAAGGACGGAAAGCGTCCGGACGTTCACCTTGGACCGTTCGAGCCGTGACAGAAACTCCGCATTGTCATCCGCTTGCCCCAGCCGGCGTAGCATCTCAGCAACTTCTCCCTCGCTCAGCTCCGGCAATTCGACGGGCGAGAAAAAGTGAAAGAAACCTTTGTCGTAGCCGTATATATCCTCGAATAGCTTCACCGAAGTGGCGATGAGCATCAGGAATCCTTCGGTGCTGAGGCGCTTGCGAAAAGCCCGATATTCACTGTCGGGCTTCCGGTGTTTGCCCTCCCCTGCTGCGGTGTTGGGAAAGATATGGTCGAAGTTATCAATCAGGAGCACCAGGCGCTTACCGTGACGATTGCAGATGCTCCGCAGCCCGTCCACTAAGAGGGCGGAGCTCTTTTCCTCATCGCGGATTTCCTGTGCCTGGTCCACGACCTCCTGCGCCTCAGCCAACCTCTCCTCGACGGCGAGAGCTTGCAGCACCAATTGCCACAAATCGCGCTGCTTGTGGACGTAGTACTCCTCTTCGCGGAGCTGAACACAAAACCACTTTGCGGATATTTCGGGGTCTTGGCGGATTCGGTCACGAAGGACTAAGAGGAGGGTCGTCTTGCCGATGCCGCGGGGCCCAGTGAGGATGTAATGCTGAACCGTGGCGCGGCCTTCTTGCTCTCGAATGGCCCCCAAGAACCGATCAAGAAACTGCTCCCTGCCGACGAAGGTCGTCTGCCGCTGCTGCGGCGGGAGTTCCCAAGGATCGTAGACGAATCTGGAAATGGGCATGGGTCGCGACCCCTAACGCTTTTTGGACCGGAAGGTTCGGTAGTATCGCTTCCACCAGTCTTTCATCGTGCTCAGCAGGTAGTGATACTCGTTGGTGGGAGGTTCCAGAACGACATACCAGTCGCTTTCCAGGTCGGCCATGATTTCATCAAACTCGAGCGCGGAAACGCCCTTGCCACGTGCCTGGCGATACGTGTCGTAAAGGCCACTTTGCGAGACACGGCCCGCCGGGGCTTGCGCGATGTCCTGCAAAATAGCTACCGCCGCCCGCTCCCGAACCACACCATAGCGCCGCAGGCGTTGGCGGTAGTGCTCAAAATAAGCGCGGCAGGTGGGCCCTAAAAGGCGCCTTTGGTAGACATCATCAATGTCCTGCGGGCTGAGCTCCCGATTTCGCAATTGCTCTTCCAGGATGAGCTGAGAAACCAGAAGATGGAGAAAGTATGGGACCGGTGGCGATATCAATTCCAATACGCGGCCAAAGGCCTGAGGTGTGAATGTCAGCTTGTATCTTTCCGCGAGGCCTGTGAGCATCGTCGTCGCCGCCTCTTTGCTGATTGCCTCGACAGGCACGCGGAAACAGTCATTGAGCTTGTCTGAAACCTCTAACCGCCGAAGAATAATGTCGATGCCGGTCGAGCCGCCGAGAATGAAGCGGAAACGCCTCAGACGGTCCTTCTGCTTCATCCGCAGCGAGCGGAACCATTCCAAGAACGCTCGTGCCCCGTCGGCTCCGTGCTTCCTCTCAATGTTGTCGATGAACTGCGGGAACTCATCAACGATGAAGATGAGCGTGTCCTTAGCCTTTTCCATTTCCAAAATTAACGCCTTGGCGGTCTCCTTCCAAGTATCGTGGATGAGGTCCTTCAGTTCAACTTCGAAGTAGTCCGTGCGCACTTTCTGGAATCGGGAAGTCAGGAAATCCATGAGGCCCGAAGGCAGACCCTTTGCGGCGCTTAGATAGCTGCGAAGCTTGTCGTGCTCGAGGAGTGCGGCGATCAGCTCGGCTGCGAAACGCTCAGGGTCGTGGACGTCCTCGACGTCAAGATAGACGGGAAGGTATCCCTCACGAGGCCGCTTGAGAATGTGAGCCATGACCCCCGTCTTTCCAAAACGGCGTGGGGCAACGAGATAGATATTGTTTCCCGCCAGCAGATCCCAAACACACTGGATGAGGTGTTCACGCCCGAACAATTCGTCGGGTTCAGGCACGCCGCCGGGAAGGCTGCGAATGGTCATTTGGAAAAGCCCCCTTTTACCGCGAATTCGTGAAAGTCGCTCAGCAGCAACAGATCTGTTGCTTTCATTGACCAACGATAACAACAAACCTGTTGCTTGTCAAGAGGGCATTCAGCCGGGCATTGACTGTGCGGGACGTGTGCTTGCAGGGCAGGGTTCGCAGTCCGGCCCTGCGGCTTTTTGGCTCTCCACCTCCTCTCCGTCACCTCGCGCGGCGCAGGGGCCGAAAGCGGGTAGCCACAGTCAGTGGTTTGTGACTGTGGGCTTTTCTCATGCCCAATACGCCGGCGCCAACCGAAGGTCGTTAGTCTGAATGAGGCACGTCGCTATCGTCGCCTTGTCCAAAGCAAAATTGTTGTAACTCGACCACCGCCGGAAGAACCCCCGGTCAGAAGTGCGTTGACCGTGGCTACTCCGCCTGGAATCTAGTGCCAAGTTGCAGAAATGAGCGACACTATTTGTAGCCGGGCGGAAGGACGGGGCCAAGTCCGCATGACCGCACTGGTTGGAACTCGCGAACCGTGACCGCATGCACAGTCGCGATTGGCGCACACGCACGCGCTGTGGCGAGCGCATGTCAAAACCATCCATGCCCATCCGCGGCTTGCGCCGGACGTGAGGTTGTGAGAACATCGCACAAAGAGGTTTGAATTTCCGGAGGCGCGGAAACAATGACACAGTTTAGCCGGATCACCATGCACCCAGAAGTGATGGCGGGGGAAACCCCGCATACGCGGTCTGCGGGTCGCGGTTGGGACTTTAGTGGGTTTGATGGCGTCCGGACATTCCACCGAAGAGATCCTGAGGGCTTACCCATATCTTGAGCAGGACGATTTGCGTGAGGCCCTGGCCTACGCCGCCTGGCGGGTTGAGGAAGTGGAAGTGCCTCTCGCCCATCCATGAAAACCGCGCCACAACAGGCTGACCCATCGCGACAAAATGGGTATAATATCCGCTGCTCCAGGTTGGCAATCGGAGCTGCTATGAACTGCGACAAGGGGAGCGTCCCCGAACGCCTGGCGAGCCTGCCGCCGGGGGGTCCGCTGAAGTTTCGCATGAGGATGGCGAGCGATCCTCGTCTTCTGTCTGTGGTGCGGAGTACCGTCTCGGAGCTCGCCGCAGTCTGGGGCTTTGAGGACGAGCAGGTCCGAAGGATCACGATCGCCGTCGATGAAGCGCTGAGCAACATTATCCGGCACGCCTACAAGAATCGGTGTGACCAGGAGATCGATCTGAACTTCCAGGCGCATGCGGATTGCCTGGAGTTCAGCTTCGTCGATCGTGGCGAAGCTGCAGACCCCTCCAGGTTTTGCGCTCAGCCCTTGGATGAGATCGCTCTGGGCGGGCGCGGGACTCACCTCATCCGGCAGATCATGGACGAGGTTTGCTACGAACGACTTCCCGAGGGGAACCTGCTGCGCCTCAAGAAGTACCTCCCCGGCGTCAAGAGCAAAGCCGGACCGGCACTTACGCACGTGTGAGGAGGACCTCGATGAAAACGGCAACCCGCGAGCAGACGGGAACCACCATCATCGACGTGACCGGCGACATTGATATGCGCACCTCGCCTGGCTTGCGCAAAACACTGCTGGAATCCTTGAAGAAAACCCCTCGGCTGGTCGTGAACATGCGCGAGGTGCGATACGTCGACAGTTCCGGGATTGCCTCGCTGGTGGAAGTGCTTAAGGAAGCGCGCAACAGGAACAAGAGGCTGGTTCTATTCGGTCTGAATGCCACCGTGCATGACGTTCTGCAACTGACGCGACTGGTCAAGATCTTTGAAATTCGCGAAACCGAAGAAGAGGCCCTGCAGGCGTGATGGCACACGCCCAACCGTGGCCTCGCCTCTTGCCCTGGCGGCGGCCGGTATTAGTATCATATGCGAGACTTGGTCATTCCCGTCCCGCCATGGCGGGAGGAATCTACTCCGCAAACCTTTGCCAATGTGCTGTCGACGGACTGGATTCCTCCCGCAGAGCGGGACGGGAATGACCGGCGGGCCGAACGAAGCTATTCACGGTGAAGACCGAAAGGATCACAGCGCTGCCGGATCGCGTCGGGCTCGAAACACTGAAGGGCCTGGCGTACGTCGGAGGATTGGCCCGGCTGGCCGGCGAGTCTGCTTACATCACGTTCATAGGGCCTTTCAGAGGCCAGCGCCTGCGCCCGCAGCGCGCTTTTCACCAGGCCATGGCCGTGGGTGTGCAAGCCGTACCCATCGTCTCACTCATCAGCTTTTTTGTAGGCCTGATCATGGCACTGGAGAGCGCCTACGAATTGCGGCGGCTGGGGGCCATGCAATTTGTGGCCGATGCCGTCGCCGTCTCGATTGTCCGGGAATTGGGTCCGCTGATTACCGCCATCATTGTGATCGGCCGGTCGGGCTCCGCGTTTGCCGCTGAAATCGGCACCATGAAAGTCACCGAAGAGGTCGATGCGCTGAAGACTATGGCGCTCCGCCCGGTAGCCTTCCTGGTGGCGCCGAAGTTCCAGGCGATGCTGTTGATGGTGCCGTGCCTCACCATCTGGGCTGACTGCATGGGCGTGATGGGCGGATGCCTTTTCGGCGTGGCAGGAGCCAATTTCACGTTCGCGTCGTATCTCCACGCCACGCGCGATGCTCTGGTCCTGCGCGATATCTTCACGGGCCTGGTGAAGAGCGCGCTGTTTTCTCTGGTGATCACCGCCGTCGGTTGCCAGGAGGGTTTCTCTACCGGGGCCGGCCCTGAGGAGGTGGGGCGCTCCACCACGGCGGCGGTGGTCACGTCGATCTTTATGGTGATCGTGGTTGATCTGGTGTTCACGGCCCTCTTCTACGTCACAAACCGCAGTTGATCCGCACCTGCGGTACGGCTTGGGCTGCCTATGAGTGAGTCTGTCGGTGAACGTCCGGTGATCTCGGTGGCGAATCTCCGCGTGAGCTACGGCGAGCGCGAGATTCTGCACGGGATCAGCTTCGACGTGCAGCGTGCCGAGACCCTGGTGGTCCTCGGCGGTTCCGGTTCGGGCAAGAGTACCTTGCTTCGGACCCTGGTGGGGCTGGAGAGGCCGAGCGGCGGAGAAGTGTGGATCAAAGGCGTGAACATCGCCCAGGCCTCGGATTACGAGCTGGACGAGATTCGAAAGAAGATGGGCGTGTCCTTTCAGGGTGGGGCTCTTTTCGGCTCCATGACGGTGGGGGAAAATGTGGCCCTGCCGCTGCACGAACACACTCGGCTCGAAAAATCCACCATCGAGATCATGGTGCGGATTAAACTGGAGCAAGTGGGCTTGGCGAGCTTCCAGGACTTCATGCCCTCCCAACTGAGCGGCGGCATGAAGAAACGCGCCGCAGTGGCTCGAGCGCTGGCGATGGACCCGGAAATCCTGTTTTTTGACGAACCTTCCGCCGGGCTTGATCCGATCATTGCGGCGGGCATCGACGAGCTGATTCTGAATCTGAAGAAGGCTTACGCCATCTCGATGGTGGTGGTCACGCACGAACTGGCCAGCGCCTTCCTGATCGCGGACCGTATGCTCCTGATCGACCGCGGCGACATCATCGCGA
>JBEKME010000151.1:0-13157 GCA_050008675.1 Terriglobia bacterium
GTGGATCCTGGCAGACTCACAATGATACGCAGATCGGGAAACGCCTTGGGATTTCAATCGCCAATCGGCAATCGACAATCGGCAATGAAACCCCGGTCTTTGGTTGCGGCCACTAGGCCGCGCTGTGTAGCCTGTGGGAGGGGATTCGCCGCCGCGGGCTTACGCCCTCTTCACAAAACCGGACGGGTGCGCCGAATCGAGGGACGTCCTGCCAACTCGAACCCTGCCCAGGTTGCTGCCTGAAGCTCTGCCTCGAATGCCGGCGTCTCCACATGGTCGGTCGGTTCGGCAAAGAGTAGCCCCGCGCCCGCCGGGTGGCGCAGACATGCGGCAGTTTGCAGGTCTGCGATAGAGCCGACGCCTGGCTGACGGTGACGCAGGGTGGCACGGACATGCGGCAGTTTGCATGTCTGCGATAGTACCGACGCCTGGTTGACGGTGATGAGGCCACGGCGGGAGGGGAAGCACAATTCGCAGACATCCTGGCACACCTGTGTCTACGCCACCCGCGGCATTATGGTCGGTCGCGACAATTCTGCAAAAGCAGGTTGAATTCGCTACAATAGATTTGTGGAGTTCGAGTGGGATGCCAACAAAGCCGCGGAGAACCTGCGCAAGCACAAGGTTTCATTCAATGAAGCCGCCACGGTGTTTGGCGATTTCCTCAGCACCACAGCCGCTGACCCTGCCCACTCCGCCGGCGAACATCGCTACATCACGGTGGGGTTGTCGAACTTGGGGCGGCTGCTAATGGTCGCTCACGCCGAGCGCGGTGACCGGATTCGGATCATCAGTGCTCGAACCCTGACCGGAAGCGAAAGAAGAGCTTATGAAAACACGTAAGAATAGGATGAACGACGAGTTACGCCCCGAATATGATCTCGGCCAGTTGCTCAAAGGAGGGGTACGAGGCAAGTACGCGAAGCGCTACCACGCGGGTACAAACCTTGTTCTCTTGGACCCCGACGTCCGAAAGGCGTTTCGCAGTGAAAGAGCGGTTAACGACGCCTTACGCTTGGTGATCGAGTTACGCAAAGTGGGAAGCAAGTAGCGCACAGTTTGTGCAGTTCAAACTCCTCGGCTCTTTTTTTGATGAACGTCCACTCGTTGCTTAACATGTGGACTCGATGCTGTTGTGCGAATCTTGTTTTCGCTGAACGTCACGCATGATGATCAGGTGTGGGCCGTCATGCAAGATCAACCGGGCGCGGATAGTCTTTGGATCGCTCCAGATCGAGATTGGCTCCGGCAAAGGGAGAATTGAGGAGCAAGTCGGAAAGATTATCGAACCGCTCATGAATTGGGCGCGGCTCTGCAGCGACGGACAAACTCGCTTCCTTGGCGACAAGTTCCTGGAGATAGTCGTCCAGCGAGACGCCCCGCGCATGTGCTCGCGCCATCAGGCCTTTTTCTACTTCAGGCTTTAGGTTTAGGGTCACGGTCATGGCTGCGGCTCCTTCTCCTTCCACAGTACCAAACATCGGGGCCTTCTGTCACGAAATGAAGTGCAATGGCCCTTCCCTGCCCCTGCCGGCGTGGGGCTTGAACTCAGAGGAACCACGTTAGCCCGGCGCCCTGGCGAAGAACCGCTTGACGTGCAGTTTCTTGGCACGGCGCTTCGCTTGCCACAGATCGTAGGCAAGCTGCATCCGCAACCAGTGTTCGGGCGTGCTCCCGAACGCCTTGGACAGCCGCAGCGCCATTTCCGCCGTGACGCCGGAGCGGCCGTTAAGAATCGACGAGAGAGTCTTGCGCGTGACGCCCAAGCCCTTCGCCGCCTCGGTCACGCTCAGATCGAGCGCCTTAAGGCAGTCCTCCCGGGCTATCTCGCCGGGGTGCGGGGGATCGTACATGTCTACACTTCGCCATCAGGCGAGGGCCGCGCCGTGCGTGAATGACTGCGACAAGCCACAGGGTCAAAACGCCAGTTGCGACGGCGTAGCAAGGCGGCGCACCTGAATTTTTCCGCTTCGTGCGTGTATCTGTGCCAGATCGTAGTTGAGTTGGAGCCGAAGCCAGAAGCCCGCCGAACTGCCGAGCGCCTTTTCGAGACGCACGGCCATTTCCGGGGATACGCTGGCCTCGGCGTTCAGAAGGCGGGAAAGCGTCGCACGCGTCACGCCTAGCGCCTTAGCGCCGTCCGTAACATTGATCTTTAGCTCATCAAGACAATCCCGGATAAGGTCGCCGGGATGGTTGGGTTTTTTCATCGGCATGATTTGTCCTCCGTCAGTGATAATCCTCCAAATCCACGTCGCAAGCGGCTCCTTGGTGAAAGCTGAACGTAACTCGCCAATTGGCCTTAACCGTGACCGTAGCTCGTCATCGTTCCCGCTCTCGCCGCTTTTTATAATACTCTTCTTCCTGCTCCTAGCGCTGCGTGCGTTCCTGTTCCTTCTCCAGGATCTGCTCGTGCCGGCTGATGTAATTCTCCTTGGCTTGGGCGGCGGCGCGTTCGTTTTCGCCGGGTGGCGCAGACATGCGGCAGTTTGCATGTCTGCGATAGAACCGACGCCTGGCTGACCGTGATGAGGCCACAGCGAGAGGGGAAGCACAATTCGCAGAGATCACAAAACGACGTCTGCGCCACCCGCCGGCACAAGCCAGAACGAGATTCCTCGCTGCGCTCGGAATGACACCTCGGCGGGCTCGGAATGACATCCGGGCCGAAACGGGACTCTACACTATGGACGGCAGCGGCGGAAGAGCTGGGTGAGCAACTCCAGAGCCAAGTCCGACTCCTCGCGTGAGATAGTGAATGAGGGGGCCAGGGTGAAGACGTTCTTGTAGTAACCTCCCACGTCCAGCACAAGGCCGTACTTGCGCCCTGCAATCTCGAGGTCGCCCTTCAGGCCCTCGGCGAAGATGCGATCGGTGAGGTCGCGGTCCGGCGTGATGCCGTCCTCTTTGCAAACCTCGAGGCGCAACGCCATCCCCAGCCCATCCACGTCTCCGATGATGCCCGGGAAGCGGCTTTGCAGTTCCTTGAGCCCGGCGAGGAAGTAGGCGCCTTTATCGTTCACCAACTTTTCGTAGTCTTCTTCCTCGAGCATCTTGAGCGTCTCGAGCGCCACTGCCGTGCCCAGCGTATTGGCGGAGAAAGTAGAGTGGGTGGAGCCGGGCGGGAAAAGCTCCGGCGTGATCAGTTCTTCGCACGCCCAAATGCCGGAGATAGGATTCAGGCCGTTGGTTAGCGCCTTGCCAAAGACGATGATGTCCGGCGTGATGCCAAAATTCTCGATGGCCCAGAATTTGCCGGTGCGATAGAAGCCCATCTGGATTTCGTCATCGACGATCAGGATCTTGCGCTTGTCGCAGGTTTCCTTGAGGCGTTGGAAGTAGTCCCGCGGCGGAATCACATAGCCGCCTGTCCCCTGCACGGCCTCGATATAAAAGGCGCCATACTCGCAGCTCTGCGCCTTGGCGTCCCACACGCCGTAATACTCATTATCGAACAACCGGGAAAACTGGTCGTGGCAATACAGGTTGCAGCTTTGGGGCTTCAGCCCATAAATGCAGCGGAAGCAGTAGGGATAAAAGACGAACTGGGCGCGGTCCCCGAAGTGGCCGTAGCGGCGCCGGTAGCGATAGCTGGAAGTGATGGCGGAGGCGGCGAGCGTCCGTCCGTGATAACCGCCCATAAAAGCGAACATCAAGTTCTTGCCGGTATAATTCCGAACAAGCTTCAGCGAGTCCTCAATGGCCTGTGAGCCGCCGACGTTGAATTGGACGCGCCCTTTCACTCCGAACCGTTTTTCGCAGTATTGAGCGATGCGCGCCGCCACTTCCACCTTCTCCGCGTGCAGGTACTGGCAGGCAAGCTGGGGGAGCCGGTCCAGTTGCCGCTTCAACGCCTCGCCCAGCCTGTGATTCTTGTAGCCAAAGCTTGCCGCCGAATACCACATCTGGAGATCGAGATAGGGCGTGCCGCGCTCGTCGTAAAGGTAGCAGCCCTCACAATCGACAAAAACCTTCGGAGGGTCCAGGTAGTGGACCGTATCGCCGAAGGAGCAATACTTCTTTTCGAGTTCCAACAGCTCTGTAGTTCTCGTGGTTGCGCCGGAAATCGCCAATGGATTATTGCCTCCGCGGAAGAATGAAGTCGACGGTTGACAGTCGAAAGTTGAAAGTCGAAAGTCAAGAGTCAAAGGTTACTCAAGAAGCAAATCCGCATCTCATTCTGAGTCCGTCAGTCCGTCAACTGACGGAGACGAGGAATCCCGGCAGTTCTGAAACTAACAACTGCAGCGATCCTTCGCTTCGCTCAGGATGACACTCCCCAATTTTTGACTTTTGGCTTTCGAGCTTCTGCTCTTACCGCTTTCCTTCGCCGCCTCTTCTGGACCGATCAACAGCGCGATGGCCTGCTCGACTTCCGCAAAGGTATCGAAGGGGTGGCACGCCTTGCCGTGCTCCTGGCAATAGGCGAGCAACTGTCGCTTGGCAAAGACCACGTCCGCCTCATCGACGGCAAACCGGTCGGAGAGCCCATCACCCACGAAGATGACGGGATGCTTTCCCTTGCCGAGCCGCCGAATCAGTGCCGCTTTGCAGGTGGCGCACCCATGCTCGCAGGGCGGCGCCGAATGAGGGAAGGAGGGTATCAGGCGGCGGCCTTCCAGCCGCAGCGCACTCGAGAACATATGGATGCCGTTTCGGACCGGCCCGTCCACGCCAGCCCGCTTCAGGATTCGCGCGATCACATAGTCGAACCCCTCACTCAGCACGTAGAGTGGAATGCCTCGCTTGCGGGTGAAGCGGCAGAAGCCGGTAAAGGCCGGATCAATGGGAACCGCGTCAATTAAGGCGTCGAGTTCCTGCGCCGAGGTGTCCACGAGCGCGATCTGCCGCTCCAGGCACTCGCGCGAACCGATCGATCCACGCGTCCACGCCTGTTCGACCTCCTGCCAGGAAGGGTGCGCCAGTTGCGCCAGGATCTGGTCCGTTACATCGAGTTGAGTGATCGTCCCGTCAAAGTCGACAAAGACAATTGGGTCGCCGCGGTTCGGTTCTGGTCGTCTTCGAGTAATCATCGTAAGTACCGTAGGTGGTAGATCGTAGGTGGTAGGTGGGGGGAAGCAAATGCATCGTCCGCTGCCCTACCTACGACCTACCGCCTACTACCTACTATCCCTTCCTCTCATCCACCAGCCGACGGGGTTTCCTTCCTTGCTCCAAGCCTCCCGGTGGGAAGATGCGAAACTCGAGCCGGCACATACCGCAGAGGCAGTTCGCCCAAACGTCCGGGTAGCGAGCTTCGAGGTTCTTGCGGACGGCGTTTTCAACCGTCGCGGGGTTAATGCCGTTCGTCAACTGTAGTCGGAATTCCAGGATGTCGTGGATGCCTTCTTGCCGGACCGCTACCTGCCAATTTTCGGAAACCCCCTCCACGTCGTGGAGCACGCGCTCGAAGATTTCAGGGTACATGTTCCCGGCGCCCATCACCACCATTTCGTCGCGCCGGCCGTGGATCTTGGCAATGCGGCGGAGGGTGGCGCCGCAGGGGCAGGGTTCCTCCAGGAACCTTGTCACATCACGCACGCGGTAGCGGATCAGCGGCATGGTGTGCCGCGAAAGCGTGGTCACCACGAGTTCGCCATAACCCTCGGGGTCGGGATCCACAATTTCGAAAAGGAAGTTGTACTCATCCACGTGATAGCCATCGCGCCGCAGGCACTCCACTCCCGCTCCGCCACCCTGCTCGGTGGATCCGTAGCCGAGGATCACAGGACACTTCCAGACGCTCTCGACGTAGTTCCGATAAACCTCCGTCATGCGGTCGCCGCCGGCAAAGATCAACTTGAGTGGAAAGATGCCTTCCTTTTCCGCCATCTCGCTCAAGCTCACCAGCCAAGTTGGGTCGGCGGCAATGACGTTGTACTTGTAAAGAGGCATTCGCGAATAGACTTCGCGCGGGTGCGGCTTGCCGATCGCCGAACAGAAAACTCCCATGCGCTTGCAAGCGAAAAATGTGACCCAGCTACTGATCCAATACCCTGCGTCGAAAGTGCAGACTATCCGGTCGCCCGGCCGCACTCCGTTCTCCCACATCGCCGCAGCCTCGTAACGGGCCGTGAACTCCAACTCGTCGTAAGTGAAATAAACGCGCTTGGGGCCTCCGGAGGTGCCGGTGGTTTCAAACACCAGTTGTGGTTCCCGGCAGATGAAATCTTCCGCCGGCAGGTTGCGCAAGTCCTCGGGGGTGGTGAAGATGTCCCCCAAATCTTCCGGGCGGCGGACGCCGCCCGGCTCAATACCGTTTTCCCGCAGCTTGCGCTGCAAGAACTTCTGGCGCCGTGCCGCGTAGCGCACCAACTCGCGAAACGAATCACGCTGGAGACCCTGGATCACCGGACGCGGAAGGTGTTTCCCCCAGCGAACGAGGCCGGGGGCAGATTCGCCGATCACGACACGCTCAACGATCTTGCGGATGCTGGATAGCATTTTCAGTTATCAGTTATCAGTCATCAGTCATCAGTTCACGAAACACTGACAACTGAAAACTGATGACTGACTACTTCCCTCACATCAGATACGTCGATTCCCCGGAACGCGACTGCGGGGTGGCCAGCAGGTCGATGTAGGTGCTCTTTTCAAGCAGCGCCCGGCTAACCTGCGCGATGGCATGGGCGGCATCAGGCCGGGACAAATCCCTCTGCCGGCGGCTCATCTCGGCGGGGTTCTCCGGCTTGCTGAGCATGCGCGTTACGAGCTGGGGAATTTCCTGCAGAGTTTTAGCCTGGACTGCCACGCCTTGCTGCTCGAGGTAACGGACGTGCCGCTGTTCCGGTCCTGGAATGGGATGGGTCACGATCATGGGCAGCCCGGCCGAGAGCGCTTCCGCGGTGGTCAGCCCACCCGGCTTGGTGATCAGAAGGTCTGCCACTGCCATCAACTCCGGAATGGTATCCACCCAGCCAAAAACCCGCAGGTCAAGCGTGACCTTGCGCCGCAAAAGCTCCAGGGCCTGCCTTAGCTTGCGGTTGTGACCGGCCACCGCCAGTACCTGGAGAGGAAACCCGCACAACTCCAGGTTTTCGACAATGGCGTCCAGCGGCGCCGGCCCCATTCCCCCACCCATCACCAGCACGATAGGTCGCTGGCCGTCCAATCTCAGGGCGCGCAGAAGCTCGGTCTTGTCCAATGGGATGCCAAAAACCGGATCAACGGGAATGCCACAAACTAGAATCCGGTTGGGCGAGATTCCCCAGTGTACAAGCTGAGACCGCGCCTCCTCGCTGGCTACACAATAGACATCGACTTCCGGCTGCACCCAGGGAGGCTCAGCCTGAAAATCAGTTTGGACAGCCAGAATGGGGGCGTAAAACCAGCCTTCGCGCTTGCCGAGAGCGGCGATCTCCAGCGCGCCGATTTCGTTGGCGATAACCAGATGAGGAGCGTAGGCTTTGAGCTGCTCGAGGACTTCCCTGCACCCGTGCCGAAATACCCAGCGCGGGGCCGTGGCGCTGTGGAGTTTCTTCTGCCGGCGCTCGAATAACCACCGCCAGAGACCCGGCGCGCGGCGAAGCAACCACCAGTAGGGGCGAACGTACAGCGTGAGGAACCAGGAGCGCGCCACTTTCAAGGCGTCCAGCAGGCGGACTTCGACAGGATCAATGCAATCGTAGAGCGCGCGCTGGACGACTTCCGCGGCGCGGACATGCCCGGCGCCGACGCCCAACGTCAAAATGAAAATCCGTTTCGAGTTCACAAAAGCCAGGATTCAGGATTCAGGATTCGGGATTCAGGAAAACAACTCCGTCGCGAGAAGTGTGTCGTAATTTGGGCTGGTTTCGCGGCGCACGATGATTTCCCACGCATTCGCCATCTTCCGAGCCCGAATCCTGACTCCTGAATCCTGAATCCTGCCTCATTCAAATTTTCGAATCAGCAGCACGGCATTGAGCCCGCCGAAGGCAAAGGAATTTGAGACGGCCACGCGTACTGGTTTCTCGCGCGCCTGGTTGGGAACATAGTCCAGGTCGCACTCGGGATCCGGCCGGGTGTAATTCGCCGTGGGGGGGATGACGGCGCGCTCCGAGGCCATAGCCGTCGCCGCCAGTTCGATTGCCCCCGTAGCGCCCATGGCGTGACCATGCATTGATTTTGTGGAACTGATGGCGAGCTTGCGAGCGTGATCCCCGAACACGGTTTTGATCACCTGCGTTTCGGTCACGTCATTCAGGCGCGTCCCGGTGCCATGGGCATTGATATAATCCACTTCGTCCGAAGCAACCTGGGCTTCCTCGAGGGCC
Organism: Terriglobia bacterium; assembly: GCA_050008675.1. Classification (GTDB taxonomy): domain Bacteria; phylum Acidobacteriota; class Terriglobia; order UBA7540; family UBA7540; genus CAVROP01. Next base: position 8,256 of record JBEKME010000151.1, read on the forward strand.
ATGCGAACCGCGCGGGCCGGTCCCTCCACCGAAAGCTGGGTGATGTGGCCGGCGTCTGAACTCAGGCCATAACCGGAGATTTCCGCAAGCATCCTGGCCCCGCGTTTCTTCGCATGTTCCAGTTCCTCGAGGAGGAGCATCGCGGCGCCTTCGCCGATCACGAAACCCTCCCGGTCCGCCGAGAAGGGCCGGCAGGCCCGGCTAGGATCACCATTCCCGGTCGCCAAAACGCGGACCGACTCCCAAGCGCGAATCATGCCGTAGGTAATCGGAGCCTCACTGCCTCCGGCCAACATAATATCCGCCATCCCGTACTTGATAAGGTGGAACGCCTCGCCAATCGCATGGCCGGAGGAGGAACATGCCGTGGCGGTTGTAAACGAAGGCCCCTGCGCCCCAAATTCCATGCACATCTGGGAAGTGGCAGCGTTGTGCATCATCCGAGGAATAGTAAAGGGATGAAGCCGCGTCGCCTGATGGCCATAGAGGCTGAGATATGCGCTATCAAGTGTATTCGCGCCACCCATGCCGGCGCCGCTTACCACGCCGAAGCGGGGGCGCTCTTCCTCGCGGATCTCAATTCCGCTCGACGTCATCGCTTCCCGCGCGGCCAGCAAACCAAATTGGCTGAAGCGATCTAACAAATCAAGCTGCTTGGCAGGAAAGTAATCCGCGGGATTGTAATCCGGGACTTCGGCAGCAATCTGGACCGACAGGGAGGAAGGATCAAATTGGCAGATGCGGCGAACCGCCGACCGGGCCTCGAGCAAGTTCTGAAAAAAGGTTTCCGAGTCTTTTCCTGCGGAAGCAAAGACTCCAATACCGGTAATGACGACTCTTCGCACGTTTCGCCCCTGTGATTGGATCACCTGGCCGTGGCCGCTGGGGCCTCGCCCTTGGCCATCGCCACCAGATCGGAGATGTCCTTACCCTCCAGGACTCGTGTCAGACTATCCACCACCTGGCGGACCGACTTCATGTTTTGCGCCACCGAGTCCGGGATATCAATCTTGAATTCCTCTTCCAGGGCGAAGAGGATATTAACTCCGTCCAGCGAGTCGATACCCAATTCCGCAAACTTCGAATCCACGGTGATCTTGCTGGGGTCCAAGTGCTGTTCGCGGGCAATAATCTCAATCACTTTCTGGGTTGGATCCATTTCTGCTCCTCGTGATTTGGAGGTACGCTCTCTCAGGTGCTCCTAAGTGGAAATGCCGATGGGATTCCTTTCAGTCAGTTGGGAGACAACCTGAAGCAATTCGGAAAGGCGAAAGGGCTTGTCGAGCAGCGCATACGCGCCCAAGTCTCTGGCTAATTTCCTCTCCGTGGTACTGATGAAGGAAGACATGAGTACCATTTGGTGTTTGGCATTTTGCTTTCGGAGGTTTCGAAGCAGGTCTAAGCCCGACTCGTTGGGCATGTGCAGATCAGCGATGATGATGGGGCAGTCATCATCCCGCGCCAACGCCTCTCGTGCCGCCAAACCGTCGGCTACCGCCTCCACTTGCTGATATCCGTTGGCTTCCAAGACCTCACATAATAGGTCGCGGCTCTCCGGGTCATCGTCAACAACGAGGATTCTGCTCATTAACGGAACACTCCAAACACTACATCAGTACAGGCTATGGCAATCTGTCTGCCAAGAGCTGATCAGCTTTCTAACCTGTTGGCCGAATTGAGGTTGTACGGCGCGTTTGGCCCTTTGAGGCAGATTATAATTACCAAACGCAGGGATGACTGTGTCAAAATGCCACAAGACGCTGACTTTCTGTCTGGCACGGGGCGGCGCACCCACTCTTGTTTCCTTTCTAACCTTTGTGTCCATTGTAACCATAAGAAGAAGTGGTGGTTAGCAGATGCGAAAGCCCTTGAGGGTCGACTTCAGATGTGTCAAAATGCAACAGACCGATCTGCGCTCGCGCGGCAATCCCTCAGTTTCGAGCACGGCGCTAGGTGACCGCGATGATGCAATGGAAGTGATGAGCCGGCAGAAGTCCTTCGCTTTCCACCCGCCACCTGTTAACCACCTTTCTTTTCAGTAACATTCCGGCTTTACAAGGCTAAGTACCTGTGTTTTCATACACATTCCGGCTTCTCCCGCAAGTTTTCCACAACGGTCCTTTGTTTTCATAGACATTCCCGCATCGCTCGGTCAAAAAAAGAATTCTTTCTTTAAGTTCCTACGCCGTTTTGACCCGAGTGACAAATTGGGCGACTGGTGCTGGCGTGCGCCAGCGGGGTGCAGGCCTTTGTCCCTCTGTCCCCGGCCCCCAGCCCATGTTTTTCTTTCCCCACCTACCACATACCCCATACCAGCTACCTTTGTTTTCATAGACATTCCCGCGTCGTTCCATCAAAAAAAGAATTCTTTCTTTAAGTTCCTGCGCCGTTTTGACCCGAGTGACAAATTGGGCGACTGGTGCTGGCGTGCGCCGGCGGCGTGCAGGCCTATGTCCCCCTGTCCCCGGCCCCCAGCCCATGCTTTTCTTTCCCCACCTACCACATACCCCATACCAGCTACCTTTGTTTTCATAGACATTCCCGCGTCGTTCGTTCAATTTTAAAGTTACTACGTGCTCTCTTGCGCTGTCGCAAGCAACATGTTGTCCTGGGCTGCTGGGCGTGCCAAAGCTCTTGTCGGCTCCAAGTCTCCTCAAATGGACAGCTCACCAGGCGGCGCAAAATGGACTGGGTCAATTCACAATTCACTATTCGCTATTCTCTGCCCCTCTCTCTTCCCCTTCCGCCTCCTGAATCCTATCACGTACTACAGTAGCCTATCTTGTTCCGCTTGTCAAGAGACATGAAGTCCGGGTAGGGGTGCTATCTGGAATCGGTCCCTTTCGGTACACAGGTCATTCCCGTCCCGCCATGCCGGGAGGAATCCAGTCTGTAGACAACGCATTTCAGGAGGCTTGCAGAGTGGATTCCCGCTTTCGCGGGAATGAGGGAGGTTGGCTTCTCTCGCCCCTGCATGGGCAAAGGTGGATTTCCGCTTTCGCGGGAATGACTTCATTTTCGACAACAGGTGCCAAAGCTGCATTGACTTGGCGCGCCATTTGTCGCTATCATAGATGACATATGGTAAATGAGCTGCGCGCTGTGGTCGAGGAATTAGGGGGTGAGCAGGCTCTGGGTCGCGCCCTTTCCAGCGAGCGTGAGCTGCGCCAAGCGATCCGGGACGGCTTTCCTCCGGCGGTAGTCGAGGAGTTGATGCGAGCCTCGGGGTTGACCCTGAAAGAGCTCGCCAGCGCACTTGATCTGTCTCCTCGAAGCTTGCAACGCCGTCGTCGCACTGGAAGACTGGCACGTTACGAATCCGACCGGCTTTACCGCCTGGCGCGAATCGTCGCTCTCGCTAATCAATACCTCGGCGATCACGGGCGAGCCATGCGCTGGCTCAAGCACCCCAATCGTGCCCTCGGCGGTCTGGCCCCGGTGGCGGCAATCGACACCGAGTTGGGCGCTCGCCAAGTGGAAAACATCCTGGGCCGCATCGCCTATGGCGGAATTAGTTGATCAGATCAGGCGCAGGAAATTCAGCCCTGACTCGAGGGCCAGCATAGGACTGTTCGTAAAGGCGCTGACTTCGTAAGGGCAACCGATCTTACAACCCTCACAGAAGTCCCAAAGCGTGGACTCCTGGGCGATGATTTGTCGGGCAGCTTCCGAGGCGAAGATTTCCTTCAGAGGCGCCTGGGATTTGTGAAGAGTCTTAAATGCGCAAGGGAGATGGATGGAACCATCCGGCTTCATGGAAATCAACTTGGAAGGATGCCGGCACGGGAAGCTGGGACCGAATCCGCCATTTCGGTAGAAGGTATAGTAGTGGGAATAGAAACGCACGTTCTTGGGATAGGCGCCGCGCAACTCACGCAAAAACAATTCCACCTTGTCGATTTCCTTCCCGTGCAATTCCGTGTCGGGGAGCATCTCTCCGTCCCGCCTCACGTTGTGGATGGCTTCCGGGTGCAACACCAGGTCCCGTTGCTTGCAAAACTCTGCCAGCTCGGGAAGGTCTTGGAGGTTTTCCAGGTTTACGGCGGCGTTGATCTGCGTGCTGAAGGGTTTTCGCTTGGTCAAAACGAATTCGAGGTTGGCAATGATCTTGGGGAGCGCGTCGATGCCCCGGCGCTTGGCAAAGCGCTGTGCGTGCAGTGAATCAATGGAGACTTCCAGCATGCCGAGTCGCGCCACGCCCTCCGCGTACTTGCGGATGAGGAGACCGTTGGTGGGCATGGAGGTCCACATGCCCTTGTCCTCGGCGTAGGCGATGTAATCGCAGGTATAGGGATTCAGCAGCGGCTCGCCACCCGAGAAGCTGAGCGCAAAGATACCCATCCCGCAGAATTCGTCAATGCGCTGGAAGATACGCTCGCGAAGCGCCCGACTTTGCAGGTCGTTGAACTTTCCCTCTTCGCCGAAAATGCAATACTCGCAAAACATATTGCACATCAGCGTGGTTTCGAACATCACCATGTAAGGGAGTTTGAAGCCCCACCCGAGGTGCTTCAAAGCGCATTTGGCGATGTAGGTATACTTCATGGCATGCCCTGAGTTGCAGGGAGGGACAAACCTCCCACCCCCGTCCGTTTATTAACCCGAATTCGCAGATTGAGGGGCGCTGCTCCGTTCCAACTCGGCAAGTCGTTTCAACCAAGCCCCTGCGGGAGCGGAACAACGCGCCCGAAAACTGCTTCAGCCCAAGGTCCGAGCCCCTCTCAAGTGACCCCTCACCCGGCCCGCTCCGGCTGGTGAAGGCGCCGGCAGCGGGCCACCCTCTCCCCAAGGGAGAGAAGCTGTGAAAAAATCAAGAATCAAGGAAAATGTCTGACAAAATACCCTAAAAGGTAAAAAAAGTTAAAAAAGTTCTTGACATCTTAGCCTATTATGATAAGCTAC
>JBEKME010000152.1:0-13057 GCA_050008675.1 Terriglobia bacterium
CTTCGGCCCGGTCCGGCCCGTCGCCGGCCTAAGCCGCTTGTCAGCTACCAGACTTACCGACGACTATCTGGGTGGGACTTCCACCCACTGGCGATCCGCGCCGTTGGGGCGCACACAACATTCCCGCGTCGCTCCGTAAAAAAAGAACTCTTCCTCCAAGGAAGCAGACTTCCTGTCCAATTGAATAAGAGGACTCTTCTGCTGCTTTCATACCTCCTGGATTAAGGCCGAGGACTGATTTGCGTCGTCGCATCGAAAAGACCGTCCACCAATGCCCAAGGGTACCCGCAGGGCGGACACGCACTATACTAGCCTATCTTGGTTCGCCTGTCAAGAGAAAAATGCAGCAGTCAGGGTTCAGGAGTCTGGAGGCAGTAGGACGCACGCCGGACGATCATGAGCCCCAACGGGGCGACCCAGCCCAGGGCAACGAAGCTGCGAAAAAATGGATTGCATTAACCACAGAGACACAGAGGCACAGAGAAAAGCCCCTTTCTTTTCAGTCCTCTGTGCCTCTGTGTCTCTGTGGTGAGAAGTTTGTTCCGTAATTCTTTCACACCTTCGATGGCCTGGGCTGGGTCGCCCCCTTGGGGCTCAACAACTGGAATAATTGAATCTCGTGCGGAAAGGGCGGGAGATTAGGGGTTGGGGGCTCGGGATTCGGGGCCCGGGACTAGCCGTCAGCTTTCGCCTTGCCATGCGTTGTTACTGATAACTGAAAACTGATTACTGAAGACTTCCTATTCTGCATTGAGGTAACTGAAACGGATCAGTGTATAATATATTTGACTTTTATGAACAACTGATGTATTGTCGCTAATGAGCGACACGGTGTGAACTGCGAATCCAGTTTGTCGCTTATGTCAGCCATGGCTATAAATCTTTACGGAACGGTTTACTTCAAGGATGCGCTGGCCGGAACGCTGGAACAAATTCCGGATGGCAGGTGCGCGTTCACGTATGACCCTGCCTACATTGAGGCAGGCCAGCCGCAGATCGCACACACGCTCTCTCGTCGCTTTGCCCCCCATTATTCCCCTGGTCTACACCCGTTCTTCGACAATCTTGTGGCGGAAGGGTGGCTTGCCAGAGCCCAGGCAAGGGCCCTGGGTATTCGGGGCGACGACCGTTTCGCGCGCCTGCTAGCATTTGGGGAGGATTGTCCCGGGGCTGTTTCGATAAGAGACCCTCGACCCGCGCGGGCGCCCGATTTGGAGGTCGGCACTCGCGAGGAGATTGCGGCTCTTGCTAATCGGGCCTCGATCTCGGGCGTCCAGCGGAAGCTACTTGCTGTGCTCTCCGCAAATGGTTTTCGCCCGGCAGCAGCAGGGGAACTAAGCACTCATATCGCCAAGCTCCCTTCACCGGACCTGCCCGAGCTCGTGGAGCTGGAATATCTGACGACAGCCGCTGCCACAGCCCTGTTGCCGGATGATGTGGTCGTTGAATTGGAGATTGCGGAGGTCGAGAACGTCCATGGCCCGTGTTTGCTCGTCCGGCGGTTCGATCGAACTCCGTCAGGAGACAAGGTTCACTTCGAAGAATTCAATCAACTCTTGGATCGCCCCGCTGACGCAAAATATGAAGGCTCCTACGGCGAGATGGCGATGTTTATCCTCCGCCATCAGCCGTACCATCGCGAAGAAGATGTCGATCGACTCTTTCGGCGAATCCTGGTCTGCATTCTTCTCGGGAACAATGACGCACACATGAAAAACTTTGGCCTCCTATATACCGCTGAGGGGTCTCGCTTGGCGCCGTTCTATGATGTGGTGGCCGCGGCGCTGTATCCGGAATACAAGGGTTCGCTTGCGCTGCGGCTCGGAGCGGGTAAGAATCCGCTCGATTTAGCCTCACTCGGGCCAAAGCATTTGAGCGCCCTGACTGAGTCATTTAAACTAAGCCCGAATGCCCTGAAGCTCGCGGCCGCTGATTTGAACCGGCGCTTGCCAGTCGCTACCCACGCCATCGAAAAGTCAGAGTATGGAAGCAACGCACTGAAGGAAAAACTGATCCAGTTCATGAGGAAACGATGGAACGGAACATTCAACTCAACTGGGAAGCAATAACGCAGGAGGCACGGAGACGAAGGAAGGCGCGAGGCATGACCCAGCTTCACCTTGCAGCACTTGCCAAGGTTAGTCGTTCCACCGTTGTCCGATTTGAGCTGAACAGTGGGGATATACAACTCTCGTCCGCGCTGCGAATCCTCAGTGTTCTGGATATGGTGGAACGCAAGCAGGAAGGGAATCTGCTCCTTAGGCGAGAGGGGCAGACGTTGGATGGGCCTATCGTTGTCATGTTTGCTCCGACTATGGGCCCAGGGGGCGCACTGGAACCGAACCGCTTCGGCAGCCTTCAAGACCTTACATTATTCCTCAAGGAACTGGAGATCGATCCTGCGGCACAAAGACTTGCCATCGCGGACCTCGAGCGGACCGGGACTGCGACTATTCCCAATATCCTCCTGACAATGACCGAGCTCCACGAGCTCTGGCCAATTCAATTCTCTGAGAAGTCTCGTGGGGGGCGTGATCAGAACCCATTAGGTACGTGTGTGTCCGCAGGGGGAAAAGTAAGAGGACACCCATAAGATCAGTGCATGTCGTATATAATAGACATCGTGTTTGCTCTCTAATTTTGGCGATTCCCGACGTTTTACCTTTCCGCGTCGGCTTATAGCCAGCCGTTGCTGTGCAGGACCATCGCGACGATGGCCAGCATCCAGATGGCGCCCGCCAGAATCAAAATCAGCGCAGTGCGTCGCACATTCTTCTCCAGCGCTCCTTCCGCCTTGTCGGAGATTACGAATGTGGGTTCGTTTGTGCCCTTCTGGATTAGGTTGCGATCATGCTCGTCCGTGGGAGTAGGGTTCTCCACGCACGTTCCCAGGATGTTGCATTGACGGTCGGCGATCAAACACTCCTCGTTGAAACGAAGCCTCTGGTTGCTAAGGTCCTTGCTGAGTTTGGCGCCGCAGGCGGATACTCCCATGAGCACCTTGGCGGCTGTCTTGCTGGCCGAGTCCGGCGTCGCATTAACCGCCGCGCGCACCGCCTGCGCGGCGTCCGAGACACGCTGCATATAGTCGAGGAGTTCCTGGTTCGAGGGGCCCGCCACGCCCAGAGTCGGGTCCATGTGGCGCTTACCTTTTGCACCGGGCCCGGTCTCCGCCTGGAATGTGCGGGTCACGTTGAAATCCGCGTTGTATGGATTGACTCTGACCTTGCCGGTCCCATCGTCGAGATAGAACACCCGCGCATCGGCTTCCGTCCGGATCGTCTTCCAGTCCATACTGTCGTCCTTGCCCTTCATGGTCCACGTCCACAGTTCGACCCACGCCTTGTAGTAGTAGCAAGGAGTGCGGGTCAGTGGGCTGGTCAAGAGGTGCTCACCCGTTGACTTGCCGTTCAAATGGACGAGTCCCATGGGGATGCTGCGGACTGGCGCCCTCGGGGTATCCTCAAGGAGCCGGTATTCGCGATACTTCCTGAAGCCAAGCCAAAACAAAAAGCCGCCGACGAGGAAAAACAAGAGAAAGAACACGTAACTCATTTTCATTCTCCCTTCTGCCGCCCTTAATTGGCCGGCGCGCAAGTTATGTTGTAATTCACCAGACCGGAGCTGACGTTCAGCGGCCCATGATTGCCCTGCGCATCTTCCATGATGGCAATGAACGAAGCCGCGGGAACGCGCGGCGTCACGCGGATCGTCCCATCCGTCGTGACGGTCTGCGTGCCGGCACTGTTGAAGCTCATCGTCCCCTCGGGTGAGTGGCTCACCGCCCCGGCAAGGAACCGATACCACACCGTACCAGGGCCATTGGTCGTGATCTCACCCACCAACTGCACGTGACTGGGGCACGGACCCGCATAGTGGTCAGGGACCAGGTGCAGGCCGACGTCGGTCACTCGACTAGTCGCTTGGGGGGATGTTGCTCCAATGCCCTGGCTGCGCGGCGGGGGAGGGTTGACTTGCGAACCCGCCATGCCCGAGGTGCGCACCGTGACCTCCCCGTGGGTCTCGTTCGTTTTCAGGTTGGCCGAGCCCGTCCCCTGTGCTTCTACCCCAGCCTCAGCGTGCGAGCTGAATCCTGTATTGGTCATCTCACCCTGGGCTTGCGTGTCACAATTCGAAGGTGTAACGAAATACGAATCGAGCGGCGGGGCAAAACTCACTTGCTTCACTTCCAGCATCTTGATGGGTTTACCGTTCGGGGGGGTCATTTCCATTTTGACGATGAACTTGCCCGTTTCCGCGATCCAGACCCTTGCCTTCCCCTGCTCCGGCGGTCCGGAGACTTCTTCGATCCTGGCAGGTATGCCATTGACGATCTCCGTTATTGCGTTGGGGCTCTGCTTGGCAAAGTCAGCCGGTGATGCGCTGGCAGAGGCGGCAATGGGGTCGTAGTTCGGCATGTCCGCCGACACGTAGCGCATCCAGGAGCAGGTGGCATGAGTCACATTGCGCATGTACACTTTATGCGCCTGGAGGTCGAATAGGTTGATCGTATGAATCCCTTTGGGGTTGGCTTCCCAGGGAGCGATGGTCACATCGATCAGTTCTTTGGGACCACGGCGAAAGATCTTCAGGGTCGACTCTTTACCGGAAAACATACTCTCCACTGTGCCCATGCCGACTGCGGTCACTGAATAGGTTTGCGGCTGCGGAGACTGGCCAGGGAGGCGCGGAACTGTGACTGCGTACAGGAACATGAGTATAAGAAAAATAGGTCGAAAATACCGTGCCATGATTTTGACCTCCAAGGATTGAGGTGATACTGAAGCAGGCAGGAACCCGGAATTTCCATTATCGACTTCCCGCCCGGCCAACAACATACGCCTGTCTCACACTGAATGCAATGACCATGCGGCCGTGCCGGCCATGCGGGTGTGCAGTGCAAGGCATTTCCGACTAAACCGGGCAAAGTTATTGAATTCTTCTCGACTCGACGTGCGATTTGTCCTACCCTCTCTTCCGTCATTAGTAATGGGAGCGATAAATTGGCGACAGGTTTGAGGGCCGTCGCCGCATGCCGCCAGCGAGATGAGGGCATCCCGGCTCCAAGAGTGTCACCTGTCTATGCCGACAAGAAATCCTTCAAGGCTGCTTCGCCTGCCGGTCAGGCGGCGTTTGTCAAAAACGCCCTGGGCTGGGTGAAGGCCTATTCAGAATCCGCCGAGTTTAAAGCCGATTACGACAGCCAACGCGTGTCCGCGAAACCCGCTCCCCCTCAATCCAAAGGGACTCCCGATGAACAATTCGCCAAGTTTCTGGCCGAGCAGCGGGACAGTCTGGCAACTATGAAAAAAAACGTCGCACAAATGTCTCCGGACTTGCAAAAGCAAATGGAAAGCACCGTCAAGCAAATGGAGGCCAGCGTTGAGCGGTCGTCTAAAGACCCCCAAGATAGCGGCGATGATGAAGCAGAGTTTCGAGCAGGCCAATATTTCCGAGCAAAGGGACTTTCAAGATCGATTAGCCAAGTATGAAAAGAAGTATCCTGCCGATCCCCGACTATTGGTCGCTTCCCGGCTCCATCAATTCCTCGAATTGAGTCAGGATATTGCTTTTGAAGCCAAGCTGCTTCCCAGTGGTGGTGGCAGAATGAAGTTCGCCGACCCGCAATACGAAGGCAAGTCCAGCCAGTGGAAGCTATGCTACCGCGCAGGCAGGGAACCGGTGCAAGCCGCCCGCGCTTTCGCCACCCAATGGCTGCGCCAGATCGAAGGGAAGTAGTAACTCTCGTTGCGGCCTATCCCTGCCCAAAACTCGATCGACGGCAAAGAGCGGCTTATTCAGCGAGGGGTCGGGAGACAACTGCCGGCGAGTTAAGCCTTTTTGGCTGGGCCACCCATTACGCTCGCCGGTGACGCGCCCGGGCCTTGATCGGTTGTCCGGTCATTCTGATACACTAACTGAAGGAGGAAGTGCTCTCACGTTAATTCCCATTATGATGAAACTTGTTTGCATTGCACTCATGGGCTGGGCGACGGTTTCCGGCGCGTATTCAGAAACCGTCGGTGCTCAGGCCCCTATGATTTGGATTGTTATGGAGGGCCGCCTTGAGCTCAAGAAAGTTGCGCCGGGAACCGCGCTGGAGGGCAAGCTCGCGCGCAGCCTTTATTGGCGGGATACGGAGGTTTTTGCCAAGGGCAGCACGGTCCGGCTGGTGGTGGATCAGATCGAATTGCGAAAAAAAGCTTACGCAGTGGACGACCGGCCCTTTGTGATTCACCTTTTTGCGCCCCGGCACGATGTAGTGGCACGATTCCGATCAGTGAATGTGTTGTTGCCGGGAGGGGCGGAAGTTCCGCTGCGGGCAACGTTCCTTGCCTTAAGCCAACGCGCCGAACTGCGTGCGGAAACCGCGAAGCCAGCGGCCAAGTGGGGAAAAGCGGCGGACGATCCGGCCGGGCACATACTCAAATCGAAGCAACAGAAGACTGCTCCACCCTGGGTACTGACATTGCAGGTGGAACCTGAGGGAACAACCTTTCCGGCGCTGGCTGAAGCGCGCGCCGGGAAAGAGGCCGGAGCTCCGGCGGCCTGCCCGGAGCCGTGCACCATTGCCCAAGGGACACGGATGCCTCTGGTGCTGCTTGAGGGCCTCAGCGCGTCCAAGGACCATCAGGGCCAATCTTTTCAAGCCGTGTTGTTAGAGCCAGTGCTGGTGGGCTCCACCATCGCGATTCCCCAGGGCAGCATTCTGCAAGGGGTTTTGGCAAAGCGTGTCCCGCCACGGCGCTTATACCGCCCCGGCTCTCTGAATCTTCTGTTCACGCATTTGGCCTTGCCGAATGGCGCCGCCACCGCCATTGCCGCTTCCCCCGTCGCCGCGGAGGTGGACAGGGGAACCCACATGACGATGGATTCGGAGGGAAGAATCCACGCCCAGAGTCCTGGGACGGCAAGATTTCTGCTGGATTTTGGCGTGACCGGCGGGATATCCAAGGTTAGCGACGATACTACGCAATTGATCATTGAGGCCATCAGCTCAACGGCCACCGATGCTTCCACGGCGGGTGTGGCCAAGATTGCGGCGATTTGCGCGACAGCAATTTTTCTTCTCACCCGCCACGGCCGCGACGTGATCCTGCCCCCCTACACTGAGATGGACGTCAGCCTGAGTCGCGCCGTATCCCTGGGAAACAATTCGAAATCCCTCAAGTAGATCTCGCTCCCGGCAGGGGCGATATCCAAGCGCTTTTGCATATCGTGGCTCTGGTTTTGGACGGGGCAGAGGACAAGTTTCGTGGCATTGACCGGCGAAATGAAAAGCACAATCAACCCTGTGGCTGCAACCCATGTTGTCTTCTTTGTACCCACGTCCTGTCAGACGGAGAGGGTTGTTCTCAGCCCCCGGCCCGCGCCTTCACTGCTCCAGCACGAACTGATCGTTCTTGACGGCGATGTGCACAATGGTCTGCTGGGCAAGCACCACGCGCACGTGCTCCGCTTTCAGACTCGTCCCCCCGGCATTAACGACCACCGTGTACTCGCCGGCTGGAAGTTCTTCCGCGCCTGACCCGGCCTCGCCTGCCGCCACCTCCTTGCCGGTCGCATCGGTGACCGTATAGGGAAAACGGTCAACCGCAGCGATCTGCAGCGCCCGGGCCAGGGCAGGACCACTATCCGCCGCATAGAAGTGACCGCCGGTAGCTTGCGCAAAGGTCCCCAATTGCTGTTGGACGGCCTTCCCCGTGAGCGTGAATCCCACAATGTTCAGCGTGATGTCGAGCCCCGATGCCTTGAGTTGCGCTGCGGCCTTCACGGGGTCGCCGTGGCAGCTCTCCTCCCCATCGGTGATGACGATAACCGTGCCGCCGCCCACCGCTTTTAAATCATCCGGCGATTGCAGTACGGAGTAGACCAGGGGCGTTTCCCCCCGGGGTTTCACGGCTTCTGCCGCGCCGAGAACGGCACGCTGGTCGAGTTTCTGGATGGGCACGACCAGTTGGCTATCGGTACAGGTCTTGGGTGAGCGCGAACTCTCACGATGGCCGTAGATGCGCAAGCCCACATTGAAATCGGCGGGCAGGGTCGCCAGCACCTGCTGGAGCACATCATGCGCCGTGGTCCAGCGAGTCTTCTTTCCCAGCGGCGTCTTCATCGATCCCGAGGCATCGAGGATGATCTCCAGATTCTTGCTGGTCTTCGACGGCCGCGCCAACTTGCTCACCACGGCGAGTTCTCCGGTGGTCGGCTGGACAAGTTGCAGGCAGACGGAGTTCGTCTTCCCATTGGCGTCCACCCCCTTCACCTCCAGCGCTTGTGGAGTGAAAAGCGCGTTGGCAGGGAGAGCGAGCGAGAATTTCGATTCCGCCAGCCCGTCCAAAGCCACCGATGCGGGAGCGAAGCTGGACTGCATGCCGTCCAGGCCGGGGTTCGCCTTTACGGAGAGAGTGAGCGTCCCCTTGTAGCCCTGATTGGAGAGCAGGGAAAACGGGTAGTCGTAGCTGCGGCCGGGCACGAAGGGCCGTTCCAGGAGTCGCGGGTCCGTGGTCACCACGAAGTCGCCGATGCGCGCGCCGCAAGGCAGGTTATCAGGGTCGAATCCCTGGGCGAGCTCGCGGGCAAGCATGAGGTCATAGCCGGTCGAGCCCATCATGTCATGATCGAACCCGCTATAAATAATCAGGCCTCGGCCATAATGCGCGTAGGTATGAACAAATCCGAAAACATTGTTGACGTTCCGAACCACCATGTGGCCGCACCAATGGGGGTCCCATTCCGTCAAGGTGTTGGAGTCGCCAAGCTCGTTCTTGTAGTCACCGATGCCGTCTTCCCAGGCGGGGATGTCGATGAAACCGGGCCGGCCGGAATGGCCGTGCGCCATCCAATCCTCTTCGACGAAGCGCAGAAACTTGCCGGGAGCCGCATGGCCTCCGGGGTTATCGGTCTTGAGGTGGTAGGGTAACCAGTCATAATTGGGGCCGGGGGAGCAGGTGTCGGCATCGTGAATGATCAGTTTGTGGCCCTCGGCAACCCAGGGCACCAGCGCCTTGGCGAATTCTGGCGCCAGCGGCGTATAGTTACAAAGCTGCTCCAGCACGACCGTATCATACCCGTATGGGGCGGTGAGCAGCCGCGGCGCCACATGGTTCCCCGGCAGGATGGTCAGGTCCACGCGCGCCACCACCTCCATGTCAGGATACTTCTGGCGATAGTTGGGTTGGTTCTTCAGATAGGCGGCGCCATAGCTGCGATCCTCAAGATGCCAGGGCGCCGGGGAAAGGACCAGTACGCGTTTGCTCTCACCGTGCCCCGGCGCGGCCGGCGCCGGATTTACAGGCACACAGGCGGGAGGAGCCCCGGCGGCCACCACCGCGGTTCCTCCGGATGCCGGCGTGGGCCCCAGCAGATCCGGGTGGCGCGTGAGGAGAGGGGTGTACCCCGACCGTTGCGCCTCCATCACCTTGAGTTTCGATATTTCGCAGACTGTGACCCCATTCTGGTTGCGCAGCATCCGTAGCTTGAGGTACTTCGCCTCCACGGGTTTGAACTGGATGGTCTTCTCCCCGGGCCCTCTCGGCAACACTGCGGTGGCTATTTGCGCAAAGCCCTCCGACGGTCCACTGCTGGATATCCAGACTTCCACGTCGCGTGGCACATCCTCCGTCGAAAGAATCCTAACCTGATCGATGAGTACCGATTCGTGGTCGCAAAACGACAACACGATCTCCGTGGGGTCGGGACCGCCCGCGGAATGCCAATAGCTTTTGGGGTTCCCATCGATCATGGCCATCTGCCAATCGACGGCGCCAGGATCATTCGGTGCCGTCCCGGTGGCGCTCTCCACCTTGCCGCCCCAGGCGAGGGCCGCGACGTTGCCGTCGAATTGCCCCACCCCAGTTTGGGCGGCCGGTCCCGCCGCCCCACCACCGGCTCCTGGCGAGGTTTGCCCTCCTCCTCCCGTCGAGGCTTGCCTTCCCGCTTCCGGCCCGCTTGCGACAACGCCTCCCGCCGAACCTGCGGGCGGTTTCAGGCCGGCCCGGCTGAACCACCCCTGCCGATACCCCACCACGGCGAGACCCGCGGCCACTACCAGTATGACGACACCTCCGATTGCTACACCCAACAGTTTCTTCATTAGTCCTCCCCGACGTGTATTCCGGGCCATGACCCGGGATGAGGGCTCAGGTGACCGCGATTTGAATTACGATGATTAAGAAAATCGCGGTAGGCCTATTAAGGTTCACCTGAGTCCGTGAAAAGATTCCTTCCTGAAAGTATTAGAGCCATCACAGGCAAGCGCTCGGCCCTTTCCTGCTTCGACCTCGCTCTTAAAGCACTACCTCCTGTACTGACCAATTGCCTTGCCAGCTCATACTTTCCCTTCCGGTTGATCCTGCCGTGGCAGAGAAACATCCGCCCGCCGTCCGGCATCCCAGTCGGGAACACTCAGCAAGTTATTACTCCAGTACAAATTGATCGTTCTTGAGGGCGATGTTTACGGTGGTCTGCTGAGCAAGGACCACGCGCACGTGCTCGGCTTTCAGACTCGTCCCCCCGGCATTAACGACCACCGTGTACTCGCCGGCTGGAAGTTCTTCAGCGCCTGACCCGGCCTCGCCTGCCGCCACCTCCTTGCCGGCCGCATCGGTGACCGTATAGGGAAAGCGGTCAACCGCCGCCATTTGCAGCGCCCGGGCCAGGGCCGGGCCACTATCGGCCGCGTAGAAGTGACCGCCGGTGGCCTGCGCAAACGTACCCAGTTGTTGTTGCACGGCCTTCCCCGTGAGCGTGAAACCCACAATGTTCAACGTGATGTCGAGCCCCGAGGTCTTGAGTTGCGCTGCGGCCTTCACGGGGTCGCCGTGGCAGCTCTCCTCCCCATCGGTGATGACGATGACCGTGCCGCCGCCCACCGCCTTCAAATCGTCCGGTGATTGCAGCACGGAGTAGACCAGGGGCGTTTCCCCCCGGGGTTTCACGGCTTCTGCCGCGTTGAGGACGGCACGCTGGTCGAGTTTCTGGATGGGCACAACCAGTTGGCTATCGGTACAGGTCTTGGGTGAGCGCGAGCTCTCCCGATGGCCGTAAATGCGCAAGCCCACATTGAAATCGGCGGGCAGGGTGGCCAGCACCTGCTGGAGCACATCATGCGCCGTGGTCCAGCGAGTCTTCTTGCCCAGCGGCGTCTTCATCGATCCCGAGGCATCGAGGATGATCTCCAGATTCTTGCTGGTCTTCGACGGCCGCGCCAGCTTGCTCACCACGGCGAGTTCTCCGGTGGTCGGCTGGACAAGTTGCAGGCAGACAGCGTTCGTCTTCCCACTTGCGTCCGTCCCCTTCACCTCCAGCGCTTGTGGAGTGAAAAGCGCGTTGGCAGGGAGAGCGAGCGAGAATTTCGATTCCGCCAACCCGTCCAAAGCCACCGATGCGGGAGCGAAGCTGGACTGCATGCCGTCCAGGCCGGGGTTCGCCTTTACGGAGAGAGTGAGCGTCCCCTTGTAACCTTGGTTCGAGAGCAGTGAAAGCGGGTAGTCGTAGTTGCGGCCGGGCACGAATGGCCGTTCCATGAGTCGCGGGTCCGTGGTCACCACGAAATCGCCAATGCGCGCCGCGCAAGGCAGGTTATCAGGATCGAATCCCTGGGCGAGCTCGCGGGCCATCATAAGGTCATAGCCGGTGGTGCCCATCATGTCATGATCGAACCCGTTATAAATAATCAGGCCTCGGCCATAATGAGCATAGACATGAACAAATCCGAAAACATTGTTGACGTTCCGAACCACCATGTGGCCGCACCAATGAGGGTCCCATTCCGTCAAGGTGTTGGAGTCGCCAAGCTCGTTCTTGTAGCCACCGATGCCGTCTTCCCAGGCGGGGATGTCGATGAAACCGGGCCGGCCGGAACGGCCGTGCGCCATCCAATCCTCTTCGACGAAGCGCAGAAACTTGCCGGGCGCCGCCTGACCTCCGGGGTTATTGGTCTTGAGGTGGTAGGGTAACCAGTCATAATTGGGGCCGGGGGAGCAGGTGTCGGCATCGTTAATGATCAGCTTGTGGCCCTCGGCAACCCAGGGCACCAGCGCCTTGGCGAACTCTGGCGCCAGCGGCGTATTGTTGGCCTCACAAACCTGCTCCAGGACGACCGTATCATACCCGTTTTGGGCGGTGAGCATCCGCGGCGCCACATGGTTCCCCGGCACGATGGTCAGGTCCACGCGCGCCGCCACCTCCATGTCAGGATACTTCTGGCGATATTCGGGGTAGTTCTTCAGATAGGCGGCGCCATAGCTGTGATCCTTATTCGACCAGGGCGCCGGCGAAAGGGCCAGTACGCGTTTGCTCTCACCGTGCCCCGGCGCGATGGCCGCTCCCGGATTTACAGGCGCACAGGTGAGCGGAGCCGCAGCCGCCACCACTGCGGTTCCTCCGGCCGCAGGCGTGGGCCCCAGCAGGTCCGGGTGGCGCGTGAGGAGAGGGGTGTACCCCGACCGTTGCGCCTCCATCACCTTAAGCTCCCAGAGGTAGAATACTTCCTGCCCATCATAGTTGTGCAGCAGCCGTACCTTGACGTATTTCGCCTCCACGGGTTCGAAGCGGATGGTGTTCTCAGCCGAGTGCTCCGGCAGCACCGTGGTCG
The DNA here is from genome assembly GCA_050008675.1 of Terriglobia bacterium. Taxonomy (GTDB): domain Bacteria; phylum Acidobacteriota; class Terriglobia; order UBA7540; family UBA7540; genus CAVROP01. The sequence continues at coordinate 12,596 of JBEKME010000152.1, forward strand.
CCACTCGCTGAAAGCCGTCCGCCGGTCCGCTACTGGAGACCCACACTTCCACGTCGCGAAGCATCACTCTGCCAGCCCGAATCTTGACCTGGTCAATGAGTACCGAATCGTGATCGCAAAACGACAACACGATTTCCTTGGGGCTGGGATCGCTCGGGGTTATCCATTCGGTTTTGGGGTTCCCCTCGATCAGGGTCATCAGCCAATCGACGTGGGCCAGATCAGTCGGTTCCGTCCCGGTGGCGCTCTCCACCTTGCCACCCCAGGCGAGGGCCGCGACGTTGCCATCGAACCCCATCGCCGCAGCTTGGGCGGCCGCTCCCGCCACCCCGCCACCGGCTCCTGGCGAGGTTTGCCCTCCTCCTCCCGTCGAGGCTTGCCTTCCCGCTTCCGGCCCGCTTGCGACAACGCCTCCCGCCGAACCTGCGGGCGGTTTCAGGCCGGCCCGGCTGAACCACCCCT
>JBEKME010000153.1:0-12723 GCA_050008675.1 Terriglobia bacterium
CCATGGATGTCATCCCCAAGCTGCCGACTCTTTACGACGAGCCTTTCGCGGACTCCTCCCAGATTCCAACTTACCTGGTTTCCGCCTTGACGCGCCGGCACGTTACCGTGAGCCTCTCCGGAGATGGTGGCGATGAGCTGTTCGGAGGGTACCAACGCTATAGCAATGCGCGCCAATTCTGGGAGACTGTCAGACGGTTTCCACATTTCACCAGAAAGGCCTTGGCCAGATTCATCCGAGTGTGTAAGCCCACTACCTATGACCACCTGATCGGTGGGCTCGGTCCGTTGCTCCCCCGGCTGGCACGCCCGTCTTCGGTTGGCGAAAGAATGTACAGGCTGGTGGAAGTAATGACAGTTAGGAATCCCGAGGAGCTTTACCGTCACTTGGTGTCTTACTGGAAGTCCCCGACGGAAGTAGTGCTGAATGCGAAGGAAGCGCCGGCCCTCCTAACCCAATCTTCAGAATGGGCGCGTGTGGATGACATCTCGCAACGAATGATGTTCCTCGACCTGGCCACTTACCTTCCGGACGATATTCTTGCCAAGGTTGATCGGGCCAGCATGGCTGTGAGTCTTGAAGCTCGAGTGCCGATCCTCGACCACAGGGTGGTGGAGTTTGCCTCCCGTGTCCCGATCTCCATGAAGATTCGCTCCGGCCAGGGGAAATGGCTGCTCCGGCAGGTGCTTTACAGGTATGTACCGCGAGAACTGGTCGAACGGCCCAAGATGGGTTTTTCAGTTCCGATCGAAGACTGGCTACGTGGGCCTCTGCGCAATTGGGCGGAAGGACTGTTGAACCAGGACCGACTGCGGAGAGAGGGGTTTTTCCGGTCCGAACCGATCAGGGAACTTTGGGCGGAGCACCTTTCGGGGCAGCGCAATTGGCAGGGTCACCTGTGGAACGTCCTCATGTTTCAGGCTTGGCAGGAAAAGTGGGCCTGATCCGCAGATTACTCAGATTTCACAGATTAGGCAGACTGAAGAAAGAAGAAGGACCAAGCAGGGCACACAAACCTAAATCCGCCGTGTACTGACGCGGTGATATTGAAGGGGAGCCCACAATCACATCCGCGGTCCTACTCTATCTCTTGCCCTACCCATTTTTCATCTGTGTAATCTGCGAAATCTGTGGACTATGGAGACAGTCAACAATTGCCCCAGCACCCAGTCCCTCGCACCTGACACCCGGAACCTGTTCTCCCACCCTTACGCCTCGAGTATTTCCTCGTAATCTCGCACCAGGGTCTTCACGTCGAATCGGCTGAGAAAAGCGTCCAGTCTTTCGTCTGGCTGCAATTCTTTGGTTGCAAAGTTGACGGCAGAGACGATTCCTTCTGCCAAGGCCTTCGGGTCAGAAGGCGGGACCAGCCGGGCCCTCGGACAATCCCCAAGTATCTCACGCAGCGCCCCCGGGCAGTCTGAAGCCACCACCGGCGTCCCTACAGCCAAGGCTTCAAGCACCACCAAAGGCAAGCCCTCAAAACGCGAAGGGAGTACAAACAGATCGGCATGCTTGAAGTAGGGATAGGGATTGGGCTGGAATCCCACCAAGCGTACGGCCTCGTTCAGGCCAAGCCGTTCCCGTTGTTCCAGGAGGTCTGGTTTGAGAGGTCCATCGCCGAGGATGGTCAGGTCGGCATCCGAAATCGCTGCTCGCACCAGCGGCATGGCGTCGAGAAGCACGTCTGCCCCTTTCTCCCTTGACAGTCGCCCTGCGGCCACAAGATGTGGACCTTTGCCGCGGTAGGGATTGCCCCCCGCCTCTGCCAGGCGCCTCGTCATAACGACATCCACGGGGTTGTATATACGCGCCATTTTACTCCGCGGAATGCCGAAATTCTCAGCCAAGTCGTCGAGGACGTAGTCTCCCACACAGATTATCTTGTCCGCTCGGGGGTACAACTCCCGATAGAGCCAGTTCCAGAGAAGGGGATGCTTGCGCCCTTGTGCGTTTTGAGCACCGGGCGAAGAATCTTCCCTGATCAGCAGGCGCAATCCGGGCGGCAGGAACGGCCGTGATAAGACCGTGGCCAAATTCAGCTCGCACATTGCGGAATGTATGGTGTGGGGCCTCAGCCTCCAGGTCAAACGAATCATGCCCGGGAAGGCGTGGCGTACCCGCTTGGCCTTGAGATCGTGAAGCGGGACATCGGCCGGTACTTCCTGCAGGAACGGACCTGCCGCCTCGACCAGAGCCAAATGGGGCTCGAAGCACGAGCGATCCAGATGGCGCAGGAGCGTCACAATCACTCGCTCCGCTCCCCCGCCGCCGAGGTTCGGCATGAGAAACAAAACTCGTCTGCGCGCTGATTTCATCGCAAGGATCTTCGACGGTTTTCAACTCTCAGCAACTCGAGATGGTATCGCATAAGCCCGAAGAGGCGATGCAGCATGCTTTGGAGCGGCGCAAAGGTTCTGACGAACGCACCCATACAGTCAACCTCCATCAGCCCAACCTTCTTGCCACGTAAGTGCTGTTCGCGTACGTTTTCCGCAGTATTTGAATCCACGTAAGAGCGGGCAAGAGTGCCCGGTCCAGAGCTGTCAAAGGTCGGGCGACGGCGTATTTCAGCGTCGATAATATGCCGGGCTTAAGATTGTAATGCTTGAAGAACTCAGGCCGCGCCACCGGAAGCTCCGCGTAGGTGAAAGGCCGCCTCATGACCTTTGTTTGCACATAGTAATGCAGCCAATTGTAAGATGGCTGCACAAAGATATCGCTCCCGAAGTGTGCTTTTTCCAGCGCGAATCCCGATTCTTCCAAATACCTTCGTACCGTCTTTTCCGAAAAGAAATAGAGATGTCGCGGGATGTCCTCGAGAAAAAGGCGCCGGGAGGCAAGACTATTGAAATTCGGCACCTGAAAAACAAAAAGCCCGCCGACTTTGGTCACCTCGCAAGCCTTGCGGAAATAGGCCATGGGGTCGTGCACGTGTTCCAGGACCGCCCAGGCAGTTAGCGCGTCGTAGGTAGGCTGGTTAACGGGAATATCAGGAAGCTGCTGAGGATGAACCTTGAAGTCGGTGATAGGTTGGGAGGAAGCTGAAACTTCCACCCCCTCGACATGCCATCCGCGCGCCCTCATGAATCTTGGGAAATCTCCATTCGCGCAACCCACGTCCAACAAGCTCTTGGGCCCCGGCTTTCTCTCGATTTGTCTCAAGTAACTCGCTTCACGCGCATACCGTCTCAGATGATGGGCGCGATTCTGTGCGAACTCCTCTTCAAAATACTCTTTAGGGTAATATCGCCACATGTCTTCGAAAAGGGGACGTGGATTTACAAAACCCAGACCGCATTGGTTGCATTCCACGACGGTGAAGATTCCAGCGTGATAGCCCCGCCGGTCAGGCATCTGGTAGAGCGCGGTGTGACGCGTCGAGCCGCAGAGGTTACAGGCGACTGTTTCCATGGGCTTCCTCGAGCGCGCCCAGTCGCCTCAACGTCTTGGTAATTGAAGCGTAGACCAACACGCAGGAGACCAGGTATACGAACGATGTGGAAAGGGCGATTCCAGCCACGCCGGCGTACCTCATCAGGATGAGATTGAAAACTATATTGACGACCATGTTCACCCCGGCAATCACCATGAGCACCGAGTTCCTTTTCAAGGCGCTGACTAACCGCACCCCGAGATTGGCAAGAATGTAGAAAGGGATCTGGAGCGAAAGGAAGGCCTGAACGCGGCTGACGATCTTGGTATCCACCACCGTGAAGGCCCCGCGCTGGAAGAGAATCTTGATCAAAGGATGAGAAAACGCTACCAGACCCAGTGTGATGGGGACCGTCACCAGGACAATTGATCGGGAATAGGTCTTCAAAGTCTGGCGGCAGCCGCTCCAATCCCGGTTCGCCACCATCTGCGAAAAATAGGGAAGCGCCGCCGTGCTCAGAGGTATAGCCCCGACCACGATGAAGAGGCTGACAACCTTCCGCGCATAGTTCAAGGCCGCCACGCTGCCGGGTTCCAGCATGGCGGCCATGGATTGATTGATCAGTTCGGTGCTGCCCATCAAGAGGGCGCCGGCCAGCATGGGTGCGTACTGGCCAATGACTTGTCGCAACGCGGGATGCAAGCCATACCAGCAGGGTTCGAGCCTGACTCCTCGTTCCTTCAACATCCAGCCCAATAAAGCGGCCTGTAGAGCTACACCCGTCACTGTTCCGACCACCAACGCAAAAATACCCCAGCTCCTGCCCAGCAGCAAAAGGAAGGCCATTATGGAAAGCGGAGTCAGTATGGCTGATAAGGCGGGCAGACCAAATTGCTCTCCGGCATTCAAGACCGCAGTCCAAGTCACCGCCAGTCCGCTTAAGGCAATAAATGGCAGAAGGGCGTAAAGAAGCCGGCGGGTGAGCATCAACTTTGCCGGACTGAAACCTGAACCCAGAAGAGGGAGGTAATAAGGAGCGAGGATGCCGGCCAATACGGAAACTCCCACCAGTAGGCCCAGACTGACGACCATTACGCCGGAAAAGAGTCTTTGAGCGGCTTCGTCCCCCTCCCTCTCGCGAACCTGAATAAAGGTGGGGATCACTGCCGCGTTGAAAGATCCCGCCACGAGATTCACCAGGAAGGAGGGCAGGAGGAAGGCGATCAGGAAGGCGTCCAGCGCGTCGCCCCGGCCGAACCAGCGCGCCACCACCAACTCTTTTGCTGTGGATGCGAGGCCTGCAATCGCGGAGCAGACGGCGACGCTGACCGCAGCGTTAAAGATCTTGCGGCCAAGAGTCAACGAGGCGGGGACTTGAGGGGGCAGATAGGGCAGTTTCATTCTATGATGGGATCTTCCGCCACTCGGGGAGGGACGCTGTCAACGAGGCCGGAGATGTGGTCCCCTGGTTGGCACCGCGGCGTGTCCATTCGTGGAGCTTGGCCGCTGCGTCCTTGATGTCCTTTGCAGTTGGCGTTGGCCTCGTGTAGTCCATCACTTCGTCTACCTGATTTCCCAACAGGGCTCGAATCCACGTTTCGACGTGCCGCTTGGGGATCAACACGATGATGAGTTCCTTCTCTTCGCGGCGTCGGTAGCAGTATTGCTCTTTGGGCGGACAGTCTTTGCCAGCGGCCTCGAGCGCCGCAGAGAGTTGTGAGGCACGATCCTGGGTTGTTTCCCTGTCGGCATCGACCATGACTGCCAACAGTGCAGAGACGCCCTTGCCGACCCTTGAGCGATGCTCTTTGACCTCCGCCGGGTATCGGTTGCGGACGAACTGTTCTCCGCTTCCGCCAGATCTCTTGGCGGCGCGTTCAAATCTGCAGCGTCGATAAGTAACGCTGTGATCGCATCGCTCCAAGAAGCGGAAGAGCAAGTTCTGCTGCTCCACGTCCTCCACTAGGATGACTATGTTTGCAATGCGGTCAGGCAAGTTCCCACCCGCGGGCAATGATCTCAGACGCTTTCAGGCCGCTGTCCTCCGGCGGCTCAAAAGGCAGCACGCGCGTCTCGCGACCGTCGGGCCTATCGAGCAGTACGCCGCCCTGGTCTGCCAGTTGGTCGAGGAGTTCCGGGTGATGGGACGCGAGAATGACCTGCCCATTCGTGTCATCTACACGTTCAAGCAGCTTCATCAGCCAAGGTTGTATCTCGGCCAGCGCGATGAAGTTGTCTGGCTCGTCAATGAGCACCATACGATCGTTTCCGACGGCGCAGTGAAGCAGCACGTAAAGCGCGATCAACGCACGCTGCCCTTCCGAGAGGTCATCAAAAGGTAGCTCGAACCTTTCGCCTTGCGGACTGGCGAAGGCCGCTCTAAGCACCCGTACGTCAAGACCTGCCTCCTTTGCGTCGAGAGCCTCGAAGCCTGGGAGAGCTTCGCGCAAATCCTTTATCGCCTCGAAGACAGCTTCTCCGCTTTCGAGTCGAAGGTGTCGGAACCAGTCGGCGAAGTTGCTCAAGTCCTTGGTGGGATAGCGGGATTCACCCCCCGAGCGAGCCGACATAGCCCACGGGTTGATCTGGATCTCGACCAGTTCCCCGAGCCATCTCTTGAACCATGTGAGCTCCTTGCTTTTCCAGTGATCCCCTATAATCGTTAGTCCGGATCGGTGATAATCGGACGGGAACTGGAACTTGGGTGCGGGCTCCCGCTCGTCGTCGAAAAGCTCGATAATGCCATTGCCTGACCGGAACAACGGCTTGCTGTTGAAATCCAGGGTTTCTTGTTCGACAATTGGGCGAAGCGGACTGCCGAACTCACCCACGAGCAGCGTATAGTGGTACTCACCCCCGTTGCCCTTCACATCAAGTTCGAACCGTTGCTCGGGGGCATCCTGCCAGCGAGTGCGGGTCTTCCCCCCAAGTTGGCCTTCGCAAGGCAGGCCGCGGCCTGCAAAGTCGCGGAGCATAGCCAGAACATCGAGCACTGTGGTTTTGCCGGTGCCGTTCCGGCCGATGATCAACTGCTTGGTGGTCGGCTTGAACTCGAAGTCTACGAGGCAGCGATAATTGGTGGCGTATAGTCGGACGAGCATGTTCATATTGTAACACCTTAGGGGCTACCAGGTCGCTTGCCCGTGAGCCGGGTAGTGGGTGGGTCAATTTGATGCTGTAGCGGCGAGTTTATCACGCCAAATGGCGGCGTAAAGCCGCCTCTACATCAAATTGACCCACTACCGTGAGCCGAGGTGGTGCCGTAAACCAGGATACTGCCTACTGTCTCCCGGCGACTGAATTCTTACGAATTGTCATCCCGCGGCCAGATGTTCGTCGCCCGTGCGACGGGCAACATGCGCAGAGCCGCGAGCGCCGCCAGGTAAGCAACACTTCCTGCTCCGCACAGCTCGCAGAGATAAATGAAGTTCTGGAAACCGGAGTGAGGGGGCGCAACCCAGAGGCGCAAGGCCCACACCGCCAATGCCGCCAGGATCGCTCCCAATAGATTCTTCGAGGCAAAATGAACCTCGGACCGGCCGAGGGCTTGACGGAGGTCGCCAAGATTCCTTCGGATGGACAGGGCGCAGACAAGCGCCGAAGCAATCAATAGGCCTAGTGGTATTCCCTTCGCGCCCCACCTGAGAACACCGACGTAAAACAGATCGAATCCCAAGTTCAGACTGTAAAGCAGGATGGAGAGGCGCAGAAAGGCCCCGCTCTCGTTGCGCGCAAAAAGGTAGAAAGTGAGCAGCCGAATGAAAGAGAGAGGGAGGAGGCTGAGGCAGTAGTAGAAGAAGACCCTTGACATCAGGCCGGTGGCTGCCGGCGTGAAGTTGCCTCGCTCAAAAACCAGTCGGATAATATTGTGGGCGAGCATGAGGCAAAAAACCACCGCGGGGGAGGTCAGGAAAAGACTGATTTCCGAAATATCCTTAAACGTTCTTCGTTCTTCCTCGTGAGCGTTGTTCATCGCGGCCCGTGCGAGCTGGGGCAGGGCGGCAGTGCCCACGCTGCCACCCAGTAATTCCACCATGGTGTACAGAATTTTCGAACCATAGTTCACGGCCGTGAGCGTTCCGGCGGGTAGAAACGAGGCGATCATCCTCTCGGCGAGGACCACAACCTGCCACGCTAAGGCGCCACCAATCTGGGCGGTTCCGGCGCCGCGGAGTCTCCGGAACGCCTCACCGCTTCCCGTGAGTGTCAGGGAGTAAGGGACAGGAAAGGAAATCACAATTTGCACGCCCAGGACGAGCAATTGGAGAAGATAACCCGCCAGGTAGCCCAGCACGATGCTAAAGGGCCCATAGCGGTCGAAGCGCCACAGGATAACCAAGATGACCACGACATTGCGGATAAAGCCCGCCGCCGAGGAGAGGACGAAGCTGTGACGGCTCAGGAGGAAAGAGCGGAAGGCCTCTGCGATGCCCGCGGGAACAATGACCAGGAAGAGCCATCGGCTAAGCTGGGTGGCGAGCTCGATTTGCGGCGGTGTGAAACCAGGGGCGATTGCGCGCATGATCCAGGGCGCCCCGATTGCCCCCACGGCCGCAAACAAACCCAGCCCAAGGAACACTAGATTGACCACGTAGCTGATGCCTTTGCCGAGGCCTTCAGGGGAATCACGCGAATCCAGCGTCGAAAAGAAAGGCACCAGCGAGAATTGGCTGGTTGCTGAAAGCAAATTGGTGATGATGTAGGGAATCGTAAAAGCGACATAGAAGCTGTCGGAGTTCCTGGAGAGACCCAACTTGGCGGCAATGCTGGTCTCAACCAGGATGCCCGAGAGGGCGCTCAGCAGGCTGAAAAAGCCCACCACCGCAGAACCCAAGAGTAATTGGCGCTTAAGAGCCATATTAAGTACAGTGACGAGTGAAGAGTGACGAGTGACAAGAATCGACTTTCAAAGTCAACGCCCCTCGTTGCCAAGTCCCGTCACGCTCGATTCTTTTGCGCGGCTCTCGAGATGTTCCGCTACAAATGGCGTGGACATCACGAACAGAAAAACCATCAGGACGGGGGAAGTCCCAAAATTGTACTCAAAGAAGCCCTCGGCAAAAAACGCCAGCCAAGCCGCAAAGGCTGCGTCAGCCACCCACCGCCCGCTGGAGAGCCTGCCACGAATCCTCAGGATGTTCCAGCCAAGTGCCAGCATGAACCACAGCCAGGCCACCAGGCAAGGCAGACCCCTTTCGGCGGCCAATTGCAGGAGGTTATCGTGAAGATGGTCGTGGTATCCGGCCATGGGCGTCGTGCCGGGCGGCAGGTATTGGGTGTAGACCTGGGGGATATTCTCAGGACCAACTCCCACCCAGGGATGTTCCCGGACCATCCTTAGACCTGCACCCCACATCTCCAGGCGAATAGCGAGCGCCGGGTCGTCAGTCGGGTGGAAGGCGAGTGACACTCGGCGGCGAATCATTGCAGGTGCGGCCAGATAGGCGACGACGAGCAGAACAGGGACTACCCAGAGCGTGCGTGGTTTCCACCTTGCCACGATGTAAAGGGTTGCCACAACACAACCCAGCCATGCACCCCGAGTGAAATTTAAGACCAAAGAGGTTGCGACGACGGCCATAACCAGCCAGTAGAGCCCCTTGCCCCTGCCGTGATGCACCGTGTCATTCCGATCCCGCAGTCGCGGGAGAGGAATCTTGCTCTGATCTTCTCTTCGCGATCCGCCCCGAAGCAGGGCGAGATTCCTCGCTGCGCTCGGAATGACACCGTGGGGCAATAGCAGGAAAGCCAGCAAGGCGGTGAAGACCAGCATTTGCTGGCCCCCAAAATTCATCCAGTGTCCCATGAATCCGTGGATCCGGGTCAATGTCATGTAGTAGTAGACACGGTCAGGGTGAAGGTGACGAACATTATGATACTGAATAACAAACTGGGCTGTTCCCACCAAACCGGCTAAAGCCGAGACGAAAAAAAGCCCGCGAAAAAGCGCTCCGAGGTGCCTGGCGCTGGCCACCAAGTTTACACTCAGCAGCAAGATCAGAAAAAGGACCAGCTTGCGGACGGCGACCCAGCCGCCCGCCGGATGTTCCGCCCACAGGATGGAATTGAGAGTGGTCAGGCAGAATAGAAGCAACGGCAGCTTGAGCGGTGGGAAACTGATCGTGGGACGGCTGCGTAGCAAGTGGGTCAAGTAAGCGACGGTGGCAGCGGCAAGAAACACCTGCGTCACAGTTATGGAAATCAGGAGCGTCAGGATATGTAAGCTGAAAAACAACGCCGCCCACCGCGCTGCTGTGGCGTGGGGGAATTCCGTCCACCAAGATTCGATAAAGCCGCGTAAACTCGTCACTCGAGTTTCCCAACCGCTTTCTGTCTTATTCGGGAATTCAAGATTGCAGCGGGGTGTGAGGTGCGAGCACGCTGAAATAGTTTCCGGGGGCGTCCGCGAAGGACGGGTTGTTCGGGCAGCGGCACAACTACTCTGTGACCTCGAAGAGCAAGTGGCGGGTCAGGTCGCAGACCACCTTCACCGCAGCGGCGTCGAGATTAGCTTCCACCCCGATGGCTGCCGGCGCCTTTAGGCGGGCGCAACTCAGCCCCAGGATCGGCTCGCCATTAGCTGAATCCAACACCCCGAGATTCTAGCACAGAGGCGCGAGAAACGAGAAGGAGAGTGCCCTGGCTAGGTGATGGGAGGTAGGGGGTGGAGTAAACAAGCATTCAGCTATCAGTTGTCAGCTATCAGCGTGCTCTCGCTGAGAGCTGATAGCTGATGGCTGATAGCTTATCCTTGGTCTTCCCCACTTACCCCTGCCACCTTCCTTAGGACGGTCAACGCGTCCTTTGCCGCAAGCATAACGAGCAGGGGCGCCGTGACCAGCACGTTTCGGTTGTAGGCCAAGGCGTCGCCAAACCGCCCGTGAAAGAAAGCCGCCAGGGCGCGCGTGCTCCCGCAGGCCGGACAGGCGGCAAGGTGCAAAAGGCGGCGCCACAAGCACAGGTCGGGGCCTCGCGATATAGCCTCCGGCGGCAGCACACAGAACCCGGTCAGTACAACGCCCAGGGCCAGCAACCGCAGCACCCTGCGGGAAAACAGCGCCATCCGTCACCTCTGTCGCAGCGGATTGCCCTGCGCATCCGGGAGCTTGTTCATCGCGAGCAGGATGACATCGACCAGCCACCAGATGCCACAGCCCCCAAGGGTTACGAGTTTCAGAATCCCCAGCCCAACGTACCCCAGGTAAAAGCGGTCCACTCCAAACGTCCCCAGAAGGATGGAGAGAATCAGCGCAACCATCCAGTCCTTTTCCCCGCCACGCCCGAGCCTCACGCCACACTTCACGCAGATTTCCGCGCCCGGCACCGTCTCCTGCCCACAGGACTGGCAATAGCGGTACCCCAGCAGTGGCCTCTGGCCACAGTTAATGCAGTATTCCGCGTTTTCTGCCAACTGCCTTGCACAGTTTCGACAATACATAAAGGGTCCTCACACAAGGGGATGCTACCTACGCCAGCGCGCTATTTATAGTGCCTCGCGAGGAAAAAGTAAACAGCTTTGAAACGGAGAATAAAACTAGAAATTAGAAGCTGGAAACTAGAAACTGGAAATTGGAAAATCGAAATTGGAAACTGGAAAATGAGGATAACAATTTCCAGTTTCGCATTTCCAGTTTCCAGTTTCTGATTTTAATTCGGCGTTCCTGCCGCCACCGGGGTCAAGGCCACCTCGCGGGTCGGCTTGCCCACCTCGACAGGCACCGGTTCCTTCTCAAGCGCCAGGTCAACGGCTTCGGTGATTGACTTTACGTATTGGAGCAACAACCCCTCGAGCATTTCCTCGTTGAGGTCCTCGTGGACGTTCGGCTCGTTGTCGGCGGGCAGGATGATTTCGAGCACACCGGCGCGCTTGGCCGCCAGGACCTTTTCCTTGATTCCCCCCACCGGCAGGACTTGTCCGCTCAAGGTAATTTCACCCGTCATGGCCACGCGCGGTTTGGCTGGCCGGCAAGTCAAGGCTGATACGAGCGCGGTCACCATGGTCACGCCGGCCGAAGGGCCGTCCTTGGGGATGGCGCCCGAGGGAACATGGAAGTGGATATCCTTCGACTGGAAGAAATCCGGGTCGATGTCGTAGTCGGCGGCGTGCGAACGCACCCAGGCAAGTGCGGCCTGCATCGATTCCTGCATAACCTGGCCGACATGGCCGGTCATGGTGAATCCCTTTCCCCCCTTCATGGCATTGGCTTCAACAAAAAGCACATCGCCGCCCGTCGGAGTCCAGGCCAGCCCAACCATTACACCCGGCTGGCGAGTGCGCTCCACCACTTCGGTATCCAGGCGGAAGCGCGGGATTCCAAGGAAATCGCGGAGATTGTCAGGGGTCACCAGGAGCTTCTCCGCCTGGCCCTCGGCGATCTTGCGCGCCTGCTTGCGGCAAAGGGTGGCAATTTCGCGCTCCAGATTCCGGACGCCGGCCTCACGCGTGTAATGGTGGATGATGTGGGCCAGCGCCTGCCGCGTGAACTCAATCTGCTCCGGGGACTTGATGCCGTGTTCGTCGGTCTGCTTGGTAATCAGGTGGCGTGTTGCGATCTGAATTTTCTCCTCCTCGCTGTAACCCTGGAGCTCGAGCACTTCCATGCGGTCGAGAAGCGGAGGAGGAACGGTATCCAGCACGTTCGCCGTGCAGATGAATAACACTTTGGAGAGGTCAAACTGCACGTCCAGGTAGTTGTCCCGGAAATGAGCGTTCTGCTCGGGATCGAGGACTTCCAGCAACGCTGAAGATGGGTCGCCCCGAAAGTCGCGGCCAATCTTGTCCACCTCGTCGAGCATGAAGACGGGGTCACGCGTTTCCGCCCGGCGGATGCCCTGAATGATCTGGCCGGGCAGCGCCCCGATGTAAGTGCGCCGATGGCCGCGGATTTCCGCCTCGTCGTGGATGCCGCCCAGGGACATGCGGAAGAACTTGCGATCCAGCGCGCGGGCGATGGATTTGCCCAGTGAAGTCTTGCCCACCCCCGGCGGTCCTACAAAACAGAGTATAGGACCCTTGAGCTGGGGTTTGAGCTGGAGCACCGCCAGGTAATCCAGGATGCGCTCTTTCACTTTTTCCAGGTCCCAGTGGTCTTCGTCGAGCACTTTCTTGGCCTTCTGGATGTCCACCCGGATTTCGCTGACTTTGGTCCAAGGCAACGCGACCAGCCATTCCAGGTAGGTGCGCGTAACGTGGTAGTCTGCCGCAGCGGGAGACATTTTCGCGAGGCGGCCCAACTCACGCAACCCTTCTTTCTTCGCCTCTTCCGTCATGCCCGCGGCTTCAATCTTCTTGCGCAATTCTTCAATTTCCGACTGCTCGTCGGCTTCCCCCAACTCCTTCTGGATGG
>JBEKME010000154.1:0-12722 GCA_050008675.1 Terriglobia bacterium
TAAGGGCGATAGCCAGAACCTCTGCCTGATTCGCTACATTATGAATGAAGAGCCCGTCTCCTCCGGCGAGGCCATCCTAACCTCGGGCCTCGACCAGATTTACCCCAAGGGCCTTCGTGTTGGAACGATCGTTGGGACCAGCGCGGGCAACATTTATAAGAACGTTGAGGTTAAGCCAGCCGCAGACCTGAGCCGTCTCGAAACCGTGCTGGTGGTTTTGAAGCCCAATTCGATACAGCAACAAGCCTTAAACGTTAACCCTCATTCTTAATTCAAACCACAACTAGTGGGCCGGCGAAGAAGAGAGGGTGATTCACACGCTCAGCGTCCTTCTGATAGTCTAAGAGCACCATGCCAGTTGCTCCCCAGCGAGAAGTCGAGGTTTTTCGAGTCCATCCAGCTACCCTCTGGGTGACCATCCTGCTGGCGCTTTTGCTCCAGACCTTCCTACCCCTCAAGATCCCTCTGGCAGGACTCATGGACTTTCCCTTGCTGGTGACTGTGTATTTCACCTTGGTTCGCCAGAATAAGATTTTCGGCATCGCCTTGGGCACCGGTTTAGGCCTGATGCAGGACGCGCTCTCGCATGGTTACGTAGGCATGTTCGGAATGGCGAAAGCACTGGTCGGCTATCTGGCCGCATCCGCCGCTATCCGCTTCAACGTTGAATCGCTTTTGGCCCGATCCGTGGTGACCGCTTCTCTCGTCCTACTCCACAACCTCTGCATGGCAGGGCTTCAGCACGCCTTGCTCGACTCGCCACCTGCTTTCATGGCGCTGGACTTAGCTAGCGCGGTTCTGGTCAACGTGGCCCTGAGCCTGATCGTCTTCCCGGTGCTGGACCGCTTCCGCTAGCCAACGTGAATCGAGTGATAAGCAGGGTTCTGGAGCCAGGAGTGAAGAGAACAAGTGGTGGGGCAATTCTGAATAGTGAATAGTAAATTATGAATTGAGGAAGCCTGGCGGCCAGCGGCGCGCAAAGCAAAGGCTGCGGCCGCATTTCACAATTTACTATTCACCATTTACTACTCATAATTGTGTTCGTCACGCTTTCGCCGTCTCGTGCTAAAATGGCTCCGGCCTGAGCCCGTTGGAAGACTTTACAGGCCACCTCAAGGAGGATTTTCCCATGGCAACAACTTTAGGCGTCATTATCGGCAACCGTGGTTTCTTTCCCGATATCCTGGCCCGCGATGGGCGGGAAGAAGTTTTGCGCACTCTCGAGCAGCAAGGCTACAAGAGCATCTGCCTGACTCCGCAAGAAACAAAATACGGCTCAGTTGAAACCCTTCAGGACGCGCATAAGTGCGCGGACCTGTTCAAGCAGCATGGTAACGAGATTGACGGTATCCTCGTCAGCCTTCCCAACTTCGGCGACGAGCGCGGCGTGGCCAACACCATCCGCATGTCGGGGCTGGAAGTGCCCGTCCTGATCCATGCCTTCCCGGATGAGCCCAACAAGATGCTGGTGAGCACGCGCCGCGACAGCTTCTGCGGAAAGATGTCGGTCTGCAACAACCTCTGGCAGTACGGAATCCGCTATACGCTCACCTCGCTACATACGGAAGCCCCATCTTCTTCGGCCTTTGCGGAAGACGTGAAGGCATTTGCCGCCACCTGTCGGATTGTAAAGGGGCTCAAGAACGTCCGGGTGGGCGTGATCGGCGCACGACCCGCGGCCTTCAACACCGTGCGTTTCAGCGAGAAGCTGATGGAGAACCATGGAATCAGCGTCGAAACGCTGGACCTCTACGAAGTCCTGGGGCGCGCTCAGCGTCTGAAGGATGACGACGCGAATGTGCAGATGAAAATCGCCTCCATTCAAGGCTATGTCCCCACGCAGGGTGTTCCCTCAGCTTCCCTATTGAAAATGGCAAAGTTCGGCTTGGTGATGGACGAATGGCTCAAGGCTAACGAACTCGTAGGCTCCTCCGTTCAGTGCTGGACGGCCATGGAGGAGTTCTTCGGCGTCGTACCCTGCACGCTGATGAGCATGATGTCCAACAACCTCATGCCCAGCGCTTGCGAGACGGACATGATCGGAATGATTTCGATGTACATCCTGCAGCTTGCCGCCGGCGAGCCCAGCGCCATCGTAGACTGGAACAACAACTACGGCGAAGACCCCGATAAGGCCATGATCTTCCACTGCTCAAATCTTCCCAAGCACTTTTTCGAAGATTTCAAGATGGATTTCCAGGAGATCATAGCGGGCTCGGTCGGCAAGGAAAACACTTTCGGAACCGTGGTCGGCAAACTGAAGAGCGGCCCGCTCACCTATTGCCGCGTTTCCACCGACGACCTGAACGGCAAGCTACGCGCCTACGTCGGCGAGGGCGAAATCACTAGCGACCGACCCAAGAGTTTCGGGGGCTACGGTGTGGTCAGGATCCCGCAAATGCAAAAGTTGCTGAAATACATCTGCAACCAAGGCTACGAGCATCACGTGGCCGTCAACCGCAGCCATTATGGCCGCGCTGTCGCTGAGGCACTGAGCAATTACAAAGGTTGGGAGACATATCACCACCAGCCCGACGGCTGCTGAAAACAGCATGGGGGCGGACTGAAGCAAGGCCAAGGTGTATCAGATGCGCCACGTCGCTTGATTTATGCCGTCAATGGTCATTAGAGCCAGCTCTCGCGGCTTCTGTAATCCGCCGGCCACAGAGACCTCTGAGGTGGTAGTATTAGTCTCTATTGAAATCTCACCCAGTTGATGTTAGGGTTAGGATGTAGCTCCTAAGCTACATCTCAGCCATGCGAAACTACGGCGACAATAAGCTGTAGAAGCCCATCCCAGAAATGTCGAAATCTATGTCGCACCAGACAACAGTGTCCCATTTGACGATTGGATGGAGCGACTTAAGGATGCAAAAGGCAAGGCACAGATAGAAACCAGAATCAACAAACTTCGTCGTGGAATCGTTGGTGATTATGCTGCGGTGGGAGAGGGGGTCATTGAATTAAGGATTCACTTTGGTCCGGGATATAGGATCTACTGCGTGGATAACGGAACGGACGTTCTCTTACTCTGGGCTGGAAAGAAGCGAACGCAAGAGGCGGACATAAACCGCGCCAAACTTTACTGCAAGGAATATAACAGCCAATGCCAAGACGATCTAGAAAATACGAGATAGGATTGGCGGAGCGCCTCAAAGATAGGCGTCATGCTGTTAATTACCTAAATGCAGCGGCGGAGGACTCTGCGGAGGCGTTCCTGCTCGCTTTGAGAGATGTGGCGGAGGCACAGAAAGGGATGACCCGTGTCTCTGCGGATGCAAACGTAAACCGAGAGAATCTATACCGGATGCTCTCAGAGGTAGGCAATCCCACCTATTTCAGCTTCCGTTCGGTGCTGAAAGCCCTCCACCTGAAGTTTCGAGTAGAAGAAGATTCCGCTTTTTCAAAGCGAGGGGAAAGCAAGGAATAGGGCTGGCTGCGATCAGTCTGTGGGAACTCGCCGCGGGCATTGCCACCTGCAAACGGCAATGCTATGATTCCGGCGCGTCACGCAATGTCCGACTTCGCGTGCGCCACAACCCCATTTGATCGGGAGGAACAGATGCAGCGGAGAATCGTATTGAGTGCAGTTTTCGCGGCTGTGCTCGCAATGTTGACGTCAACGAGTTTTGTCCGAGGACAAACGGCGGCAACGGCAGCGCCGCAGACACCAACGGGTGCGATTGCCACGCCGTCAACTAGCGAGCACTTTGATCCCGCGGCCGCCACCAATGACTACCTGGCGAAAGTGCCGCCGGATAAGAAGGCCAAGTCAGATGCCTACTTCGAGGGCGGATACTGGCTTATCCTATGGGATTTCCTGCTTTCCTCAGTTGTCTTCTTGCTCTTGCTGGTGACAGGCTTGTCGGCGCGCATGCGCGACCTGGCAGAGAGAATCACACGTTTCAAGCCGATCCATACTTTCCTATACTGGGTTCAGTTCCTGGTGCTCACATCGTTGCTTACATTCCCTCTCGCTGTTTACGAAGGATTCATCCGCGAGCACAAGTACGGGCTGGCAACACAAACCTTCGGCCCTTGGATGGGCGATCAATTAAAGGGAATAGGACTAGCCGTGGTTTTTGGCGGGCTGCTGATGATGGTGCTTTACGGCATCGTGCGGCGCCTGCCACGCACCTGGTGGATCTGGGGGGCCATGACAAGCCTCGTCTTCCTCACTTTCATGTCCGTGATCGCACCTGTGTTCATTGCCCCGCTGTTCAATAAGTACACGAAGCTCGAAGACCCAGCTATCCGCGACCCCATCCTCAGCATGGCGCGCGCCAACGGCATCTCCGCCAAGGATGTGTTTGTGCAGGACGCTTCGCGGCAGTCCACGCGCGTGAGCGCGTTCGTCACCGGGTTCTTGAACACGGAGCGCATCGTCCTTAACGATAACTTGCTAAAGCGCTGCTCTGTGGCCGAAATCGAATCAGTGATGGGCCATGAAATGGGTCACTACGTCATGCACCACGCTTACAAGGGCCTGTTGTTCTTCGGGATTCTGGTTGTCCTCGGGTTCGCCTTCCTGCGTCGAGCTTCCGAATGGGCTTTGGGGCGTTGGGGGGATAAGTGGAGAGCCCACGCGGCCGGAGACTTGGCCGCACTGCCGCTTTTCGCCCTCCTCATTTCTTCCTACTTCTTCGTGCTTACCCCAATCAACAACACTTACTCCCGAGTCCAGGAATACGAAGCGGACATCTTCGGGCTGAATGCGGCTCGCCAGCCGGATGCCGAAGCCGAGGTTGATCTGAAGCTCGGTGATTACCGCAAGCTCGATCCCGGCCCTATTGAGGAGTTCCTCTTCTACGATCACCCGGGCGGCCGGACACGCATCTACGCTGCCATGCGGTGGAAAGCGGAGCACCTGCACGAGCTAGGGAACAGGGAATAGGGAACAGGGGTAAAGGGTGAAGGTTAAAGGTTAAAGGCTAAGGTCTAAAGGCTAGAGCTAAAGCCTAAGTGGCGTTGTCCTTTACCCTACCCTTTGTCCTTTACCCTACCCTTTGTCCTTTACCCTTTACCCTTTAGCCTTTACCCTTAAACCTTTAACGCTAATCCCTATTCCCTGCCGCCTGTTCCCTACCGAAGTAATTACCTTGAATTGCAACACTCCGTGTGCTACCTTGTTGATTTGATAGAGAGATAGGTCGCCGGGGAGGGGGTAGTAGTGGGCGATGCAACCGAGCTGAGTATGTAGGTAGGTTCGCTCGGGCCAAGCGTATTCTCGGCCCCGGTGGTTTGATGTAAATGGAAGTTCGATTTCCGGAACATGAACGCTTTCCTGCCTGGAAGATCGCTTTCTTCCAATACGCCGTGGCTCTGACCTTCCTCGGGCTGCTGGTCGGATACTGGCGGATACAAATCGGCCAGCATCGGTTTTACGTCGAACAAGCTGAACGCAACCGGGTTCGCAACCTGCCGGTCATCGCTCCACGCGGGAGGATTCTGGACCGCGAAGGGCGCGTGCTGGCGGACAATTTCCCGGCATTCAGTGTGCTGCTGATGCGCGAAAGCGCGTCCATCCTGTCGCCCGAGCGCGTGGAAGGAATAGCGCGAGGATTGGGTATTGAGCCTGTCGAGATGCAACGCCTGATGGAGCATACGGCCCGGCTGCCGCGGTTTCAACCCATCCCCCTGAAGCAGTCAGCGACTCTCGATGATATCGCCTTCGTGGAATCTCACCGGCTTGAGTATCCCGAATTGGCCCTCAACCAGGTTCAGCAGCGCCTTTACCCCAAGCGCGAAGTAGCCGCAGCAACCCTGGGTTACGTGGGCGAAGTGTCGGAGGATATGATCGCCAACCCCGGCTCACCTTATCGGCCCGGTGACGTGGTAGGCGAGTTCGGAATCGAGCGTCAGTACGACCAAGTCCTGTCCGGACGTGACGGCATGAGGCGGGTGATTGTGAATAGCCGCGGTGAGGAAGTGGGTTCGCTCACCACCATCAACGCCCTGCCGGGAAACGATCTGAGACTGACGATTGACCTTGATCTACAGATGGCGGCAGAAGCCTCTTTGGGCGACCAGCCCGGCGCCGTCGTGGCTCTTGACCCCCGGACCGGCGAGGTGCTGGCAATGGTCAGCCACCCTTCGTTTGACCCCAACGATTTCGCCAAGCGCATCGACCTCGGGGAATGGGAAAAACTCACCGACGATCCAATGAAACCCATGATGAACAAAGCCATACAGGCCCAACTGGCGCCGGGCTCGGTCTTCAAAGTCGTTACTGCTACCGCCGCCTTGGAAACAGGGACCATCCAACCAGACTTCACCTTGAATTGCGCGGGCGCGGTTAATATCTACGGCCACACCTACCACGACTGGGTCTGGGAGAAGCACAGGGGACATGGAAGCGTTGACCTGCACCGCGCTATTATTGTCTCTTGCGATGTGTACTTTTACACGCTGGGAAAGCTCCTGGGAATCGAGAAAATCGACTATTTTGCCAAGCAACTGGGGTTAGGCGCACGAACCGGAATCGATTTGCCTGCGGAGGCGACAGGACTGATCCCCTCGCCCGAATGGGTACAAAAGGCTTTTAAGCGAAAATGGTGGGCGGGCGAGACTATTTCTGTAGCCATCGGACAAGGAGCGGTGGCGGTTACGCCTTTGCAGCTAGCTCATACAATGGGCGCAATCGCCTGGGGCGGAACCTTCTCCCGCCCCCATCTGGCTTTCAGGAACCAATTGCTGGCCCTGGGAGTGGATCTCCCCGATGATCGCGAGCAGAGCTTTCCTCTGAGCGAGAGTACGCTGGAGGCGTTAACGCGCGGCATGTGGGGTGTTGTCAACGAAGGCGAAGGGACGGGCGCCAGCGCTCGCTGCCCGGGAATAGATATTGCCGGCAAGACCGGGACCGCCCAGGTTGTCAGTGTTGACTTGCAGAAATCGGAGCGGAACGCAAGTTTCAAGAACAACGCATGGTTTGTCGGCTTTGCTCCCAGCAGTAAACCTGAGATCGTCGTGGCCGCGCTTGTCATGCAGGGCGAACACTCGACCGTGGCAGCCCCCCTGGCGCGCGAGGTGATTAAAGCTTATTTCGACAAGAAGACCGCGCAGAAGCCTCCGCTGGTACAAACCCAGAACCAAGTGCGAATGCTGAGCAAAGCCATCGCGGTGCAATCCACAAAGCCAGCCACACTCGCGGGATTTCGCTAGGAGGAGTTCGCAAAAGGATGAGCATGCGGTTTCGGTTTCGCGATATAGATTGGCTGCTTCTTGGACTGGCTATTGCTATTGCCGTGATTGGAGTTGTCGAAATTTACAGCACCACGGTGCATTCCGCCCTCGAAGGCCAGCACAAAAAACAGATTTATTGGTTAATCCTAAGCGTCGTTCTGGCGTTAGTGATCAGCCACCTCGACTACCACTTCCTTCTCGAGCAAACTCCGTGGCTGTACATCTTGTCAGTGCTCGTCTTGGGAGAGATGTTAGTTGCTGGCCATGCCGTCGCCAGGGCCAAGAGGTGGATACATCTTGGTGGATTTACTTTCCAAGTGTCAGAGTTAGTCAAATTAGTTATAATACTGTCGGTGGCGGCCTACTTTGCCGAAAGGCGAAGCACCTCCGCTACCTGGGGCGACTTGGTCAAGCTAGGCTTGTTGGCTGGAGTGCCGGCAATCCTGGTAGCCTTAGAACCTGACCTCGGTACGGCTTTGACATTCTTAGCGATTGTCACGGCGGCCATTCTGCTCGCTGGCATTCGGTGGCAGCAGGTTGCCGTGCTTTTCTTGTTGGGGGCGCTGATCTTGCCGGTGGGATGGCACTTCCTACGGCCTTATCAGCGCGACAGGTTAATGACCTACATTCATCCGTCACAGGACACGCAAGGCACCAGCTACCAGGTAACCCAAACAAAGATTGCTATCGGCTCGGGCGGCCTTTGGGGAAAAGGCATCGGAAACGGCACCCAAAGCCGTCTGGGCTTCATACCTGTCTCCCATGCGGATTCCATTTTTGCGGCCCATGCGGAGGAACAGGGGTTCGTCGGTACGCTGTTTGTTTTGCTACTTTATTTCGCGTTGCTGCTCCGCCTGCTGGATGGGGCGCAAATGGCGCCAGATCGTGCCGGAGCGTTTCTGTTGGTTGGGCTTGCGTCGGTGTTGTTCTTCCAGGTTGCCATCAACACGGGGATGATGATCGGGCTCTTCCCGGTGACGGGCATTCCACTGCCGCTCATGAGCCAGGGAGGATCTTCCCTACTTTTCACCTTTCTGGGCCTGGGCGTGGCTATGAATGTCCGGGCAAGGCGATTCGTCAATTAGGTGGACCCCCGGTTCAAGGGTAACTGGGAAAGCTATCCGGCGTGCGGCTTAGGAGTTTGAACCTTGGAACTGGCAGCGTTAGCGCCAGTTGATCTGCGGACAGGGTGGGTCCGCAATGCTCCGCGCTTGTAGGCGCGACATCAGAGCCACCTGAGATCGATGTAGCCCGGTCTCGCTTGCGATGAGCTTCATAGCTCGATGAAGCGACCGGGCCAGGGAAGCTGAGGGTTGATCCCCGCCCCTGCGGGTGGATCCCCCGGCAAACCCTGAAAAGGAGTTTCCATGTCAAAGGAGATGTTCATCTCTTCGTCTCCTCACGAGACGAAGTTGGCCGTCGTGGAAGACGACCAGTTGGTGGAAGTGTATTATGAGCGCGACACGGACGTGGGGTTAGTGGGCGGGATCTATAAGGGCCGCGTCAGCCGGGTGCTTCCCGGGATGCAATCTGCTTTCGTGGACATTGGGCTGGACCGAGACGCCTTCCTCTACGTTTCGGATTTCTTTTTCGAGGACCAGGAAGATTACGACAAGATCCTCGAGGAGGCGGAAGCTTGCGCGGTGGGCTTTACAGCAGAACAGGCGCAGGCAGCGGTGGGGGCTACTCCACCTGCCGAGGCGGCGAACAAAGAAGCAACGCCTCGGATGGTTGCTCCTGTTCCGGCAATCTCACAAATACCCAGCGGGGCCGCGCCACCCCCAGCGCCACTCGAAAGCCTACCTGTCGAGATAATCACGCCTGAGACCACCGTCACCCCCGCAGCAGGGGCAACCCCTGCCGCTTCCATTTCACCCGGGCCCACGGGAGAAGCGCATGAACAGAGTCATTTCGAGCCGCGCGGTCGCCGCTGGCGGCATCGGGGGCGAAGGTTTGGCGAGCATCGCCAGGGAGAGCACAAGTTCATCCCACGGCAGGAGAGTTCTGCTCCTCCCTCGTTCGAGATCTTGCCTGGAGAGTCTCTGGCGAAGTATAGCCATGCGGTCCCAGAGTCGCCAGGCCTTGCATTTGAGGAGGGCATCCCCGCCGAGCAAGAGGCAGTGGAGGCCGAGGCCCTAGAACAAGCCGAAGGCGGTGGTGCCGCAGAGATTGGTCCGGCAGAAT
Organism: Terriglobia bacterium; assembly: GCA_050008675.1. Lineage (GTDB taxonomy): Bacteria > Acidobacteriota > Terriglobia > UBA7540 > UBA7540 > CAVROP01. The sequence goes on from JBEKME010000154.1 coordinate 9,367, forward strand.
CTGAGGGTCTGGAGCCGTCGTCGGCGGAGGCTTCTTCCTCCGCAACTGACCAGCCGGAAATCGCATTTTCCCCTGAATCGACGGTGGGGGAGGAACTGTATCCCACCCCCGCGACGGCAAGTGAGACACTTGGCCCAAGCGCGGAAGCGGAGTTTGTCGAGGAGAGCGCTCGGGTGATACCTCCCGCGCCTTCTGCAGCCTCGGAGGGCGAGCCTGTCATCGGTCACACGGAACGAGCGAGACCTTCAGCAACCCCAGGGGCAGAAGGTCACACTGCGACTGAACGGCCGGGAGCAGAACCCGGCCCGGTCGGTCTGGAAACAGGACATGCCTTTGCCGCGCCACGAATGGTCGAGGCGGAGGCAACCCCACAGACTCCCGAGACGCCTTGCGTCGAGCCGGCGGACGAGCTCGCGACCGCCGAGTCTGATGTCGAGGCTCCCTACAAAACCGCCAGCCCGTCGGACGAGCGGATGGCAGGAGGGGCCGCAGAACTCGCTTCTGTCGGCGAGAGCACGCAGGAAGCCCTCGCCGAACCTAGCCAGGAAACAGATCAACCCTCCGAGACGATTCCTGAGCCTGCCTCACCCGCGGTAGACGAGGAAACGCGGGTGCCGCAGGAGCCTGGGCCCGTTCAGGCAGGAACAGCCGAGACTCCTGGCGCGCCCAGTGAGGGAACGTACACGTTGCGGGAGCCTCACCAACGCCCGCGCTTCGCGCCCCGGCGTGGTCGGAGAGGGCGCCGAGGAACGGGCTATCAGGGCCGGAGCGAGCCCCGGCGGGAGTCACGGCCCGGCAACAATCAGCCGGTCCAGATCTCGAAGCTGCTCAAAGAGGGTCAGGAAATTCTCGTGCAGATCTCCAAAGAGCCGCTGGGTACGAAGGGTGCGCGCATTACTTCTCACATCGCGCTGCCCGGTCGCTACCTGGTCTACATGCCCACCGTCGACCACATCGGCGTGTCGCGGAAGATCTTATCTGAAGAGGAGCGCCTGCGTTTGAGGAACATCGTCCTCGAACACAAAGGCTCCTTGACCGGCGGGTTCATCGTGCGCACAGCCGGCCAGGGCCGTGACGAGGAAGAGTTGAAAGCGGACCTGAAATTCCTCTCCACGCTCTGGAATGAAATACGGAGCAATACGGAACGCGTAAAAGCTCCTGCGCTGATCCGCCGCGACCTCGATCTGGTGCAGCGGGTCCTGCGCGATACGCTTACACCCGATTTCAAATGCGTGCGTGTGGACAATGAGATCGAATATGAGCGCGTGCTGGGTTTTGTGAACCGCAGTCAACCCTCTTTGATCGGCAAGGTCAGACTCTCCACCCGGGAGACGCCGCTGTTCGAGGAGTTTGGCATCCAGGCGGAAATCGAAAAGGCGCTCAAGCCCAAAGTGTGGCTCAAGTCCGGAGGCTATATCGTTATCAACCAGACCGAGGCCTTGGTGGCCATTGACGTTAACACGGGCAAATACGTGGGCAAGACCAACCGTCTGGAAGACACTATCCTGAAGACCAACGTCGATGCCGTGAACGAGATCGTGCGCCAGATCCGCTTGCGGGACCTGGGCGGTATCATCGTCATCGACTTTATTGACATGGACGAGCGCAAGAACCGCGCCAAGGTGACCCAGGCATTGGAGGAGGCCCTGCGCAACGACCGGGCGCCGACCAAGGTCATCGCCTTCCACGATTTTGGTCTGGTGGCCATCACCAGGAAGCGAGTCAAGCAATCCCTGGAACGGACGCTGTGCGAGCGTTGCAGCTACTGCTCCGGCTCAGGGTGGGTCAAGTCTATCACTACGGTTTGTTATGAGATTCTGGCTGAAGCTCGCAAGATGGCCAGCCAGATCGAAGGGAAGGTAATGACCCTCCGCGTGAACCCCGAAGTGGCCAAGGCTCTCAAGTCTCGCGAAGGGGTGTTGGTTTCCGAGCTCGAATCGCTCACCCACAAAGACGTTATCATCAAGAGCGATCCGGTCGTGAATCAGGAAAGGTTCGAGATTTTCTGAAACAGGAGTCAGGATTCAGGAGTCAGGAGTCAGGAAGAACCGCGCAAGTTCTTCCCCTGAATCCTGACTTCTGAATCCCGAATCCCGAATCCTGAATCCTGTTCTAGGTTCTTCCCCCGAATCCCGAATCCTGAATCCTGAATCCTGTTCTAGGTTCTTCCCCCGAATCCTGAATCCTGAATCCTGTTCTAGGTTCTTCCCCCGAATCCTGAATCCTGAATCCTGTTCTAGGTTCTTCCCCCGAATCCTGAATCCTGAATCCTGAATCCTGTTCTAGATTCTTCCCCCGAATCCTGAATCCTGAATCCTGAATCCTGTTCTACGGCGTTGGGTGCAGGATGCGCCATAGTGTTCCCGCGAAGATGTTGTCCTGCGCCTTTTGTGGAACGCCGCAGGCGTCGAGCATTTTGTGGTAGCGCTCGAGCGCCCGATCAAACTCGTCTAAGTCGCCACCAAACACGTCGGAACCGAAGACCAGTTTTTCGAAGGCGTTGGCTGAGGACTTGGGAGTGTGAGCGCTCTCAACCCCAGTCCACCAAAAAATGGAATTGAAAAACGTATAGTTGTTCTGCAATTTGATCAGCGACGAGCCCGAAGCGTCAAGGTAAACATTGGGATTCCAGCGCGCAATCTCTCCCGCCCACGCATAATCCGGGTTGCCAAGATGTGCGCCAATGATGGTAATTCCCGGGAAGCGCCGCGCGATGCCGTCCAGAGCCGTCACCCGCATCCTGTCCACGCTTACGTCGACAGCGATCTTTGGATTATCGCGTAATACCATGCCCGTATGGAAGAGGAGTATCATGCCGTATTTTTCAGCACGCTGGTAGATCGGCCAATAGCTCGGATCGTAGAAATTCTTGAGAGGGAATTCCAGTTCACCTAAGCCACGAAACCCGGCCGCGTGGAACTGGTCCACGAGCTCTACTGCACGGGGATCATCAACATCGATGCTGCCAAATCCAACCAGCCGGTTGGGAGAATTGTCGATAACCGGCTTGGCAGTTCCGAGGTCGGCGGGAGGAACCAGGAGAAAGGCAAGCCCGTCTACGGAAGCCAACTTCGAGAGTAATCTGTGAAGGAATTCCGGGTCCCCGTTATAGTGAATGTGGCAGTCGATGATTCGCGGACGACCGGGTTGTGCGATAGCCGACATGCAGAGCACGCTCAGCAACAGAACAGCCAATAGCCAGAATCGCTTGCTCATTATCCCTCCTTGTTTAGTACTACTACGTTAGGTTATTGTTGACCTTCCACTTGAGAGGTGTTACGCTCCGGTCCATGACCACGAGCGAAATTGAGAAATGCCGAAACCGTTTGGAACAATTCTTGGCCGACCTGCTGGAG
>JBEKME010000155.1:0-12697 GCA_050008675.1 Terriglobia bacterium
CTTCGGCCCGGTCCGGCCCGTCGCCGGCCTAAGCCGCTTGTCAGCTACCAGACTTACCGACAACTATCTGGGTGGGACTTCCACCCACTGGCGATCCGCGCCGTTGGGGCGCACACAACATTCCCGCTTCGTCCCCCAGTTTTCCACAGCGGTCCTTTGTTTTCAATGACATTCCCGCGTCGTTCCGCCAAAAAAGAACTCTTTTCGCATTGCAGCCCATTGTCAAAAGTCGATGGTTGACAGAATGGGTCTGCCAATAAATCATTTTCGGTGACTGCGGGAGCGTTTCCCCACCGGGATAAGCAAAGGCGCTGAGGTGGGTTAGGTTCTTGCGGGGGCTCCACGGCGTAATCATACGCTAGTATGCTAGCTGACAAACTGGAACTTGTCAAGCATGAATTGTTGAGGGGGCTTACTTGGCTTGCACGTCCACCCCTCTTCAGTTACACTCCAATCTGAACGGTACCAGCTCGAAGCGAAAGGAGCGGCTATTGTCTGCTTCCTTCACCTCATTCAAAGCAACTGTCGAAGAACTGATTCACCGATTCGAGTCAGACCGCGTGCACTATTTGTCCAAGGACTATTCCGAGGCCCAGGCGCGAGTCGACTTCATCACACCATTCTTCAAGGCGCTGGGTTGGGACGTGGAGAACCGAGCCGGGCTGCCATACTCCGAGCGCGAAGTCCTGGTCGAGCACGGCGAATCCGATGCCCCCGGCTACCCCGATTACAGTTTCCGTATCAGCGGCCAGACCAAGTTTTTTGTCGAAGCCAAGGCAGCTTCGAAAGTACTCGACGACCCGCATCACATCCTCCAAGCCAAGGGCTACGCGTGGAGCACGAAATCCGTCTTCTTCGTGGTTCTGACCAACTTCGAGGAGTTCCGTTTTTACGACGCCTCAATCACGCCCGACGAGCGCAAGCCGGACGAGGGCCTGCTCTTCAAGCTCAAATACACCGTTTACTTGGAGAACGCTGAAAAGCTGTGGGAACTCTCGCCCGAGCGGGTGGCCAGCGGCTCGCTCGAGGCCATGCTGCCGCGCGACCGCCGCACCGAGCGGCTGCGCATCCCGCCCGATGAGAAGCTGCTCGAGGAAATGACCGGCTGGCGCGAGGAGCTGGCCAGGGACATTTACAAAAACAATCGCGACCTCACGGCCCGGCAGTTGAACGAAGTTGTCCAGCGGCTCCTCGACCGAATCGTCTTCATCCGTATTGCCGAAGACCGGCGGATCATCGAGAGGTACCAGCTCCGCGCCGCTGCCGAGGAGTGGCGGGCGCGCGGCGGCAAGCTCCATATCTTCGACTGGCTCCGCCCGCTTTTCGAAAAGATCAACGAAGATTTTAATGGCGAGATCTTTAAGCCCAACGAACTGCTGGAGAGAACGCAGGTTGACTCGGAAATTCTGGCCCGCATCATCGAGCGGCTTTATCCGCCCAAAAGCCCTTATCGCTTCGACGTGATTGGCGTCGAGTTGCTCGGCTCGATTTACGAGCGCTACCTCGGCAAGACCATCCGCCCCACGGCCAAGACGGTACGTGTCGAGGAGAAGCCGGAAGTTCGCCACGCGGGCGGTGTCTACTACACGCCCAAGTACATCGTGGACTACATCGTTAAGAGTACGGTCGGCAAGATTATCGAGGGCAAAACGCCCAGACAGATCGAGAAAATGCGTATCCTCGACCCAGCGTGCGGCTCAGGGTCGTTCCTGATCGGCGCGTTCCATTGCCTTATCGACTATCACATTAGATGGTATCTCGAGCACCCGAAGGAAGCGCGAGTCCACCCGATGTTTCCCGACCTGATCAAAGACGAAAACGGCGAGCCGCGCCTTTCTGTGACTCGGAAGGCCAGGATTCTACGGAGCAACCTATACGGCTTAGACATCGACGCGCAAGCGGTAGAGATCACCATGATGAGCCTCTACCTCAAGACCCTGGAAGGCGAGAAATCGCTGCTACCACCTAAGCACTCCCTGTTGCCCGAGCTGAAATACAACATCATGTGCGGCAATTCGCTCATCGGACCGGATGACCACGGACAAGGAACGCTCTTTGAGAACAACAATGGGGAGCGGATTAATCCCTTCGATTGGCGTACGGGATTTCCCGAGATCATGAAGTCCGGGGGGTTTGATGTCATCGTCGGGAACCCGCCTTATATCCGGGTTCAGACCCTTCAGGAGTGGGCGCCATTTGAGGCGGAATACTATAAGAAACGCTATAAGGCGGCAGCTTCGGGGAATTATGACATCTACGTTTGCTTTGTAGAGCGCGGCCTTGAGGTGCTCAACCGCACCGGGAAGCTGGGATTTATCCTCCCCCATAAGTTTTTCAATGCTAAGTACGGAGAAGCCCTGCGATCATTGATTGGAGGCGGAGAGTATCTGTCCAAGGTCGTCCATTTTGGCGACCAGCAGGTCTTCGAGGGTGCGACGAATTACACGTGCTTACTGTTTCTCGATAAGTCCGGGAACAAAAGGTTCGAGTTTGAAAGCGTGAATGATCTGAACGCGTGGCGGGCGACTGGGAGGAGCACAAAAGGGAAAATTCCCGCCGCGAAAGTTACGGCGTCCGACTGGAATTTTGTGGTAGGAGACGGCAGGGCGCTCTTTGAGAAGTTGGGGAAGATTCCACAGGAGCTTGGTAGTATCGCCGACCTTTTTGTGGGCCTACAGACCGACGCGGACGACGTGTTCATCTTGGAACAGATCACACGGAAGGGGAAGCGGGTCAAATGCGCCTCCAAATCTACCGGGCGTGACCACTGGTTCGAGGACGATCACCTGAAGGCACTTCTAAAGGGATCCTTGAACATTCGTCGCTACGCCTTGACCGACGTCACTAAGCGACTGATCTTTCCCTATGAGACAGTTGAGGGGAAATCGGTGTTGATAGAACCCAAGGAATACAGGCGGCGATTTCCCTTGACCTGGGATTACCTTGAACAGAATCGACCGCGGCTGGCAGCTCGCAATAGAGGCCGCATGGGTCGTGAGTGGTACGGATACGTATACAAGAAAAACCACACCCGTTTTGACACGCCGAAGCTCCTCGTGCCCTCGATCGGGACGGGGGCTTCCTTCGCTGCCGACATGGAGGGAGTCTTCTACTTCGTCGGTAGCGGCGCCGGGGGAGGTGGTGGATACGGCATTGAGCTGCTCCCCGGTGTTGGCTTTTCCCCGCTGTATCTCCTGGGTTTGCTGAACTCAAGGCTGCTGGACGCCTATCTCAAAATGGTGAGCACTCCATTTCGCGGAGGCTACCTTGCATTGAATCGCCAGTACATCGAACGGCTCCCCATTTGCCCCATCGACTTTTCCAACCCCGCTGACAAAACCCGGCACGACAGGATGGTGGCGCTGGTGGACCGCATGTTGGAGCTGAACAAGAAAAAGCACTCCGGCAAACTTGCGCCCTCCGAACTCGACCGCATTGGCCGCGAAATCGCCTCCACCGACCGCGAAATCGACGAGTTGGTTTACGATCTCTACGGCATCACCAAAGACGAACGCGAATTCATTGAAGGTGCATAGCTACGGCGAAACCCGCCCAACTGGTCAGTCAGCATCTTGAAAACATCAGCCGGGATGCGCTGGAAAATATCTGCACATTGTCCGCCGCTACGTCGTGGGACGGCGGGGAGTGTACGCGCTGTACCGGCGCGGCAAGCTCTATTACATAGGGCTGGCGCGTGACCTTCGCTGGCGCCTGAACGCGCACTTGAAGGACCGGCTCGCCCCACATTGGGACAGATTTAGCGTCTATCTCACCATCGGCGACAAGCACCTGAAAGAGCTTGAATCCCTTCTCCTGCGGGTCGTCAAGCCGAAGCCCAGCGGCAACGCGCAGACCGGCAAATTCGCTTCCTCCGAAAACCTCGTTTACCAGTTCAAGAGGGAGATCAAAGCCCATCAGCGGGCTGAGCTGAACGTACTCGTCGGACAAGGCGGTGATTTGGAGTGGCTCTGCACCAGCCGGCGTGATGGCTTACGCCCTCCAGATTGTTCCACTCATCCCAAGTGACTTCCCGTCGCATCATGGCTTCGACCTCGCGAATCATCATGCGCAGTTGCGGGACGGAGTATTCAGAGTTGGAAGGGACTGCCAGGCGCTTTTGCGACAAGACCATAAACTGGTGGCGGGTTCCTGTGAAGGGACCGTCGAAGCCGAGGCGGCGGAGTTTGCGGATGAAATCACTGCGCTCACACAGCGTCCACCGGCTCACGCGCAGGCTCCTTGTTGAGGTCAATTCCCTCAATCACGGGCAGCGGGTGCTTCAGTTGAAGACCCACGAGAATCCAATCCTCGAGCGTGGACCGCAGCTCGTTCTCACACTCGCGGAGGGAGGTTCCGAAAGCGACGACTCCCGTACAGGAAGGAATGCAGCCTGCATAGCTTCCATCCTCCAGCTTTTCGAAAGCAGCCCGCGCCAGTGCCTCGGCGACATAATCGCTCAAAACATACCGTGGGGTCACACCACACCTCCGCTTCTTGCCTAATTATACCTACATGCAGGAGCCCACGAAAGCGGGTTCCCGCCTTCTGGCAATGCCGCGCGGCGCTAGTGAGCTCGTAGCTGTTCGAGCCGCTTCCAGTCGAAGGTCTTCGAAGGCGGCGCCTCACCCGGGCATCCGGGTGGCCGCTCCAGGTCGATGCCCTCGAGACTAAAGGCATCTTTTTTCATGGAAACAGTGAAAAAGAGGTGCGGACTCTCAGCCTCCCGGCGGTTGGTGATTAAACCAATTTGCCACCTGGTCGGAGGCTTGTTACAAGGCTGTACGAACTCAAACTTGCTCGAATCTAGGTACCTCTTATCCGAACTTGGCTGAAGCCGACTATGCCAACCTTCCAGGGGAGAGATTTGTGCGGGATTGCTCCATTGCCGGGCCTCATTCCAAGGCATTTGAGTCCAGGCATTAAGGAATTCCTGCGGAGTGTACGCCACAGGCGCAACTCGAGTGACGTGGTCACTTGATACAACATAGCGGTCGGGTTCGATTGTCGTGAAGAGGTCGAAGTCCAGCGACTCCCCGTCCACGCGATCTATTCTGAAACCCGCTGGCTCGAGCGCCAATTTGTAAGGGGGGTCAGCGGCCCTGCGAACACCCTCCTCCTTACTCAAGAGGACCCTCGGAGCACCTATCGTCGGTCCCGGCCGCAGAACCTGGTAATAGATTCCACTCCAGCCAGAAGTGCACCACCCTGGGATGTGTGCAGTGACTACGTACCAATCACCTTGTTGATCTTTGGGAGAAATCGCGTAATCGAAGGAGTCTTGAGCGCCGTCCACCTTCGGGTAATCGTTGCTCTCCACGGCCATCACCAGTTTCCAGCGGGCAGCTTCTCGCTTAAAGACATAGAGCGAAGTATCTCCCCCGCTGCAAGGAACCTTGAGGGTGGTAGTGGCGGCGAGCAGTTCGGGATTGCCTTGGGGCTGCGTGATCTTAACGTCAAGGATTCCTCCGTACTGTTGGTATTTCGGCAGCTTCTCTTTCCCGACAGGGACACGCTTCCGGTCCAATTCTTTCAACACTTCGGCTGTCAATCGACCGGCGTCAACGACCTGATTTTGGGGAGCATTGAGCGCGCTCAGAATCAATTGCCGCAATTGATGCTTAAGTTGTGTGAGGAGTGGCCGCGCCGCCTCCGGCACGTCGTACGGGAGGTCTTCCTCCAGACCTGGATACCTAATTCCCTCGAGCGCGGCAACGGTCTCGCGGATACTGGAAGAAGGCCCGACGGCACTGGAAAAGGGGCAGCCAACGGGCAGAATGAAAAGAACGAGCCACAATCGCCAATTTCGAAGAATGCTTGCCAGCATAGTGTTAAAGCTTTCGCAAAAAGGTACAGCTTGGAAATCGCAGCTTGGTTCCCGTGTCGATTGATAACCTACATCTGGCCGCTTCTGTAGTCAAGCGTTTTTTGAAGGACTACCGCATTGCGCATCGGTTTGGGTTGCCCGTAGTGCCAGAGTGCCCCGGTGGTTCAACAAGGAGCTCAGGCGGCATGGGGTGATCGAAGCCGGTCCTCGCGGGCTGGCGCAGAGCGCAGCTCTGCGTTCTTGCCGCTTTTGCTCTTGACGCGCCTCGAAAACACCAATCGTTTGGCATTTCATCCTTACTTGGTTAAGAATCATCGTTGTAATAGGAGATTTCCACCGTGGCTGTAGTCACTAACTCCCACATCAAGGTGGCTGACGAAGTTTGGATAGCCGCTGCTTTGCTCCACCGGGAGCAACCCGCGCAACCCGATTTTACAGTGGAAGAGATTGTCGATCGAGCGATGCGGGAAGGCATCGGAGGGCCGATTCGACCCGGTGTGTATGTCCATGTCGTTCAACATTGCGTTGCCAATCGTCCACCCAACCCGGGTCGCTACCGAATGCTTCTCGAGACGATTAATGGGCGGCGTCGCCTATTCCGGAAGGGAGACACGTATCACCCCGCGCGCGAAGGGGCCAAGATCACTCCCAACATGGAAGACATACCTTCCGGTTACCATGGACTCTTGGCCTGGTATCGTGACTGGTGCTCTGCCGCAGTCAACTGTGCCCCCGAAACAGACCCCCTGCTCTCGCTGGCCGGTTCGGGTAAGCATTTATGGGCCGACGAACACGCGGATGATTATGTGCAGCGACTCCGCGAGGGTTGGGAATGAGCCGAATCTTTTGGGATACTTATCTACTCATCTATCTATTTGAGGACTATGGGGACTTTTCTGGCCGGGTAGCGGATCTGAGACGCAAAATGTCGGCGCGCGGCGATCAACTCCTGACCTCCACGCTGACGCTCGGCGAGGTTCTCGTAAAACCGCTCGAGCGTGGGGACGAGGAACTTTGCCGAAAGTACGAGGAAGCCATCACGGCGCCGGCGCTGATGCTTCCCTTTGACGCCAAAGCGGCAAGAATCTACGCTCGGCTCCGTTGTGACCGATCATTTCGCGCCCCGGACGCCATCCAACTGGCATGTGCTGCGGCAGCCCGAGTTGACCTCTTCATCACCAACGATACGCGTCTCCAGGGGAAACATGTGGAAGGCATTCAATTCATTGTTCCCCTTGAACACACCCCTTTCTGAGATTCTGCCGCCCGCGGGACAGCAGGGAAGTGTTGTCAACAGCTCGCCAAGGGGAACCTATTCCGAATGGTCCCTGCTGGGCGTTTGCCAGCCCGTCAGTTTCTGGGCGGCGGAATCTTCTCTGCGTGCTTGGCCAGACGGCCCCGCCAGGCTCTTCTGACCCAAGGGAAAAGCTTCGTGGAGATCAAGACTTTCCTTGCAAAGGCATCGACAATCCTGGTCGCCGTGCGCATCGACTTAAGCGCAAGCCCCCTTGATGTCGGACTGAATATGTATACGGCTGCCTCAAGCCATTTCCTGGTGCACAGTGCAGCCTTGTATTCGGCGTCCCCGGGGCCAAAGTCCAATTCCCTTATGACGTCCCCATCCGCACGGTTGCAGAACCGTTCAATCATCCGCATCAGTAGGGCAATCCCAGGAGAAAACTGGTGGAGATCCGGGTCATAACCCGTGTAGTCACTCACAAACGTCTCTCCGTAGAGCATGCCAATCCAAAAGGCGCAAGGTCGATCTCCAAGGTAAAGCAGATAAGCGCGAAGCCAGCCTTTCAAGGCAGCCAGTTCCAAGCGCTTGCGGATTCGAGCCGAATCCGCAAACCCCACGCCGAGGCCTCGTTGATACGTTTTCTTGGCAATCTCTTCAGCGTCGTGGAACAGATGATCCAATTCTGTGGTATCACGGTAGTAAACAATCTTTGGCTCTCCAACCGGGTTGCTTTGGAGCTTTCTGGCTATCCTCCTCAGTTCATGTTTGCGGTGACTCGACATGCATCCATAAATTTCATCGACGGTGTCTGGCACTATCATCGTCTCGTGCCCTTGCGGTTCCGGAAGGGTATCACGGCTTAGGACCCCGGGCAGTTTCAATGCGAGTCGATAGAGAGGAGAATCGATGGGGACAAGTTCCAGCATTGCAACGTCAGCTTCGTCTTGCCTCAGGCAATTCATAACCTCCTGAAGCAGTATCCGCGCGTTTTCAGCAGAAGCATTTCCGTGCATCGCGCCATAAACAAACGTCAAGCAGCGCGCCCAAAAGCGAAGAGGGGGAAGATACCCGATCCTTTTGAAGCACAACCGCTTGCGTTCGAGCCGCCCGACAAGAATTGCGTCCGGCTTGCCGTTCTGATAAAGAGCAATTACATGCGGACGGACAACCTCAGGATCGGATTGGAGTTTCATCAGGTAGAAATCGATATCGGAATCGCGATGCCCGGGCCATGCGGTCCACGGCTCCCGCAGGGCCTCGACTTCGCACAAAGAGCGCGCCACCCGGATCTCCACCTTTTCGCTTTTCTGCCGCAGGGCGGGTGGGCCAGGCTTACTGAGCAGCATTTGTCACTCTTTCCGTACTGGGCCGCCATTTCAAGGTCGGCTCAGTGATTCGCAGGGGTTCCCGCCTGCGTCCACGGCGTTTCGCCCAAGGTGGAAGGGAGGGTGCCCGCTTTTGCCTGCGGGCTTTCGAGCTCGGGCCTACCCCGGGCGCAGCGATGGCCGAAAGGAGCATGATCTTACCTGCGTGTCAGTCTCAGTGTACACCCGCTTATTGGCGGGCGAAAGATCTCCGCCTTCAAATGGGCTGAGGGACCTTATGCGTTTTGTGAGGTCCTTCAGCCCCTAGGCGCGTAAGCTCATTGACTGGCGGTGAGGGGTCGAGTATATTGTATACGAGATTGCATACAAGGCGGCGAGGAGGGTCGATGGCCGGTTCGACATTGTGCTCGGCGCGGTTAAGCATCATGGGCTCGGGTTTGGAAGCACGAGGTCGTCGCCCGAAATGAATCTGGGGCACTGGGGAGAGCGGAAACTTCAATGCAACGCGGTAGTCGAGTCCAGGCAGCCTATCAGCAGCTCCGCGACCTTATCGTCCATGGCCGGCTCGCCCCGGGCAGCCGGGTCATCGAGGCGGAGCTAGCGGAGCGATTGGGAACGAGTCGTACGCCTATACGGGAGGCGCTTCAGCGGCTCCAGCATGAAGGTTTTATTGTTGCGAGCCGCGGGGGCAGCAGCAAATCGCGGCTGATGGTGGCTCCGCTCACCAGAGAGGACGCGTGCGAACTCTACAGCATCATTGGGCGAATGGAAGGCCTCGCTGGAAGGCAGACCGCAATGCTTAGGCCTTCACTCCGCCTCGAGTTGGTGCGGCATCTCAAGGCCTTCAACACGGCTCTCCGTGAGTTGGCTCAGGCGGGTGGGCGGGATGCCAATCGGATTTTCGACCTCGACCTCAACTTTCACGGGCATATCGTTGAGGCCAGTGCGGGTCTCCGGTTGCTCGCCCTTCACCATGAGATCGTGCCCCAGGCGGAACGCTACTGGCGTCTCTATGCCAGCGCGATTGTGGACCGGCTAGGCCTCTCCGTGGCAGAGCACGACCAGATCATCCAGGCGATTAGACGGGGCGACTGTGATGCTACCGAGCGCGGGATCATTCTCAATTGGAACCATGGCGCTGAGAGGTTGAGCGACGTGATTGCCACTCTGGGGGAACGCGGGAGTTGGTAGCAAGCAGCCGGATTAGAAAGATGATTGGAGTACACGATCAACCCGGAGTTTGGCGCGAGGCCGCCACCGCCTCTTCGGCGGAACCTTCTGGCCTCCTCTTTGACATCATGCGCTATTCCCTGCACGACGGCCCTGGCATTCGAACCACGGTCTTTTTCAAAGGGTGTCCCCTGTCTTGCTGGTGGTGCCACAATCCTGAGGGCCAGAGCCCCGAGCCAAACCTGATGTTCTTCGAGAACCGCTGCATGGGTTGCGGAGACTGCATCCAGGTTTGTCCCCATGGGGCGATCCTGCGCCGGAAGGGTGTAATCCACACCACATCGGCGTGTCAGGTCTGCGGAACATGTGCCGATGCGTGTCCGAGCGCAGCCCGAAAGGTGGCCGGGCGCTGGATAACAGTTTCGGAAGCGATGCGGGACATAGAAAGAGACCTGATCTTCTGGGATGAATCAGGCGGCGGCGTTACTTTCTCCGGCGGCGAGCCCCTGGCGCAGCCGCGCTTCCTCGAGTTACTCCTCGATGCGTGCCGCGAAAAACGTATCAACACCGTTGTCGAAACGTGCGGCTTGGCAAACAAGGAGTTGGTGCTCGACCTCAGTGAGAAGGTGGACCTGTTCTTATTCGACTTGAAGATTCTCGATCCCTTGAAACACAAAAAGTACACCGGTGTGCCCAATGACTCCATTCTGGCGAACCTGGAGGCGCTGGCGCAACGAAAGAAGCCGGTGGTTGTTCGTTTCCCTATCATTCCCGAAGTAAATGATGATAGCGAGAACATCCGGCAGATGGTCGCGCTGCTCTCGCGGCTTCACCTCTGGCGGATCCATCTCTTGCCGTACCATCAAACTGGAACCGAGAAATACAAGCGACTGGGCCTGGGTTTTCGTCTGCAAGATGTCAAAGCCCCTCCTCCAAGCCTGGTGGCAGAAATAGCACGAGAGTTTGAGAGAGCGGGCTTCAATGTGAAAATAGGTGGCTGACCATGAACGAACGCGTAGCAAGATTGCGGCAGAGAAGCCTCGAGGCCGAGCCCGCACTGTCCTTAGAGAGGGCAGCACTCATCACAGCGTACTATCGAGATTGTCGCACCGCTTCAGTCCCAATCCTCCGGGCCCAGGCCCTGCGGCATTTGATGGAGAATAAGAACATTTATATTGGCAGCGACGAGCTGATTGTGGGCGAGCGTGGCCCCGCGCCCAAGGCTGCGCCTACCTATCCCGAACTCTGCTGCCACAGCATGGAAGACCTCGAGATCCTCAATTCGCGCCCGAAGATCTCCTACCATGTCGATGCAGAAGCGAAGACCATTCAACGCGAACAGATCATCCCTTACTGGCAAGGCCGCTCGATACGCGACCTCATTTTTGGGGAGATGTCTCAGGAATGGAAAGATGCCTACGAGGCCGGCATCTTTACGGAGTTCATGGAGCAGCGTGCCCCAGGCCACACAGCGTTGGGAGATGTCATCTACGGTAAGGGTCTGCTCGACCTGAAATCCGAAGTCGAAACGAGTCTCAGCCGCCTGGACTTCCTGAATGATCCCGAGGCTTTCCTTAAGCAAGAGGAGCTCAGGGCGATGGGGGTGGCCGCCAGCGCCATCATATGTTTCGCTGAACGACATGCCGAAAAAGCCTGGGAGATGGCAGCGCATGAATCGAATCCTCAACGCCAAGCCGAGCTTAGAAAAATTGCGGACGTCTGCCGGCATGTTCCAGCCCATGCACCGCGAGATTTCTGGGAGGCCTTGCAGGCCTACTGGTTCACGCACCTGGGCGTGATCAGCGAACTGAATACCTGGGACTCCTTCTGCCCAGGGAGGTTGGACCAGCATCTTTACCCCTTTTACGAGAAGGGTCTCGCCGACGGAACGCTCACGCGTGACAGGGCCAAAGAACTGCTCGAATGCCTTTGGGTGAAATTCAATAATCAGCCCGCGCCGCCCAAGGTCGGCGTGACGGCGGCGGAGAGCGGCACTTACACCGACTTTGCCAACATCAACAACGGAGGCCTCAAAGCGGATGGCTCGGATGGCGTCAACGAGCTCACTTACCTGATCCTCGAGGTGGTCGACGAAATGCGGCTGCTGCAACCGTCATCGAACTTGCAGTTGAGCAAGAAGAGCCCGGAGCGCTTCCTTAAGCGCGGCATCGAGATTATCCGTAAAGGTTGGGGACAACCCTCGATCTTCAACGCCGACCTGGTGGTGGAGGAACTGCTGCGGCAAGGGAAGTCGATTGAAGACGCCCGCACCGGAGGAACCTCCGGCTGCGTGGAGACGGGGGCATTTGGCAAGGAAGCCTATATCCTTACCGGTTACTTCAACCTGACTAAGGTGCTTGAAATCACGCTCAACAACGGGCTCGATCCCCGTACCGGCAAGCGCATTGGGCTGGAGACTGGCAATCCGAGGAACTTTAGTTCCTTCGATGAGTTGTTTGCCGCGTACCGGAAGCAGTTGCACCGCCTCATTGAAATCAAGGTGAGGGGAAACAACATCATCGAGCGGATTTACGCCAAGTATATGCCCGCTCCTTTCCTCTCGCTGCTCATCGAAGACTGCATTGCAAAAGGCAAAGATTACAACGATGGTGGTCCTCGCTACAACACCACTTATATCATGGCCGTGGGCCCAGGCAGTTGCACGGATAGCTTGGCTGCAATTCGCCATCACGTCTTCGATCGTAAGGACGTAACCATGGCGGAACTGCTCGAGGCGTTAGAAGCCAATTTCAAGGGGCATGAAAGAACGATGCAAGTGCTCTTGAACAAGACCCCCAAGTACGGCAACGATGACGAGTATGCGGACGCCCTTCTAACGGACTTGTTCAATGCCTTTTACGCTGAGGTAAACGGCCGGAAGAACACCAAGGGCGGCAACTACCGGGTGAATTACCTTTCAACCACCTGCCACGTCTATTTTGGGTCTGTAACCGGGGCCACACCCGATGGGCGGAAGGCGTATGAGCCGCTGTCGGACGGCATCTCTCCGGTGCAGGGCGCGGACCGGCGCGGCCCCACTGCTGTACTCAAATCCGCGGCGAGGATGGATCACGCCCGCACCGGCGGCACCCTGTTGAACCAGAAGTTCACGCCGCAACTACTCGAAGGCGAAGAGGG
>JBEKME010000156.1:0-12645 GCA_050008675.1 Terriglobia bacterium
CCGCCACCGTCACCTCCACCCAAAGCCTCATTCAAAAAGGCTTGACCGAAACCCTGGGACTGCAACAATTCGGCACTAGCCGAAGTGGGTAATACAGCCCTCTCATTGCAACTCCATGAGAGTTCAACCACATCCCGCTCTTTTTAGCGCCTTCGCAGTAAACTACCGCTAGGCTTGCACGAGATAAACCGAATTGGCGGAGTTTTGCGGGGGAAGGGATCAGGCGGCGGTCATCCATGCTGTATCCGACTCTCCGTGCGCGTCCCTGCCTTATCCTGGATGTTTCTCTTCCAATCTTCCAATTGTGGCCCCTTTAATTTCGCTCCCACTTGCCGAATTTGCGCAAGCTGCACTTCCGTCAAAGGCTTGAAATGCTGAGCGATTCGAACGTCGTCTTCGATCTGGCCTATGGTCGTACAACCGACCGCAAGACAGTGAATGGGTAAACTGAGGACGTAAAACAGGCAATCCTTCAAAGGAATCGCCTGAAGCAACTTTGCGTTGGCAGTGCTTTTCATTCCTTGAATACCCATGCCGCGCTCGACGGCGACGGGTAGCACTTCCTTCTCAAAGCTAAGGTACGACGGGTCGGCCGGGTTGAGCGGCATCAGAATGGAATCGTAATGGTCGTACCTTTTCAGCATCGCCAAATGTACCTGTGGGTCATGGTGACCCGTGAACCCAATAAAGCGGCATTTGCCAGCTTTCTTTGCCGATTCGAAAGCCTCGATAGCTCCGCCGGGCGCGAAGATTTGCTCCACCTCGTCCATTGTCGAAACCTGGTGAATTTGCCACAGGTCTACATAATCGGTCTTCAATGCCCGCAGGGATTTCTCGAGGTCTGCCTCGGCGCCTTCGCGAGAACGCTGAGGGGATTTGGTGGTGAGAAAAACGTGTTTTCGAAAGGGCGGCAACACGTCGCCGTAGACCTGTTCCGACTTTCCTTCCCAATAAATCCGGGCATTATCGAAGTAATTGACACCGAGCTCGTAGGCGCGCAGCGTAATGGCCTTGGCGTCCTCGTAACTGCACATGGGAAATCGACCGCCGGCCTGGCCGATGATCGTCAGCCGCTCGCCAGTTTTCCCGAACACTCTTTTGGGAATGTCACCCGGCACTAGCGGGCCCGTATCCCCGCCGTGCGCATAACTCGAAAGTCCGGCAGCAATGGAGGCTGCAAGGAATGATCGACGCCGCATAAAGACTCCTTCTCTTCAAGTATCGGTCCCGATATGCTAGATATCTTTGGGCCTGTAAGGCTCGCCCCACGCGCGGGCATTCAGCACGGTGTTGCGGAGGGACTCCCGAACGTCACCATGGAATTGATCGGTTCCCCCTTTCGTGGTGGCCATTATGACCCCCGAAGTGGTAAAGCCGTAGCGGGGCGCGTAATCTGAAGTGACGGCGCTGACTTCGCTGACCGATTCGGGTGAAACCGGGTAATCGTTGTCGAGGGACACCACGCCAATATTGGTTTCCAGCCCTTCGATCATGGAAACGCCGTCTAGTTCGGATTCATCACCCATCTTCATGCCGCCATTGATCCGCGTTTCGTAAGGATTGTTGCCAGCCCCCGTATTCACGCCAGAAAGGAGAATAACGAACGAAACAGCGGAACGGGAGTTACCTGAAACGGCCAAGGGCAGCTCTTGGAGAACCCCGGGCGTGATCTCGCCCTTGTGCGAAGCGTCTTCATAGTTCAGAGGCGAGGCGTTAGCCGTGACCTCGACTGTCTGCAAGGCACTTCCGACCCTGAGCGTTACGTTGACCGTTGCCACCTCGTTCAAATTGAGCGAGATTCCATTCTGTTTAAAGGTCTCGAATCCCTTCGCAGCAACTTCGAGGTCATAAACACCCAGTTGCAAGTTTCCGAAGCTGTAAAGCCCATCGCTAGCCGTGGTGACCTTCATGACCGCTTCTGTCCCCTCAGCTCTCAGCGTGCAATTAGCATTGGGCACTACAGCGCCGGTCGGGTCCGATACAAGGCCCGTGATGGTGGAGTTCATACTCTGCCCTCTGCCCTCTGCCCCAGATGGGTAAAAGGACAAGCAAAGCCCACACCCCGGCTCTGAGGCGTCTTGTTGCTTTCATGCCTATCCCTCCCTTATGTAATTGTTACCCTACTCCCGAACGCCAGAATCCAGAAGCCAATCGGCTCAAATCAAGCGGTGCTGCTAGCAGTCGTATTCTCATATCGCTCAGGCGTGCAACCGATTTCTGCAATCGGTCCCGACGATTACAGCGCTGACCCGCCTCGCTTGTCAAGCGTTTTTTGCCTTTTCTGACACGTCAAGATGTCCCTCTGCTCCGCCTCACTACCTCGCCACTCTCCTCGGGACTGCAGCAACCGCACACCTAACAGGTTGCTGAAACAATCGGAAAATGATGTTGAAAATACATCGCAATGCGATATATTTGCCTCCGCAGGTTCACGAGCGATTCTCACGGAGCGTGGGTACCGATCCGGTGAGAACAAACCTATCAAGGCGGCCATGGTGTGGCGCCTTCGTCGGGAGCACGGGCTGAAGACCCGGTATGAGCGACTCCGCGAAAAGGGAATGCTGACACTCGGAGGGATCGCTGCCCAGCTTGATCTTGCTTATGGGACCGCGAAGGTCTGGAAGGGTGCAGGCTATCTCTGTGGTCATCTTTATAATGACAGAGGGCAGTGCCTCTTCGAACCTCCGGGCCCCCATGCTCCGCTTAAGTACAAGCAGAAGCGGAGGGTATCAATCAATCGAGTATCATCGACCGCGAGTTGAATGATTAGCCGCAGATCGCACATGAGGTGCAGTATGAAGCGTAGCCTTTTTCATTGCCCCGGGCGGGGCAGCAAGGGAGGGGGGCGAAGTGGTAGTGGGCGGAGAGTTCGAGATAGCGGGGGTGGAAGTGGATGGCATCGCCGCGGCGTTCCAAGACCACACTGCGGAGATTGTCGGTTTGCAAGCTCCTGGGCGCTCCACCCCAGTCGTGAAAGGCATGCACGTGGTCGAGGAGAAAATTCTCCAGGCTCTGGTCGAAGAAGAATTCCAACCACAGGGCACGACTGTAGGAGAGGGTAAGGACGAGACCGGACAAACGCCGGCGGGCGCGGCCCATCCGGACTTCGCCGAAGTACACCCAGTCGGCCTGCGCCTGCTCGCCGGGGAACGTGCGCAGGCGCAGAAAGGCTTCCCGGCGTGGGGGTCGCAGGTCGGCGACCACGCGGCGGAGTTGGCTGACACTGCCCGTGTAGCCCCGGGGCACGATCATCTGAAAGAGACGAGTGGCGCGCAGGTGAGGATATTGCTGCAAGGTCTGGCGCAGGAAGTCGAGGTAAGGATCGGTAAGCTGAGCGCGCAGGCGGGGCTGGCTGCGGAAGCAGCCGGTCTCCAGCGCCCGGCGCACGGTATCGGGGTGGAGAAGGAGTTCGGGCGCAATGGTGCCGATCTTCCAATGCTCGGCGTGAAACAGATGGCGGATGCGAGCGACTTGTTCATCGGGAATCATGCTGCACCTTGGGAAAAGGATTCACCCAGCGCCCCCGCGACCGCAGATCTGACAGACGACCCAGCCGGCTGGCCTTGCGGTGTCCGGTGAGGGACGCCGCTGGGGCTCTTGGATGGCCTCGACGGGTTCAGAACTCCGAGGCGCGATCAGGTTGGCACAAGAGGAAGAGTGAAGGGAAGATTGATCCGTCACGCGGGCGCGCTGACGCTCTCGGTACTCGCGCTGGCGGTCGCGATGAACCTCACGCCCCCAGGGGGTTTGTTGATGGCGGTGGTTGGCCTCGCGGCGCTGTAGCCGGCGGGACTTTTCGCGACAGCGGGAGCTGCAATACTGCTGGCCGACCGCGCAACCTCAGCCGCCCGCTGAGATTCACCACCATCGCGCCCTACCGGCTCCTGTTCAAATTTCTACGTTTAACCGGCCAATCACCCTGGTCACGCCCCAGAAAGCCGAAGCTGAGATGGGTTATTCTCTTCCAGTTGGGATTTTTCCTTCAGACGGAGAGGGCTCCGCTCCGGGCTCAGGTCTTGGGAGAAGGTCGAGACCCGGTCAGAGCCCTAACGAGCTACGGTTCTCTTTATCCCACTTTCCGCACCGCCGCACAAGCTCGAAACCGACTGGGCCGTAGACTGCACCGAAGTCATCTTGCGGCGATGCCCCGTTTGTGAACACGATTCGATCATCGGGCACGGTCGCCGCCGCAAGCAGGCGCACGATGAGCATCACCACTGGATCCAAATCCGTCGCGGTCACTGCCGCGGTTGCGGAAAGACATTCACCTTTCTGCCGCCGCTTTCCCTCCCTTACACCCACTACAGCTTGCTGGCTCGCTGTCAGGCGCTGCGACGGCGTTTTGAGGATGGTTGCTCCTGGGAAGAGGCGACGCCTTCGCTCAAAGACCCAAATCGTCTCCCCGATCCCTCCACGCTCCGCCGCTGGGCTCACGGTCTGGATCCCGGCCAACCGGCAGCTTCCTTTGTGCGCCAAACGTTTCGCCACGTCGTTTCTTGGCTGGCGCGGGCCAGTCAAGCCGATCCTGACAGGAGGCCCTTGCGCGGGCTGACTCCGGTTCTGCAGGTCCTCTGGCCCCTGCGTCTCTGAGAAAATTTCCTTCCCCCCACCATCCTTGCCTGGCAATGAGTGTAGGCCTCCCCTACGCTTGCGGGTGGAGGCAAAAATAGCGCCATGGGCGAGGACCTCGAAAAACTCAAACAGCGCCTGCCCCTGCTCGATTTTTTGCGCCAGCAGAATTGGATGGGTCGGCCTGCGGGTCACTGCCCCGAGTTCGTCGGACTCTGTCCCTTACACGCAGAATCTCGGCCTTCGTTCTATGTGAACGTCCGGAAAAATCTCTTCTACTGCCACGGCTGCGGCCAGGGCGGTGACCTCATTCGCTTTGTTCAGCTATCCCGGCATCTCTCCTTCCGCCAAAGCCTCGCTTTCCTCGAGCGACAAATCGCTCCCGCCGACCCTGCCGATGTGTTGGAGGAAACCGCAGCTTTCTATCAACAGCAGCTGCCGCGGCACCCTGAGGCACTGCGCTATCTTGAGCAGCGCGGAGTGCATGATCCCACCCTGATCGAAGAACTGCGCATCGGCTACGCCCCTGGCGGAAATTTGCGTGGCCATCTCACCATTCAGGGCTATTCGCTCGATCTCCTGGAGCGACTCGGCCTCGTCACTCCACAGGGCTACGATGCTTTCTGCCAGCGTATTGTCTTCCCCTGCCGCCACGGCGGACGCATCGTCAACTTCTACGGCCGCAGCATCGGCGCCGCCTTCGCCCATCGGTTCCTCCCCGGCTCGAAGGGCGACTTGTTCGCCTGGGAATCCGTGCGCCAGTTCTCCACCGTGATCCTGGTCGAAGGCCTGTTCGACCTCGCGGTGTTATGGCAGAGCGGTTTTCGCAACACCACCTGTGCCTTCGGCACTCATTTGACCCTTGGGCAGCTCCGCCAGCCTTCCGACGTGCCGGGTCGTCGGGCTTATCTCGCCTTTGACCAGGACGAAAACCGAGCGGGCCAACATGCTTCTGAGGCTCTCGCTCTCCGCCTCCAGCGGCTGGGTCTTACGGTCTCGCTGGTGCAGTTGCCGGCCGGACAGGATCCCAACAGCTACTTCGTTCGCGGCGCCACTGCCGCTGATTTCGCCGTCTGCCTTCAAGGAGCAAAAGCGCTATGAAGATCTCCGTGATTTACCAACCCTGCGTGGCTGCCAGCGCATCCCCATATCGCCTCCGCGACTCGAACGGAGGAGAACTCGACTGGGCGAACGCCTTTCTCGATACCCAGCGCATCCGTCAGCTCTCCCTCCGCTCCCTCCGCGCCTACGCCTTGCTCGACTTTGGCCGCTGGTTCCAACCCCAGTGCCAACCCCTCGCTGTCATCACTGAGTCCTTACTCTTCGACTATGTCCGCCATCAACTCGAGCAGCATCCGAAGCCTGCTCCCCAAACCGTGAATCATCGCCTAGGTGTGGTGCGTTGTTGCTATCGCTTCCACACCGGGCACGAGATTCCCGCCGATACCGTTCACTTCCAACGCGGCTATACCAAACGATCCGCGCTCGGCTATGGCCGTCCCCACCGCGCCATCGCCCGGGGCCTGCGTCTCAAACAGGACCGGCGCGTCATCGTCCCACTCTCCGCCGAGGAAGTGGCTAAGTTCTGGCAAAGCTTCCACACCTATCGCGACCTCGGCTTGGTCGGCTTGATGCTCCTCGATGGCCTGCGCTCTTGTGAGGTGTTAGGGCTTCAATTGGAAGACCTGCAACTGGCCGAGGGCCAAATGTGTGTGCTCGGCAGACGAAGTAAGAAGCGCGTCGTGCCGCTGCCTCCAGAAATCCTTGAAGTCCTCGAGCATTATTTACGCCTGGAAAGGCCGCTGATCAACTCACCTGCCTTGTTCGTCTCCTTGAAAGGCCAGCAGCGTGGTCAGCCCATGACCGCGGCCGGTCTTCGCTCGCTGTTCCGCCATCATCGAGGGCGGAGTCGGATATGTCGCGCCAACCCGCATCGACTGAGGCATACCTGTGGTGCCGATTTAGTGAGGGCCGGGATGTCGCTGCCTGCACTGCAACATTTGATGGGCCACGCGCAAATCCACACTACAATGCTGTACGTCCAACTCGCCCCGCGAGACGTCTGGCGCGAATACGCTTGCGCCATCGAAAAGCGGACGCGTTTAACTTGTTCCCAAATCGCATGAGACTGCCCAGCCTCCAACAGGTCTTTGAAGCTCAGCTCCAAACGCTGGCCCTCACCCTGCGACCCAGCACGGTGAACCAATATCGATCTGCTGTACGCCGATTCCTTGCCTACCTCCGCGCGACTTTCCCGCAGCTCCTCCGCCTCTCCCAACTGCGCCGCGACCCTCACCTCCTGGGCTGGTTTCGCTCGCTCTGCGAGCAACAGCCTCCCCTCAGCAACGAAACCCGTTTCAATCTGCTCGTTGATCTCCGGCGAGTGCTGGATGGTCTAGCTGCCGAAGGTCACTCCGTGCGGCCCGATCTCATTGGTCACCAGGATTTGCCCCCTAGGGGTCGTTATCTGCCCAGACCTCTTCCCTTCCAGGAAGATCAACTCTTGCAGAAGGAGTTGCGGCGCACCGATGACTTGCCTGCGAATGCGCTCTTACTTATCCGTGCCACCGGTATGCGTGTCAGCGAATGCATCCACTTGTCCCTAAACTGCCTGCGAGAAGTCGGACCGAACCAGCGGGCACTCCACGTTCCCCTTGGCAAGCTGCACACCGAACGCCTAGTACCCATCGATCCCGAGACACGGCGGGTTGTGACTCGGCTTCTCGCTCTGCGTGCTGAAGCCCTGCCCCCACGATGGGTGAAAGCCGAAGGCTTGCTCCTCCCGCGCTGCAGTGGCCCTTACGCCCTCTATCAGCCGCTCCGCCGGGCACTCGCTGCTGCCGCGCAGCGCGCCGGCTGCTCCAGCCATGTAACGCTGCATCGCCTCCGCCATTCATTTGCGACCGAGATGCTGCGGCTGGGGGTCAGCCTCCCGGCGGTCATGCAGTTGCTCGGTCATGAAGACATCCGCATGACCTTGCGCTATATCCAAGTCACCCAACAGGACATGCAGCGCGAATTCCACCAAGCCCGGCAGAACGCGACCCAGCCCCACCACCTGCCCACGCTCTCCATTCCAAAAGAAGTCCAGGGGACCGGTCTGGCTGGCATTACCCAAGCACTGGCCGCGACTCGCCATCTGTTAGAAATGTACCGTCGTCAGCTCGGCGACGAAAAAGCCAGACGCAAGCTGCACCGCTATGACCGCCGCCTCCTTGCCATCGCTGCCGAATTGGGTCGGCTGTCCTCTACCGAGAAATGAGGAAAGATTGGCCGGTCAATCTACGTTTTTAGATGCGCGCCGACATGGTGGAAGTGGTCTCGCACAGCCGGCCTTGGCCGAATACCGCCATCTTCGTCGTGGAAGATGATGCTCAGTCCGGCCCCGATCACGTCATTGCCCGTCGTTCTCCTTTGTTGGTTCTCTCTCCCTATGCTGCGCACGGACTCGTGGAGCATGGTGGTTCTCTACGGTTTCGGTGCTGAAGACCATCGAACAAATCTTAGGGCTGGAAAGCCTCACGTACTTTGACGACCGCGTACCGACTTTGCTTGTGGACTTCCGGAAAAAAACTGTCATACGCCCCCGCAGGTGTGTGCTCCCCCAAGTGTCGCTCGACGAAGTGAATCCTCCTGACGCATCCGGCGTGAAGGAATCCGCCAGTTGGGATTTCTCTCAACCCGATCAAGCTCCGGAGGACGACTTGAATCGAGTCATCTGGCAATCAGTTAAAGGGAGTGGATCAGAACTTCCTCCGCCAATCTATAACCTCCGCCGCGCGACGGAGTTTCCTTTCAACCGGTGGTAACTAAGTTGGGGCACACGTCAATTGCGAGCGCGCTCCAATGTTTACTACTTGTTCAGCAGAATCAGAGTTCCGAGAAACTGACAGTTGCGCCAGAACATGTCATTCATTCCTGACCAATGAAGTTCCTGTTTCAACGGTCCCTTCCCCTCGTCGTTGTCATTAATGGCGATGTCAAATCCAATGGGGTGGCCTCCCTGGTTGATCGCAGCCATGGTCGCACCGGGGAGTGACATGCGAAGTTCCAAGTTGTAACCTTTCTCGGTCCTCCTGAATGCATAGGCTCCGTTATAAGGGGGCCTCCAGAAGACCTCCGTGATTTCGTTCTTCACCATGACTTCACCTGGATACGCCAGGGGCTCTGTCGAACCATCTGGAAGCGTTATCACGGGCTGGGGCGCGCCCGGCTGACACTTCCAGAAGTTGTCAAACACGAAAGGGTGCGTCGCGCTGTACACGAAATGGAACTCATGGTGAATCGGGTCGCCAACGTAGTACCGAGGCATCCCGCACCCGTCGTTATCCAGCATGATTTCGATCCCGTCGTCGTCCCAAGATCCTGACTCGGCGCCCGGTAGCAACGAGCCGTGGGGCTCCGTAACATGGTCGTCGACGACCTCAACCGCTACGTAAAGGTATTGTGGGTCCCATTGGAGTTTGAATGTCGCTGAAAGGTCTGCGGGACCCTTCCATTTGGCGGAGGATAGTCCCTGCCCGACGTACAAGAATTTCTCCTGGTCCATGGTGAAACCCTTGACGTCCGCCCAATCGGACAGGTCGCCATCGACCGTGATCGTCCGCGTGCGCTGCGGCGCGTAATAAGTGGCCCAAGAATAGGGAGAGAATGGTGTCATGGTTAATCCTTCGTTGCGGAACTTGTAACCCCCTGAACGCCAGCCCCTCTGCCCCTGGATGGAGAGGAGCTGAGGTTTAGGGGCCCACATCATTGTAGACGTGTCACAGGATACTAAGGCATTTCCAGTTCTTTACGGACGACGCCGGTGAACTCCTGGGTTCCCTCAGCACCTTCCTTCTTCAATCGGTTGAAATTGACCGGCATTTGTTTAGATTTTTCCACTTCCCCAAGTCGAGCGCACACCTGGCTGAGCTGATAGTAGGCCTGCACAAGGTCAGGCTCTTCGCGCACGGCCTCCTCGAGCTCTTCAAGTGCGAGAGGATTATTACCCTCGCGCGCCAACAGCTTTCCTAATTGATAGTGGGTAGGTCCGAAATCCGGCTTCAATTCAATCGCTTTTCGGAACGCTGCTCTGGCTTGACTGCGCTCATCTTCAATCAAAAGAATTTCAGCAAGGTGAAAGTGAAAGCGAAAACTCCCGGGATCGAGTTGGATGGCACGGCGTAGATAATGCTCGCTTTCCTTGTTTGCACCTTCGTTGGGCCAGTGTAGCGGCAAGAAGGAAGAGCACCCGCGCAGATTGCGGGGCAAGTTCGAGGGCTCGGGCGAGGCTTTGGCACGCCTCGGCATAGCGTCCCAGCAAATAATATGAAACTCCGGCACTGTAGTAAGGGTCAGGAGATTCCGGCGATTTTTGCTTTGCCTGGCCGAGGAGATCGAGCGCGAGTTGGTGATGGCGCAGCCGTTGCTCAATTCGTGCACACAACTGCATGTACCGAGGATCACCCGGCGCTTGCTCCAATGCCAATCGCGATTCTCGTTGGGCCTCTGCCAGCCGATGTAACAAGAAGTAAGCGCCCCCCAACAGATAGTGGTCTTCAGCGGTTGTAGCCGAGGGAAGCACGGCTCGTGTTGTGTTACCGAAATAGGTGAAACATGAATCCGCCTCTTCGGGTTGCGATACGTCCAGCGGAAGGGCTGGGCGTTTCGATTGTAAAGGCGAACGTAGCCGAGGATTTGCGTCACCAGATCGGGCACAGATCGGAAGATCCCGCGACGGATGCAATCCCGGGTAATCATGCCCAGCCAGATCTCCACTTGGTTCAGCCAGGAGGAGTAAGTGGGCGTGAAATGGAACTGCACTTGAGGGTGACGCTCCAGCCATGCTCGCACAGCCGCCGTTTTATGTACCGAGAGGTTCTCCAGAATTAGGTGAATCTGTTTTCGTCGTCGACCGACCACGGCTTCGTCTAGGAAACGCACAAACTCGGCGCTGGTGTGGCGCTGCCATAGGTGAGACTTACGGGCATTCGACCCTGCTGGGGTGGAAGCTTCGCTCGGGACGCTTCCCTTCATTGGTAGCTCCGCTTGACGTCGGCAACAAACTCCTTCAGAGTACGCTCCAACTCCTGATCGATGGGAGAAGAGACATGTTTGCGCAAGATCTCCTTTTTCCGTCGCCGGCACCGTTCCTCCATGCTCGAAGCGCCCTTTTCTTGCCAATCCGGGTAAGAGTGCCGGTCGAACAGCTTGGGAAACCACAACTCCTGCCGAAAGTGCGTGGCTGTGAAGTCCCTAGCCAGGTAGTTTCCTCCGGGGCCTACCTCTTCAATTTCCTTTACCGCTAACGCCTCTTCGCTGAAGTCGACTTCCCGCAAGACGCTTTCGGTGTACGAAATGACCTCATCCTGCAACACCAGCATGTCCAACGACGAGGCCTGGTCCGAGCCAGAAATTCCCAGGTGGCCGAAAATATCGGCACCCGCAGCCGCTCCCAGCACCAGGGTGGCCGCGATCTCGACCCCGGCCTGAGCATCGGGCCGCTTTGCATCGGCAAGCCCGACATTGATGTAAACCGGGAGGCCGTAGTGCTTTCCGATTTGCGTCATGGCGACACCGAAAATGGCCTCCTCCGGTCCACTGAAAATCAACTGGGAAGTGTTCATATCGAAAGCGTGCGGGATACCTCCATAGCAGACAGGCATACCAGGCCTGATCAACTGCGTGACGCAAACTCCCGCCAGTATTTCGGCATTCTCCTGGACCATCGTACCGGCCACCGTACAGGGAGACGAAAGCCCCATTTGGGGCATCGGCGAAACGTGGACCCCCAGATTAAGTCGCGCAGTTTCAAACAGAACGTCAATGCCGTTAAACGGGAAGTGGAGCGGACTGATGGGGCAGAGAAGGACATACCCCAGCGGGAACTCGGATGCGCGTCGTTCGTCGCCGCGCACCGCGATCATCATCTCCACTATGTACTTTGCCGAAATACGGTCATCGAAGTAGAGGTAGAATGGCTTGTTGGTGCCGCGAAGTAATGCAGCCATAGTCTCCACGGCGCACAAGGGAGGAGAGATTTCGTGGGGGTAGGCCAAGGCGCCTACGATGTTCACGTGCTTCAGCGCATCGCCGAACCGCGCTGCGGTAATGACATCCTGCAGAGAACCATGGCGACGCTCGCCCGCGATGTCATCCACCCACCAAGTCTCGCCTCCGTTGCCGTTATAGTTCCGACTTCCATCCCCGAAAGCCGCCGTTAGCGACTCATCGCGCCCATAGACGGTGAACCTCTTTCCCGCTTGGCTCAATGACCGTAGCACCAGACCAGCAGGGATCTGGACGCGCTGTGATGTGAAATCCACACGAGCCCCGCAGTCCGCGAACCTGCCCAAGATTTCGGGATGAGGAATCGTGACGCCTACCCGCTCGAGAACTACCAAGGACCTATCGTGGATTTGGCTAATCTGCTCTTCTGTGAGAAGACTGGTTTTCATCCTGATACCTGCTTTCTGAAGTAGCCGTGCGCTGCGTGCATTTCCAGAATGCTGTAATGGGAGAAAAAAGCTTCCCAGCTCGCCGCTTGGCCTTCGTAACGCACAAAGTACGAAACAGTCATTTGGATGTTTCCTCGCTCGGATTTACACAGGCGTAGTTGGCTGCATCATTCGGGCTCCCAGTTCCCTTCCAGCGAGCCACCTCAGGATACGGACACAGGGGTCGCGTCATATCCACCACCCCCTTCGTCATGTGGGAGGCGATGATGGTGTCCGGGGCTTTGCCCTGCTCTACCCATCGTTCGAGCGCGTTCACCTCGTCGAACACGTCCGTTCTTGGCCCTCCCTGGCAGTGCCCCATCCCCGGAACCATGAAGAGGCGAGCGAAATCCTTGGTCTCTGCCGCACCCCCCATGGTCTTCACCACCGTCTTGTAGTAATCCGGAATTTCCATTATGGACTCCGGCCCGACCAACAATATACACTCGGTCGCTCCCGAATGCAATGGCCGGTTTTTGGCCAGTCGGGTTTTCAGCGTTCAGAGCCTCCAGCGCCCACGGAAGGGGCTAGTCTTACCACTTCTGAGAATGACAAAGCACGAACCTGCCTCTCTCGACCGATTCCTGCGACCCCTTTC
>JBEKME010000157.1:0-12627 GCA_050008675.1 Terriglobia bacterium
CCGTGAGTCTGGCGGTGAATCCTGTCGGAGAGCCGGATGCGGGAAATCCGCACGTCCGGTTCGATGAGCGGGGATGGGAAACGGGACGACGCTCGAGTCGCTACCGCGCCCATCCTCGACTCTACTGGAAACGCAGAGTTACAGGCGATGGAGAGCAGCAGGAGGTGATCCCACCAAGGACACCAACGTGCTCAAAGACTAGCGGCGCAACTTCGTGGTGATCGTCAAGGACGGCAAGATCTACAAGAACACGCTTTCCTAATGGTGGTCGTTCACCAGCCGCGAAGTTGTTTGTCCCGAGAAACGGAGGAAGACAGCGTGGGAGGTATGATCCCATTATCGGACGCATCTCGAAAGCCTGAGAGTTTCCCCGTCGTCACCACGGCAATCATCGTCGTGAACGTGGCCGTCTTCGTGATGGAACTGATGGGCGGTGACGCATTTGTAATGCAGTGGTCGGAGACTCCCGCCACTATTGTCGCAGGCCACCACTGGGTCACCATTCTGACGGCGATGTTCATGCACGCCGGTTGGATGCACATTATAGGCAACATGGTGTTCCTATGGGCGTTTGGCCCGGAAATCGAAGACGCAATGGGACCGCTAAAGTACTTGGCGTTTTACCTGCTCAGCGGTCTGGCGGCTTCGCTCGCGCAGACCGCCATCATGCCTAGTTCCACCGTTCCCAATTTGGGCGCCAGTGGCGCGATTGCGGGTGTGATGGGCGCCTTTCTGGTCACCTACCCTCACGATCGGATACGCACACTGTTTCTGTTCGGCTGGTTCAGCCGCATTACTTTTATTCCCGCGGCGCTCTTGATCGGACTCTGGTTTCTGATTCAGCTCTTCAGTCAGGTCGGCGCCGTGGCCGATGTGCAGACGGGTGGCGTCGCTTATATGGCTCACGTCGGCGGCTTCATCTTTGGAGCGGTTACCGGCCGAATCTTTGAGGGTTTCCGGCGCATCGACGAATAGGATAATTAGCTATGTCACCCGACACTAATCAAACCCCGGTCGCGATTGCCGGTAAGGATCCATTCCATTGCGGCTCCGCCTTCGGCAGAAGAGGCTGCCAGGAACGGCGTTCGGAAGGCATTCATTTTCATGACGCCCAATGGCGCGCAGTTAACTGAGATCGCTGGGCTCGTGGATTCCGGAAAACTGAAACGCGTGGTTGAAACCGTCCTGCCGCTTGCGGATGCCCGGCGCGCCCACGAACTCAGTCAAACGGGCCACACACGCGGCAAGATCGTCCTGCGTGTCGCCTAACGACAGTCGGAAAGGACGCGCCATGAGCGACGCAGTATAATTTGCACGGGGTAAAGTAGCCATGATTCGAAGTGCCACGCCTACTGCCGCATTGCTGGCCTTGATGGCCGCGGCCGCATTGCCCGGCTCTTCTCAGTCGAATCCTGACCTTCAAACATTCTTTCGGAAGAACATTAGACTGAGTGAGGATCAAATCGCCGCCATCCGAAGCGGACAGCCGGTGGCGAAGGCCCTCCCGCCCCGCACGCCGGCCGAGGTCTTGATATTTGGCGCGGTCTACATCCATGCTGCTCCTGAGACCTACTTCCAGTTTGCCCGCAATTTCGACCGCCTGCGCGAGGTTCCCGGCTTTTTGGCGCTTGTAGTGTTCACCGATCCTCCGCAGCTTTCTGACTTGCGGGGTTTTGCGTTCGACAGCGATGAGATCCAGGCCTTGAAGAGTTGCGAATCCGGCAACTGTCGGATTCAGATGCCCGCGACCTCCATCGAAGAGCTTCACCGATCCATCAATTGGTCCGCCGCCGACGTGGACGAACAAGTGAATCAACTCCTGCGGAGGACGGTACTGGAGCGTCTGCTTGCCTACCAGCGTGAGGGCAATCAGGCCCTGGGGTTTTATAACGATAAGCGTGACCCAACCGAGGTACCTGAGCAGTTCGCCTACCTGCTCAGCTACGGCACCGCCTTGTCAGAGCACGCGCCGGATTTCTACCATTACCTTCTCGCCTATCCCCATGGTAAGCCCGCGAACTTCGAGGAGACGTTCTTTTGGACAAAGGTGAAATTCGGATTGAAGCCGACGTTGCGCATCGAGCACATGGTGACCATGCGCGGGGGCCCTGCCGACCCTATAGCCTGTGCCATCGCCAAAAAGCAGCTCTACTCGAGCCATTACTTCCGTACCGCGTTGGACCTCTCCATCTGTGTCCGCGAGGGTGACGACCCGAAGCAACCAGGCTTCTATCTGATCAAGGCCTTGGGTTCCGAGCAGGCGGGCCTGACGGGTTTCAAGGGATCGTTCGTCCGAAAGGCCGCGGTGGGCCGGGCGGTTTCAAATCTCCAAAAAGGCCTCGCGGCCCTCAGGAACACGCTGGAAGGTAAGCAGTAGGCCTCCGGAGATCGGCCAATACGGGGTAATCCCGAACGACTCGAAGCGAGCAGCAAATTACCATGGCAGAGCGTTTACTTTCGGTTCGAAATCTCGGAGTTGCTTTCGGGAATCGTGTGGTTCTTCGACAATTGAGTTTCGAGGTATATTCCAGGGACTGCCTCGCGATCATTGGACCGAATGGAGCTGGAAAGACCGTGTTACTCAAGACCTTGCAGCACCTGATCCCGTACGAGGGAGAAGTCCAATGGAGCCAAGAAGCGCGCCTTGGGTATGTTCCCCAGAGTGTGGCAGCGGACCGGCAGCTTCCGCTAAGAGTCAGGGAATGATTGGCAGCCAAGGCTCGGTTCCCACACCTTATGAGTACCGGAAGAAGCGCAACTTCGATGCGACACCGGAGCCGCAGGGCGCAGGCAGTGCCGAGAAGAACGGGAATGGATCGCTCATTTACGCTGTACAGAAGCACATGGCCTCGCATCTGCACTATGATCTTCGTCTGGAATGGCGCGGCGTACTCCTCTCTTGGGCCGTGCCCAAGGGCCCCTCGCTCGATCCGGCGGTGAAGCGCCTCGCGATGCAGACGGAGGATCACCCGGTCGAGTATTCAGACTTCGAGGGGGTGATTCCCGCCGGTCAATATGGTGCGGGAACCGTGATGCTATGGGATCGAGGAACCTGGCAACCGGAAAGCGCTGATGTGGGCGCTTCATTGCAAGAGGGAGAGATCAAGTTCACGCTTCATGGGACGAAACTCCGAGGTTCGTGGGTCTTGGTTCGCACCAGGGGCTTGGGGAAAAATCCTCTTCGATCCGCCTGGCTCCTTATCAAACATCGCGATCAATATGCATCCGCGAAGGATGTCACGCAGGAAGAGCCGCGCTCCGTAGCGAGCCAGCGTCTTCTTGCGGAGATCGCACGGGACGAAGGGGGTGACCCGGCAGGCAGGATCGGATTGGCGCGCTGAAGCCGGGGTACTGGGCCGACGTCATTGCCGTTCCAGGTGATCCGCTCAACGACATCAGCGTGCTCCAGCGCGTCAGCCTTGTCACGCGTTGTTAGCACGAAATTCGAAAAACGAAATTCGAAACCCACTGCGATTTTCGATTTTCGAGTTTCGAATTTCGGCCCTTTCGAGTCTCGATCTTCGAATTTCTGAAGGGCGGCGTGATCTACCGGAAGTAAGCAGGCGCATTCAGCACAGCGCGGCATAGCCACAACCAAACACCAGGTTTTCATTGCCGATTGCTGATTGCCGATTGTCGATTGAAGAGGTCGTGTGGCAGCTTCCTCCCCTGTCAATCAGTCCCGCCTCGGCGGGATCAATCGGCAATCGAAAATCGGCAATTCCAGCCGCGTCAGCTCAGCCGACATTCGCAGGGGCCGCAATCCCAACCGCGGCGGAACCTTGCCGCTTCCCTCGATTCGTCGCAATTTCACTGCGGTCGTCACACTTGCCATCCCAGCGCAGGATTCCGCCTGGGAAGTCACCTTACCGCGCCAGACGAGGATCAAATTGAAAGGGAGACGGCTTGCCGATCATGAGTCTTGCGAAGTCACGATGGCGAGGGTTAAGGAGGAAGTTGTGCTCAGCAGGGAGGATCACGCTGGGAACTTGCAAAACCGCTGATGTGCCAGCTTTAACCCATGAGTCTCCAACCTCTCGAGCTTTCTTGGGTGGGGGATCGGTTCTCCAGTTCCTCGGTAGCTGCGATAGCTCGACCTTGGCGATCAGGGATTCGTCGATTCCGACTTCAAACATGACATAGTTGTAAAGCAAGTCGGGGGAGTCGAGGTGAACGACCATCTCGAGCGCAGCCAGGGACTGAGATTCAGCCGTGTAAACGATGGCGACTCCCGCGCTATTCCAGCGTCCCCCATACAGGCGCGCGCCCTCGCCGGTGAACGCCACCCTGGCGCGTTTCCGCTTGATGATCCGCCAAGCCGTAATCATTAAGAGAAGACCCCGTGCTCAAGCCGACCGATCAAGTTCTCAACTTCGCGGGCCCCGAGTTCGGTTCGTGAATAGGCCAAGGGGGTCTGATAGCCCAAGGCCCTTCTGGGACTGGTCAGCCACGTCACCGCCCCGGCGACATCCCCTTCAAATAATTCTACGGCCTTCTCAAACACGGTCGAAACGCGCAGCAGCCGCTCCGATTCATCCGGCGCGAACCTCCCCACCGCCTTGCGCCGAGCCAGGGTCCGTTCCGGGATTCCGAGGACTAATGCGATTGGGGGAACTGACAAACCGCTCAGAGCGGCGAGCGATTCCAGGGTCTTGAAGGGGAGTCCCGCCTCAATCTGACAGACTAAGTCGTCAGTTTGGGTTGCGGTTAAGCCCAAACTTGCGCCGCGCGTCCTAAAACGGACCTGACGGCGTCGAGGAGCTTGGTGCTCTACATGCGTGATTCCCGCACTAGTGAGTTGGCCCATATCTGTATCATACCTCACTCCGCCACGGTGTCAATCCAGGTCTGCCACGTGGCAGGGTCGCGTCAAAGTCCCCGAAAGGTAACATCCCAAAGCGGCTCTGCCGCCTGCTGTGCGGAAAGGCTTCGCCTTTCCGAGAGTCTGCGCCCGGCCAACCCCCTCCACTCGGCTGGAAGGCTCAGCCTTCCAGCCGAGCGGGGGCGGTGGTCAAGGCGCAGGCCCTCGGCTTCAATCCCGATACAGTCGTTCACTGCGTTCTTCAACCTCTGCCTACAGCCGAGGTGCTGTTCCGTAGTCTGTACGCTCACGCGGGTGGCGCCGACATCCCGCCTTGCGGGACCGTCAAGAAGCCAGGACAGGCCGTGGCTAGGCCGCGGTGGTACAGGTGTTGGGCGTGTCCGTGGGGCGCATACATCAAAGACAATGTATGCGCCACGCGCGGTGGCCGGCGTCCATGAAAAGGGTCACCGGCCGTTTGTGGCGCCGATCATGAAGTCGTAGCAGCCTCCCGGCCACCCAACGCTGGGCTAGGGTCCCAGCGGCCTGCCGAGCACCCAAGCTCACTGGGTCGTCCCATAACGGTTGAGAGACTGGGTCGGACGGCCCGGCCGGCGCTATTGTTTCCCCGGTTCCGGCCCTACCCGAACGAGGAGCTTTCCGAAGTTCTGCCCCCTGAACAACCTCTGGAAGGCGGCCACCGCATTCTCAAGCCCCTCTACCACATCCTCCCGGTACTTGACCCTGCCCTCCCGCAGCCATTGAGCCATGTCCCTCTCGAACTCAGGCTGCTGTTGCGAAAAATCGAACACGATGAATCCGCGAAAGGTCAGGCGCTTGATGAGAATCGCCACCATCAGCAGCGGCACGCCGTCCGGCCCACGCGGTAAGCCCGTGGCGTTGTAGTACGCGATCAGCCCGCACACCGGCACGCGCCCAAATAGATTCATAAGCGGCACCACCGATTCGAGGACATGGCCGCCGACGTTTTCAAAATAGACATCAATACCCTTCGGACATGCTGCCTTCAATTCCGCTGCGAATTGGTCGCTGTGATAATCCACGCAGGCGTCGAAACCCAGGTCGTTCACCACGAAATTGCACTTCGCTTTTCCGCCCGCGATCCCCACGGCGCGGCAGCCCACGATCTTCGCAATTTGACCCGCAGCGGAACCGACCGCCCCCGCCGCTGATGAGACCACCACGGTCTCTCCCGCCTTGGGCTGCCCGATATTCAGCAGACCGGTATACGCCGTCATGCCCGGCATCCCCAGCACGCCCAAGGCGGTCGACATCGGAGCCAGGGTCGGGTCGATTCTCTGCAAGACCTTCCCGCCCGCGATTGAGTATTCCTGCCAGCCAGTGTAGCCGACCACCAGGTCGCCGGGCCGCAGCTCGGCAGCCTTCGACTCCAGGACCTCGCTGAGGGTGCCGCCCTCCATGACCTGCCCGACCTCCACCGGCGGCGCGTATGAAGGCCCGGCATTCATCCGGCCTCTCTGATATGGATCGAGGGACAGGTAAATGGTGCGCAACAGCGCCTGGCCCTCAGGGGGCGCTGGAATGTTTGTCTCTTCCAACCGGAAGTTCTCGTCCTTCGGCTCGCCGGCGGGGCGCGCCGCGAGGACTATGCGTCGATTCTTTGTTGCTGGCATTAGTTACTCCCTTCGAGCGCCCTGCCTGCCGCCTGCGGGGCGCCAGTTCGCTGACCCTCAAGCTCAACTGCACGCCCGGCAGCCCCATATGCGGGAACGGTGCGGCCTGCCGGTGGAACGGCCCGTGATAAGTCTGGATGGCAGCATTCGACCCATCACTGCCGTACAGTAATGGCTGTGCGCAGCGCTGGCTGTCGATGATCTCCTTGTGGCGCCAGTTCGCCTAGCATACTACCACACGCCTTAAGTAAGGTACGAGAGAACGGCGACGGCCCGCTCCACACTCCAAGTGCGTCTTGGCGAGCTGGCAGTCTCCGGGTAAACATCTCGGTGGACGCGGCATGTTTTCCGGTCGCGGTGTCGGTGCTAAGTGACAGAAAAGAATGGCACCCCCGCGGGTGGCGCCGACATCGCCTTTTATGTCGGCGACCGTCAAGAAGCCAGGACAGGCCACGGATAGGACGCGGTCACAGGGATGTTGCGCGTGTTCGTGGGGCGCATACGTCAAAGACAATGCGCCACCCGCGTTGCCATCCAACATTCGGGAACCTGGGGATGGTTTGGGGTGTCTGAAAGGTCAGGACTTGACCGAAGGAGGCTGCCATGAAGCGTAGCAGTATATACAAGCTTCTCGTCTTTGCCGTTGCTCTGGGGGCTCAGATTCCAGCGCTTGCGCAAGCCGGCCAAGAAAACAGGCCCCAACCGAGTGAGCCTTGTGCAAGCAAGCTGGAAGTTGCCTGCGAACAGTTGCGCATGGGGGTCAATGCCTATCGCGAAGCGAAGTTTGCGGAAGCGGTGGTTCACTTTCGCAACGCCGCAGAGTTGGATTCCAATTTCGTGCAAGCTCAGCTTTACCTGGGCACCGCTCTCGCACAGCAGTACATTCCCGGAGGGGAGTCGCCAGAGAATCTGCGCATGGCGAATCAGGCGATCGCGGCATTTGAGACGGTGGTGGGGCTGGATGCCAAGAACGCGACCGCCTTCGCTCATCTTGCGCAGATTTACTACTACCTGAAGCGATTTGACAAGGCCAAGGAGTACCAACAGCAGCGTATTGACCTGGATCCTGGCAATCCGGAGCCTTACTACTGGATTGGGGTGCTCGATTGGGCCCTATGCTTCCCACCGCAAATGAAATTGCGCAAAGATCTCAACCGAGATCTCCCGCGGGATCCCGAGAAACCTGACATGCTTCCGCCCTTACCCGAAGATGCACGGGCTCGCTTAGCGTCCGAAAACGGCGCCGCCGTGGAGGAGGGCATCCAGGATCTCGAAAAGGCGCTTGAACTGAAGCCTGATGATCGTGACGCGATGGCCTACCTTAACCTCCTCTACAGACAGAAAGCCGACCTGGAAGTTGAAGAGGGCGCCCGCCAAGATGATCTGCGGCTAGCCCAGGCGTGGGTCGACAAAGCCATTGCGATTTCTCGCAAACAGACTTCCCCACCTTCCGATCAAGAAGGCCCCCAGCAGTAACCCTGAGAGGCGTCCATCTGTCTGCGCCCGCGGGTGGCGCCGACGTCGGCTTTTATGTCGGTGGCGGTTAAGAGGCCAGAACAGGCCACGGATAGGACGCGGTGACAGGGATGTTCCGCGTGTTCGTGGGGCGCATACATGAAAGACAATGTATGTGCCACCCGCGAAGGGGACTTCTGGCTCGTTTCGCCGGATTCACATCTACGAGCGATGCGTTAATCAGGCACAACCTTCAAACGGGACATTTTGCATTCGAGATCGTATGAATCCGCTGCCCCTTGTGCTTTGCCAGGCTCGCTAAATGAGGGGTCATGCAAATCACCAACCTCTTGCGACCCACGATTGCTCCACATCAATAGGAGTTCACACAATCGATAAAATCTGGCTGCGCTATTTTTCCAATGCCGCACGCGAAAACCGGCCAGTTCGTGTTGGTAATGGAGCTTGCGGAATTGTGTCCAGACTCATACAGCCCTCTGTAAAGCGCCTGTTTTGCGTTATTCGTGACAAGTGCTGGATAAAGTTCTGCCAAAGAAGAGTCCAAAGGACCTTGCATGGAATAGGCTGCCGAAAAAGTGTAATAGCTATTGAACTCTCCCGGCAAAGTAGCGAGGTCATAATTCACGGACCTATAATCGCTGGGTGTAAACGTATCGTGAGTAAATGTAAAGACCTTAAAGGCAGGGTCATTGCCAAAGCACGGACTGATGGCAGGCGCTTGATCGAGCACATTATAAGGTGACAGGATGCGATATTCGTCCATATGAGTATGCGCAGCAAGCGTCAGAGTGACAATGCCCGGATAGTTCGAAAGTATTTGCAGAAAATGTTCCTGATAATCCGGATTCCACATCATCGTGGCACTTGCAAGGTGACCGTTTTCATCAAGATTTGTTGTGGCAGTGGTAACTGTATTTGCGCCGGGAGGTATATGCATTAAGAGCCACACTTTTTGGCCACGAGCTTTGGCTGAAGCGAGTCTTGCTTCAAGCCAGGCAAGTTCAGTATCTACTGCAGAATCATTGTCGCCTGGGACAAGAGGGGAAAATAGGTTTGTATTGAGCCCCATCACCATCAATCCTCTTCCCAGCGGCTCCGCTGAATAATATCCTCCACTCGTGAAGGTATTAATAAACATCTCATGATCTACGGTGCCATTCAACAATTGTCTATAAACAAGTTCCGCCGTATTGGAAAGAAAACTGCTATCCGGTCCGTAGCCTGTGTATGAATCTATATTTCCAACGGCGAACATGACGGGAATGTTTCCGACAGATGACCTCACCTGCCGCGCAACAAACGCAAACGTCTTGTCGGTAAAGGCCTTCATGGCTGCTTCGTCCTGGCTGCCATAAAGTCGGTAAAACGTTTGCGGAATGTAATGCCCAAGAAGGTCGCCGGTACAAATAACGAGCGGACTGGCTCCCAAGTTCTGCCTTATGCTCGAGAGTGCAAGCACGAGCAAAGGGTAGTTGGTATCGCTATTCCATGCCGAAGGTGCTGTTATCCTTGATGTCTTGAAAATACTCGCCCACTCGCTGGCATCCGAAAAGACAAGCCTTCGAAAAAGAGACGGGTCATAAAAAGGATTGAAATGAACATCCGAGAAAACAACCACTGAGAAGCTGTTGTTGGTGGTGGGGTGGGCGCTGGT
This sequence comes from Terriglobia bacterium, assembly GCA_050008675.1. Taxonomy (GTDB): domain Bacteria; phylum Acidobacteriota; class Terriglobia; order UBA7540; family UBA7540; genus CAVROP01. The sequence continues at coordinate 9,587 of JBEKME010000157.1, forward strand.
GGTCCCACTGTCGCACTCGCAGATCAGGTAGATAATCACCAGCACAAGAAGATATATACGGCGGGGCCTTTTCAACATAGAACCTTCTCCTTTTGCTCTTTTTGGACGGGTCAGGAGACGATGACTTTCCCGTTGCATATCTCCAAACCGTCGTATTCGTGCGTGTAATTAAGCTCCAAGCGCTTGCTTATGCCAACCTCGGTCGAAGCCTCATGAAAATCGCCAATTATCGATCCGCGTTGAAATAGTGGCGCATGTGACCGCCCAGTACTTTTATCGGCAGAAAGCATGTCCGCGTTTAGTTTTCGTTGAATATCTGGAACAAAGAACTATCAAGTGAGAGGTCCAGGCGTTGGCGCTGCGCTGCACTTGGGAACAGACTGTTATCGCAATGCCCGAGAAGTCGCCGTTGCGTCAAGTGAGATCTTCACCCCTCATGCTTCCCCGCGCACGCCTGCATCTTCTGTCCGGCAGCCTCCACCCTGTCGTACTCCAGCCTATCGGCAGGATTGGGGACTCAGACTCCTTTTCCGTCGCTTCGCCGCGCGTTGGACCGATTCTGCGCGTGTGGTCACCATAACCGGCCAATCATGATGCCCGCGCTGCTGTAACTTCGGCGAAAGAGGAGCTTAAACGGGATCTGCCGCAATCTATGCGCCCGCCTGCGGTCGTTCAAAAAAGCATCAGGCTACGATCGAATTGGGGCGTGGAGGCGCTTTGCCGATTTCGTTTGCCTGGATGATGGGCTAGTGAGGGGAACTCCCCCGCAGAGTCCGCGAGCGCTTCCCATCAACCAATCGCCTTGCCATCTTCGGCCATTCACCATTCAAGAAAAGCCGGATGCCGTACACGACGGCCTGTGGCTCATCCACGAAGGCGGCGTGACCTGCATCGGGTATCAGGAGCATCCGCGCGTCCTGAGGAGTTTTGGCCCATTCCTCTGTGCCATCGAGGGGCACGTTGGTCTTCTCTCCATCGATCACACGTACCGGAACCTTCAGCTTGGAGAGCATGGGACGAAGATCAAAATCGCCCAGCGGTTTGATACGCATCGTCCGTCATTCGTAGAGGATAACCCCGCCCTGTGTCATTCTGATCCCGCCTTGCGGGAGAAGAATCCCCGCATTTGACAGCGCAATCAGTGCGAAAAACAATGCCGAGGTGCTTCGCGGAGTTTACCCTGAGCGAAGCGAACGGGCTCAGCATGACAGACCCGAAGGTAGTATTAGAGGTCGGCGCCGTCCAAGATCATCTTGAAGAACTTGCGTGGCGCTTGGTCCTTGCTTTCTTAGGCCTTCCGCCCTTTTTTCCATTTGCTTTGGAAGCTGCTTGCTTCGCCAGGCTCCTGCACCTGCCGCCAATCTGACCAAGCCTGGACGCCATCCACTTCCTTGAGCCGAGTAAGCCCTCCAAGAGGCCCGGCAGGTACAAATCCGCATCGAGTTGTGGAAAATGAATTCCAAAGCCGGATGGGCTGATCTCAATTTCGTCGAGTTGCGATGGCTTGGCATTTTCCAGTCCTTGCGCATCCCGCGGCAAGAAACTCACCATCAGCTTTGAGCTGAGATGAATCACAATGCGCCCGCTCTTGCGCTCGTAGTGCGCAGAGACGGCTGTGGGAAGGGACGCTTGAAGGTCCTTAGCCCGCTGATTGGCCAGCTCGAAATTGTCAGACGACGCCATGAATGTTCTCCCAAGCTTGGCATAGCTCCATAACGTGGTTTGTCAAAACGGCTTGGATATGCACGATCTCCCGCCGTGAAAATCCGTAATTCTCACGGAGCTCTACGGGCCCTCCCGGACAGTTCAAGCGGTATACCGCTTCACATCCCCTTCCGATCACGTGAACGTGAGCCGGTCGGTGACCGTTTGGATACATCACCACGCGCAGCCCATCAAATCTGAGCGCAGTGGGCATTCTCCAATTCTACCACAATTTCCTAAACGCTTGGGTTTCGAGCGGCAAGCGCATCATCAGATTCGCCGGTTAAGCGCGACATAAGAGTGGGAGCCCTGCCGCTGGTGCATGAAATATTTGTGAAAGCTTACGGCGGCAGCAGGGTGGTCCGGGGAGCCCGCCTAGCGGGCGGTAGAACTTAGCCCAGGGCGCAAGTCCGGGAAACCAAGCCCAAGCGCCGGTCAAGCCCCGCAAGGGGCGGCAGAACCAGGGAGAGTTCCCGCGTCGAAACCTTTTCTTTCGCCCCGCTGGGGCTCCCGCGAACCAGGCTTTCTGGACCCAGGGCTGGCGCCCTGGGCTAAGTTCTTTCGGCCCTCCGGGCCTTTGCCCTGGCGTACCAGTACGTTCAGAAGCGTGCAACAAATCAAGAAAAATGCCCTGACCTCCACTTCTACGTCGCGCGCCCCCTGTGCAGCTTTGAGCTTGACACCGATGAGCAGACACGAGGGATCTTTGGTCTGATAGGGGGCCAAATCAGAGTATCGAAGTGAGCCAAATCAAGATGACAAACGCACGGCGGCACACCTCCCGCGACGGAGCGATGACGCTGCCTCAAAAAAGACCTCAAAAAAGACCCTTGACAAGCTATGCTTAATCTGATAGCCTAGGGAATGATGCCCGGCTCTTCCGCTATGATCCGAGAGACCTCACGCATGACTCCCCACGCTTCTCTCCGAACCGACAGCATGGGTGTTGGTGTCATTTGGGATGGGATCCCTTTCGAAACGCCGGTCATTGCCGTCCCGCCATGGCGGGAGGAATCCAGTCCGTCGACAGCGCATTTCCGGAGGTTTGCCGAGTAGATTCCCGCTTTCGCGGGAATGACTGCGGCTTCGAGCGCCCATGTCTCGCAAATGACACCAGTACCACAGATATCACTGCCTTCCTTTGCCACGACGAGCGCAGTAACTTCAAAAAGTGAAGGAGCGATGCGGGAATGTCTATGAAAACAAAGGGTCGGAAAGCGCCGGGATAAACCGGCAGGAAGCAGAGAATGAAAGGTTCTCACGAGGAAGGAGTAGCGATCCACTCGGCCCCGAGTTTTGCGCTGGGCGTCGTGAGGCGCACAGTGAAGCGTAAACAG
>JBEKME010000158.1:0-12627 GCA_050008675.1 Terriglobia bacterium
GCACCATCCAAGCCACTCCTACTAAGACGACGACGGGCCCCGTGGATGAAACCGTCACCTACACGCTTCGGGCCACTAACGTTTGCGGAGGATCGGAAACTCGCACCGCGACCTTGCACATTGTGGGTTCGATCGAAAGCATGCAGCCGACCGTAAGCGAAGCCGTGCTCGAAACCAAACTCTCTTTCAACAGCACATACTTCAACTATGACAGGCCCAGCAGAACTGATCCTCAAGGCGGCTTGGTTCCCAGCCAGGAGAATCGCTTGAGAGACGTGGCCTCCAATTTCAAGCAATATCTCGGGTTTCGACCTGAAGCTCACTTGATCCTCGGAGCCCACGCCGACCAGCGCGGCACCTCCGCGTACAATATGGCGCTGACCCAACGCCGTGCTGACCGCGTCAAGAGCTATCTGATCGAACAGGGTGTTCCTGCCGCGGCCCTTGAGACGAAATCTTTCGGCAAAGAAGAGAACCTCACCAGCCAAGAGGTCCTGCAACTCGACGAGCAGAACCCGAACCTCACTCCGGAAGATCGCCAGCGCGTTGCGCACCAAATGAACACCTTCCGGATGGCCAACAATCGTCGCGTGGACATAACCCTCAGCACTACGGGTCAAAAGTCGCTCCGCTACTTCCCGTACAACACGGACGACCTGAACGTGCTGTTGGGAGGAGTCGCCAAACCCGCTGCGAAGCGGCCGGCCAGGAAGAAGGCTCCTGTAAAGAAGTAAGCTCGTGATGATTCGCCGGGGCCGCAATGGCGGCCTCGGCGAGCCCGGCTCCGGCTCGGCGCTCACTGATCGCACACATGCCAAACAGCGGCCTGTATGCGCCACCCGCCTTGCGGAACTCCTCGCTTCCTTCAGACCCCGCCTCAAGACGATCCCGCTTTGCGGGACTTCGGTAATCCTTCATCCCGCAAGGCGGGATTGGGTAGAGGGCTTTCACCTGCGAGCCGTCGAACATGCTCGGCGGCCTGGATCTGGTCAGCAGGTCTTTTTGTGTTTTGGTGCTGCTATCGTTGGCGGGAAAAACAGAAAAGCAAAGGAGCTTTCACGCTGCCCAATCCTTGCACAACACTTCCGCCTGTTCGAGGACGGTGATGGTGGCCTTTTCTTGCTTGTCGGGTGGATAGCCGTATTTGCGGAGAACCCTTTTCACCATGCTTCGCAGCTTGGCGCGGACGTTCTCCTTAACGGTCCAATCGATGCTCGTGTTCCTGCGTACTGTCTCAACCAGTTCGCGAGCGATTGCCCGCAGCGTCTCATCCCCCAGAACCTTTACGGCGCTGTCGTTCACTTCCAGGGCATCGTAGAAAGCCAGTTCCTCTTCGGTCAGGCCCAGCTTATCGCCGCGCTTGTGGGCCTCCCGCATCTTCTTGGCAAGTTCGATCAGCTCGGCGATGACTTGCGCCGCTTCAAGCGATCTGTTCTGGTATTGGCGAATCGCTTTTTCGAGCATGTCCGCGAACGAGCGGGCCTCGACCAGGTTCTTTCTGGAGCGAGTCCTGATCTCGTCATTCAGTAGCTTTCGCAGGAGTTCCAATGCCAAGTTCTTGTGCGGGAGTCCACGGACCTCTTCAAGGAACTCATCGGAGAGGATTGAGATATCCGGATTCTTCAATCCTGCCGCCGCGAAGATATCAATTACCTTGTCTGAGGCAACTGCCCTGGACACAATCTGCCGAATCGCGGTGTCAAGGTCTTCCGGCGACCTTGTCCCTTCCGTGGTGGCCTTGGCGAGAACGGCCCTCACCACCTGGAAGAAACCCACTTCATCACGTATCGCTAAAGCTCTCTCGTTAGGCACTGAAAGCGCAAAAGCATTGGAAAGCGCGCTCACGGCCTTGATGTAGCGGTTCTTTCCGTCCTCCTGCCCCAGGATGAATTCCTGAGCGGCAGGAATCACTGCCAATCGCTCTTGCGGCGCACCCATCATGAACTTCGAGTAATCGAAGCCATGGAACATGGCCTTGATGATTTCGTACTTTTCGAGCAGGACGGCAACCGCTTCTTCCTGGTCAATGCCCGTTTCTTCGCGGTCGCCCTCGGTGTAATCGGCGAGGGCTTTCTTCAATTCGGCGGCCAGCCCCAGGTAATCCACGATCAGCCCGCCCGGTTTGTCCTTGAAGACACGATTGACACGGGCAATAGCCTGCATCAGGCCGTGGCCGCGCATGGGCTTATCGACGTACATGGTGTGCAGGCTGGGCGCGTCGAACCCTGTCAGCCACATATCCCGGACAATCACAAGCTTGAATGGGTCCTCCGGATTCTTGAACCGGTCTGCCAGGGCGGCGCGTCGTGGCTTATTGCGGATATGGGCTTGCCATTCTGGCTTGTCTGATGCCGAGCCCGTCATCACGACTTTGAGGAAACCTCGGTCATCATCGTCATTGTGCCAGGTAGGCCGCAACCGGGTAATCGCATTGTACAAATCCACACAGATGCGGCGGCTCATGCAGACGATCATTCCCTTGCCATCCATCGCGGCCAAGCGGTTCTCGAAGTGATTCACAATGTCTTGGGCTACCAAACCTATGCGCTTCTCGGTTCCCACCATGGATTCAAGTTGCGCCCACTTGGTCTTCAGCTTTTCCTTGGTGGCCTCTTCTTCTCCTTCCGTGACTTCCTCGAACTCCGGGTCGATCTTGGGCTTCTCTTCCTCTTTCAGTTCGATTTTGGCAAGTCGGCCCTCGTAATAGATGCGAACTGTGGAGCCATCCTCAACGGCACGTTGAATATCGTAGATGTCGATGTAATCGCCGAAGACCGCCGGGGTGTTCCGGTCCCCGGTTTCAATCGGCGTGCCGGTGAAACCTACAAACGAGGCGTTGGGCAGAGCATCCCGCATATGCCGCGCAAAGCCGTCGATGAAGTCATACTGGCTGCGGTGTGCCTCGTCGGCAATCACCACGATGTTCCGGCGGGGAGACAGGCAGGGGTAGTCTTCTCCAGGTTCGGGCATGAATTTCTGTATTGTTGTGAATACCACCCCGCCCGAGGAAACGTTTAGCAGTAGCCGGAGAGCCTCGCGGCTCTCGGCTTGCACGGGGTCGTGCCGTAGCAGTTCATGGCAAAGCGCGAACTTGCCGTGCAGTTGGTCGTCCAGGTCGTTGCGGTCCGTCAGGACGACAATCGTGGGATTCTCCATCTTCGGGTGACGGATGATCTTCCCGGCGTAGAACGCCATAGTGAGGCTCTTGCCGCTGCCTTGCGTGTGCCAGATCACGCCAATGCGGCGGTCACCTTTCGCGGCTGACGCCTCAAGGGTCCGTTCCACGGCCTTGTTGACGGCGTGGAACTGGTGATATCCAGCCATCTTCTTGTTGATCTTTGCGGCGTCCACCTCAAAGACGATGAAGTCCCGGAGAAGGTCAAGAAACCGCCGTTTCTCAAAGATGCCCTTGAGTAAGACTTCAAGTTCCAGCGAACCCTTTGGGGCCACCTCACGGCCCTCAATCGTTCTCCAGGGCATGAACCATTCCCAGTTGGAGGTAAGGGTTCCGGCCCGTGCCGCGACACCATCGGAAACCACCAGCACTTCATTCGTATGAAACAGACTCGGGATTTCCTGCTTGTAGGTCTGGAGTTGGTTGAAGGCAGACCGTATCGTGGCGGTTTCGTCCTCGGGATTCTCCAGCTCGATTACGGCGAGCGGCAAGCCGTTCACGAATAGTGCCACGTCCGGGCGGCGGTTGCGCCGGTCTTCGACCACAGTGAACTGATTCACCGCCAGCCAGTCATTATTGGCGGGGTCTTCAAAATCAATGAGGTTCGCCAGCCCGGTTCCTATCGAGCCATCCGCCCGGCGGTATTCATAATCTACGCCATTCACCAGCAGCTCGTGGAAGCGGTGATTGTTCTCGTAAAGGCTCGGCGACTCGGTCCGCAGAACCTTCCGAGTAACTTCCTCGACGGCGTCAACAGGCAGCTTGGGATTGATTCTTTCGAGCGCAGAGCGCAGGCGGTTGACCAGGACGATATCGGCATAGCTCGCGCGTTCGGCGAGGAGTTCGCCGGGGGCGATGTCGGGGCCACTTGCTATGGCGTAACCCAGCCCCTCGAACCATTCGAGGGTCGCGGATTCGATAGTGGATTCAGCGATAGCTGTCATATGGAGAGAGGCGACTTTACCTTCCTCTGGCGGCGCGATTATAGCAGGAGCCGCGATCCAACATGATCCTTGACTTTCCTTGAGCCGATACTAGTATAGGGGGTAGCTCATCCACCATGTGTGGAAGGAGTACGGGCGTCGTTTCACTTCCGAGCGGCGCCTGCCTTTTGTGGCTGGGTCCCAGAGCTCCCGCTCACGCGGCCAGTTCCCCGCGTGCCTCTTCGCGCTTGCTCCACAGTATAGTTTGCACGTCGTAGCTCCTCAGCGCATCGACCACCTTCGTCGGCGGAGGCTGCTCGGTATCGTTTAGGAATGCGTAAGCCTGAGACTCAGGCGGGCGCACTTCCCTCGTATCGATCCAGGAGAAAACCAGAACCTCCGCTGTGGTTTTATTGGGCCTATTGACCGTCCGGAGAATTCGCTCGGGTCTGGCTCTGGACTTGGGAATCACAAAATCAAACAGATGATCAATTCCGCTCTTGCCGGTGAACTTCACTCTCGGGGTGTACCGAATTTCGTGTAACTCAAGCCAAGCAAGCACATCCTCGTAAAAGAGACTGCTGACGACAGGGGACGCGACAAAAAAGAGGTCGTTGACGGTGAGCATGGCTTGAACCAGGTTGTGCTTCCGCAGCGCAAAATTGTCAGGAGAGGCCTTCACTTCAAGCCTGCCATCTTCCAGGCGAACGCCGAACCCGCTCAAGGTCATCTTGAGAAGAGCCTGTCTCTTGGCGCTATCCAGAGCGCAGCCCGATGAGAGTAAGTCCTGAAGCACGTAACCATCGTCGGTGAGGATGTATCCCCCGTTGCTGCGCTGAGCATAGATTTGCAAGTAGTCGTTGTGCCTGTCAAGGTAAGGGGTGGTGATCTCTACCCAGTCATTGACCTGCCGGAGTATCGTCTTGTCCTTTAGCCAAGCGCGGTATCGCTCGAGCAAGGTCTGCATCTCGTCAATCATACAAACAGCACCTGCGGCATTCCCCAAACCTGCTGCGCCAGCGTGGCAAGCGACTGTTGGCGAGCGCTGACAGTGCCTGAAGACCACTGGTCGAAGATTGGGAATCCATCGGTTGCCCTGTCAACGGCGGTGTTCTTGCCAACCGAAACCTTCCCGCTCAGTAGGCGAGTCAGAAGGAAGTTAGAGTTTTTGTAAACAGGGCGCTTCGCGGAGAACGGTTGGTTGCCCAAGGAGCAATTAATAGGTTCTTCAGCCAAGGTCAAGTTCCCGAGACGACCGATGTAGTCATCAGCTTCTTCGGGCTTATCAAATTCTGCCAAAGCCTCTTTGCTTGGATTCTGCGGGAGCACATGCTCGATGTGGATGGTACCGTCGAGGAACTTCTCCAGGTCACCTTGAGTCTCTGCCCCCCAAGCCTCTTCGTTTACATATTGAGTTAGTTTCGCCAGGACGTACCGGAGCCTGTATTTTTGAAGTGAGTCTTCCCGCAACTGAAGCATCGCCAGTTGAAACCGTTCGGCAAGCCTTTTCTTCTCGGGGCGGAAGTACCCGTGCAAAAACTCCTGGAGGTCTGCCTTGCTGTGGACAGTACGCAAGTGTTTTGTCCATTGAGCAAACTTGCGCTCGAACTCGCGGGTTGGCTCGCGCGTGATTACGTAAGCAAAGAAGAGGTTTTCGATTTCCTCGCAGAGCTTAGTAAAGAGGTCGTCAGAGAGGTACCTACCAGCAAGCAACAGTATGAGGTGTTGACGCGCTGCCCCGCTCATCGCTCGGATGTTAGCCAGGTACCGGTTGGGGGTACCGTCTGCGTCCATGCCCTTTGCAAACATCGTGTAGGCTTCGGCAGTCGCGGTGAGTTCGTCAACAAACGTGAAAGGCTCCCGCCTGTATCCGCACTTCTCTTCATTCAGCCTGAACCAGTCGTAAATCTCCTCCTCACGAAGTCGGTCAACATCATATCTCGCGAAAATGAAGTAGCGGAGAAACCGGAGCGGTTTCTCCCGCGCCTTGTCGAGAACATCGACCACGCGTTGCCAACGCTTCTTCAGCTTGTCGAATTCCTCCATGTTGGCCTGCATGAAGATGAGGTTCTTAAGCAGGTCCATCGAGTCGAGCCCGACGCCTCGATCGTTGATTGTTTCAAAGATTTTCAGCGCGTGCGCGATGCTGATGGTCTTGACCCGAATCAGCTTAACGTTTTTCGTGAAGTACGCATAAAGGCGCCGCACCGCTCTCTCGTCCTTGAACTGTTCTTCGAGGAAACTCCGAATTACCTCATACGCATTGACAATGTTTCTGACAGACCGAGTCCCGCTCCTGGAGTTTGGCAACTCCTCCCCTTTAGCGATTGCTTCCAGCACGCCGCAACTGTCTTCGTATTGTAGTGCCACGCGGTATCGAAATATGTCGCGTCCTTGCTTGTCAATCGAAGCTGCGGCGATTTGCGGCGTTAGCGCCTGGATTTCTTCCGCCTTCATTTTCTTCAAATAGTCACGGACAGCGCAGAGTACGAGGTACGCCGTGGTCATCCGCTGTTGACCGTCTATGAGCTGGTACACCCCATCGTCCGTCGTGCAGGTGACGATTGTGCCGATGAAGTATTCCGAATCCGGATCACGGTCGGAAGCGGAAAACTCCGAATTGATGTCTTCCAAAAGCTGGCGAACTTCCTCGGTTCCCCAGACATATTCGCGCTGGAAGTTCGGCACTACAAAGAACTGTCCGAACAAGTCACCAAGAGCAAAATCCTGTGATTCGATAGTCTGAAGAGTCGTTGTCATGACACTGTCACCTCATTAGATGTTCGGAACGCGAATTTCGCCTGAAATCAGCTTTGGCAGCAGCGCGTCGCGGATGGCGGCGAGGGTGCGCGATTTGTCTTTGTTAGTCTCCGAGCGCAAGTATAAAGAGTCTGCGATTTCCTCGAACCTTCGGATTAACTGTGTGGGAGGAAGGACTAACAGCGGCATTCTCAGACCGTCGGAAGACAACATGTTTACGGTCGTACCGTTCGTGCATGCGATGACCTGGTCACGGAGGGCAGGCGACATAAGCATGTGGTACAAGACCTGTGCTCTAAGGGGTGAGCCTGGCAGAGACTGGACTCGGAAGAGATGATGGGTGAACAACCCAAATTCGCCAAACCGTTTTGGCACTATAGCCGGATATCCAATCAGTAAAAAATCGAAGCCCTGCTCGGTGTTGGTAACAATTAGATCACCGGGATGCAGTACATGCCGTGGTTTATACTCACCAGTGTAAAACTTAATACCGTCGTCTTTGTAGCCTCCACCCTCGTACACGGAATTCAGGTTGTGTAGTGGGATACCGCAATCCGAAAGTCCAGCCCCCTTGTAGCTCAGCCCTTTCACACCCTCGACATGATCCCCGAGAGGTGCAACGGTCCAGCCCTTTGGAATATTGCCGAGGCGCGAACCTTGAAAGGAATTGGGAAAGAGCGCCGCGGTTTCGGCGTCCATACCGAAGGGCTGGCGGCCTGCGGCCTTGGCGCGCACGGGGTCGAAGTCCACGAACCAGGATTTGAAGATAGCCCGCGCTATCGCCTCCAGCGTCTCATTCATCCGCCGGTTCAGCTCCATTTTGTCATCCAGCGCACCTAGGATGTGCGCTATTGCGCGCTGTTCGAGTACGGGCGGCCAACGAGTCTCGATTGGATGGACGTGATTCCGATTTAGCGTGGGGTTCGCTGAGCCTACATCCATTGTTGCGATGCGTGGGGCCATCCACCGGAAGAAGTAGTATACGAACCTCGGATCGTTTCCATGGAAGTCCTTAACCCACAATGTGGTGTCATGGGGCCAGTAATTCGAGGCGACAAAATACACGCTACCGACGACACCTTTGCGGCCTAGAACGACTCCGGGCCCGGATGCCGCCGGTGTGTCGTGATAGCTTGACACACCGCCCGACGAGATAACCGGCACCGTCCCGTCGCGCTGCTCGAGCTTTGTGATATCGATGCCGCGCTGAAGGGTGATTTGCTCACCGATAGTCGTGTCGATCCATTCACCCTCCATACCCAAGCTCCTTCAGGTTGGCGCGGATAGCGACATCCAACGTCGCGGCCTCCTCCGTCTGCTTTCACAGCATAGAGGTCAGCCGCGTTATCTTGTCTGCAAACGGCTCGCCGTCATCCTCAATTTCCTCGGCGCCGACGTGGCGGCGTGCCGAGCTCTTGAGGTCACGCTTTGTGACCTCAAGATTTGGTCTCGGCAGCGAACCCGATCCGCAGACGCCGCGTAACCGGCGGCGCCATCAATTGGCGGATGGCATCGAACAGCGAACGGATACGCGCATCGGGAGTTTCGAGCTTCCGCTCCAGTTCGGCCAGCTTCCGCGCCATCTCTTTATGGGCGCCCAGCATCTCGCGAAGCTTCACAAATGCCCGCACCACTTACACGCTCACTTCGATGGCTCGGGACGTGTTGAGCACACTGGCCACCATGATGGCCCCGTGTTCGGTAAAGGCATAGGGTAAAGCCGGGGAGAACTTGAGCCGCTGGAGGTGGTCGCAATTTGCGACCACCTCTGCTTTTTCGTCCGGAGTCAGTTGAAACATGAAATCCTCCGGCAAGCGGTCCCGGTTGCGTTTCACCTGTTCGTTGAGCCGCTTGGTGCTGACGCCGTAAAGCCTCGCCAAGTCGGCATCCAACATCACCCGTTGTCCACGAATCAAGAGAATGGCGTGTTCGATTCGCTCGACAGGGATAATGGCCTGCTTATCCGGCAAGGTTCAGCTCCTTGAGGTTCTTTCGAATCTGCGTTTCGAGCCTGGCGCTTTCTGCGAATTGTTCCTCCAGCTTTGCCGTCAGCCGCTTCATCTTCCCGTCAAAAGGTTCGCCGTCGTCTTCCCAGGCGTCACCCCCCACATCAAGGTGTGCTCCCCAGCTCTCGGAGAATGCATTTAATCTTAATGCCGAGGTCCGGGAGGTCACCCTCGACTGCCGCCCACACCTCTTCCGGATCGACAGTGAAATAATCGTGCACCAGAATGTTCCGCATGGCGATAATCTGACGCCAGGGTACCTCGGGGTGGCGGGCTTTCACCGCCTCCGAGACCTTGCGCGCCGCCTCACCAATAATTTGCAGGTTGTGGATGGTCCAGGTCTGCACCAATTCATCGCGGACGAAGGCGTCGCGCCCTCGCGCGGCATATTTCTCGATGCGGCAGACGGCTTCGAGGATATCTTGCAGGCGACCTGCATCGTCCTTCACAGCGGTTGAGCCTCGCTCAGAACGCGGTCCCGAACGCGGGGGCGCAAGCCGCGCTCCGTCACCACGTCAACTTTGCGGCCCAGCAAGTCTTCAAGCTCCAAGAGCAACGCTGCGTGCTCCAACAAGCTGCGGCCAGCTTCAAGATCAATCAGCAGGTCGATGTCACTCCCTGGACCTGCTTCACCCCGCACTACCGATCCAAAAACTCGCACGTTGCGCCCTCCGTGCTTCTCGGCGAGGCGCAGAATCTCCTCCCGCTTTGATCCTAGGAGCTCCTCAATGCCCATAGCCTGATTCTCTCAGATTGCGACGAAATTCAGACGCCAGTCTATCACCTTCATTGCCCGTCGTACTTCTCTTCGAGTTCTTCCAGCTTGCGCGCCAATGATACCCTGTTTATCCGGCAAGGTTCAGCTCCTTGAGGTTCTTTCGAATCTGCGCTTCGAGCTTGGCGCTTTCTGCGAATTGTTCCTCGAGCTTCGCCGCCAGCCGCTTCATCTTCTCGTCAAAAGGTTCGCCGTCATCCTCAATTTCCTCGGCGCCAACGTAACGGCCCGGCGTGAGAACGTAGCCGTGCGCGGCGATCTCTTCGGTGGTGGCGTTCTTGCAGAAGCCGGAGGCATCCTCGTACTTGCCCGGACTTTTCTCGCCCCGCCACGCATGGTAGGTCTCGGCGATCCGCTGGGTTTCCTCGTCTGAAAGCTCGCGGTGCGTACGGTCAACAAGATGGCCCAACTTTCGGGCGTCAATAAACAACGTCTCTTTTCGGCGGTCACGGAACTTGCCGTTGGCTTTGCTCCGCGATAGGAACCAAAGGCAGACGGGAATCTGCGACCCGTAGAAGAGTTGGCCCGGTAAAGCGATCATGCAGTCCACAAGGTCAGCCTCAATAATGCCCTTGCGGATATCGCCTTCGCCGGATTGATTGGAAGACATGGAACCGTTGGCCAACACGAAGCCCGCGATGCCCTTGGGCGCCAGGTGATGAATCATGTGCTGGACCCAGGCGAAGTTGGCATTCCCCACAGGGGGCGCCCCATATTTCCAGCGGGCATCGTTGCGCAGACGCTCACCGCCCCAGTCGCTCATGTTGAAGGGAGGATTGGCGAGAATGAAGTCCGCCCGCAAGTCTTTGTGCAGGTCATTATGGAAGGTATCGGCGTGATGCGGCCCGAGATTGGCTTCGATGCCCCGGATGGCCAGATTCATTTTGGCAAGCTTCCAGGTGGTGGGGTTCGACTCCTGACCTGAAATCGCCACATCGTTCACACGGCCCCCGTGTTGCCGGATGAATTCTTCGCTTTGCACGAACATCCCGCTCGAACCACAGCAAGGGTCATAGACTCGGCCCTTGAAGGGCTCGATCATTTCGACCAGCAACTTAACCACGCAGCGGGGCGTGTAAAACTCTCCCCCCTTCTTGCCTTCGGCACTCGCGAACTGGCCTAGGAAGTATTCATAGACGCGGCCCAAGATGTCCTTGGAACGGTTCTCGGCGTCTCCCAGCCCGATGGTTCCGATCAGGTCAATCAACTCTCCAAGCCGTTGCTTATCGAGCGAAGGCCGCGCGTAGTCTTTAGAGAGAACACCCTTCAGGGTGGGGTTTGCCTTCTCGATGGCTTCCATGGCCTCATCAATGAGTTTGCCAATCGTGGGCTGTTTGCCCTTGGCCTGCAAGAAGGACCAGCGGGCCTCCTTCGGAACCCAGAAGACACTCTCAGCCGTGTACTCGTCGCGATCTTCGGGATCGGCGTACTTCTCGGCCCTGAGCGCGTCGTATCGTTCCTGGAAGGCATCGGAAATGTACTTCAGGAAAATGAGCCCCAGGACAACGTGCTTGTACTCCGCGGCGTCCATGTGACCGCGCAGCTTGTCCGCCAGCGCCCAAAGCGTTTGCTCAAAACCGAGATTTGCCCCGTTGGTTGACTTCGAGGCTGCCTTGTTAGAACCGGCCAAGTGGAATACCTCCCGTACTAAACGCTCCCTCGATGATGGGAACAAGCGCCGGGAGCGGCAAGGCGATCTGATTCTGGGGGATTATACGCCAGGAATCCGCGAAACCGAAACGCATAATACTTGTGGGAGCTTTGTCATGCCGGAGAGTTCCTGCGATCCTGGCCTTCTGGCGGCCCGAAGCCGCCGCTATTCCGACCTATTCCTCAGACACTCTTTCCCCCTGTCTTATCCGCGGGTGGCGCAGACACGCATGATTTCCGCATGTCTGCGATCTCCCGAAGGGACGGTTCCGCCAATCTACTCTAGCGGTTGAGCATGTCCTGGGCGGAGATCCTGGCGTAGACACCGAATTCTTGTGGCAGATAGCCGAGCCGGCGGCGGATTTCGTCCTTTTGGCGTAGGCCGTCGATATCGCCAAGCCGCACGCTGCCCCTGTCAGGTTCCTGGAGCGTCGCCACGGTGCGCATGAGCGTAGTCTTGCCGGCCCCATTCGGACCCAGCAAGCCATACATGCCGCAGGATATGTCCAGCGAAACGTTGTCGAGAGCTTTGACGCCGTTCGGGTAGGTCTTGGATAAGTTTTCAATCAACAGTGGCATGCTGGGCTCCGTTCCTAGCACGCGCGTGGAGCGCTGAAAGTTCCCTCCGGTCACCACTCGGCCGTGGGGAAAGCAAGCGTGCGGGTCGAGTTTAGGTTGTTGCACTTCTGGAGCTTTGACGTAGCCTTGACCGCTTGGACTTTCACCTTTCTTCACGCCCTCGCCTTGTAGTATAGTTCCGGCCCGGAATGCATGCGGCAGCAGTCTGCATCGCTTCCATATGTGATGCCCTTGGGTGTTCTCGCCTTCGCCAGTGATTGGCCTAAGCCCTCGTGGGGCAATCCTATGCGGAAAGCGGCAGCGCAAAGGCCATCATTATCAAGGAGGTATTATGGAGAGACCAAAGATTTCCCGTAGAGATTTTAATAAGACCGCGGCGATGGCAGCAGCCAGCCTGGCGCTGTCGGCGGGGCCCGCAGTACGCAATGTTCTGGGAGCCAACGACCGTGTGGGCATTGGCCTGATCGGAGCCGGCGGCATGGGCCAGGCGGACTTGCGCGATTTCCTGCGAACGGGCCAGGTTGACTGCGTGGCGATTGCCGATCCCTATGAACCCCACCTCGACGACGCGGCTGTGATGACGCTGGGCAAGGCGAAGACCTACAAGGATTTTCGCCGCCTGCTCGAGCACCAAGACATCGACGCGGTCATCATTGCCACGCCCGACCATTGGCACGCCATTCCCATGATCGCCGCCTGTGAAGCGGGGAAAGATGTGTACCAGGAAAAGCCCCTCTCGCACACGTTGTTCGAAGGCCG
>JBEKME010000159.1:0-12500 GCA_050008675.1 Terriglobia bacterium
GCTGGATCAGCGAAGAGCAAGGCAAGGCGATCAAGGAGTTCGTACAGGCAGGGGGCGGCCTTTACGCCTATCACAACAGTAGCAATGTCTCGCTCTTTTCCAAGAACTTCCGGGAAGTGATGGGCGGTGCGTATGTCGGCCACCCACCCCTGCGCCCCTTTAAGGTCAAGGTGGTCAACCATGAGCATCCCATCACGCAAGGCATCCAGGATTTCATGGTGAATGACGAGCAGCACTACGTGACCTACGATAAAGACCCTAAGGATATCCTCCTGCGCAGCGAGAACATCGACGGTTTGGAGTTCGAAACCTATGGCACGACGGCCATCAGTGCCTGGGCGTATAATTTCGGAAAAGGTCGCGTGGTCTTCACGGCGGCGGGGCACACGCTCCATGCCTTGTGGCAACCGGAGTACTACAAAATCCAAAAGAACGCGGTGCGCTGGCTCCTGAGAATGTCATAGGCGAGCGCGCCGTGTGCCATGCTGTTAAGGAGGAGAAAAACCATGTCCGAAGTCTTGAAGATCGTCGACGCCCATGAGCATTTGGGCGAATGTCGTGTGTTTGGGCTCAAAGCAACCGAGGACGACTTGCGGCGGAGAATGGACGAGTCCGGAATCCATGCCATGATCGTCCAACCATTTCCCGGGGCGGAGGACCCTGCAAAAGCCCACGACCGAATTGCTGAGCTTGGCGCCAAGTACCCGGGGCGGTTCTTTGGCCTGGCCAGTCTGAACCCTCACCGCGATCGCTCCGCCTATGAGCGGGAAGTGGAACGTTGCGTGCGCGAGTTGAAATTCGTAGGAGTCAAGCTGCACACCATTGGGCACGGGGTGCTGCCACTTAGCGAGGATGGCAACATGGTCTTCCAGACGGGGCATGATTTGGGTGTGCCGGTGATGGTCCACACCGGCCCCGGCATCCCTTTTGCTTTGCCTTCCCTCTGTATTCCGCCGGCCCGCAAGTATCCCAACTTGAAAATCATTCTCGCTCACGCGGGATTTGGGGTTTTCTCGGCGGAGGCCCAGGTGGCGGCGTCCGTGTGCGACAACCTTTATCTCGAGACCTCGTGGTGCATCGGCGAAGACATCCTCTGGATGATCCAGACCATTGGCCCGGACCGCGTCATGATGGGCGCCGACCTCACCACCAACATCCCTGTGGAAGTGGCAAAATTCAAAGCACTGAATCTCGATCCTGAAACCTATGCGAAAGTAATGAGTACCACCGCCATCAAAACCTTCAAACTTCCTTGCTGAGGCAACTATGGTAGCCCTACATGTCGACTTGCAGCTTCAGCCTGGGGCGGGCCCGGAGCTGGAGAAGACCTTCTGTGATGTCTTTCGCCCGGCGATCTCGGCCCAACCCGGGTTTTCCGGCGTGGCTCTCCTGCATTCCACACCCGAGGCCGATCACTATCGGCTGGTCATCGAATTTCAGAGCGAAGAACTCAGACTCAACTGGGTGGCGACTGCACTCCATCAACATGTGTGGTTGAAGATGGAAGCCCATTGCGCCAGTTATTCGGTGAAGAAATTCACCGTCGTGTAACACATCGAAAAGGGGTACTGGCGTCATTTGCGAGATATGGGCGTCGCAAGCCGCAGTCATTCCCGCGAAAGCGGGAATCCACTCCGCAAACCTTCGGAAGTGCGCTGTCTACGGACTGGATTCCTCCCGCCATGGCGGGACGGGAATGACCCGCGTTTCGTAAGGGACGCCATTCCAAATGACACCAGCACCCGAAAGGGGCGGAAGTATCAGACTAGTGCTGCAACCTGTTATAATTACCTCTGCTTTGGTTAGTAGAGTTCCCGTAGGCGGGGTGCCCATGAGCAGAATGAGGATTGCGGTTGTATTTGGATTGGGGTTGTTCCTTCTCTGGACTGCCTGTAGAGGCGGCGAGTTACCTGGCGCGAAGATCAAGGTGGGAGAGAAGATGGCCGATTTCACGCTTCAGGATGTCAACGGCAAGGCGCATAGGCTCTACGACTTTGAGGGAAAGAAGGCTGTGGCGGTCATCTTCATCGCCACCCGCTGCCCTTACTCCAATGCCTTCAATCACGTGATGACCAGCCTGGCGCATGAGTACGAGAGCCGGGGAGTTGCCTTCATCGGAATCAATGCCAACAAGACGGAACCTGTCGCGGAGGTGGGGGAACACGCTCGCGCTCACGGCCTCGACTTCCTTATTCTCAAAGACGAGGGGAACCAAATCGCCGACCGGCTGGGCGCCTCCGTGACACCCGAAGTATTTCTTTTGGACAGTCAATGGACGCTACGTTACCACGGGGCGCTTGGGAACAGTCACCAGCCCACCACCAACCCTGACAAGACCACGGATGATGAAATCCGCCCGGCACTCGACGCCGTGCTAGCCGGGAAATCCGCCAGCGTGACGGAGACAAAGGCGTTCGGCTGCACCATTAAGCGTGTTAAAGCGGGTTAGAGTGGATCGCGCCTTGGATTGCAAAATCAGGCTGCTTTGGGCTTTCGGAATAGCCGCTCTGCTTCTCTGCGCAGGCTGTTCGCACTCCGTGATTCCTTCCGAACCGCCGCCGCCCAGGGGAATTGTTGATCTGGATGAAAACGGATGGGACCGGCTGCGGGCTCAGCAGCGAGGCCGGGTTCTGGTGGTCAATTTCTGGGCTACGTGGTGCGAGCCCTGCCGGGAGGAATTCCCTAACCTGGTCCGCCTCCACAATACCTACCGCAGCCACGGGCTCTCGGTGGTGGCGATCTCCATGGATGAGCCAGAGTCCGTTTCCGCCATCGAACGGTTCTTGAAATCGCAGGGAGCGAATTTCGGGAGTTACCGGCAGCATTTCAAGGACTATGAGGCGCTCGTGAATTCCATCAATCCACGCTGGGGCGGTGGCATTCCTGCCACCTTTCTTTACGACCGGGAGGGACGGCTGGTTGAAAGCTGGCAGGGTGTGACGACGTTTGAGGAATTTGAACGCGCCGTCATGCCGCTGCTGCCCTGAAGAGTCGAGGAGTCGAAGGGCCGAAGCTCGAAATTCGAAACTCGAAAATCGAAACTCGGGGTGATTTTCGAATTTCGATTTTCGATTTTCGAATTTCGACTCTCGACCAGGAGGGTTTTCCGATGAGTTCTAGAGTTATCCGTTTTCTCTGCAGGATTTCGTTCCTGCTCGGTGCCTGTCTGGCTTTCGCGATCGCAACGTTTGCGCAGGCGGGGAATGAACCCTGGAAAGCGCAAGGAATCATCAATACATCCGCAAGTCTCAAGGCAAAGTTACATTCGGTGCCCATTCGCGCCGTAACCATGGGTGACGGGTTCTGGTCTGAGCGGATGCGGACGAATGCGGAAAAAAGCATCCCCACCTTGCTGGGACTCCTGGAAGAACACGGTGTGGTGGACAACTTTCGGCGTCTTTCGGGCCGCAAGAATGCGGGCCGGAAGGGGCCCGTTTACACCGACTCCGATCTCTACAAGTGGATGGAAGCGGTCGCGTTCGTTCTGCAATCAGGTGACCGGCCGCAACTTCGCGAGACGCTTGATAAGCTCATTGACGATGTGCTGGCGGCCCAAGAACCCTCCGGATATCTGAACACTTACTACGTGGGGGATCGCGCCAAGCTGCGATTTTCCGAGATGTACCGCAGCCACGAGTTGTACTGCCTGGGTCATCTCTTGCAGGCTGCCATCGCCTATTACCGCGCCACGGGGGACAGGAAGCTCCTGGATGGCGGGATCAAGTATGCCGACTATGTATTGCAGACCCTTGGACCGGAAAAGAAACCCGCTTTGACCGGACACCCGGAATTTGAAATGGCGCTGGTAGAGCTTTACCGCACTACCGGCGACAAGCGCTATCTGGATTTCGTCAACTATCTGTTTACCGGCGAAAAGCTGCGCTTGCAACTCACTGACGACCAGGTGACGTACCTGTTCAGTGGGATACCTTTCACTTCACGACTCGAAGTTGTAGGCCATGCGGTGCGGGCTCTTTACGCGTGCAGCGGAGCCACGGACTACTACCTCGAGACAGGCGATGCCGAATATCGCGAAACCCTCGGCCGGCTTTGGAAAGACTTAGTCGAACGGAAAATGTACATCACGGGCGGAGTGGGATCGTACGCGGAGGGGGAATCGGTGGGCGTGGCCTATGACCTCCCCAACCAGCGGGCCTATGCAGAAAGCTGTGCGGCCATTGCCAACATGATGTGGAATTGGCGGATGCTGGCGGCTGACGCCGAGGCTCCCTACGCCGACGTCATTGAAAAGGCGCTTTACAACGGAATCAACTCCGGCATGTCACTTTCCGGGACGCTCTATTGTTATCGCAATCCCCTGGAGTCCCGAGGCGAGGAAGACATTCGCCAGCCCTGGTACGATACCACGTGCTGCCCCCCGAACCTCGAGCGGACTTTCGCTTCGATTCCTGGCTATCTCTACTCGACCAGCCCCTCTGGCGTATATGTCAATCTCTACCACTCTTCCACGCTCGACTGGCATTTGGAGGACGGCACAGGGCTCAAGCTCGTCCAGCAGACGAAATACCCTTGGGACGGCGACATCAGCTTGAAAATCAGCCCGGCCAAGGCGGCAACATTCACGCTCTATCTGCGAATTCCGGCCTGGGCGAGCAAGGCCACGGTTACGTTGGAGGGCAAGCCCGCTCCCGGAAAGCCAAAACCGGGCGACTATTTCGCCCTTCGTCGGGAGTGGAAGGCCGAAAGCACCGTTCGCTTGCAGTTGGACATGGCCCCGCACCTGGTGGCGGCCAATTCCCTCGTTCGTGAGGATTTTGGAAGAGTTGCTGTGCAGCGTGGACCCCTGCTGTATTGCCTGGAGCAGATGGACCAGGAGGAGCGAGGATCTATTTTCGATGTTGCGCTGTCGACGAGCGCCGGTCCGAGCTGGGGGTTTACGTCGGAGTTTCGCCCCGACATGCTTGGGGGAATCGTGGTGTTGAAGCACAAAGGCATGGCCACGCCCAAGCCGCTTTCCGAAGAACCACTGTATCAGACCATCGAGCGGACCTCCAGAAGCGAGCAGAGGGAGGTTAACCTGACTTTCATCCCCTATTACGCCTGGGCTAATCGGCTTCCGGGCGCCATGGAGGTCTGGATTCCCTACGCCACGGGTCGCCAAGTAGTGGTGGGGAAGCAAACGACGGCACGCAAGGATCCCCAGCCGATGCCCTAAGACAAGAAGGTAGGGAAACGAAGCTTGCCGCGGGTACAGGCTGGTTGGGAACTACGGGGAAGGCCAGAACGTTTTCGTCTACTTCCGGGCTGGGATCGCACAGTCCGAAATCACAGCTTTTGTAGCCCACCACACCCCCGTCAACTCCGTTTTTCCCGTTCGGGGATTATGCCAATGAAGTCGCCGCACTGAAATTTCATCAACGTGACGGGAGTCATTCAACTCAAATTTGAACAGCTGATGTACCGGTGAAAGAACAGTGCGTTTGTAAGGAATCGAATCGGCCGTGCGTGGGTTGATGCCTGACTCTACCTGTGCCAGCGCCGCCTCTGCCACTATGTAGGGATTGCTGCGCCAGGGTTGATGACCCTGCGTTGTGCCTTGTTCGATTTCCGCAATCTGGCTTTCCGTAATCGTGAGGTGGACAACCCGCTTCGTGCATCCAACCTGCTCAGCGTCTGTGCCAAGTGCACACAACAGGAAGACAACCAGGAACGCAACGCCGTTGAGTGCAGGCATCTGTCTGTAGGCGGTCATGTGGGCTGGCCCCGTGCTGGACTGTCGACTGTCAACTGTCGACTGTGAACTGTTCTAGAAAGCCAGATAAACCGGATTCTCGAGAATCTGTTTGAGTGTCTGGAGGAACCGCGCGCCGGTGGCGCCGTCCACCACGCGATGGTCGCAGGAGAGCGTCATGCGGCAGCGGAGGCCCACTTCGACCTGGCCCTTCACCACCACAGGTTTCTCCGCCACCGCGCCCACGGCTAAGATTGCGCCCTCCGGCGGGTTGATCACAGCCGAAAACTCCTCAATCCCCATCATGCCGAGGTTGGAGAGGGAAAACGTGGCGCCGGTGTACTCGTCCGGGTTCAGCTTGCGGCTGCGCGCCCGAGCGATGAGATCTTTCGCTTCCCGCGAGATGTCCTGAAGGCTCTTGCCCTCGCAATTGCGAATCACCGGCGTGATCAGTCCACCCTCGTCCACGGCTACGGCAACGCCGAGATGAATGCGGCGGTAGTAGCGGACCGCCTCACCCTGGAAGGATGCGTTCACTTGCGGATGCAACTGGAGCGCGGCTGCGCAGGCTTTGAGGATGATATCGTTATAAGAAAGGCTCAACTCCGGGTTCAAAGCCTCCACCGATTCACGCAACTCTTTCGCGCGGCCCATGTCCACTTCAATCGTAAGGTAGAAGTGCGGCACAGGAGCCTTACTCTGCACCAGACGAGTGGCGATGACTTTTCGCATGGAGCTCAGGGGTTCGTCGTAGAACTCCGGACCGGTGGGGGCGGGCGCGGGCCGTCTTGGCAACGTGGGCGCCGGAGCGGGCGGGTGCGCACCCGCGCTTCCAGCCGCAGGAACGCGCGCCGCCCTGGCTTCAACTGCCAGGGCCGCAACGCGTTCCACATCCTGGCGCACAATCCTCCCTGCCGGACCCGAGCCTGCGATACGATTCAGGTCAAAGCCCCTTTCCTGAGCCATTCTTCGGGCGAGCGGCGAGGCCAAAACCCGTCCGCCATTTGCGGGTTCGTGAGCGGGAGGTTGAAGACCCTGCCCTGCAGCCGTGACTACTCCTCCGGCCGCCGGCGAGGCACTGGCGGCGGGGCGCTGAGGCGCGGCCGTTACGGGCGCTGAGGCCGGGACAGTACTCCCAGCAGGGGGTTCCGCGCCCGCCGAGCCTTCACCTTTGACCAGCGAGGAAATATCCTCATCCGGCTTGGCGATGAGAGCCAGCAACTCTCCTACGGGGACCACCTTACCAGCCTGAACAAGAATCTTGCGCAGCACGCCGCTGCCCATCGCCTCGACTTCCATATTGACCTTGTCAGTCTCAATCTCGACGACGGCTTCTCCAGTCGAGACCTGGTCCTCTTCCTTTTTGAGCCATTTGAGAACCTTACCCTCTGTCATCGTATCGCTGCCTTTCGGCATCAGTACCTTAACCATCATTAATCCTCACTCACGGGTTGCATGTAGGGGTAGGGCTTGCCCTACCCCAAGGGGACGGCAAGCCGTCCCCCTACATCCGGTAAAGCACTTTATTCACCGCTTCCTTCACACGTTGTTTGTCTGGAAAGGCCAAGTGCTCCAGATTCTTCGCGTAGGGTGTGGGCACATCCGCGCCGGTTACCCTCAAGATCGGCGCATCGAGGTAATCGAAAGCACCTAACTGGAGGACGTCAACGATCTGCGCCCCCACCCCGCAGAACGGCCAACCTTCCTCCACAATGACCGCTCGGTTCGTCTTCTTTACCGATTCCACAAGAGTTACGGTGTCGAGCGGGCGGAGCGTTCTAGGGTCAATCACTTCAACATCGACACCTTCTCTCTCCAGGTCGGCGGCGGCCTCGAGCGCCACGAATACCATCTTGGAATGAGCGATCAGAGTAACGTCTTTGCCCCGCCGTTTGATGTCGGCGACTCCCAATGGGATCAGACACTCGCCCTCGGGAACTTCCCCGCGCGTCCCGTAAAGCACCTCAGACTCAATAAAGACCACAGGATTGCCGTCACGAATGGACGTCTTGAGCAGTCCTTTGGCATCCGCGGATGTGGAGGGCATGACCACCTTTAATCCCGGAACGTGGCAAAACCACGATTCCAGCGCCTGCGAATGTTGTGCGGCAAGTTGGTGCCCTGCGCCGCCTGGACCACGAATCACCAGGGGGATGGGGAATTGCCCCCCCGACATGTAGAGCATCTTGGCCGCGCCGTTCACGATCTGGTCGAGCGCCAGGAGCGCAAAGTTGAACGTCATCATCTCGACGATCGGCCGCAGGCCCACCATGGCGGCCCCAACGCCAAGACCCGTAAAACCAAGCTCGGTGATGGGCGTGTCCAGCACGCGCATCGGCCCGAACTCCTCCAGCATCCCTTTGCTGACCTTGTAGGCCCCCTGGTAGAAGCCTACCTCTTCACCCATCAGGACGATAGTCTCATCACGCCTCATCTCTTCACGCATGGCCTGATTCAACGCCTCACGATAAGTCATGATCGACATAGAAAATCATCCTTACTCCAGGATTCAGGAGTCAGGATTCAGGATTCAGGAAGACCGTCCCCTGATCCGAATCCCAATCCTGTTCTTACGAACCCGAATCCCACCAGAGGTCAGACTCAGCAGCCGGATTCGGGACCAGCGTCCCCTGAATCCTGAATCCCGAATCCTGAATCCTGCCTCTCAGCCCACGTATACGTCCGTATAAAGCTCCTGCGGTTCTGGCTCAGGGCTGCGTTCGGCGAAGGCTACGGCTTCCTCCACGATATCGCGGATCTTCTGATCCAGCTCTTCCAGAAACTCAGAGTCGATTAGGCCGATCGTTTCAAGAGCGGCTGTCAGAGTCTTGATGGGGTCGTGGTGACGCTGCTCTTCGACTTCCGATTTGGTGCGGTAGTGGCCGTGCGCGGGATCTGACATCGAATGGCCCATAAAGCGATAAGTGCGGGCTTCGATGAGGGTGGGGGCGCTCCCCTTCCGGGCTCGCTCGACGGCCTCTTTGAGCACTTCTCGAACCGCCAGAACATCCATCCCGTCCACCCAGGTGCGCGCCATGTTGTACGCACAGGCTTTCTGCGAAAGGTCGTAGAGAGATGAAGCGCGCTCGATCGGCGTGCCCATCCCGAAGCGGTTGTTCTCACAGATGAACACCACCGGCAGCTTCCACAGCGCCGCCAAGTTCAGCGACTCATGGAACGATCCGATATTGACTGCCGCCTCGCCGAAAAAGCAGAGCGTGACGCGCGGCTGCTTAAGGTACTTGGAGGCAAAAGCCGCCCCAACCGCAAGCGGGATCTGACCTCCCACGATGGCATGTCCCCCCAGGAAGCGCCGGCGTTTGTCAAAAAGGTGCATCGACCCGCCTTTACCCTTCGAGACGCCACTCTGCTTCCCACACAACTCCGCCATCACCTCGCCCGGGTCCATTCCCCTCACCAAGGCGTGCCCGTGCTCACGGTAGGACGTCAGGATGTAGTCATCAGGTTCGAGCGTCGAAATTGCTCCCGCCGCCACCGCCTCCTGGCCGATGTACAAGTGGCAGAAGCCGCCAATCTTTCCCAACGTGTAGAGTTCCGCCGCCTTTTCCTCGAAGCGGCGAATCAGGAGCATTTGTTCAAGCAGGGTCTTTAACAGCGCAGGGTCTTCTCGCCGCGCGCGCTCTTCCAGGGTCTGTGCCGGTGGGTGGTCCGGTCCACAGAAAAGCTCGGTTAGGTTCGCGGTGTTCGAGCCCACATCCGACGGTTGCATCAAAGTCCTCCACGTGAACGCCATACTTCCCCTGCAACGGCAGAGCAGGAAGTCGCTGCTGCAACAAGCGGTAGCACGGAAATCACTAACACTTCCATGATATCCTCTCTATCTTAGCTGGATTTTCGAATAAGAAAAGGCCTAAGGACCCTGATCCCAGGCTCGCGTCAAAGTCCGCGAAGTTCCCCGAAGGGGAACAAGATCATTAGTCCCGCAGTCGCGGGATGAAACCTACGGACAAGGAGCCAAGAGATATTCGACCCCGAAGGGGTCGAACATCCACGGACGACGCTTCCCGTGGGTTTCACCCCGCGACTGCGGGACTAATGACCTTCGGCCCCTTCGGGGCAGGCCCGCCGACGGGACTTTGACGCGACCCTGACCCTGAATCTGGAAACTGAGGAGTATTAGGGCTCCCCCTAAAGTGTTACCGGGTCGGTGCCGATACCCTAAGAAGGGGGAATGCAACGACGAAGGTTCTTTGCATCAACGCAACTGGGCATGTTGGGCACCCTATCCTCGCTCTTTGACCCAGTTGAATGAGAAAAATCAAGCTGCCCACTGCCTTTGCTTGACCTGTCACGTGATTGGAGCTAATGTTAAGATCATTGGAACGATAGGGCGGTGCAGTGCTTTTGGTGCACAGACAAGTAGCTATTTGCATACGATGTGCAGACGAGAGTCGAGGGTTGGCTTAAGGAGCGCCCATGTTTCGAAGATTTGGATTCGGCTCCTTCTCTGTCAGCGTGCTGGCATTTGTTTTCAGCTTCAATTTTGCTTCCGATGTAGAGGCTGGCGTTGGTACAAGAGAGGTAACACTGACCCCTTCCGTGATCGCTGAGGCACCTCGCACTGCAAACCCGAAAGTACTATTACGTTCTGAGGCGTCCGGGTGTAGGTTACCGGCAGGGCGGAAAATGAAAGCGGAAATCCCAGTTCACACAAGGAGTATGACGGAAAAGGCTCGTTATTGACCACACAATTTAAATTGAGTACCATCATAGCCGCCTCTCAAAAGGAGAGATTCGGCATTCTCGAGAGCCAAAGGAGCCAACTCATGAACCAATCAGGAAAAAGCTATGGAGGGGCAGTTCTACGAGGACTGTATGTGCTGCTGTGTTCGGCCATGCTCCTCTTCGTCATGGAAACCCAGGCGCAGGCACAGTCCATGTCGACGCGTCACGTGCGTCAAGAGGTAATAAGCGGGGAGGCGACGTTCTTGAACTGGCTGCCCGCTACTCAGTCCTTGCGCCTGAACATCGCTCTTCCCCTGCGCAACGAGTCAGAGCTGGACGATCTGTTGCAAGAACTCTACGATCCCCAAAGCCCCTCGTTCCATCAGTTCCTTAGCGTGCCGGAGTTCACTGAGCGGTTTGCTCCCACCGAGGAGGATTACGCCGCGGTGGTTCGTTTCGCAGAACAGAACGGCTTGACGGTGACCGGCACCTTCCCGAATCGCATGGTCGTGAATGTCACGGGGTCGGTGGCGGATATCGAGAGTGCTTTCCAAGTGACCATGGGCCTCTATCAGCACCCGACTGAACCGCGCACATTCTACTCGCCGGACCGGGAGCCATCGCCGGACCTGCGGGTGCCGCTGTGGCACATTTCGGGCCTGGATAATTTCTCGATCCCGCATCCCGCCAGTCTGAGGAGAGATGCGGCAGCGAAACCCGGCCAAACCGGCGGCTCAGGGCCCAGTGGATACTTTATCGGCAGCGACATGAGGGCGGCCTACTATGGCGGAACTGCTCTCACCGGTAAGGGCCAGTCAGTCGGGCTGCTTGAATTCGCAGGTTACAACATTACTGACGTCAACAATTACTTCGCCAAGGTCGGGCAAACGCGCACCGTCGCTGTGAACGGCGTCTCGACGGATGGATCCAGCCTGAGCTGCACGAAGCGCTGTGATGATACCGAACAGGCGTTGGACATCGAAGTGGCGATCTCCATGGCGCCGGGCTTGAGCTCGGTGATCGTCTACGTGTCCGATACCAGCGATGTCAGCATCTTTAACAAGATGGCATCGCAAAATGCTGCCAAGACATTGAGTTGCTCGTGGGGCTGGAGTCCGGCCGACCCAACCAGTGACGACACCATATTCAAGGAGTTCGCGGCGCAGGGGCAGAATCTGTTTGTGGCATCCGGCGACAGCGGCGCGTACGGGAACAGGTCCCGTTATGTTTACCCGGCGGACGATGCCTATGTCACATCGGTGGGCGGCACGGACCTAACTACCAGTAGCGCGGGTGGCCCTTGGAAATCGGAAACTGCCTGGAGCGACAGCGGCGGTGGGATTTCTCCAAACAACATCGCGATTCCCAGCTACCAGAAGACCGCGGGAGTTATCACCACGGCCAACAAAGGATCCAAGACTTTGCGGAATTCCCCGGACGTTGCCGCCGAAGCGAACACGGACAATTACATCTGTTACGACGGCACCTGCGAGGGAGGGTGGGGCGGAACCAGCTTTGCGGCGCCTCGGTGGGCCGCCTTTGTGGCGTTGGTTAATCAACAGTCTGTCGCCAACACCAGCCCCCCGAAGACTGTCGGCTTTATCAACCCGGCTATTTACACGATTGGCCTGGGGTCGAGCTATTCCACCGCCTTCCATGACATCACCAGCGGCAGCAATAGCACGTATTCGGCAGTGAAGGGCTACGACTTGGTCACTGGCTGGGGCAGTCCGAATGGCACTGGCCTTATCAACGCTCTAGTACCGTAGCGGTCGGGGTCAAATCACGTCGGCGTGAGGACAGTGAATCTGTGCAGGCTGTCGCACACATTTTTGCGCTATCGCCCTTTTCGACTTTCGGCCCTCGACTGCGTCAGGAGGTTTCAATTTGCTACCCTCTCCCCCTTGGGGGAGAGGGAGGTCCCGCCCTGCGGGACCGGGTGAGGGGGTCACCCCGGAACGAATTGCACAGGTAAGCAGGACAACGCCTCGCTTGCATCATTCGTAGCGAAGAGCCTGCACGGGATCCAGCCTGGCGGCGCGCGCGGCCGGATAGAGCCCGGAGATCATGCTGATCACGATGGCAAAACCAATCGCTCCGGCAACCAGCCACCACGGAACCG
>JBEKME010000016.1:0-78684 GCA_050008675.1 Terriglobia bacterium
AACAACGGGTGGCGATTGCGCGCGCCATTGTTACCGACCCCACGCTGCTCATGGCCGATGAACCCACGGGCGACCTGGACGCGCACTCTGCCGAAGAGATTCTCGATATACTCTCCCGATTGAACCGGGACTTTAAGAAAACCATCATCCTGGTAACACACGATCCGCGCGCCGCACGCCACGCCTCCGTGACGCGCCACCTGGAGAAAGGGCAACTTCTCCCCCTGGGCCAGTAGCCGGTCGCGCCAACAGGAAGCTGAGAAACCTCTGTGGGTGTTGTCATTCCGATCCCGCAGTCGCGGGAGAGGAATCTTGCTCTGAGCCCAGGCGGGAAGACGGCCTAAATGGGGCATGGGCGAAGGAAAGAACCAAAGCGAGATTCCTCTCCCGCGACTGCGGGATCGGAATGACACCGGGGAGATCGACACACCTTGCCAATTGTCCAAACTCCGCCCCTCTCCCCCTTGGGGGAGAGGGTGGACCGCACTGGCGTTTTCTTCAGCCGGGGCGGGCCGGGTGAGGGGGTCGTGCCCCCCCCACAAAGGCGGAGCCTTCACGCACAGCAGGCGGTCGAGCCGCTCGAGGCCAAGTACCTTACACGGTCAGGTGGTGCAGGTATTCGTAGCTGATCTTGACGCTCTCCAGCGGCGGGACCTCGCAATAATCCTGCTCCACGTAGAAATGCTTCATGCCGCCCTGGGGCGCTGCCGCGAAGATGCGCTTCCAATCAATAGTCCCCTTCCCCACCTCGGCAAATAATCCCATCCTGGCGTCAAACTCTGTTGTGGGTGGATTCCCGGCCTTCAGGTCCTTGATGTGCAGCAACGGGAAACGGCCCGGGTATTTCTTGAAGAGAGTCACCGGGTCCTGGCCGGCGTGTATAACCCAGAAACAGTCCATTTCGAACTGTACGAGGTTGGGATCCAAATGCTTGTGAAGGTAATCATAAGCAGTGGTCTGACCATATTTCTTGAATTCAAAATTATGGTTGTGGTAGCAGAACTGTATGCCTGCCTGGTGCGTCTGCTCAGCGGCTTTATTGAACACGTCCACAAGCTGCTTATAGTCGTCAAAGGACTTTCGATCCTCGGGTTCCAGGATGGCATTCACCATGTACTTAAGACCCAAATCTCTGGCTTCACCGATGGACTTTTCCCAATGCGTCCTTATATCTTTCAGCATGTAGTGGCCGCTGGGCGCTGTAAGGCCGTTGTCGTTCAGCAGCTTTGCGAATTGGCTCGCTGGCATCCCGTAGAGGTCATAAGTCTCGACTTCTCTGTAGCCGATGGCGGCCACTTTTTTGATCGTGCCCGGTACGTCCTTCTCGAGTTCATCACGCAGCGTGTAGAGCTGCAGGCCAATGGGTTTACCGTAAGGGTTTGCAAAAAGATTGCGCGTTAACCCAGACCCTCCAACCATGGTTGCAGCGCCTAGGGCAGTACTCCGTATGAAATCTCTTCGGTTAATCATCGAAATGAGATCTCCTTTCGAAATAAGGTAGAAATCAGAAACGATCCACTTCACCAACCGCTGTCATTCTGAGCGAAGCGAAGAATCTCCGCAGTTCATCGTACCCCGCCGAGCCCAAAAGCAACTACAGAGATTCTTCGCTTCGCTCAGAATGACAACCCAGAAATCAGAAAGTATAAGCCCTGCCATTGCAAGTCGCATCTGGAAAGAACACTGGCTACAAGTTTCTGATTTCTGCTTTCTGATTTCTAATTTCTGCTTTCTGCTTTACTTTCCAGTTTCTGATTTCTGCTCTCTGATTTCTAGTTTCAACTTTCATTCTTCGTTGTTACGATAACCCAATGAGCCGGCAATTGTCACCTGCCACTTCTCCACAGGCGGACGCAGATTTCATGCGGCGCGCACTTCGGGAAGCACAAAAGGCCGATTCGGAGGGGGAAGTCCCCGTCGGCGCGGTAGTGGTCCGGGATGAGAAGATTATCGCTCGGGCGCACAATCGTCCCCTCGGCCTGTCGGACCCTTCAGCCCATGCAGAGGTCCTGGCGTTGCGGCGCGCGGCAAAGAAGCTCGGAAACTACCGGCTGAAAGGCTGCGACCTCTATGTTACAATTGAGCCTTGCGCAATGTGCGCCGGCGCGATTATCCAAGCACGCCTGCGACGAGTGGTTTACGGCACGCCGGATCCTAAAGCGGGCGCGTGCGGGTCAGCCCTCGCCGTCCTCAACCACCCCAAAGTGAACCATCAGGTTGAGGTTGTCTCCGGCGTGCTGGAAGAGGAATGCGGAGAAATTCTGCGCGAGTTCTTCCGCAAACGGAGAAGAAACACGTAGGAGATTGGGTAGGTAGCTATTTTCGATTTTCCATTTTCGAGTTTCCAATCCGCCGGAGAGGTACCGAAGCGGTCATAACGGGGGCGCCTCGAAAGCGTCTTGCCTGCCAAAAGCGGGCACGTGGGTTCGAATCCCACCCTCTCCGCCAGAAAACCAGTTAACAGTTCACAGTCAACAGTTGACAGTCAAAGACCTGGCGTAGCGCCAACTTGTGTCTTGACGGTTCACCGAAACGGTCAGCCAACTCTTCCTTCTGTAGTGTCTCAGTTTGATGTAGGGGCGGCTTTATGCCGCCATGTGGCGAGGTAAACTCGCCGCTACAAGTCCAAACTGAGACACTACCCTACCTTCACGAACTGGCCGTTAGCCTAGTTGACAGGTATACGTTTTTAACGTAGAGTGAGCCCATGCAAACCGTCGTCGAAACAGAGTCGTATCTCCGGGATGCAAAAGCGACGGGACTGTCCGACGACGAACGTAAGGAAATCGTGGATTTTATGGCGGCACAACCCGATGCCGGCCACGAAATCCCGGGTACGGGAGGCGCGCGCAAGCTTCGCTTCGCCGGAAAGGGGAAAGGCAAAAGCGGCGGCTACCGGGTTATCACGTTCTACAGCGGGGAAGATATTCCCGTGTTTCTGCTGAACGTGTTTGCGAAGAACGAAAAAACGGACTTGTCGCAGAAAGAGCGGAACCAGTTCAAAACCATACTTGCCGCCATTGCCGATACTTACCGAAGGAGGAAGTGACCATGGCCAGGAAGAAACCGACCGCGGGACAACGCATGATCACCAGCGCCAAACAGGCCCTGGCCTTCGCCAAGGGCGAAAGTGACGCCGCGGTTGTCCATATCCCCGATGAAATTGACACCGCGCGCATTCGCAGGAAAATCCACATGAGCCAGAGCCGGTTTGCGGCATATGTTGGCGTCAGCGTCCGCACGATCCAGGAATGGGAGCAAGGACGCGTTGTGCCTTCAGGGGCTGCGCGGGCCTTCCTGACCGTGATCGACCGTGAGCCGGATGCCGTGCGTCGCGCGCTCGTGAACTCTACCGTCAGCGCCAATCGCACTTCGGGACATCAACCCGCGCACCCGTAAGGAAACAGGAGCACGCCGCCCAGACGCGAACCCACTTAGTTTTGATGATGGTGTCAAAGCATCAGGGATAGTTCCCAACGCAGGGCGCCTCGAAAGCGTCTTGCCTGCCAAAAGCGGGCACGTGGGTTCGAATCCCACCCCCTCCGCCAGCCTATTTCCTTATTGCTCAATCACATAATGGTGCCGGATTTTTCGTGTACCTCTGGCGTCCCCTTCGCGTCCACTTACCTAAGTTCAATGTGGGGCCGGACTCGCTCAATGTGGCTCGCCTGCGTCTGAAGGATTTCGTCATAAGTGATGATTTGCACATCGAGCTCGCTTCGACGGCGCTCAAAGACTTCTCGCTCCTCATTGTTTGAGGGTGCTTTCCCTATAAGGACAGCCAACCGTGAGGCATCCGCATCCGGGATGTAACCAAAGGCGTTGTATATCCTCTTGAAATTTACTGGATCACGTAGGCACCTACCGTAGTCTCTTACTTGATCAATGGCCTTATGGACTTTTGCCGAAAAACCCGGATGCACCCTTCCCGACAACGTGCGGTCACCGGGACCCTTCAATTCCATTAACTCGATCTCAGGGTCGGATTTCGGTCCCAGAATTGGGCAGAAGGCGAAGTCAGGCGTCCAATTCTTAGGTTTCGTAAAATTCGGTCTGTGTGAAATCGGAATCGCTAAACGGGCTTCCATCAGAATCGCAGGGTGCTCCTCGAAAAACTTGTGCATTTCCGTTTCGTTAACCTTTTTGTCAATGAGCGCCTGAAGCAACTCCACGTCAAACCTGATTCCATCGATGTCTCTCTTGACCGTGACCCAGCCCTGGTTGCTCCGTCGATCTGCCGGTGAATAGTAGTACTCGGTTTCTAGCTCGGGCCGTCTCCGCCTTAGTGCTGGTCGAATCTGAGCCCTTCCATGCTCAAAACGAACGATGATTCCCACTCTGCGATAATCGTCAAGGATCGTATCGTGATACTCGTTTACGATGTTTTTGATCTGTCGAAGAATGAGCGTGGGGTAATGGGACAACCGCTGAAGAATGTGGGCATGTGTATCCTGCCGCATCTCTGGGGTCACCAGGGCGGGACTGGATATGATGATAAATGGGATCGCGTTCCACTTCCTGCCATCCCTCATCGCACAAGTCCGCGGCAGGTTGTGAACGTCATCGGCCAATCTTAATGCTTTCACTACTCCAAAGTTGTATTCCAGTTTGTCATCAGAACTCCAAGCAAACATGTAGGGGTCTGTGTCACAGACGACTGCGTCTATGAGAGCTAGGCGGGCTGCCGGGTCGAAGTGCAGGTAAGTCGCAATGCGCTCTAGTGGCAAAATCTCTATGAGCTGGCCCTCACTTCTCCACTCCGCGATTTCATCTTGGAACTCAAGGCTCTGGACGCCCGCCGTTGTGCAAAGGAGGTTCATTGTTCCTGCGACATCTTGATGGATTTCTTACCAAGCCTAACACGCGGGTGCATACCTTTATGTATGCTTCCCACGAACAAGCTCAACAACTCCTTTAGTGCGTCCTACTTGTGGCCTGTTCTTTGCTTCTTAACAGTCGCCGACATAAAATGCAATGTCGGCGGCACCCGGCGTGCTCGCCATTAGAACATGCGCCACCAAGCAAGCATCAAGGGGCTCGCCAGATAACGTGATCCTTGCCAGACATGACAATCGAGGCAGCGGAATATTGGTGCGTCTCGCCCGTGGTCGGTGTGGCCGTCCGCGTGCTCCCCAAGACAATTTCAAAACCTTGTGGATCGGTGAGTCTGATCTGTGGCGATCCTGACGCGGCCGTAGTCATATATACACCTGACTCCCCAGATCCGGGCCCAAGGAGCCCGATGTACGACTTACCGTCTGGGTTGACGGTCAGGGCCGCGCGGGGTTCCTCTTGCGCGTCCATCACATCAATGCCCGCGTCGTCTGGGGAAATCATCACCATCACGCGGATTTTACCTTGCGCGTCGCGGAGCCAAACGCTCGGCCTGCCTGATCGCATGCCCATCGACACCCGCACACTTCCTGAGTTATCC
Organism: Terriglobia bacterium; assembly: GCA_050008675.1. Lineage (GTDB taxonomy): Bacteria > Acidobacteriota > Terriglobia > UBA7540 > UBA7540 > CAVROP01. The sequence goes on from JBEKME010000016.1 coordinate 5,435, forward strand.
AGCGCATCAAACTCATGGGCCGTGATCTTCTGGGGCACAGGCTGCGTCGCGTAGATCGTGGCGAGCGCGGTTGCCAGTACCAGGGCGGCAAGGGCAAAGCCTTTGAACCGCCGATGTGCCCGTTCGAGCCTTTCCAAGCGCTCGGCAAGTTCTGTCTCGGTCATGACTAATCCCTCCGGGGTTGAATTGTTGGGCTTACGGCAAACCAACGGGAAGGAGTCTATCACACGCTGGCTGGCGCAAAGCGAAGCTCTGCGGTCTCCGCGCATTAGAAATGCGCCGTGTACCTCTAGCGTACCCCTCGCTGTGCGAGGTATAATTTCCGGCGTGTCACTTGCACCTTCTTTGGAGGGGGAGTTATGCCGCTCAACTTTGCGATTTCGGAAGTGCGCCTGTTACCGAAAGGAGATTATACGGTGGTTGCAAGGTTCACCGAAGGTGAGGTCAATGCCGTATTTGAAGTCAAGCTATTCCGTCGCCGCGAGCGTCATAGTCACAACAAGAACCTCGAACACCATAAGAAATCCTTCGAGCAGCTGGAACGCGAGGCCAAGGAAAGTGTATTGCAATTCTCCCAGAGGCTCGCTGAGGCGTTGAAAGTCCCACCAGGAGCAGTAAGGAAGGCTAGACCATGCGTATCGGATTTGGAAAAAGCGGCCAGCCTTCTTAGCGGCTGACGATCATGGTAGATGTTTTCGTTCCGAAAGGTAAGGTTGAATTTCCTCCGATATGCCCGATGTGTCTTAAACCCGGTCCCTCCACAAGAGTGACCGTCTCCGATAAGCATGGCGATATAGGCTGCGAAGTCGCGTACTGCAACCAATGCGCCGGCAAAATTGGGTGGCACGATCTTGTGTGGTACGGCCCGGCGGTGCGGGTCCGTGAAGTAAGCGACACATCGGTGGTGTTTCAGTTCAAATCTGCTCGTTACGCCCAGGGATTCTTGGAGATCAACCCTGCGGCGTTCCAACCAAACAGAGGATGGCGCTGGCTAAGGCTCAAGCCATGGCTTAAGAAATTGCTAATCCTCCTGCTCAAATTTGCTGTCGTATATTTTCTCTACCTTGGAATTGTTTTGCCTTTCGCGCACGCCGCCGTGGCCGAAATTGTTCCTTGGATTGGAATACCCTTTAGTCTCGCAGTCGTCTATGTTTGGGCTCAACTGAGAACTCGCCAGAAATGACCTTTGTTTGGAAATGCCGACTTCTAACAATGGAAAACGGACGGGCAGAACACAGTGTCAAGTAGCTAGGTTACTCGGGCGCTTACCATCGGTCCGTTTGTGTTCATCAACTCACACTCCCATGTGCGTCCAACATCGGCCTCTAACTGTTCCTGCCGCGCCCGCACCCACGGCGAATAGTGCTTTTCCGTCACCTTGATGCTGCTGTGTCCAAGCAACACTGAAACTCGGTCCGTCGGCACTCCTGCCTGAAGCAAGCCCACTGCAAACGTGTCTCGGAATCGGTGGGCGTGTCCATCGGGCATTCCTGCTTCCTTGAATACGCCCTTAAGCGCCCGTTGCCAGTGTGTGGGAACCTCACCTCCTGGTTATGGTATGTGTGCTATAAAATGTCTCACAGGCATTCTGCTTGACACAAAAGATAACCTCTGTTAGTTTTTGTGTGCAGGAGATCGCTCCATGAGCGAACCACAGAGCACAAAACATAACGCCGTGCTGAAGACCGTGGGACGCCAAACGGCGCGTCTGCTGGCTACCCTCTATGACCGGGCACAATCGACGTTCACGCTTGCAGACGCCGAAAAAATCACGGGGCTTAGCTCAAACCTCGCTAGCAGTCTGCTTCATAAGGCCGTGGGGCGGGGCCTCGTGTCACGATTGAAGCCGGGGCTGTTCATCATCGTACCACCGGAGCTTGGGAGCAGCGCCGAATACGCAGGTAATCCGTACCTGACCGCTGTAAGGCTGGCAGGCGAAGCCCCTTGTTTTATCTCCCATGCGTCGGCGATGGAAATACACCGAATGGTCACGCAGCCTCAGCTTGTGGTGTTCGCCTCAAGCCTCAAACGAATCCGAAGCCGCAAGCTCCACGGAAACGAGTTCCGATTCGTCTTAATTAGGCCCGAACAATATTTTGGGATTGTGAAACACTGGGTCACAAAGCAGCAGACCATAGACATCAGCGACCTCGAACGCACGGTCATCGACGGGCTCCGCCAGCCCGAATACTGCGGCGGCGTGACGGAGGTCGCCAAAGGCCTATGGATGCGTCACCAAGACATGCGTACGGCAAAACTTGTGGATTATGCGCTTCGCCTTCGGGTCGGTGCCGTGTCCCGGCGCCTGGGCTACCTGCTAGACCTGTATGGGATGGCGCCGGAAAGCGAACTTGCAAGATTACGGGCATCCCTTACTGCGACCTACGCTCCGCTCGACTCCATGCTCCCGGAGGAGGGGCCGCACCTGAAGCGTTGGCGGCTTCAGCTCAACATCAGTCCTCGGGAACTCGAAGCCGTACGCGCCACCTGACATGATTCCCCAGCGCAATATCTCTCTTCTCTCGAATCGGCTCGCATACGAGGAATTCGCGGATCTTCCCGAAAACCGGCTAATCCAGGTCTATTCGCTTGCGGAAATCGCAACCGAGAAAACAATTGCCCTTGCGGACCGGGCACGCAATGAACCCCGCGACCTTTACGATTTGTGGCATCTCACGTCGAAGGAAGGCGTCGAGCTTGCCACTCTCCTCGATGCCGTGAGGCAGAAACTGGAATTTCGCGGAAAACCTTTTGGGGGCATCGCAGCAGCCATCCGTACCAAAGAGGCTCGGCTGAGAGCACTGTGGCCGCGCCGCTTGGCGTATCAGATGTCGATACTGCCGGAGTTCGATGAAGTATTCCGCGCCGTGCAGCGAACGCTCCGTCAGGCAAACCTCCCATAGACAGAGTGGCCCACCTCGGGGTTCGCTTGCGTGGCAAGATAATAGGCTTGGTCGTCGAGGTCCTGATCCGCTTTCGGGCGAACAACGTAGCGAGCACTCACCGGATACCGGTCTTGTTCAGGCGTTCATCCAACCGGCGACGTTTGTCTTCCCAATAACCCGGCTCGACCTCAATCGGCTCGCCGGAGTTGAGCCCTTCAAGGGCCAAAGCTTCGAGCTCGTCCTCTGCCTGCTGTTCAGCGCGGACCAGGCGCTCAACGTAGGCTTCGACAGTAAGTCCCTCGGCCTCCGCTCGGGCGCGCAGTCTTTTTTCGAGCTGGGAATGGATCGTGATAGTCATGGGTCGCCTGCTCCCGATGCTAATGGTAATTCTACGCTCCTTTCCGGGAAGTGTGGAGGCGCCATCGCAGGAGCGTGAAACTGGGCATCGAGGTCTCCGAACGCACGGTCTCTCGGCTCATCCCCCGGCGCCGCAAGCCTCCCTCGCAAACGTGGAGAGCCTTTCTCGACAACCACCTACAGGATTTGCTCGCGATCGATTTCTTCACCGTGCCGACGGCCACGTTCCAAGTGTTGTTTGTCCTGGTAGTGCTGGCGCATCATCGTCGGCGCGTCGTGCATTTCAACGTGACGGAGCATCCGACGGCGGCTTGGACCGCTCAGCAAATCCTGGAAGCGTTCCCCGAAGACACGCCGCCACGATATTTGATCCGAGATCGGGACCAGATCTATGGGGAATGTTTCCGCAATCGCCTCAGAGACCTGGGCACCACCGAAGTCCTGACGGCACCGCAGAGCGCTTGGCAAAATCCGTTGGCGGAAAGGCTGGTGGGCTCCATCCGACGCGAGTGCTTGGATCACATGATCGTGCTGGGAGAGAGGCATCTGCGACGAATCCTGAAAAGTTATTTCGATTACTATCTGGGTTCGAGAACTCACCTCTCTTTAGCCAAGGACGCTTCGACAACTCGCGTCGTGCAGGCGGGATGGAAAGGCTGAAGAAATCAGCTCCAACGGACGCGGTTGGATGCATAATCCACGGTGGCCAGGAAGTCAAAACGGAAATCCTGGATGAGACGCAGCACCAAAGTTGAGTATAATCTTCCAGCCATCGGGAGAAAGCCCATGAGACGTGTCTTAAGTAGGCGTGACTTTTCCAAGCTTGCCCTGACGTCGGCTGTGGTTCCGCCGGTGCTCCTTGGGAACATTCAGCCTGAAGGAACGGCCGGAGGAACGGTTGACGCCACAACATCCAGGCCCGATAAAGCGAATGATGAGGCGGCCAATTGGCAACCGGTCTTACCGGGGATCTGGAAGGCATCCTTCGGCAAGCCGGAGAAGTTTACGCCGGTGAGGCTTCGGTTTCGAGAACCCGCCCACGAAGCACTCAAACGCCTGCCCGAGCTTTCAAAGTGTCCCATTTCTCCTACCGGGATCCGGGCGCAGCAGACGGAGCGTGGTTATCTGTTGAAGATCGATCTCGCGGCCCACGAACTTGTCTACGGGCTTGGCCTGCAATTACTTTCCTTCATACAACGTGGTACCAAAAAGACGCTGCGCACCAATGCGGATCCGCGCGCCGACAGCGGCGACAGCCACGCGCCTGTACCGTTCTACGTAACCACCGGCGGGTACGGCGTGTTGATCGACTCGGCGCGTTACTCGCGTTTCTATCTGGGGAGAATGACCCGCAAGGATGCCAAGCGGCAGAGGGAGACTCCGCCGGCGTCAGCCGGGCCGGTGGCGATTGCGCGGGAGCTTCTGCCACAAGCTTACTTTGACCATCGATTCGATGAGCCCAGTGAAGTGGTGGTGGAAACTCCACGGGCAGCGGGCGTAGATGTCTATGTATTCGGCGGCCCCACTATGCGTGAGGCTGTGCAGCGCTACAACCTCTTTTCGGGAGGAGGCTGCTTGCCGCCACGATGGGGGCTTGGCTTCTGGTATCGCTGTGAGGCGTCCTTCGATCACGAGCAGGTGCAGAACCTGGCGGCGGATTTACGCCGCAGCGATATTCCTTGCGAAGTTCTGGGCCTGGAAAGCGGCTGGCAGACACGCACCTATTCATGCTCCTTCCTGTGGGGTAGCGGATTTCCTGATCCTGCCGCCCTGACCAGCGCTCTCGCCTCGCAGGGTTTCCGTCTGAACGTGTGGGAACACGCCTTCACCCACCCGACTTCGCCGATCCACTCCGAATTGATGTCCTACTCTGGCGATTTCGAAGTCTGGAGAGGTCTTACCCCGGATTTCTTGACTCCCCAGGCGCGCACGATCTTCGCCGGCTTTCATGAGAAGGAGCACGTCGAAAAAGGCGTCGCGGGCTACAAACTGGATGAATGTGACAACTCTGACTTCACTGGCGGTTGGTCATTTCCGGAATGCAGTCAATTCCCTTCTGGCGTCGACGGCGAACAGATGCACTCGCTGTTTGGACTCGGCTACCAGGAAACCGTCGAGAGCATTTTCAGGCGCCGCAGGGCGCGTAGCTATCACCAGGTGCGCTCGTCAAACGCTCTGGCCGCGCCTTTCCCCTGTGTACTCTACAGTGATCTCTACGATCACCAGCAGTTCATCCGCGGATTGGTCAACTGTGGCTTCTCCGGCCTCCTTTGGTGTCCTGAAGTTCGTGAGGCGATGAATGAGGGAGACTTGATCCGGCGATTACAGTCGGTTTGTCTCTCTCCGCTGGCTTTAGTGAATGCCTGGTATCTGAAGAACCCACCCTGGAAACAGGTGAATGTAGAAGCGAACAATGCGGGCCAGTTCGCCCCGGGATGGCAGGAACTGGAAGCGAAGTGCCGTGAGATCATCCGCCTTCGCATGCGGCTGATTCCCTACCTTTACTCGGCCTTCGTTCGTTACCACGAAGAAGGCATGCCGCCTTTCCGCGCGCTGGTAATGGACTATCCCGCAGATCCCAGGGTGTGGTACGTGGACGATCAGTTCATGGTAGGCGACAGACTGATGGTAGCCCCAGTTACTGCGGGGGTCTCGAAGCGCGATCTCTACTTACCCAAGGGGGATTGGATCGATTTCTGGACTGGTAAGCCTTATCCAGGTGAGCAAAGGGTCGGCATGGATGTCCCGCTTACGGTCATCCCCATCTTCGTGAAGGCCGGCACACTTCTGCCGCTGGCTGAGCCGGCGAGTCACACTGGAGACCCTGCCGCGCGAAGATTGACTGTCAAGGTTTATGGCGAGGGCAGTCTCCCCTTCACCCTCTACGAGGACGACGATCTCACCACAGACGCTCTGAAGGGCAATTACAACCGGGTGAGTCTGACTTGGGATAACGCCAGCAAAATTGGGCACGTGGAAAGGACCGGCCAGGGGGACTACCCCAGGTACCAGATTACAGGTTGGGAACAGGTGTAGCTGGAACCATCTGGAGGTGCGAATGAAGATGCCCTTTTCCTGGCTTTGGTCGTGGGGTCTCCTCCCGTGCGTGGTTGCAGCGTGTCTTTTCGCGGGCTCGGTGGCGCGGCAGGGCGGTGAGCTCTGTGGGCATCGGCACGGTGGCCTCCGTGTTGCGCTGGCTCAGATCCCGGTTGAGGATGGCGACTTGGCACGGAATATGCGTTTGGCCAAGGACGCTGCCCGGGCCGCGTCGCAGCGCAAGGCGGATTTCCTGTGCTTGCCGGAAGCGGCTGACTACGGCTGGCTCGACCAACAGGCCCGGCGGGATGCCCTTCCGATCCCTGGAAAGTATACGGACTTCCTTGCGAAGCTCGCAAGGCGGCGCCGGATGTGGATCTCCGCCGGATGCCTGGAGAGAGACGGCGATAAGGTCTTCAACGCGGCCGTCATCATCAACCGTAATGGCCAGATTGTGCTGAAGCACCGGAAGATCAAGACGCTTCCCCAGTTGACACGGCACCTCTACGACGCTGGAAGCGTCGAAGACATCAAGACGGTCGATACCGAGTTCGGCCGGATCGGCTTGACTATCTGCGCCGATAACTTTGACCCCGATATCCCGCGGCGTGTAGCGAAAATGGGGGCGTGGCTTCTAATTACGCCGCACGGCTTTGCCGCACCGGAAAGCAAGCTCGAAGAGAATGCGGTGGAATACCAGAACCACATCCGCAAAGTCGCGGCGGAGGCGAAGTTGTGGGTCGTCGGGACCGATGCCGTGCTCGGCAGGATTAAAGGCGGAGAGTGGAAAGGGCAACTCCACAGTGGATGTTCCATGGTCGCGCGCCCCGACGGCAGCGCCGCTATTGTTGCTAAGTTCAAGCAACCGGACCTGATCATCTATGACATTCCGGCCGAGAACGTCAGCCCGTGTGAAGACCCGTCACCTTGAACTACAGGATTAACTAAATGCCTCTTATTCGACACGAACGAATCGTACTTTCCCGGCGACCACGGGTCCGCTGGCGCGATTCATCAGTTCGACGCCGGCCGGATCGTGGAAGCGCCCCAGAACGTTCCAACGACCCTGCCCCTGGCTCTGATCCATAGGGAAGGAAAGCGTTCCCCCCTTGAAGTGCACGGTGAAGTTTGCGTCGGTAGCAAGCTTCTGTCCGGGGTCGCTACCCCCTGTGTACCAGAGCGAAACCTCATAGTCTCCAATCAACGGTGTGTCGGACCGCCAAATGGCGGAGGCGGTTCCGGGGCCTGGAGGAGCCCAGTAATCTAACTCTCGACAGTCCGTTGCGCCCTGAACCATCCTCCAGGCTCGTCCAGTAAGTTGGAAATGCGCGCCACCGGGCGGCGCGATGGATAGCTCGCGGGGCGCCAGCGTTTCGAGCGCCTTCGAATCACGCTGCTCAAGCACGGCGAGAGCCTGGTTGTTTTCCCAATCAGGATACGACTTCGCTTTCCTGATCATCGCCTGAATGTGCAGATCGAGCTCATGCTTCAGTTCGACGGCTTTCTGCGGGATTTGTCCGCAGATGTCCTCTGTCTCCCCCGGATCCGTCTGATTGTCGAAACATTGGATTTCGCCGGTGCGTAGGGTTTCGATCAGCTTGTAGCGAGCGTCACGAACTGAGTATTGTGGGGTCAGCACGCTCTCTTCTCCAAACAGATAGGGGTGGACCGAGGACGCCTGTCCGGAGAAGATCGGCTTCAGGCTCATACCATCCAGGTTTGAGGGAGCCGAAAGGCCTTCCAGATCCAGGAGAGTTGGAAGCACATCGTAATGACTGGCGAGCGCGTCCGAGCGCTTTCCCGCCGGAATCCCTGGCCCCCGGAAAATGAGCGGAATGTGCAAGTCGGCGTCGTAGACCGAGCGATGGTCGGCCATATTGAAGTCCTTTGGGTGGGTGTAGAGCAGCTCGCCGTGGTCCGAGAGCAAAACGATGATGGTGTTCTTATCGAGACCCAGCTCCGCAACGGTCCTCATTAGCTCGCCAACGTAGTGGTCCACGTAGAGGATTTTCGAGGCGTAAAGCTGCTCGAGACGGTGGATGGCATGCACATCCCCGAGCGTGGCCAAGGTATGGAGTTCACGAGTTTCCGCCCCATTGTCGTCGTAGAGGTTGGGGTAGTCGTCGGGAGTCCTGAAGTGATCGTATTCCCGGGGAGCGTTGTAAGGCGAGTGGGGTTCCATGAAATGCACCCAAATAAAGAACCGCCGATCACGGTTCGCAGAGAGGAATTGCTGGGCCCAAGCGAGCGTCTTCGGTGCGGTTAGGTAGAATGGGTCCGCGAGGTCCGGATGCCCTTCAACGTGACTTTGAGAACCCGAAAAGAACTTCAATTGGTCCCAACCCCGCTGCAAAACATCCCAAACTGACCAGCAATTCGCATTGTCCGCCGCCGTCACCACACCATGCGCTCTCAGCAGTTCAGGCAAGATCGGCTTATGGGGGGAAAGGATGAGGAAAGCCGGCACGGGGGGGAGACCGCCTTCGACCATGGGATGGGTGATGTTCAGTCCGCAGCCCTGGAACGGCGGCAGCGTCATACCATGCACCGTCGGAAACATCCCCGTCAGGATCGCGCCGAAGGAAGGTGTCGTCCAAGGGGCTGCGGAATAAGCCCTTGTAAAGACAGTTCCCTGGCGGGCGAACTCGTCCACGTGGGGAGTGTCCGGCAGCGGATAATCGTATGTCTGCATGGAGTCCGCCCGCAACTGGTCGGGGGTGAGCAGGATGATGTTGTAAGGGGGAGGATCCTGAGCGGCTGCGCGCCTCGACGCGATCCCGCAGCACCCCGCGATTGCCACCATCATCACGGCCCAAGAAATCTTGCCAATTCGCATCTCCATCACCACATCCTTTACCCGTCGCTTGACTCTCCTGCTCACCCAAACCTCGAGTTGTTCCATCCCGGAAGAAAGTTCCTGCGCAGCAGCCCCGCAACGCCACACTACGGCGTCACTGGGCATTGTGGGGTGTCTGTCGCCAAAAGTCGATTCCTTTGTGAAACCAATGGGTTGCGAGATCGCCCGGGGATGACCACAGATCCGTATATACTGTTTCCATCTCCGCCAGAAAACCAGTTAACAGTTCACAGTCAACTAATCTAACGGATTGGGACGGAACAATCGCTCTCAATTTCGCAATTCGGGCTCAACCACCGGATCGAACAGGAGAGCCTCATTGCCAAGAATTTGACTCATCCACAACAAATGCCCGGTGATTACACTTCTGGAGTGCGGTTACAGGGATGCAAGGTTTGGTAGATGCGAAAACCGAATAGGCGTCACTACGCCCTGGCCGCTTGAATTCTGGGGAAATACAACCACAGGTGCCCGGAGTCATCATCTTCAGCGAAGATGATCTCGCCATCGCGACCGGTAACTGCATCGCCGAAAGCGTACCCATAACGGCGGCGTTCGAAGACGGATACCGCCACGCCGAGATTGGTAATCTCGCCACCACCGGGGTCGTAGCAGAACATCTTGGCTATTCCGGGTCCGCAGAATCCAAAGACCCGGCCGTCGAAAGTGACGGCCATGGGACCAACGGGGGCCAGCAGGGTCTTGCCGCGCGAGGCGCTGAAGCCGCGTTCCTCGTCGAAGGCAAACAGTTGGCCGTTAGCGTCCGCCGTGTAGAGCAAACCTCTCTGCGCCGCTCTGGCCCAGATCAGGGGTGTCTTATCCCACGCACCGTCGGGCAGCGTGAAGGCTTCGCGATGCAGGGTCTGTGTTTGCGGGTCAAAGCGCCAGAGGTGGCCCGTCCCATCAGGGCCGATAATGCCGCCTTTGGAACCCACAGCGAGGCGTCCGGAGCCAGGAATCTCTGCCACCACCTGGATCTTCGAGGCCTCGAAGTCCACGCTGAAGAGGTGACGCGCGGTCACGCCCACCACGCGATCTCTCGAAGCATCGGCGACAGCATGCAGGATGGGCTCGCCGGCTACACACTCTCCCAGGTCATCGAACGCCGGTCGTTCAAAGCCCCATTCCTGGATCAGGTCATAAGGCAAGGGCTGGAGCTTGCTCATGAGAATCCGGCCTCCGCCGCGCGGCCCGTTCACACATGCCAGGAGCTTGCTCCTTCCGCAGCAGACAGCAGGGCAATGCGTAGCGTCTTCCACGGCCTTCAAGTCGAAGACCATGCCGGTAACACCGTGAAACATCCCGACGAAAATATGGGATCGCTTGCCACTGGTCCCGCCGTAGACAATCCCTTCGGGGGTTGCATCCAGAGCCGTGATGTGGCTTTCATCCGGCAGGATGGGAATTGTCGCGCCCGGGAAACCGGTTGGGAACGCGATCATCGTTCCCTGCTTCACAAAAGTCCCGTGGATGATCTCGTCAATCTGCGCCCGGACTCCTGGGGAATTGTAATCGAATTGTTTCCTCTTCTCGTTCTCGCTCATCATGGGTCCTCATCCCCAAATCCGAATCGGCAGGTGAGCATTTTCCCTCTTGCGGTCCGGCGGCATCTCCACTTTGAAAATGCCCGAGGGCCGCGAACCTACGTGGCCGAAAAAGAGATCACCATGGTGGTCCACTGCCCCGCGCGATACATACTGGGCTAAGCTTGTGGGGTGTTCGAGCCGGGTCACTTCTTCGCGCTCGAAGGTGGCCGGATTCAATCGCCAGACCACCCCTTCCCGATCCTTATGTCCAGCGGACATGGGATTATAGACAGGATCGCGCCAACGCGACGCCACGTAGTACAACTGGCCGTCGCCGGCGAAGGTCAGGCCACCGCAATGGTCAATGAAGGTGTTCACCGATACGGTTGGGTCTCGCTTTTGGGTCGCCGGCCCCAGGTCTTCGATCCGCGGCCAGTCTCCCTCGTTGGGCCAAATGCGCATCAGCCGTGGGTTGGCGATCCACGTGACCGCGTAAACGCATTCGCGGCTGGGCGAAGCGACGACATCGTAAAAGACGCTGTGCCAGCCGGTCTGGAATTCGGGATTGTGGGGCAATAAAAAGGGTGAGGCTTCCAGGCGGTCCTTCTCGGGATCGTAGCGCACCAAATGGCCGTAGTCATTTGTGGTCCACACGCGGTGCTTCTTGTCGAGGAAAAGCGTCTGGGAGTTGATGGAACCGAGGCGGCCCAAGTCTCTCCGTGTGCGCTGCTTGGTATCGAAAATGATGAAGTGGTCTCGAGGATAGCTGAGGGCGTAAAGCCGGCTTCGCTCCTCATCGTGAAGCAGACACCGGCAACCCTCTTTAGGAATCAGGGTCTCCCACCATTTCACCTCGTCGCTCTTGGTGTCGAAAGCCAGCAGCGCGCTGCCCCGGAAGCAACGTTTCTCGTCGTGCCACGAAAGCCAGGGGGAATAAGCCGGCTGGTCAATCGGGGGGCCTGATAGATGAGTTGCCATGTAGAGAATGCCGTCATGCATGGAGGGCGCGAAGCTGTAATGGATTTTGCATTGCGTGGCTCGGCCGGAATCGCCCGGGTCATTGACCTTTTCGTCGACCGCGAAAAGGTAGTCGAGGCCGTCTTTCTCCTCGTTGTAACGGACCACCTTGACCACACCGCCCGGCACACTCTCGGCACACGCGGCAGCATAAATACGTCCGTCTGGCCCAACGGAAAGGGACCAGCAGGTATCGGAAACTTTGTGCTCGGAGAATTCGTACCATTTCACTTTGTAGGCGCTGGGAGCCTGGCGGTTTGCGGGCCTTTCCCCCGTCGCAGCCGATTCGCCCTCGCGCGGGTAAAGCGCCACCCCCGCCGTCAGTAAGCTCGCACCACTTCGGAAGAAGTCGCGTCGGCCAATCCCTCTCGACATGGATACTCTCCCAACAAGGTTGAGACTTAAGCCGGCCTGCTCGATTTTTGACTGCCGGCTAGCCCCAAATATATGCCCATTTTCCTCCGGCATCAACCTTTTTGAGTTCGCTTAGGCGAAACGTGAACCGGCCTCTTCAGTCTTTTCAATTCCCGAACGTTGACTTGCCTGTGGGCGCGGCCTATGATGGCGGTATTCGAAGTTCTGATTGCAAGCATTCCGAGGCCGTGTCGCCATGATCGGTCAGACTGTTTCTCACTATCGCATTCTGGAAAAGCTTGGGGGCGGCGGCATGGGTGTGGTGTACAAGGCCGAAGACATGTCCCTCGGCCGACCCGTTGCCCTGAAGTTCCTGCCGGAAGCAGCGGCCCGCGACCCCCAGGGATTCGAGCGCTTCAAGCGCGAGGCGCGCGCGGCGGCGGTACTCAATCACCCCAACATCTGCACGATCTACGAAATCGGCGAGCACGACGGCCAGCCCTTTATTGCGATGGAGTTGCTGGAAGGCCAAACGCTGAAGCATCGCATTGCCACCCGGCCATTCAGGACCGAGGAAACGCTGGATCTGGCGATCCAGATCGCAGATGCGCTGGATGCCGCGCACGCCAAGGGCATCGTCCACCGCGACATCAAGCCGGCGAACATCTTCGTAACCACACGGGGTCAAGCGAAGATTCTCGACTTCGGCTTGGCCAAGCTTGCGCCCCAGCCGAAGAGGGTAGCCGAGGCGGTTGGCGTTAGTACCCAGCTTACGGCGGCAGCGTCCGAGGAGGCTTTGACCAGCCCTGGCACGGCGATGGGTACAGTCGCCTACATGTCCCCGGAGCAAGCGCGCGGTGAAGAGCTGGACGCACGGACCGATCTGTTCAGTTTTGGCGTGGTGCTCTACGAGATGGCGACGAGCCGCCAGGCTTTTTCCGGCAGTACTTCGGCAGTGATTTTTGACGCGATTCTGCACAAGGCCCCCACCGCTCCGGTGCGACTCAATCCCGAGTTGCCTCCAGAGCTGGAGCGAATCATCAACAAGTGCCTGGAGAAAGAGCGCGAGTTACGCTATCAGCACGCTTCAGACATCCGCAGCGACCTGAAGCGGCTGAAGCGCGACACGGATTCCGGCCGCTCGGGCGTGGTGAGTGAGGTCACCTCGGCCGGCTCCATAGCACCCGTCGGCCCCGCGGCAGGGCCTCCCTCCAGTGGCGCAATCATACTCAATGAAGCCCGACGCCACAAGGGCGTGCTGGCCTTGACGCTGCTTGGGCTGGTGCTTTTGCTGGTTGCACTGGGAATCTATCTGTTCAAGCTCAATGGGCGCAGGAGCGAATGGAATGTGCAGGCTATGAAGATCACCCGTGTCACGCAGAGTGGAAACGCCGCGAATGTGGCGATTTCCCCGGACGGGCACTATGTGGTCTACGTTCTGCGTGAGGGGGAAAAACAGAGCCTCAACGTTCGCCAGGTGGCCACCGGCAGCGACGTGCAGATTCTGCCACCGGACGAAGTCGAGTTCCGTGGTCTGACATTCTCTCCGGACGCAAACTACATTGACTTCGTCCGCTCCGACAAGATCAACCCTGGTTACAGCTATCTCTATCAGATGCCCGTGCTCGGCGGAACGCCGCGTCAACTGATTCGCGATATCGACGCGCCCATTAGTTTCTCTCCCGATGGTACACAGTTCGCTTTTGTACGGGGAGTCTCCGCTAAGGGTGAGGTTCGTCTTCTGATTGCTAAAGCCGACGGGAGTGGCGAACGGGTGCTCGTGACACGTTCTGCCCTCCTCAGCCTGGTCGGCCCGGCCTGGTCTCCTGACGGAAGGACGGTGGCGCTTAAAACTCTTGAGACGGCGAAGGGAGTGCGCAATGTGGTGTGGGCCGTATCTGTCGCGGATGGATCGGTCCGTGAAGTCTATTCCGCTCCGTTCGGCATTGGCCGTCCGCGTTGGCTGCCCGATGGGAGTGGTCTATTAGTGGCGATGCGAGACCCTTCCCCGCCCTATCGCGGGCAACTTTGGTACATCCCGTTTCCAAAGGGAGAGGTACGCCGCCTCACCAACGATCTGACTGATTACCAATTCGACTGCCTTGACCTTACTCACGATGGCACAACTCTCGTCGATATCGAGATGACAACGGTCTCCGATCTGTGGGTAGCCCCAGCGGGAGATGCCGCACGAGCCAGGCAGATCACCTCGAAGGAGCCGCCTATTGGCGAGTTTTCCTGGATGCCCAACGGCAGCATCGTTTTTGACAATCAGGATGTCAACCTCTTCGCCGTAAACCCGGATGGAAGTGGGCACACCCTGCTGACTCCCAGCGAACAGCTAAACTGGGAGCCCTCGGCCTGTGGCGATGGGCGCCATATCGTCTTCCTCTCCTACCGGGAACAAAAGGTCGGGGTATGGCGCATGGATGCCGATGGCTCAAACCCCGTCCGCTTGGCCGACGAGACCCTTGCGTCGTACCCGCAATGTTCTCCGGATGGCAAGTGGGTGGTTTATCAGCAGGGCGCTTGGAGGACCATGGTACAAGTGCCCATCTCGGGTGAGAAGCCTCCACAAGTAGTCACGCAGGACCGTGGTACCTCCCCCAGGATCTCTCCCGACGGCAAGCTGATCGTTTATCTCGCGCACTCCAGCGCAGCTTCTAAGCCGAATCAAATGAAGGTTATTCCTTTCGGTGGCGGTACACCCATCTACCAACTCGACTGGCCGGCGGCAGCAGGTGCTCCCCGTTGGGCGCCGGACGGCAAGGCCATTCAATACGTTTTGACCCGAGAGGGCGTCTCCAACATCTGGCAGCAGAAACTGGCGGGTGGACCGCCGATACAGATCACGAATTTCAAGTCGGGACGGATCTTCGACTTTGACTGGTCGCGGGATGGCAAGCAACTCGCGCTTACCCGGGGCAGCGAAAACAGCGACGTCATCCTGATCAGCAACTTCCGCTGACCCGCCTGCGTTCCGAGGCTCGGTCTCAACATCTGCGGCGCCCATCGCAGGTGATTTGAAGCGACTGATCTTCAGAAGATTGTTGTGCGCGTGCGGGGACGAGCATGACGGGTAACGACGACAAGAGGAGCGAAGGATGGAGTCTGGCGCACGTTCTGTGAACTACTCGACCGTGTCGGAATGGAACGACAGGAAGGTCCGGCGTCTACACGATTCTCTGGTGGGTGAAGAGCCACTGCAAATCCGGCTTGGGAAGCGTCCCCTCAGCGTGACCATGCGAACTCCCGGGGACGACTTTGAACTAGCGGCAGGCTTCCTTTTCACTGAGGGAATCATCCATTCGGCGAAAGAGGTCGTCAGCCTCCGATATGGCAACGGATCAAAGTCCGATCAGAATGTTGTTCATGTTGAACTCAAGCACGGCATGACTGTCAATTCGATGCGGACTAAACGTAATTTCCCCGCAAACTCCAGTTGTGGATTATGTGGCAAGGCATATATTGAGGGGTGTCGCCTGCAAGGGATCAAGCGGCCCAATCCCCGCTTCCGACTTGATCCCGAAATCCTTTGTAGTTTTCCCGAAACTCTCCGGTCTGCCCAAGTCCTGTTTGACCGAACCGGAGGGCTACATGCCGCCGCGTTATTCGAAGCCTCCGGAAAGCTGATTGCTGTAAAAGAAGACGTGGGGCGGCATAACGCGGTGGATAAGCTCATCGGTTGGGCTTTGCTACAAGGTCGCATTCCTTTAGCGGACTGTGCGTTGTTGGCGAGTGGCCGAGGGGGCTTCGAGATCATTCAAAAATCGCTGGTAGCCGGAGTTCCACTGTTGGCCTCGGTCTCCGCTGCCTCCGATCTAGCGGTCCAATTGGCTCGCGAGTGCGGACTTACACTGGTCGGCTTCCTGCGTGGCAGGCGATTCGTTTGCTACTGTGGAGAGGAACGCTTGGGGCTCACCCCTTCGCCAGAATCCTAAGCGAATCTTCAATATCCCCAGGGATAATGCCCTCACGACTTATTTTAGGAAAAGAGAAGGCGCTGTCTTTCGCGCAAGAGAATTCCAAGCGTTCAGAGGCGGGAAAGGGCAAACCCGGCTAAGCCGGGTGGTCAGAAGCGCTTGAATGCTTTTCGTGCAATCTTCTCGGCCTCGGCATCCGCCTTCGCGCGATCGCCGGCTTCCAAGACCGACACGACAAGAGTGTCGCCGGCCCGGTACACGCTGAGCAGCGTACCCTGGATAAGGAGGTCAACCAAGAGTGCCTTGTCCCCGAGCCCCGGCACCTCCCGAACCGTCGCAGTTGGCATGGACTCTCTGGCCTGGTCGAGCGCCTTGCTGAGATCGCGCTTGGCTGGCGTGCGGGTAACGAAAATGTTGACCTGCTCACCCTTCGGGGTTTTGAAGGCGCAGATGTCAGTGGTGCCGTCCTTCCTCGGCACCCCGTTGCCGATAGCCCTCCCGATAACTTCCTCGATTTCAGCTTTGGTGACGAGCGCGCATGCGCTGAGCGGCTTCGCGGCGGGGTGGGGCTTGGCCTGTTCGGTGGCATTAATTGTACCCCCAAGGATCAACAGCGGCATGAGTACGATAAGTGACGCCTTATGCATGACTTCGATCATCCCACGGCATAACACTCCTGTCAAAGGATTCCCCTGTAATTTCGCAGCTACAGACGCCCGTGCTACGGCCATCTTCATGCTTTCTGGTTTCTCTGTGGCATGTACATCAAGATTCGGCGCCATAATGGCCTATGGCATGCTGGACTTCACTTCTATGTCGCGTACCCGATTGCCAGATTATCATTTACAAGATTCCAGGGTGAACGTTAGAATGTTCATTCCCGGGTCCAATCCTTGCGGGCGCGGTTTAGCAGACAGTTTATGTCTGAAAGTCTAGCCATTTATCCCGGGTCTTTCGATCCGATCACCAACGGTCATCTCGATCTCATCGAGCGGGCCCGGTGCATCTTTGGGCGTTTGATTGTGGCGGTTTTGACGAACCCCGACAAGCTCCCACTTTTCACCGTCATGGAGCGCGTGGAGATGCTTCAGGAAGCTACTTGGGGAATGCCCAACGTCTCCGTGGACACGTTTGGCGGGCTGCTGGTTGAATACGCCAAGCAAAAAGGGGCAGGGATCATCCTGCGCGGCATACGCGCATTCACAGACTACGAGTACGAACTCCAGATGGCCATCATGAACCGCAAACTCGAGCCCAGCCTTGAAACTGTTTTCCTGGTTCCCGCAGAGTCCTACACCTACGTCAGTTCACGCCTGGTCCGAGAGATTTTCCAGAACGGGGGATCATTGAAGGGCCTGGTTCCCCCTTTGGTCGAGGATCGACTTCATCAAAAGGTTTTTCAGCATAAAGTCTAAGGGAGGTTGAAGTGCAGCTTTCGGAGCGCATTTCGCGGATTTCGTTTTCGACTATCGCGACCGTCCTGCAAAAGGCGGAAAAGCTGAAGGCTAGGGATACGAAGCTGGCGG
This sequence comes from Terriglobia bacterium, assembly GCA_050008675.1. Lineage (GTDB taxonomy): Bacteria > Acidobacteriota > Terriglobia > UBA7540 > UBA7540 > CAVROP01. The sequence continues at coordinate 22,916 of JBEKME010000016.1, forward strand.
ACTTTGGCGCCGGTGAGCCGGATTTCCCCACTCCCGACCACATCAAGAAAGCTGCCATTCAAGCGATTGAGGAAGATTTCACCAAGTACACTGCCACGGGCGGGATCAGAGAGCTGAGGCAAGCCCTGGTGGAGAAGCACGCGAAGGACTATGGATCGAATTACACGGTCGAGGAGTGCCTGGTGACGGTGGGAGGGAAGCAGGCCATCTTTGAGGCGATGTCCGCTGCGCTGAACGATGGCGACGAGGTGGTCTTACCTGCCCCCTACTGGGTTAGCTTCCTGGAGATCATCAAATACGCAGGTGGCAAGCCCGTCCTGCTCCAGACTCTCGAGAGCGAGAATTTCGCGGTGCACGCCGAGGCCGTCGAAAAACTGCTCACTCCGAAGACCAAGCTCGTGGTCGTTAACTCTCCGCACAACCCCACCGGCGCAGTGGTTCCCCCGGAGGAAATGGCAAAACTCCTGGCGCTGGCGGTCCGGCACAAGCTGCTTCTGATTTCCGACGAATGCTATGGCCATTTCTTGTATGACGGCCGCAAACCTTTTTCGCTTGGTTCCTCGAAAGAGCGGGATCACTTGCTGATTGTCGACTCTTTTTCCAAGACCTATGCCATGACGGGATGGCGAGTGGGATTTGCCCTTGGTTCGAGGAGACTTCTGGCAAACATGCTGAAGCTCCAGAGCCACTCGACCTCCAACCCCACTTCCATCGCTCAGAAGGCTGCGCTGGCAGCAGTTCATGGGCCGCAGGCCCCCGTGCAAATGATGCTGGCCGAGTACCGGCGCCGCCGGGATCGTGTCATCGAAGGATTGCGATCCATACCCGGCATACGTTGTGTTCCTCCGCAGGGCGCCTTTTACGCCTACCCGAATGTCGGGTATTACCTGGAGAAAGACGGATTGGGGGATACATCCGCGCTAGCGCAGCGGCTTTTGGAGGACGCGCACGTTGCCGTAGTGCCCGGTACCGCCTTTGGAACTCAAGAACACATCCGCATTTCATACGCAACTTCTCTTGAACATATTAATGAGGGGTTACGACGTATGGCAGCGTTCTTCTCCAAAATCTGACTGAATTATGTCCATTTTGAACACTCCTCTTCAACTTTCAACTGCCTTCAAACCAAAAATCTGGGGCCGGGAGGATCTCTCACCCATATACTCGGCCCCGGAGGAAACTGACTCCCCGGTCTCCAGGAAAGCTGGGATCTCAGGTGGCGCGGGGAAACGTGGCGAATTGATCGGAGAAGTCTGGGCCATCGACGATACTTCCCGGTTTCTGAACGGCCCCGTGGCAGGTCTTACTCTGGGCGAGGCATCCGAAAAGTACGGGCCCGCACTCCATGGGCGGTCGTGGCATGGTACTCGTTTTCCGCTGCTCGCCAAATACATCTTCACGAGCGACTGGCTATCGGTCCAGGTTCATCCGGACGATGAGTACGCGCGCGTTCACGACCCGGGCAATGTCGGCAAGTGCGAAATGTGGTATATCCTCCAGGCCGACACAAATGCGGAATTCCTTCTGGCTGTAAAGCCGGGGGTCACAAAGGAGGCGCTAAAAGCAGCTTTCGAACATGGAACGTCGAAGGAACTCCTCGAGCGCCATCACCCCAAGGCCGGCGAGGCCATCTTCATTCCACCCGGCACGGTACATGCGCTAGGCCCAGGGCTGGTTCTGTTCGAGGTCGAGCAAAACTCAGACCTGACCTATCGCCTGGATGATTTTGGCAGAGTCGGACTGGACGGGAAACCCCGCCCTCTCCATTTGGTGAAAGGATTGGACGTTATCCAGGAAGACTTGCTCCCTCGCTGTCACCTCCCGCGGTGGGAATTTCAGGAGCCCTTCGGCACAAGGCGATACATTATGGCTTGCCGTTATTTCGCGGTCGAGGAGATATTCCTGCGCAAGATGGCCACCTTCCAGAGTTCACCGCAGCGCGTGGAGGTCTATTCCGTTCTTAAAGGCGAGGGTCGCGTTGAGAACACATCGGGCTGGCTGGGCTATCGGACCGGAGAGACGTGGATAATACCCCCGGCGGCGGGAGCCTATAGGTTCGTTCCCCAACAGGAAACCTGCTTGCTGAAGTTTTATGTCCCTAACCTCATTGAGGACTTCAGGCGGCCGCTGGCGGCACGCAACGTTCCCCCCGAACACGTGGAGAAAGTTGTCTTTGATATATAAGCATGGCTACCGATCCCGTATTCAAACACACTTACGCGGTAATCATGGCCGGTGGCAGTGGGACACGTTTTTGGCCCCTTAGCCGCCGCAAACACCCCAAACAACTGTTGACATTGTTCGGCCACGACTCGTTGCTGGAACAAACCGTAGCGCGCATCCAGCCTGTTATCCCGTTAGGCCACATCTACATCTTCACCAGCGCGGTGATATTGAGAAAGGTTCGCCAGCTTCTGCCGCGTATTCCTTCCCATCAGATTGTGGGCGAGCCGGCATCGCGCAATACCGCCCCCACACTGGGAGTCGCCGCACATGAAATCGCCCAGCGTGACCCCGAAGGGCTCATGGTGGTGTTGCCCTCCGATCAGATCATCGCTAAGCCGGTGGTTTTCCGGCAGGTCCTGGGTGCGGCGTGTCGAGTGGCTTCTACGGCTGGGCGTTCCGTGGTTCTGGGGCTGGAGCCCACGCGACCCGATACCGGCTTCGGATATGTTCGCCTGGGCGGGCGCGAAGGGAAAGTGGCGGGGCAGGAAGTGTTCCAGGTGGAGAACTTCACAGAAAAACCGACTCTTGCTGTCGCGCGTCGCTACGTATCTTCGGGACGGTATCTCTGGAACGGCGGTATGTTTATCTGGAAAGCTTCGACGTTGATTGAGAACTTCCAGCGCTTCCAGCCAGAAATGGCGAGTCAGTTGAGGCAAATCGCTGAGGCAGGCGGAGTCCGGGCGCGCGCTTTTCGCCAGCTTTTCCCCAAGTTCCAGAAGATATCCATTGACTACGCGCTCATGGAGAAAATCTCGAGTATTTATGCGCTGCCCGCTGACATCGGATGGAACGACGTGGGTAGTTGGGCCGTCGTGTACGAGCTGGGCAATCAGGACTCGGAGAAGAACGTCCGGCCCAGCGCCAGCTTGAGCCTTGATTCGCATGGCAATATGGTGGTTTCGCCAAAGAAGTATGTGGTTACGGTTGGGGTACAAGACCTGATCGTCGTCGAGACCGCTGACGCGTTGCTGGTCTGCGCGCGTGAGCGGTCTCAGGAGGTTGCAAAAGCAGTCCAGGAACTTGATCGGCTGGGTCGGCACGATCTGTTATAGCATATGCTGGATAAGATTAAGTTCGGCACCGATGGATGGCGCGGTGTAATCGCGGAAGATTTTACCTTTGCCAACGTGCAACGCGTCGCCGAAGCCATCGCGCAGTACATCCGCGAGGAGGGTGACCCGGCAAAGGGCCTCGTGGTGGGTTACGACACTCGCTTTCTTTCCCCAGAGTTTGCCAAGCACGCGAGTGAAGTGGTGGCGGCTGCCGGCATTCCGGTGACCCTGGCTGACAGCGCCACGCCTACGCCCGCAGTAAGCTATGCTGTGGTGGCGCGGCAGACGGCGGGCGCCATCATGCTCACGGCCAGCCACAATCCCTATCGCTGGAATGGGGTAAAGTTCAAGGCGCCCTATGGAGGTTCTGCGGCTCCCTCCATCATGCGAAGGATTGAAATCCATCTTCACCGCCTGGATCGTTCAGGGACACAGCCACGGAAACGGCGCCCGGCCTCCATCCAGACCGTGGGCTTGGTAGGCCCTTACCTGGAGCGGCTCAAAAGCTTTGTTCATCTCGATCGAATCCGATCCTCGGGCCGGCGGTTTGTGATCGACCCGATGTATGGGGCCGCTCGCGGCTGCCTGGCCCGGCTTTTTGACGAGGCGGGAATTTCTTATCGCGAGATCCACGGAGAGCACAACCCGCTTTTCCCAGGCATGAATCCGGAGCCCATCGAACCTCACGTCGAGCAGCTTCGGCAGGCTGTGCTGGAGGGCGGCTACGATGCCGGTTTCGCCACTGACGGTGACGCCGACCGGCTGGGAGCCGTGGACCGCAGTGGTGCTTTTATTGATTCCCACAAGATCTTTTCCATCCTGCTAAAGCACCTGGCAGGAGACCTGGGGCTGCGCGGAGAGGTGGTGAAAACGTTTTCTACCACCGAGATGGTAACCAAGCTCGCCCAGAAATACGGTCTTCCTTTGCACGTCACGCCCATCGGATTCAAGTACATCTGCGAGTTGATGCTCACCCGCGACGTGCTGATCGGCGGCGAAGAAAGCGGAGGAATCGGCATCAAGGGGCACTTGCCGGAGCGCGATGGAGTCTTGAACTCCTTGCTCCTGGCGGAGGTGATGGCGGACCGAGGCCGCACCCTCGGGGAGTTGGTCCAGGAACTGACTGAGGAGTTCGGTCCCCACTTTTACGGGCGTGTCGACCTGGAAATTGATAAGGACGTTGCCCAGCGCATTGTTCGCTTAGTGGGGCAGAAGAAGATCAAACGCATTGCTGGACTGAAGGTGACTTCCGTTGACGGCCTGGACGGAGCCAAGATGCGCTTCGGTAACTCCGCATGGCTCCTGGTGCGCGCTTCCGGCACGGAAAACGTCCTGCGTCTCTATGCTGAGGCCCCCTCCGCCGAGCAGGTAAAAGCTTTGCTCGTCGAGATAGAAGCGTTTTCCCGGAAACAGTTATAGCCCGGATTTCTCACCACGAACAGGGAGGGACGGGGTTTCAACCCCGCCCTGGAGTTTCCACATTTGGGCTGAGATTTTTCTGGCCACGTACAGCTTCCAGCCATCTCCCCCTTGGGGGCTGAGCATGTCCCACATCTCTTGCTGAACACAGCTGTCCCACCTCTGCCTTCTGCCCCTTTCCCGAGGAGAAAGGGACAGAATTGGGTCTTTGCCCTCTCCCCCTTGGGGGAGAGGGTGGCCCGCCGCCGGCGTTTTCTTCAGCCGGGGCGGGCCGGGTGAGGGGGCCGCCCGATTCAAAACGGCAGAGCGTAGTGAGAAATCCTGGATAGCTCTGCCACCAGGTTGTCAAGCTGGTTTCCTTCTCACTTCGACTGCGGCTCATGCGGCGGAAGGGTCTTGCGGATGCCATCGAGCACGCCGTTGACGAACTCCACAGAACCCTCTCCCGAAAAGCGCCACGCGATCTCGAGCGCCTCGTTGATCACGGCAGCGGCGGGAGTTTCCGGGTGGCGGAGGAGTTCGTACAGAGCCACGCGCAGGATGTTGCGGTCAACGGCTGCCATGCGCTCCAGACGCCAGTTGTCAGCATGTTCGCGAATCAGGCGGTCGAGCCGGTCAATATCGTTTACTGCGCCTTCGAAGAGGTCGCGGGCAAAACCCTCCACGTCGGCATCCGCCCGATTGTTGGTGAAGAAGGTCGCCTCCACCTGGGCGGGAGTGTACCCACAGATCTCCCATTGATAGAGCATCTGCATTGCAAATTCGCGGGATTTTCTGCGTGAACCCATGGGAAGATCGAAATCCGAAAATCGAAATTCGAAAATCGACGCGAGTTTCGATTTTCGCTTTTCGAGTTTCGAATTTCGAGTGCCGAAGCGGCGCTACTTGCCAACGAACCTTGCCGGCCGTTTCTCCAAGAACGCTCGGGTGCCTTCCTTCATGTCGGCCGTGGTACAGCATAGACCGAAAAGGGTGGCCTCCAGGAACTGGCCCTCGGCTTCGGGCATCCCCAAGCCGTGGTTTACGGCTTCGAGCGCGAACTTCACGGCCAGCGGCGCATTGGCCATGATTTTTTGCGCAAGCTTTTCTGCTGTGGCGATGAGGTCTTGCGCTGGGACCACTTGGTTTACCAACCCCATGCGGTAGGCCTCGGAGGCGCTGATGGGGTCGCCGCTCAGCAGCATTTCGAGGGCGCGTCCTTTGCCTACCAGGCGCGGCAAGCGTTGTGTTCCGGCATAGCCCGGGATAAGTCCCAGCTTCACTTCCGGTTGTCCGAGGCGCGCATTCTCGGAAGCGATTCTTAATGTGCACGCCATGGCGAGTTCGCAGCCTCCACCCAGAGCAAATCCGTTGATGGCCGCAATCACCGGCTTGCCCAGGTGCTCGATAAAGTCCAGAATCTTCTGGCCGCGAACAGACATCTCTTTGCCTTCCACGGGCGTTTGAACCGCCAGTTCGTTGATGTCCGCGCCTCCCACAAAGGCTCTTTCACCCGCCCCGGTGAGGATGATGGCGCGCACCTCATCGTCCCTTTCGATGTCCTGGAAACACTCGTGCAACTCTTGCATTACTTTCTGGTTCAGGGCGTTTAGTTTATCGGGACGGTTGATGGTCACATAAGCGATGCCATTGCGCTTTTCGTAGAGTAAGTTATCGAAAGCCATATTGAGCCCCCCTGGGCACTGGTGTCATTTGCGGCACCCGTGCGTTACAAGTCGCAGTCATTCCCGCGAAAGCGGGAATCCAGTCCCTCGGCAGCGCATTTCCGAAGGTTTGCGGAGTGGATTCCCGCTTTCGCGGGAATGACCGGCGTTTCGAAAGGGATGCCAGCCCAACGTCATCAACGCCGGCGCCAACTCCAAGTTTGACAGGGTATCGCCCTTTTGCTAGATTTTCAAAGGGCAAAATATTTTGGATTTTAGATTTTGGATTGAAGAGAGAGGGGGCCGCGCACGGTTTGTAATCCAAAATCCAAAATCTAAAATCCAAAATTCGTTTATGACGGACGCGCGTTACATTCGCAACTTTTCGATTGTGGCCCATATTGACCACGGCAAGTCCACCCTGGCCGACCGGGTGCTGGAAATCACGGGTGCGCTTTCGAAACGGGAAATGGCCGACCAGGTGCTCGATTCCATGGACCTCGAGCGCGAGCGGGGTATTACGATCAAGGCGCACGCCGTCCGCCTTCACTACCGCGCTCGCGATGGGAACCTGTACCAGTTGAACCTGATCGATACTCCCGGCCATGTCGATTTCTCTTACGAGGTTTCGCGCAGCCTTTCCGCGTGCGAGGGCGCAGTCCTGGTGATCGATGCCTCGCAGGGAGTCGAGGCGCAGACGCTTGCCAATGCCCAGCTTGCCCTGAACAACAACCTGGCGATCATTCCCGTCATCAACAAGATCGACCTTCCGGGCGCGGACGTTGAGGCCACCAAACAGCAAATCGAACATGCTCTGGCGCTCGATCCGAGTGAGTCACTGCTGATCAGCGCCAAACAGGGCATGGGCGTGGAAGAGGTGCTGGAGGCAATCGTGGCGCGCGTCCCGGCGCCGCGCGGTTCGCCGGAAGAGCCTCTCCGGGCGCTGATCTTTGATTCCTGGTTCGATAGCTATCGCAGCGTGGTGGTGCTCAGCCGCATCTTCGAGGGCGCTTTGACGGTGGGTATGCGGATTCGCCTTTGGTCCAACAACCAGGTTTACACGGTTGAGGAACTGGGTGTGCTGACGCCGAAGCCCGTCCGCGTGGAGCGCCTCGAGGCGGGAGAAGTCGGTTTCGTCATCGCCAATATCAAGCGCATCTCGGACACGCGCATCGGCGATACCATCACGGACGACACGCGACCCGCCGCCGCGCCGTTTCCCGGCTTCGAGGAAATCAAGCCCATGGTCTTTGCGGGGCTTTATCCCGTGGCCGCCAGCGCTTACGAACCCCTGCGCGACGCGCTCGAGAAGCTGCGCCTCAATGACTCCTCGCTTTTCTACGAGCCGGAGAACTCCCAGGCTTTGGGCTTCGGCTTCCGCGGTGGTTTCCTCGGGCTGCTGCACATGGAAATCGTCCAAGAGCGCCTGGAGCGCGAATTCAATCTCGACCTGATCACGACCGCCCCAAGCGTCCGCTACCGCGTCACCACCAAGTCGGGTGAGGTTCTGGAGGTGCACACGCCCACCAAGTTTCCGCCTGCGGGTGACATTGAGAAGGTTGAAGAACCCATTATTCGGGCGCGAATCTTCACCCAGGATGAATACCTGGGCGGCATCCTGAAACTGCTGGAAGAGAAGCGGGGCGTGCAGAAGGGTTTCGAATACGTCTCGCAAAAGCGCGTGCTGCTCACTTACGAGCTTCCGCTTAACGAAATCGTGCTGGATTTTTACGACCGGCTGAAGTCCGTCTCGCGGGGCTATGCCTCGCTCGATTATCGCTTTGCAGGCTTCTGGGACTCGGACTTGGTGAAGGTGGACTTCCTGGTGGCCGGAGAGCCTGTCGATGCCCTTTCGTTCATTACCCACCGCGATCAGGCATTTGCGCGCGGCCGCATCCTGTGCGGAAAAATGCGCAAGCTCATTCCACGCCAGCTCTTCGAAGTGGCGCTTCAGGCTTCCATCGGATCAAAGGTGATTGCCCGCGAAAACGTCCCGCCCATGCGGAAGAACGTCCTGGCCAAGTGTTACGGAGGCGACATCACGCGCAAGCGCAAGCTGCTCGAAAAGCAGAAAGAAGGCAAGAAGCGCATGAAGCGCGTGGGGCGCGTCGATATTCCGCAGGAAGCTTTCCTGGCTGTCCTCAAAGTTTCTGAAGATTAGCGGCAGAGTTCGCCCTGCATCGTAGGGGCGAACCTTGTGTTCGTCCCCTTCAGGGCGCAGGTGGGGCCGCTTGGCCCGCCGCGGCAACGACCCACCGCCTGTCAGGAGGCAGTGCTGGTGTCATTTGGAACGGTGATCCACTCGATCCGCCGGTCATTCCCGCGAAAGCGGGAATCTACTCGGCAAAGCTTCGGAAACGCGCTGTCGACGGAGTGGATTCCCGCTTTCGCGGGAATGACTGGGTCTCGCAAATGACACCAATAGCCAGGAGGCGGTAGTGGGCTACTTTGAAAATTTAAGTTCCTGACTGACTCCGAGGGCGTGCCATACTGGAAGCATGCCAAAGCGATCAAGCAGGGAAAAGAGACCTAGAGACGTTAACCAGCTTGCGTATCAGCTCGTGCACGAGTCCACCGAACGACCGCCAGGTGAGCCGGAAGACCACCAAGCCGAGATTTCCAGAGTTATGTCAGAGATGGGGGTAGACTCTCGCCATGAGTAACCGATACACAACCAAGCAAATGGGTGACGCCTGCGAAATGCTGGTTGCCGCCGAGATGACGCTCGCTGGAGTGCCTGCAATGAAGATGCCGGACAACTGGCCCGGCTATGACGTGATTGCGCAACCTACGGACGGACGAGAACCGCAGCGCATTTCGGTGAGATCTCGGACGTACAAAGCTGCTGAAGGTTATTGGCTAGATTATTACGCAAAGTCCGAATTTGATTGGCTCGCAGTAGTTTTGCTCCCCGGTCCTGGGCAGGCGTCCCGCAGGATCTTCATCATACCCAAAGTCGTATCCGATGAACGGTTGCACCACCCCAAGGGCAAAGACCCGAACGACAAGTATTGCCGCATCGACAGAGTAGCCGAGACCTTCGCGGAGTTCGAGAATAACTTTTCGTTGGTAACGCCGGCGAGGAGCACCGGGAGTCCAAAGTAGCCCACTACCCAGGAGGCAATTAGATTGCAGTAGCCGCGCATTTCGGCTAACATTGGGAACATGAAGTTCGAAGACGAAATCAGGTTTCTCAAGAGCATCGGTCTGGCGGCGGTGATGCCCGATGGCGAGCTCCATCCAATTAGCCGAAAGATTCGCCGCCCGCGCGGCTTCATACCGGTGAGAATCCTCAAGAAGAGCGACATTCCAAAAGAATTGCGCGACATGATGCGGCGCAGCCGCGCGGAGATTCGGAATGCAAACCACCGGCGAAGCCATGGTTAGTCGAGCCATTCTTATCGGACCAAAGATCTGGGAAGATCTGGATTCTTACGACAAAAACCTCAAAAGCAAGTTCGTCCGTGCGTTTCGATTCCTGAGTCGAGATATTAGCCATCCATCTTTGCAAGTTGAGTATGTCAAAGTGGGGGAAAACGAGTTTTACCGCGGAAGAGTTGACCCGAAGTATAGGTTTCATTTCGAGCGACACGAAACGCACTATGTGATTTTGGCCATCGGCCCGCACCGCTTGCAGGGGGTTGGCTAGCGCTCGCCTCCGAGCTTCCTTGTGACGTAAACAAGTTTCTTATCAGGGCGGGTTTCTTCGCGTTACAATCTGCGTAATCTGCGGATGGAGGAGCAAATGGAACTCAATACCGTCACCATCGAAAAGCCTGCCGAGATGAATTTCATCCTCGGCCAGGCGCATTTCATCAAGACCATCGAGGACCTGCATGAGGCTATTGTTCAAACCGTCCCCGGTATGAGATTTGGCATTGGATTCTGCGAATCGTCTGGCCCCGCGCTCGTGCGTTACGCTGGCAATGACCAGCGGCTGATCGAACTCGCGCAGAAGAACGCCCTGGGGCTCGCTTGCGGCCATTGCTTCATCATCTTTATGGAGGGTGGCTTTCCTATCAATATCCTGAACACCATCAAGAACGTCCCGGAAGTGTGCCGGGTTTTCTGCGCCACGGCCAATCCCGTCGAGGTCGTTGTCGCCGAGACCGAGCAGGGGCGCGGTATCCTCGGCGTGATCGACGGCTTGAAAACGAAAGGCATCGAAACCGAAGCCGACATCAAATTCCGCAAAGATTTCCTGCGTAAGATCGGATACAAACTGTAAGTGTGACCCCAAACATAGGGCAGGAAGGAACAGGATGCAATTGCAGAGTATTCTGAATCGCTTGCAGAAATGCAATTCTTTTGTCGATGAAGGAGTAAAGTGGGAGGGGGGAGAAGGGGCAGAGTCTGAACAACTATCTTTTGCCCTTTTCGCCGTTTTGAAGGGCTCGTCGCGCAAGTCGAGTGTTAGCGTCGTAAGAAGACACTGACTAACTCATGGAAACTCCTGACAGCCCCTCCTCACGCCTAACGCGACGCCAAGTCTCCTCCTGGGATGGGGCCGATACGCTGCGGGGCTTGCACAGTCGAGCGGCGGAAAGGGGCTGGCGATAAGCGCATGGATCGGCGCTTCCTGGCGTTCTGATAAACGCGAAGTTGGACGTGGGCGAAGAGGGGCGCCAGCGCTATCCAGCCGACCGAGTAAAAGCTATAGGTAATCTCTGTTACGGAGTATAGGGTGAAGAAGGTCATGACGCCCAGGAGTTCGCCTGGCAGTGAACTGGCTTCTCCAGCGGGCTTGGTGCAGTAGAAACGCAGGACGCCCATCCACACCCATACGATGGCGATCACAAAGGGGATTACGCCCAGAAAACCGCTCTGGATCAGAGCGTCGAGGAAGGTGTTCTGCATGTTCTGGCCATGAAGAAAGTAGCGATCTGCCCAAAAACCGAGCCCGACCCAAGGTGATTGCTGCAAGGCCTGCCAACCGTTCGCCCAGGTCGCTGTACGCCCTGTAAGCGTCAGGTCAATCCCCCTCCCGCGGGTGAGGTAAAGCATAAAGGCCTGACCAAAACCGGTGAGCCACACCAGCGGGAGGGCGAGGAGCGCGAGCATAATGATGGGGACCCTCCACCGCGTGGGGGCACGCGCCAGGAGCGCCACGACGGCGACAACGACCGACACGCAAGACGTTCGAGCCTGGGATAGCAGTAAAGCCGCTCCTGCGGCCAGCGTGAGGGGTGTCCAGATGAACAGGGTTTTCTTGTCCTTTCGGTCATGCAAGAGTTTCGCCAAGCCCACGAGAATAACGATTCCCGCAAACCTCCCAAACCCCGTGCTCCTCGGTCCTGCCATCCCCATCACTTCTTCTCTGACTTTGCCATAGGCCATCACGCCCAAAGGGCTGCCGACAGTGGGACTGGCCGTGCCCCCGCCCAACAGGGGAATCCCGGCAAGCAAGCCCAAGCAAACGGCCGCGCAACAACCCCAGTTGACTGAAATGAAGCGCGCAAGGTGCGCCTCTGGCTCAGAGCCAGAGGCAACCGCGATCACAACAACGATCACAGAAATGTACTGGAGCGCCCAATAAGCGGCGCCGATAGGCTCGGGAGAAACGAAGAGGGAAGAGGCCAACCCGATCCCTGCGTAAACCAACAGCAGGATAAGAGGGCTGAACGCCAGCCACTTGGGGAGGGATCGGCGCTGGGCGAGTTGGCACGCAGCGATCACGCCAGCGAGGATGGGGAAGAAAGCCCGCACGCCGTGGACGAAATTGATAAAGTTCTTCGGAAAGAGCGGGTCCATGGAATAGTAAATTGTGCTGTTGTAGCCGGACCAAACCAAGAGGCAGAGAACCGAGGTCAGCATCAGTCCCCGAGCTTCCTGCTTCCGCATGGCAGGCATTGCAGTGCGGAGGTGCAGACTCGGAGAGGAGGGGGGGCGGGGTTGGCGAAGATTTTCTACGGTCATCGCTTGGTCCAGGATGGCGAGAATTGCCGATTTTCGATTGGCGATTTTCGATTGCCGATGACCATTGGAAGGAGTTGCCACACCACTTTTTCAATCGCCAATCGGCAATCAGCAATCGGGAATCAGGCCGCCTCCCCGGACGGCCTCTTCTGTGATTCAGAAGGAGAGACTCCCAGGGCCTGTTCATAGGCCTCGATGATCCGTTCGGTGACGCGGTCCCAGTCGTAAACCTGGCGGGCGCGCTCAAAGGCGGCCCGACCCATTTGCGCACACAAGTTGCGATCGCTGGCGAGTTTTTCGAGCGCGACGGCCATGTCGCGCACCGCTTGGTCGGGAGCGCGGGCCGGAACTTTGAATCCGCACTCCTCATTGACGTGCAGCCCCGGGCCGCCCAAGTCAAGGCAGACCACGGCCTTGCCAGATGCCATCGCTTCCACCACCACCAAGCCGCCCCCGTCACGCAGGCTGGCGAAGAGAAAAACGTCACAGGAGCGCATGCTGGCCAGCAGACGCTCGCGCGGCATCCAGCTTACAATGTGCGCCTGCTTCGCGATACCCAGCTCGTGGATCAGACTTTCGAGGCGGTTCAGCTCCGGGCCCTTCCCTACAATCGTAAAGCCCGCCTCCGGGTGCTTTTCTGCAAGAATCGCGAAGGCGCGCAAAGCAAGGTCGAATCCCTTGAGCGCAACCAAACGGCCTGCGGACAGTACGGCTAACTTCTCGCTTCGCGCCTGCTGCTGCGGGGGGGTGAGTTCATGACCCGAAATGCCGTTTACGGAAAGCAGTTGTACTTTATGCCGCCAACGGGCCGGCACCTCCTCCACGGCCTCGCGGTTGCAAGCCAGGATCACCCGAGCGCGGTGCTGGCTCAATACAAAAAGAGGATCATGCCGGAAGATCCACTGTCCGAATGAACGCCGGAACTCCGCCAGGCGACTCCCCAGGCGAAAACCCTTAAGGAACGGTTTGGGAATCCGGTGAGCACCCCCGCCGGGGCCGCGCACGTAGGGGACGGGCAGCAAGGCTCCGATGATGCTGGCCATCCAGTCGTTTTCGTATGTGAGATGGTGAAAAAGGTTGAATCGAACGCGGCGCTGAAGCCCTCGGGCGACAAAGTAGGCTTTCCATTGCCAGAGATAGGCATACAACTGAATCCCCACTTGATGCCGCATCAGCGCGTGCAGCCAGCCCGGCAGGTCTAAGTAAACGAATTGCACGTCCGGAAGCGGCTGCTTCTTGAGCGCCGCCTCAATAGCCTCGCAGTTCTGGGCGGCGGTGAGTACCCGCAACCGATGCACGCGACCTAGGCGCTTGACCAGGTTCCAGGCCAGAATATCGCCGCCCCCAAAGAACTTCGTACTCGGATCCGCCGCGCAGGCAAAGGCGCAGATCAAGACTCGCAGTTTCGTCCCTGTAGACTCCGAGCCAACCATTAACCTACTAGCGCCTGTTTCTGCGGGCTTAGCGTGCCGCGACGAGTGTACGCTGCAGCGACCCGGGGTAGCCTCCCCCTGGGGCGGTACCATTCATAAGTAGAGTGTCACGGCGCTCAAGGGAAGATTCCTCACCGGCTAGCCAGCGATTACTTGTAGCATGCGAGATGTCGCTCACGCCCGCGTGCGTATGCTTCTATTCGGTCGAATCCGAATGACCGCAGCATTTCGCACATGTGCTCAGCAGTCACACCCGGAGGAAGTGATCGCGGATGAACCTCACAGCCGAGGAACTCGCACGCCGGATCCGTCAAGGTTTGGCGAAGACCGTGCGGGACCGAGTATTCGTAGCCTTCCACGTCCATTTTTACCAGTCGAGGAACAGGCAAACCCTTGGTCTCTCGGCATGCGTCTCCATTCACCACCTCAACGGTCTCCGCCTCTCTGAAGCGGGGGTCTTGGGATGTCAGCAGAGTTGACTGACCGGGGTTATCCTTGTGGATGAAAAGGCTAGCGATCCGCCTTTCATCGCCTAATGCTTTCCGGAAGGAGATAACGTTCACCAGCCCGTTTAGTTGGATATTCTCCTGCAAACGCAAGTGATTCCGGCTGTCCGGTTCAAACGCGATCACATGTCCCTCCGGCCCCACCCTCTTCGACAAGAAGATGGTATACAGCCCTACGTTAGCCCCGATATCGTAGACGGTGTCACCCCGATGAACCGCCCCGAGAAAGAGTTCTATCAGCTCCCTCTCAGAAGCACCTGAGTTCCTAACCTGAACCGCCCTCTCGAGCATCCTCAACTCCGAAGGACTCCTCACAAAGAATTCAGCGGTCATTCCAGCTATGTTTGCACGTACTCTCTTCCGGGGAGCCCCCAGGCGGAAGTAGGCCGATTTAAGCGGTCCGTGTATACGCAGTGCTGGCGCGAGGGAGGCAGGACCGCGGCGGTAAGTTAGGTTTCTTAGTGCATTAAACATAAGGTCCCTCCGTTGTAGTCCAATCCTTGGATTGTCAGAAATAACGGCACTAACAGAGGGGATCGGGTCCTGCCGTCCCGCGAGAGGTATCGACTGCGGGAATGGGAGCAAGGAATCCGTCTTTTGCACCCCGCAGTTCCGCCCACATACAATCCCATTGCATCCTCAGGCCCATCTTCAACAACCGCCAGCAACAGTGAACTGGATACAAGCATAAAACGGAGAGAAAGTGCCAGGGGCGGCCGACTTTCCGCAATGTCCAGAGTTGATTGCGCGTCAGTAGGTATCGAATCAAGGCGGCTGGCTGTTTCCTTGAGGATGCTCCGAGGAAGTGCCACACTTTGCCTTGGGGGCAGTACAGGAGTCTGAAGCCCGCCCGCCGACAGCGAAGCGACCAGTCCACATCTTCGTTTCTAGTAAAGCCCGGGTCGAATCCTCCTACCACTTTCACTATTCCCATCGGAATCAAGAGACAGCAAGTGGAAGCTGCGTCCATTTCCATCACTTGGTCGAATTGTCCCCGGTCAACCGAGTTATAGACTGGATTGAAGTAGAAGCCCGTCCAGAGACTCAGCCGCCCATAGGCAAACCATAGCCGCTTGGGATCATGAAGGTAGTAGACCTTGGGCCCTACGGCTACAGCGTCGTCATGCGCTTTTGCCGTGGCTACCAGGTGGGAAATCAAACTCCGGTCCACCTTGGTATCGTTGTCGAGAATCAACACATAATCGCTGCCGAGCTCGGCAGCTCGCGCGATGCCTCGGTTGCGCGCCTCTGAAACTCCCAGGTTTGCAGGCTGGCGGAGAAGCTCCAAGTCGGGGAAGCGCTGGGTGATTCGGGCGGGAGAATTGTCCGCAGAGCCATTATCAACGACAACCACCTGAAAATTGGGATAGTCCGATTCCGCTATGCTCTCGATGCAGGGAATCGTGAACTCGGCGCCATTCCAATTGACCAGCACCGCACCTACCTTGGGCGCGTCCTCCAATTCATTCATGGACGTTCATCCTTCACCCAAGACCCTGCGTGTTGAGGGCTAGAATTTCATGAGCCGTCTTTTCTGCGGTGCTCTCCCACGAAAAATCTTGGGCACGTTTCAGGCCCTTCTCAATCATATTATTGCGGGCGGAGTCCACGTTTGCCTTGTAGAGCGCCTCGATCAGGGACTCCGGATAATCGGGATCAATCGCAAAGGCTGCGTCGCCTACGACCTCGGGAAGCGACGCACGGTTCGACGCTATCACCGGAGTCCCGCAAGCCATCGCTTCGACAGGGGGGAGACCGAAACCTTCATAGAACGATGGGTAAAGTAATGCTTGCGATGCCGCGTAGAGGGATGAGAGTTCGTCGTCGGGAACGTGCCCAATAAACCGGAACAGGTCTGTCTGCCCGCCATCCTCGATCAGTTTGATCGTGGTATGGGGCCGTTCACCCTGGGGCTTTTCGCTCGTAACTACGACCGGGAGTCTGATGCGTGGGTCGAGTCGTGCCCGCGCATAGGTTTCTACAATGAGGCGGAAATTCTTTCTTGCCCCCAGCCCGCTGACGTACAGATAAAACGCTTCTGGAAGATGATAACGCGTGCGAACGTCTTTGACACTCTGCGCTCCACGTAGTAAACGGAACCGCTCGTGGTCTATCCCGGCGTAAATGGTCGTGACGCGATCGTCCGGCACACCAAACACTCTTTTCAGGTCGCCTGCCGCGGAGTTCGAATCCGTAATAATGCGGTCGGCCTTCATGACCGCCTTTCGCACGACTAAGCGCCAGTAGAAGCCTTTCAGGCGTGTGTGTTCCACGGGATAGCGTTCAGGCTCAAGGTGCTCGAGGAAGGGGTACACATCATGGATCACCACTAGAAATCGCCTTGCCCGGATCGGCACTGTGGGCAACCGCGACTCCAGCGATACAAATACATCCGCACCCCAACCCAGGACAGCCGCGTAAGCGTGCTCCCAAAGCACCCGCAACTGCCTGTTAGCCCGGTTGGCCGGCAATCGCACCTTTCGAAGCCCATTCATTGACAACCCAAGGGGTGAGTCCTTGGAAAGCAGCACTGTCACTTGGCACCCTCTCGTTATCAGGAGCGGAATAATCCGCGGGAGAAGTTCCTGGATGTACTGGCCAATTCCCCCGACGGACGGTGTGGCGGTTGCAAAAATGACTACCTTCATTTGCCTGTTGCCCCAAAAACAGAATAGGACGTTTATGCAAGCATCGATAACAGCATGACAGACTCAAACAGCGTCAAACCCATGTTCTTCGACGGGCCACACGGATTAATTACGCGTCTTAATCAGTCGCGCAACTAAGTCCTGGTCGCGGGCACAAAACAGATTAAGCACGCAGCCCCTCGGCAAACTCAGGAAGCGGCGTAAAGTGTCCTCGTGTGAGGAGGCCGCAAGTTCGTCCGCTATATCATCAATTGCCATGAACTTAAAACCGTAAGAGGTAAGCTTTTTCAATAGATCGTTCGCTGCATCTGCGTCAAGGTAATGTGGGTTGAACTCTGTAATGACGGTCATTTGCGGATTCTGGCTGATCAGATGATCCATCCCTCGCAAGGCGAGGGGCTCAGCTCCTTCGATATCCATTTTGAGCAGCCTCGGGCAAACGCATGAAGGGCGAAAGAACTCGTCCAGCGTAATGGTCTCGACGGCGATTGGTTGGCAGACAGCAACGGCTGTTAGCCTCCACTCCAGCGGCTCATGAATTACGCTATGTTGCATTGAATTACCCGCCACAAAGAGCTTTGCCCTCCGCTTTTGGTCAGACGCTGCTTTCTCGGTCGCGACGACATTGGTTAGGTTATTAGCCGCAATGTTCTTGGCTAGCAGCGCATAGTTCCTCGGGTGGGGCTCAAAGGCGAAGACTTTGCCGTTGGACCCGCAAAGCGTCGCCGCCAAAATTGTGTAATATCCCCAATGCGCGCCAACGTCGATGACGACATCCCCCGGCCGGACCACGTTGCGAAACACGAAAGTAGTTGCTGGTTCCCACGGTCTGCCTAATGATAATTCTCCCGGCATTTCGTTCATGTCCAGGTACATCGCGAAGTCGGGGAACCTCACCAGAACCAGTCCTTGATCGTCCGGAAGGGCAAACAACAGCGGCTTTAGGAACCGGCGATACACAAGTGAAACGCCCGGTATGCGGCCAACGCGTGCGCGTAGCCCGCGGTCGAGAAGGCCATAACAGGCCTTGCCCAGCGGGGAGAGAAGGGGACGCAGGAATCCCCGAGGTACTGGCTCCCTGTTGCTCTGGCATTCCATACCTTTAACCTCCTTCCGATCAACCCGGTAGGCCCATGAGGGGACTAGAGCAAACCCCAACATGCCTCATGGGCGACTGCGCTGCCGAGCTTTTGAGAATAGGGTGCAGTTAGCCATGTCGGCCGATGGCTAAGGTGTTTGGGGAGTTGTACCGACTGAGCATCATCCTCGGAGCATCGCGTGCTGCATCCCCCCTTCGGCTGTCCCGCCAGTCCGGCGCACCAGAGCCTTAAGTTTTTGCCCCTCGGAGCCAACAATTACGACAGGCAGAAAAATGTCTCTGCCGCCGACCTCCGTAGCATAGGTCCGAACGAGCAGCGCGAGGTTCTTATTCCGGCTGAGGTTCCCGGCGTACAGGTAGAAAGATTCAGGGAGGCGATACCGGATCAGCGCCCGAGCCTGAAGACGAGCACGTCACAGCCTGGGGCCTCGACTTCCATCTCCCATTCGCCCACCCACACGCATCTCCCAGACCGCGAGGGGCAATTCCGGTTTCCTGCGCTTCGTCTGGCGAAGAATCTGGGCAGACTTCTCATCCATCCGGCCGCCGTAGTCGAAGCCGAACTCGTCGATCATGACGACCGGCCGCGGGTTTCCGCCGTAGTTCTGCCCCACCAGATTGTAGACTGCCTTCTCGATCGGCGAGCGCAACAGGTTGAACCAGGTGTTGCCGACACCTATCACGACACCCCGCGCCCGCCAATACCGCCAGTTTTGACTACCATGAACAACATAAGCGCTATAATCCACTATGCTACGGGTTTGAGGCCGTGAGTGAGGCTCGAAAAAAGGGCGACAAGATTCCCCCAAGCTCGCCGGAATTGCCCCGCTTGGAACGCTGTAATCCCCTGAAACAAGCTCAGCAGAGCCCTGACGACGACTGCCAGGCAACACAACGCAGGCGAAAGTTCCCGATGCTTCCTGACAAAGTAGAGGCGGTTCACCACTTCCTTTTTCCCGAACAAATACGCATTCGTGCGGCCGATGCGCGAGGGATAGTGCCAAACGCGCGCCTCGGCCAGGACGGCTAGCTCAAATCTTCTGCTGATGCCATAACTAAAATCTAAGTCCTCAAGGTAGCTGTAACCTTGATACCATTCGTCAAACGAGTATTCCGCCAGTATCTGGCGGCGGTAGACGACGGCCGTGCTCGGCAACCACTGCACGTACTGGGTTCGCGAAACAAAACCGATCAGGGTATGAACGCCCGAGCACAGCACCGCACCACCACGAGAATCATACAAAGCCAGCTTGGCTGCGAGCCTGAGGGACTTCAAGCGAGAGGCGAAAAGGGGTGGGTGATTCACCAGGTTGAAGCCCACCCCTGCAAGTTCCGGGGGAGATGACTCCCAAAAGTTCATCATTACTTCAAGCGCCTGAGGCTCGACAACAATATCATCGTCCATGAAGGCGATCAGGTTAATCTCCCCACGCACCGCTTGCACGCCCTGGTTCCTCTTGGCAGAAGCGGAGCCCCGCGGGGAGGTGAGGACAGTCACGGCGAGTTGGGGGAGTTCGCTCGCCAGTGGCTTCGCCTCGCCGCCCTCATCGATGATGACCACCTGGTCCGGGAGGCGGGATTGCCTGGCAAGGCTTTCAAGCGTTCGCCGCAGCTCGTCGCGGCGCCCGATCGTCGGTATGACAACGGAAACCTTATGGATCTTACACTCTCACTTTTGCTTCCGGCGCCTGTCGAGCCAGCGCGCTCTGGCAGCCCCTTGTCGCAAGGAATTCCGCCACGAGGCTTCGGACGGTATCCTGGAAGCGTTCTGTGGAAAGCTCGCGGCTCCTTTCGCGCAGGTGCCCTACAAGTGCAGCTTGCAGAGCTGGGTTTTCCAGCACGGAGACGATCTTTTGAATGGCATCGTCGTCATTCTCGAAAGTAAGTGACGGATGATCGACAATTTCCGTCTGCCCGCCGCCATTGGGCACAAATGTGAGGCAACCTGCCTTCACCAACTCAGCCACCGCGATCCCGAACGCCTCGCGCTCACAACCATTGATCCCGAACTCATGCCGGGCCATCAACTCACGTTTTGCCTTCCCCGCTATGCGGCCTTCAAGGAACACCCAATCTCGGTGCCGCGAAGCGAGCGCTTGCACCTTCTTTGCAAAGGGTGAATCATCCAAGTCGCCGAGGATGTGAAGATGAATATCAAACCCTTGCTGCCGCACCTGGTCGAGAATGCCGATTACCGCGTCCATGCGCTTTTCCGGCACCACCCGGCCAATGCACACAAATCCGTTTTCTCTTTCACCCCAGGAAACGGCCGGAAAATTGCCCGGCACGGGAGGGAACTGGACCCGGCGGGCGATCAACCCAAATTCCCTTTCCAAAAGGCCGGCCGTCCAGCACGAGTTCGCCACGGTGACATTCTTCTTCCAATTCTCCGCGCGGCTGGGCGCGAGGCGCTCGCAAAGCCCCAGGTAGGCCCTTCGCAACATCGTGTCGCCATACCACCAGCGCCGCGCAGTGGTCAGGCTGGGATGGAGCGCCTGCTGGAGCTTGGGGGCGAAAGAGAAGTCCGCCACGAACTGCACGAGCGGTACGCCCAAATCGCAGGGATTGTAATGGGAAGTGATCGCGTCAAAGCGGGGCGCTAACCGCCGGCATTCGCGCGTGAATAGCGCCCCGCGCAGCCCAGCGAGCTTGGGCGTGCGGTGCAATCCCAGGGGCAACCGCACCTCATGGATGGTGAATTCCCCCGGCCGCAGGTCCGTGCCGTAGTACGCGTTCAGGCGCGGCAGGTCGACCTTGCCACCTGTGATAAGCGTTACGTCGTGGTCGCGCTTCAGCGCCTCGACGCTCCACAAAGCCCCGGTCTCCGAGCCCCCGTACCTGAGCTGGGGATGAATCACCGCTACGCGGGGGCGTCGCAAACCTATGCCCCCACCTTCTCAGCTATCAGATGGATTTCGCTTCCGCGTTGCCGACCCTCAGTGCGATTGAAGCCAAGAGATCGGACGAGCGAAAGTACCATTTCAGGTGAAACTTCGGCAGGAATAAAGCGTGGGTGGATTTCCAGGCACAGTAGGTCACACGCCGGACTGGACGGGGTCTCCTTCAGACCGCTAAGCACTCCGAACTCAGCGCCCTCAACATCGACCTTTACTGCCTTGGGAACCGGCAGACACGCCGTCCGGCGCAAGTCATCGCCGCGTGTCACTCGGATGATGGCGGCCGGTGAGCTCTTGTTCCGACTGGCGGCCCGAGGAACAATGGTTGCGGCCCCGCGCGTCCCAAAAATCTGGATTTCACCGCTGCGGTCGCCAAGAGCCAACTGGAATACCGTAGCGTTCGTCAAGCCGTTGAGGGCGATGTTCCTGATCAGCAACTGATAGCTCCCGGGAAGGGGTTCGAATCCGATCACCCTCCCGCGTTCGCCCACAATCTTGGCCACAGGAATCAAGAACTCCCCAATGTTGCTTCCGATGTCGTAATAAACCCCGCCTCCCAGAGCCTCTTCTCCAACGCCTCGACAAAATCCAGTTCGTCCCCGTAGTAGGACTCGAGCGCATGGAACTCCTCCGTGTCAGGCTCAGTGAAAACAAACTGAACTCCCCCGATCGCATGACGGACCAACGGTCCTCGAAGGCGGTAGTCGCACCGCTTCAGGACAGGAGCGAGGTGAAAACCGCGCGCGATCTTTGTCAGCCGTCGGTTGTGCGTCAGGCTCCGGATAGCGCCCTTCACGTGTCCAAGCAATCAATCCACCTCTTCACTGCCGGTTTTCAGAAATCCGCCCCACCGCCCCGTGGCGTGCCCGGGCGACAGCACCGAACTACTGCCTGCCCGCCGGCCGGGGAGGCTCTGCCGTCGGTCTCGGATCGTACTTGCCATGAAAGTCATAGGGTCTCACCCGCATACCTGTCTTGCCCCGAAGGGCATCTACGAACGCCTTCGTCAGAAGGCGACAACGATACAGCTTATTATTGTCCACGATGATGATCACCCCAAGCCTGCGGACGCAAGCTACTGCAAAGCCCAAAGCAGCTCTCCATCTTGGCGAGCCGTACAGCCGCAGAAAATAGCTATTGCGAACGTGGTAATACATTTTCCAGTATTCCTCCACTCGCAAACGAGGCAATCCAAGACGCCTTTCCATTCCGGGGTTATGTGGGTGGTGCGCGAAGAGCGCCGTTTTCACCAGGACGAGCTCGCCCATCTCTTTCAGCTTCAGTGAGAGCAGGATGTCGTCTCCGCACAAGAACAAATCTTCTCTTACGAAACCCACTCGGGAGGCTGCCTTAGCATCGACCAGAAGGCAGCAGAGGAACGCGCAGTCAGCGGGGACAACGTTACCGGTGAGGGCCGTTGCCTGCGAGTTCGTATGATGTGGTTCCAGGAGGTAGCCCGAGGGCGAGACAACACCCGTGCGGGTGTTAATCTGCATGCAGGTGGCTGCCACAACTCTGCCGCCCGGCGTGAACCCGGGCTTAAGCAGCTCCTCCAGGGTCGATGGACGCGGCACGACATCGCTGTCGAGACACCATATCCACTGGTGGCCTCGCTGATAAGCCATCTTCATTCCGGCGTTGAAACCTCCGGCCCCACCGCGGTTGTCCGGAAGGCGAACATAAATCACTCGACCGGCGAACTTCTGAGCGACCATTTCTCCGGTTCCGTCGGTGGAGGCGTTATCTACGACGATGACCTCATCAGCGGGCCGAGTCTGGTGGAGAACGGACTCCAAGCATTCAGCCAGAAGTGCCGAACGGTTATAGGTGGGAATGACAGCGCAGACAGTCACCATTTATTGTCTCCTGCAACGGTGAGGCCATGTCATTTGCCAGAACGATCTCGCGTGCGTTAGACGTCTACCCCTGATGCGCCGCAGGCGGATGCAGCCAGACATGCCGTTGCGCCTACGTACAGTCCGTCTCGAATCGAATCCGCAATGCCTTGAAAATTCCAGCGGGCGTACCGGCCGACCATCAGGATGTCGTTTTCTTCCAGCTTCTCGAGGGCACGTGAGCGCCACTTGGAACCGGGCCAAGACCAGGTGTACGCCACGTCAATCCAGGTCGCGTCGGCCACCTCCGCATCGCCAATGTAGCCCCAGTCTCGCAGTTCCTGTGTGGCGGCTTCGACGTATTCCTGAATGTCCTGCTCTGCAGGAACGGAACCATGTGCGAAGGCACGCTCCGCGTAGATGCTCACCCGGTCCGAGAGCGCGCGCGATGATTGGGGCAGGAAACTAACATCAACGTTGCTATAGAAACCCACCCGGTGAAATCCTGCCTTGCTTCGCGAAACATAGACCCAGTGGTCGCCAGGGCAAGCTGCCCCGCGCTTCGCGCCAATGTTCAGCACGAGAACCGATGTGTACGGACCAGGCTCTTCATCGAGCTCGAGGCGCGTCATTTCAACCATCTTGCTCAGAGGCAACGTCGAGACCAGCAGTTCATAGTGAACCGTTGACCCGTCTGCGAATTCCACCTCTCTCCGGCGGACGTCAACGGCCGCGGCGCGCTTCTGGTAGTGAACCTCACAGCGCTCGGCCATCCGCGTGGCGAGGCTATTCAGACCCTCTGTGGGGTAAACGAAGCTCACGTTGTAACCCACTTGCGAGTTGCCTCCAAACATGCCTTGGATGACGCGGTCCAGGTCCACCGGGGACTTGTAGGGGTCTTGCGGCGCGATTTCCTTCCAGAGGCCAGCGGTGTACATCTCATGAAAAGGGCCAAAAAACATCTCGGTAAGTGTCGCTCCGAAGCTTTGCCTTAGCCACTCTTCGAGCGTTCGAGGTCGGGCGCGAGGTGACGCCAAGATTTCCGACAAAGCTTTGATTCTTGTTTCCTCTTTGATAGAGCCCAGGTGGTTTTGCAGAGGGTAGGGGACGTAAAGGCGTTCGTCCGGGAAAAACACCGAAGAGCGGCGCGCATAACACTCGACCGGAGCCAAACTGCCAACGAAGCGCAGAATGGCTGCATCTCCCCCAAATATCCAGTGCCCCCCTCCCAGCTCGAAGCGATAAGCCTCTCCATCCTCGGGCCGGGAACGGAGACGCTGCTGGCTACCGGGGCGCATGTAGTAGGACGTACAAACACCGCCCGGCGCTGCGGCCTCTTCGTAGACTGGCGACCGGGATGCCAAGCCTGCAGCAAGACCAGTCATTCCGGCACCGAGAACAATCACTCGATGCGCTCTCCGCGAGGCATTTTCGGTCACTGGCAAAGGTCTCTCCCGGAGATGGCTGAACCGAGACCGCAAGCGTTGGCAACCGCTATGGCGCCATCTCGAGCATCACATAATCTCAAAGCTGCCAATCAAACCTCTGCGGGGGTCCTAGCCACCACGGCTTCGACGGCAAGCATGCCCTCTTGGGCCCTAACTTTTGCGGAAGAGTCCTCGCCCGCCTGCAGCGGGTTAAGGTGCGCCTTCCAAAGATAGCCAAACTGCACCGCCGTGACCGCGAACTCTGCCGTCATCACTGAAAATGCCATGCCGTTTGCTTTCCAAACAGGGGCTAGCAGGAAGGACAGCGCCAAGTTGACAGCTCCGCCCAGGGCGACGGATGCCAGAACGACTCTCTCTCGGCGAAATGGAAAGAGCACTTGCATGCCCAGGACGTTGCTGATCGCGATCATAAACGGCAGCGGGGACAAAAGACGTAAAGTTGTGACGGAACTTTCGTAGCGGGGCCCAAAAGCCACCTTAATGATCAGCGGAGCCGCCAGGAACAGAGTCACGGAAATGAGTAACCCCACTGCACCCACCACGAGGAGCATCCTTCTTCCCCAGTGCAGCGCATCCTGTTTCGAGTCCACGGCCAACTTGCTGAACCGGGGGTAGACTGCCTGCGATAGTGGACCCCAAACAGAGGTAGCCATCCGGGTAACCCTCTCCGCTGCGCTGTAAAAGCCAACCATAAGGTCGCTTGCCAGGAATCCCAAAATGAGCCCGTTAGCCGACGAATAGAAACTAATCGCCCCCAGGGTGAAAAACGAGACACAGCCCTCCTTGAGGCAGCGCCAGATGTCTGCCCAAGAGGGCAGCGAAAACGTCAGCCGGAACCTTCGAACGGCGATCCACGCTCCAGCCGCACCGCCTAGCAGGGAGCCAAAAGACACTAGCGCCGCATAAACGAGGTAGTCTTGAGGCCCGCGAACCAACACAAACATTGCCAGGACCGAGAGAGTCCGTACAGACAGGTTGATGATAGAAGCAGGCAGCATCTGTTCCAGCCCCTGGAACAGCCACGCCGGGAAAAGAAGACCCCCCGAGACGCCCACAAACAAGAGCAGAAGCAAACTTGATAAGGCATGAAAGCGGGGGACTAGCCTAATCAACAGCAAAAGGATCAGAAGGCCAAGCGATGCCAGCAGCGCCTTGGCGGCCCAGACGGTGTTTGCTATGCGGTTGACTGCGGCAGGGCTTTCCCTTTCGGTGGAGATCTTCCGCGTGGCCGAGAGGCCGAAGCCGTAGTCTACGCCCAGCGCGATGTAGGACATCAGGCTTTGACCGAAGGCGAGGGTTCCGAGTCTCCACGGGCCGAGTACACGTGCCAAGTAGGGCAACGCGATCAAGGGAAGAATATACTGCGCAAATTGAATCGAATAGAGGGAGAGAGCGTTCTTGCCAACCGTGCTACCCAATGTGCGGCGGACAACAAGGACGACCTCTGCAGGCCGTGGTAGGCTACGTATGCCTGCTCTACGATCTGGCGGCGGTATCCGCACCCCCGCCGTGCTCATGGATGCACGCTCCCTTCGGACCTCGTCAGTGCAGCTCTGCGCCGCGCTCGAGCCGGACGTCCACCCCAAATTGCCAGTTGGCCGCGCTGGCGAGGGTGGATTTCCGCTTCCGCGGGAATGACGCCCCTCCATGTCACCCCCGCGCAAGCGGCTGTGCAGTGGATTTCCGCTTGCGCGGGAATGACCATCCACTGAGTTCCAGAATCGACCGGGCGGCAAACTGCGGGCCGTAGACGAACGCCCGGCGCCACGTGCGGCGCGGTTCATGGAAGAAACGCCAAAGCCATTCGAAACCCGACTCCCGAATCCAGGCTGGAGCGCTTTCGACTTTACCGCTGACAAACTTGAACGCCGCCCCGACGGCGATCATCACCGACACGTTGACCTTTTCCCGATGCGAGAAAATCCATTGTTCCTGTTTCGGCAAGCCCAGTCCTACCCACAGGACGTCCGGTCTGGTTTGGTTAATCATCTTGACGACTTGCGCGTCTTCTTCCGGAGTAAGTTCGCGAAAAGGCGGGGAATATGTGCCCACAATGCGCAGCCGCGGGAATTGTTCCGAGAGTCTGGTGGCGCACAGGCCAAGAACTTCCTCCGTGTCGCCGTAAAAGAAATTCGTATAGCCCTTCTCGTTCGATAACCGGCAGAAAGCCCATAGGAAGTCAGCGCCACGAACTTGTCTTGGTGCACAGCCAGCTTTCTTGGCCGCCACGCGGGCTGTCCACTTCCCGTCAGGGACGGAGAGATCTGCCGATTCGAGAATGGTTTTGAACGCGGGGTTCTTCAGCCCCTCAACCAGCCCGTGTGAGCTAGTCACCGCGATCCAGTGGGTCCTGTCCCGCTGGCAGAGCCACTGTTCCATGGCCTGGAGAACCTGCCCCATGTCCAGGACGTGTACGGGTACGCCCAGGAGGCGCACACAGGGAACATTGGCGCTACACGCAATGTGATTTTCAGCCGTCATGGTCATGCTCACTCCACGGATATGCTCACAAGGAGGGCGGTGATTGCGAGGGAGCTTTTGAAAGTAGCGCTTCAGCCGGCCAAGCAGTCCCAGCAGAGGCTGGCTTTCGATATCGCCGTGGAGTTCGGCGCGAGATCTTCCCTTCCCGGCGCTCCCACCGGCCCGTGAAGGTAACCGCAAACGATATGAGGACCAAGCGAATGTCCAACCAGAAGCTTTGCCGCCGCGCGTAGAGCAGGTCGTAGCGAAGCTTGTGCCGTCGAGATATTTCGCTGTGGCCGTAGACCTGGGCCAGCCCGGTAAGGCCAGGTCGAACCTGGTGGCGTAAATCGAAGCCAGGAATCTCTGCCCGGAATTTTTTCACCAGCTCGACCCACTCCGGCCGTGGGCCGACAAAGCTCATATCACCCCGGAAGATACTCCAGAGCTGTGGGAGCTCGTCCATAGCCGTGGCCCGTAGGATTCTCCCAACCTTCGTTATCCTGGGGTCGTTTGCAGCAGCGGGTACTACGCCCCATTTCTTATCGGAGTCAGGAACCATGGAGCGGAACTTCAGGCCCGTGAAGACCCGCCCGTCTTTCCCCACGCGCTCTTGCCGATAAAAGACGGGGCCGCCGTCGTGGAGCTTCACCGCCAGGGCAATAATCCCCCAAAAGGGCAGCGATACGATAAGCCCCACCCCGGACAGTAGAATGTCAAAGCCCCGTTTGAGCACGCGCCACCGCCATCTGTCATTCTGATCCCGCTCTGCGGGAGAAGAATCTCCGCAGTTTGTAGCTGGATGCTGAGCGCAAAAGACAACTGCAGAGATCCTTCGCCCGCCCGAAAGCACGGCGGGCTCAGGATGACAGGCACAAAAGTAGTGAAAGGAAGCAATCAGGCACTTGCGGCGGGAGCGAACAAACTACGAATGGACGCCAGTATGGCCTTATGATGCCAGTCAAACCTCAGGTTCCCATTCAGCCTGGACAGCAGATCGATTCCCTTTGCCCTATCAAAGGCCCTTTCGATGAGGCTGTCGGAAAGGCGCGCCGCGAGCTTTCGGGCGAGATAACCCGTCCACAGCTCGAGGCCGAAAGCGGCGCGCCAGAAGCGCTCAAACTCGCCCAAGGTGTGAACGCTGAGGTCGCCCTTTCGAAAGGCACGAAGTATGACCTCGGTGGCCATTTCCGCGGAAAGAAGACCGAAGTAAATCCCACCTCCCGTTGAGGTCTTAACGTGAGCTGCGGCTTCCCCGATCACCACCATCCGTTCCCCAACACAATTTCCCACCGGCATCTGTCCTATGGCCTTCTCCCGGACCTTCGCCTCACCCCGATCCAGTCCGGGCGCCACTCTCTGCAAAAGTGCGCCGAAGTATGGCCGGGGATCTTCCACGCACATAAGACCGACGCGCACGCGCCCGTGTCCCAAAGGAATCTTCCAGCCGAAGGCCCCGGGCGCGACAGACCGCCCCACATACACCTCAGTTGGGTTGGAGATCCCATCCTTCCCCAGCGGGATATCAGCCTGGATGGCCCGCAAGAATTCGCGAGGCTTCACCAGCCCCAGGGCCGCGTTGAGGGAACCGTTCACTCCGCAGGCAATCACGGCAGCCCGCGCCCTTACTTTCCCAACCGCCCGCTGGCGCCAGCGGAAATGCAAAAGCACTCCGTCCTTTTCGCGGTCGATAGCCTCGACAAACCGACCTAAACACAGCTCAGCGCCGGCGGAACGAGCCAGGTTCGCAAGGTCGCGGTTGAATTCCGCCTTATCGACCACGCGAGCCAGTGGCGTCGCCGAGCGATATTCCAACGTTCTTCCAGCCGGCGAGACCGCCTGGATGCAGCAAATGCGGTTCAAGACTGGTCGGATGGGCAAACCAAAACGCACAAACGCCTCTTCCCCGATGACCCCGGAACAGACGGTGTTTTCACCGATCCTCTTCTGGGCATCCAGCACCGCGACATCGAGCCCCGCCGAGGCGAGTTGATAAGCCGCATACAACCCAGCCGGACCCGCCCCGATCACAGCAACATCTCGCATCAACGTCGTGTCACCTCTGGTCACGAGATTCTAGAACAAGGGTCATCTTATCTGGGGGTGAGGGTGGGTGGCTGATCGTTGGAAGAAGCCGCTTCAGCAACTTTCGAAGCTGAGTGATCCCGGGAGTAGTAATAGTTGTAATAACGATAACGCGAACTGTAGTACCCATCTGCTCGATCCTCCAGCTTGTTGAGGACAGCACCGAGAGTATTTGCGCCGGCCCGGTCCAGGATTCGA
This sequence comes from Terriglobia bacterium, assembly GCA_050008675.1. Lineage (GTDB taxonomy): Bacteria > Acidobacteriota > Terriglobia > UBA7540 > UBA7540 > CAVROP01. The sequence goes on from JBEKME010000016.1 coordinate 51,781, forward strand.
CGAACCCGATTCAATGCGCCGCGCGAGGTGGTACCGCTTTCCACAACCAGAACCACGCCATCCGCCAAGGCTGAAAGAAGGATTCCATCCGTCACCAGCAACAAGGGCGGTGAATCGAACACAATGTGTTCGAAGCGCTGGCGGAGGTCCCGTACCAGCCCCTCCATAGCAGGTGACGACAGGAGCTCGGCCGGGTTGGGGGGAATCGGTCCGGGTGGAAGCAGCCACAGGTTGGGGGCTGCTGTGAAGGCCTGGAGTGCCTGCTCGATGTCGTGCTCGCCCATGAGAAAGCTACTCAGTCCGGGTCCCGCGCCATCCGACAGACCGAGGGCCTTTAAGACATTGGGCTTCCGCAGGTCCGAATCGACCAGCAGGACGCGGCGGCCACGCTGGGCCAGCGCCAAAGCGAGGTTGACGGAAGCGAAGGTCTTCCCTTCACTGGGATGTGCACTCGTAACCAGCAGCACTTGAGGCGGCTGCGGCGCGCTGGAGAGCAGAATCGAGGTTCGCAAAACCCGGAAAGATTCCGCCATTTGCGACCCGGGCGCACTGAGAACGGCCAATGCCAGGTTTCCATTTCCCGCTGCTTTCCGGGCGCCGTACGGGAAGTACCGGCCATACCGTCCGCGCGATGTTGTCCCGAGCGGAATCACGGCCAAAGTGGGAACAGTTATCTCACTCTCGATGTCCTCCGCTGTCTTGATGGTGCGATCCAGGCTTTCCCGGATAAACGCCAGCGTGACTCCGAGAATCAAGCCCACCAGAAGGCCGACGGCAATATCCAGTGGCTTGTCCGGGCGGATGGGAATACTGGGAATCAACGCCTCGTCGGCCAGGCGGACGTTGGTGGCGCGCAAGCTTACCGAAACGGTGGCATCTTTGAGACGTTTCAGCAGATCGTTGTAAAGCTGCTGGTTGGTCTCGAACTCCCCCTTCAAGATGGTGTACTGAATGAGAAGCTGGTTGAGTTTTTCGACCTCGGCTCTTTGCTGAGCTACCTCCCGGGAGAGAAGCTGCTCACGGCGCAGGGCGGTGCGGTAATCGCTCCCGATGCGCTCAATTATCAGCTTGCGTTCTCGGTCCATGAGCGACTCCACCTCGTTGATCTGATTGCGCAGTTCTTTCACTCGGTAGAAGTTCGGACCATAATGAGAAGTCGTCGCGGCATACTGGGTCTTGAGATCAGCGTATTTCGAGTCCAACTGCTGCAGCAGGGCGTCGTTGGCAATGATGGCCGCCTCGGCTTTGTTGCTCTGCACCGAGTCGTACACTGATTCCTTGTTGGCGCGGTCAGTCTGTGCCGCGGTGAGGTCTTTGCTCAAATCCCCCAGCCGTTGTCCCACGACGTTCTCTTTGTCCCCGACATCGGCAATCGAGTTCTCGCGCTCATAGTCAACCAGCGCCTGCTGAGATTTCTCAACCTTGGCTTTGAGCTCGTCGAGTTGCTGTTCCATCCACGCCGAGGCTTGCCGGGTGGTTTCGTATTTGGAACGAAAACTGGACTCCACGTAATTCTTGACAAGGGCGTTGGCTACACGCGCCGCCAGGCTCGGGTCAACACTCTCGAAGCTGACCTCCACCAACCGGCTCTCATTCAGCAACTCGACATGAAGATGCTTCCTAAAAGCCCGAATCAGACTTGATTGAGTGGCAGATGGAGACCTGTCGGTGCTCGCTGGCCCGCCCTTCCCGCCAGCGCTGAGCTCCGGGGACCCAGCCGCAAGCCCCAACTGCTGTATCGTTTCCCAGGCCAAGTTGTTGTTCTGCAAGAGGTCTACTTGAGTTTGGAGGAATGCTGCGTCGGCGGCCGCGCTCGGGTTAAGCTCGTTGAGCGTTTGCAGTTGGGGGGTCTCCGCCTGAACCTCCATGCGGGCCGTGGCGCGGTACACCGGCTTCATTCGGAAGACAACGAGCGTCACCAAAATTGTAATAATGAAGGCAACCGTGAAAACGGTGCCCCGGCGCTTTCTAAGAATCTCCCAGTAGGTATGGAACGAGTATGCGTCAGGCCTCGAAGCCTCGACGTCCAAGACGGGGTATCCAGAATACGCCGGGCGGTCAGGAGGAACGCCGTTCGTCGGCATTAGCTTGTCATTTTCTGCCATCTTGCGCCCCCGTCGCCAATTCCGCTTCCTGCTCGTGCTCCTGAAAGGCCGCGTGGCATGAAACGCGCCAACGTGCAGAGTTTACGCCTTCACCAGCCGTGGTCAATCTCTATAATGGCATACGCCAAATCGTAGTATTGACAGCGGTGTTGAGGACTGTATCGAGGGTTCTCTTGACCCCGCTCTCGGGCACATAAAGGATGTCGCTAGCCAACAGTTGTTGATCCGGAGCCCGGTTCGACAGGACCTTCTTGAGGTCTACCGGGACTTCCTGTCTTCCGCCGGGAGCATCGGGCGCCTTGCGTATGATTAAGGCTTTTCCTGGCCTTGCCTCGTGCGTGAGGTTGCCCGCCAAGGCAATAGCCTTCAGCACCGTCATTTGCTCCTGGTTGTTGGAGAGGACAAAGCCCCCAGCCCGGTTCACACCGCCCACCACGTAGACAATTCCCGCCCGTTGAACCGTAACCCGATCCCCCGGATACAAATCTACGTTAAGGCTCGCGTCACCGTTCTGCCAGAGTCGCCAGACGTCAACCTTCACCGTACGTGAGATCGCTGGATTGGCATCCTGCGCGGCCCGGGCAGGGTTAAGCCCTGGCCCCCCCGGAGCATTCTCCCCGCGGGTGACAATCGCCGTGCCGCCCGCATCGTCGCTAAGACCTTCACCTTGCCCCAATACGTCGAGCAACGTCGTGTGAACGTAGACCGGATAAATGCCCGGTTTTCTTACAGCGCCGGAAAGTGTTACCGAATTCAATGCTGAAGATTTCACCGTAACGACGACTTGGGGATCCGTAAGCAGCCCGCCGTCAAGAAGATCCTTGCGAAGGGCTTCTGAAAGTTGGTCGAGCGTCAGGCCTGCCGCCATGACCGGCCGCGACAGCATGGGAAGAGTTATCATCCCATCCCCATCCACCCGATACTCGCGCGAAAGCTCTTGTACATCGACGACGTAGACGTCCAGAAGGTCGTCCTTGGCGACCACATACCGCGCTCCCACCCGGTTGCTCGGAGAGGCGCTCGAGGCTGCCGGCCTCAGGGAGGAGATCGGCGCCACCGTCGTAGGCGGAACTGGATTCTGCGCCCACGCGAGGCCACCCAGGCAAATCAAGCCAACCACAGCCAACACCGCCCCCAACTCAGCCCTCCTTCCCGGGCGCGCCGCGCCGTAGAGTAAAAGGCCACCTGCCCTGCCGCCGGCCCCGCCAAGCGACAACATTCCCAAAGCCGAACCTTTTACGCCCCACGCCATGCTCATCACTCCTTAAGACAACTTCCACATTCTTGACCAACCTCCCTCCCGGCAAGCCGCAAGGGGGTCACACTTCCTATACTGGCACTTCGTCGGAGCAAAGAGCTTGCAGGAATCGTTTCATCCTTTCCTTCCCCTTGCCAGGAGATTGGGTTGCAAAGCAGGACTTGGCTCTGCCCTGTGACTCACAGGAGAATACCTTGCAAGCCCATCTGGCCTTTACCCCTATCTTCGGCTGGACAGAGGGGGTACTTGAGCTGGAAGAGCAAGGATTCTCCACACGGCGGTGAAATTGTTAAGGCGCCCCGTGTTTTCCCCCACCGTAGGGCAAGGCACGCCGCGGCCTGAACCCTAAACCTCGTTCGCTGCCCGGTCAGCAGCGACCCGTAGCCTGGTTCGCTCGTTTCGCGAGCTTTGTGAGCCACGCCAGCGCGGTCTGGTCAACCCTACGCCGTTTTGGTTTAACCTCAAAAGGGGACCAACCATGATGAGGTTGAATCTCACCATAGACCCGGATCTCGATCGCGCATCGCCAGTGACACACATTTCCGAGCGGGGGATTTCGATGGCAGAATCAGAATGGGCTAAGAGAATGGCTCAGGAGTTCAAGGCTGGAAAGGCGCGAAAGGCCGAAGAGGACGCCAAGCTCCTGGAAGAGCAGAGGATTAGGAAGGAATCTGCTTCTAAACTGTGGACAGATGTCAGAAGCCGCCTCTACGTTTTGGTGTGGAACGGGATCTTATCGGCATCCTTTTGCACCCCCAACTCTTCGTCAGGGAACCCTGAATGGTCAGTGGCATTCACAGGACTTTCCCCTTACCGCTTCCCACCCTTCGTGCAAGATGAAAGGTGTGAGGCATAAAGCTGCGACGGGGTCTGCCCACTTTATTCCCCAGACGGCGTTGACTGACAGTCCGGCCAGGGCAATCCAAGCCATGTAACCACAGACCGCAGATTCCGCCGCATCGGCTCTCAACGCAGCGCTTGAAGCGGTGGCTGACAACTTCCGCTTTTGAACCGCCAGCCAGGGCATCACCATAGCAGCAACAAGTAGGAGAGCTATTCCTGCAAGACTGGGGTGGACTTCCCGCTTCCCGAGTAGTGCCGCCCCTGAACCGAGGAGCACGTATGCCGCCAAGGCAAAGAGCAGGCCGCCGGCGATTCGAGTGGCTGACTCCTCGGCGTTCATTGCCGTGGAATAGAAGCGGAACCGCCAGTAAACCACCAGAGCAGAAACCAGCTCGATTGCGCTATCGCCACCAAAGGCGAGCAAGGCCGGACTGTGAGCCCGCCAGGCCGCAATCAGGGACACCGCCGCTTCCAGAAACATCCAGATGAGCGTGAAAGCCTGAATTCGAAGAATGCGTCGCAGGACATCGGGTGGCAGCGGCACCATTACGTCGGGCATGGTCACATTATGCACGCAACGGATCGCCGAAAACACTCTCTTGGCATCATCCTGATCTTAGCCGAGTCATCCATATGCGCAGGGGGAGGCTGCAAGCCAAAGAAAACCTGTACGCAGCAAGGCGACCCTACGGGGCCAGCTTCTCAGAGACCACTTTGGCCTGTGTGAAGAGCAAAAGGTAGTCGCGGCCGCCGGCTTTCGAGTCTGTGCCTGACATGTTGAAGCCGCCGAAGGGGTGACCACCCACCAGGGCGCCGGTACATTTCCGGTTGAAATAGAGGTTGCCCACGAAGAAGTCCTCAGCAGCCTTATCCATCTTCGAGCGGTTCTTTGTGTACACGGCCCCCGTCAGGCCGTATTCCGTGTTGTTGGCGATCTCCAGTGCTTCATCAAAGTTCCGGGCCTTGAGGACCGCCAGCACAGGGCCGAAGATCTCTTCCTGTGCGACGCGGTCCCGGGGAGCGACGTCCGCAATCACCGTGGGTTGGATGAAGTGTCCCGGGCCGGGAGCTTCCTCGCCGCCCGTAATGAGGCGGCCCTCCTTCTTGCCGATCTCAATGTATTCCAGGATGGACTGCTTCGCCCGGGCGTTAATCACAGGACCCATGTAGTTGTTAGGGTGCGTCGCAGGACCGACCCTAATCTGCTCCACCCGGCTCTGTAGCTTTTCGAGAAAGGCTTCATAGACCGACTCCACCACGATGGCGCGCGAGCACGCCGAACATTTCTGGCCCTGGTAGCCGAAGGCGGAGACGGTGACGCCTTCCACCGCCGCCTCCAAATCCGCCTCACTATCCACCACGATGGAGTTCTTGCCGCCCATTTCCGCAATGACACGCTTTACCCAGATCTGCCCCGGCGCCGCCTTCGCCGCTACCAGGTTGACACGCAACCCCACCTCCTTCGAGCCCGTGAAAGCCACAAAACGTGTTCGCGGATGTCCCACCAGGACGTCTCCGACTGAACCACCCGGGCCGGGGAGAAAGTTCACGACCCCTGGAGGCATTCCCACCTCCTCCAACGCTTCGAACAGTTTGTGCCCGATCACAGGGGAATCGCTGGAAGGCTTCAGGACCACGGTGTTACCGGCCACCACGGATGCCAGGGTCATCCCCGTGAGGATCGCGAGCGGGAAGTTCCAGGGCGGGATTACAACCCCCACCCCAAGAGGGAGGTAACGCAGAGAATTCCTCTCACCGTAGACTGAAGTGAGGGGCTGCGGCGGGTCAAGCCGGAGGATTTCGCGCCCGTAAAACTCCGCGAAGTCGATGGCCTCCGCCACGTCCGCATCGGCCTCCGCCCACGTCTTGCCCACTTCGTAACACATCCACGCCGCGAAATGGAACTTGCGCTCCCGTATGATCCTGGCGGTTTCGAGCGCCAGTTCAGCGCGCTGTTCAGCCGGCGTGTGGCTCCAGGTTTTGAAGGCCTCGTCTGCCGCGCGGATGGCGCGGTCCGCCAGTTCCGCGTCGGCTTTGGAAAAAACGCCAACCACCTGATCTTTCTGCCCAGGATTGTAGGAGTAAAACTTATCCTGAGTCTTGATCCTCTCACCGTTGATCACAAGGTCGTATTCCTGGCCCAACTCCTGCCGGACTTCGTCCAGTGCCTCTTTCATCCGCCTCTCGTGCTCCGGGTTGCCCTTGAAGTCGCGAAGCGGCTCATTCCTGAATTCAGTAAGTTGCATCGACGTGCCTCCTCCCCAATAGACGCAAACCAGCCATTATAACGGTCCTGCGCGCAACGGCATAGGCGCCCAGGACGGCATCATCAACACCCCACAACCGTAGTACGAGCGTAGCCGGCCGCACCCAAATGACCTGGTAGTTCGGTACAGCAGTTTCGCTATGTGGGCGTGGCGTGGGCATGGGTCGCATGGCGCGCTTGCCAGCCCACCGGTCGGGGAACAACCACCCCCTGGCCCCTCCTCAATCTAGGGGGCACAGAGCAGAGGTCTGACAGGAAAAGCTTGGTGGAAGGCGAAGGTAGACGTTTTTCCCCACCTACCACCTACTAACAACCTTTATTTTCAACAACATTCCCGCGTCGCTCCAGCATTCTTAAAGTTACTGAGCTCGTCTTCTCCCTGTTCCGAGTGACATATTGTCTGAATTGAGCAACAGGGTTCGTTGCCTTTGTCGCACCGGCTGACACCTCTTAAGAGTCTCTCTCCTGAATCCTGAATCTTGATTGCAGTGCTCCCTAGTGTCGCGTCCCACTCAATTCTCTGCAATCGACCCTGAATGGGCATTAGCCAACGACCCCCTCACCCCCGGTCCCCTCTCCCCCAAAGGGGAGAGGGGGGCCGGCGAATTGTTATTGCAGACCATTAAGTGTGACACGACACTAGCATCCAGGGTATCCCCACAGTTGCTAACCAGAATCATAGCCTAGTTTCTTTCGCGTGTCAAGGGCTAAAGTGCAGGATTCAGGATTCAGGGGAAGAACTTTCCTTAGGGCAGGATTCAGGATTGGGGATTCAGGATTCAGGGGAAGAACTTTCCCTCTTGTTCCTTACTCCTGAATCCTGAATCCTGAATCCTGAATCCTACCGAACAGGTCTGCGCTCGTTTCCCGTATGCGTCACCAGGTAAGTCTCAATGCGAACTGGATTTCGCGCGGGTCGCCCGGTCCGCCCGACGCCTGCCCGGCGATGGGCTGCACCGTATTGCCGATGACCCCAAAGCTTGGGCTGCTGACGTCAGCATTGGGCAGAGTGAAGTTGGGGCTATCCAAGATGTTGAACATCTCGGCACGAAACTCGAGATTCATCCTCTCGCCCAGCGGGAACTTGCGGATGAGTGAGAAATCCCAGACGGCTTCGCCGGGACCGTTCAAGATATCCCGACCGGCATTCCCGTAAGTGTACTGCGCCGGTGTGGAAAAGGCTGCGGGATTGAGCCACTGCTGCACGGTCTGATGCGCCGTGTAGAAGGAAACTCCGGGAACGACGTTGGGGCGGTCATTCCCATCCACGTTGTGGCTCGGGTTTCCGTCGACCGTGGGCGTAAAGGGCGCACCCGACTGGAGCATGGCAATGCCTGCAAGCTGCCAGGACCGGACAGCGTAGTTCACCACCCGGTTCGACGACTTCCACAAAGACCTTCCGAAGGGCAGGTCATAGATGTAAGCCAGGGAGAAACGCTGCCGGTAATCGAAGTCGGAGCGGCCTTTCTCCGCCGCCCGATCGTAGGAATTCTCCGGGAAGTTCGCAGTTCCGGTGGTCCCGTAGTAAGTGGAATTCGTGTCGAGGGACTTGCCGTAAGTGTAAGCCCCAATAACTGCCAAGCCGTTCGCGTAATGCTTCTCCACTTTGACCTGGAGGGAATTGTAAGTCGACTTCCCCGCAGAATCGGTATAGGACATGGTGAGGTAGTCGGGGTAAGCACGCGGGCAAGTGCCGCCCGGACAGGCGGCGGGATTCGAATTGTCCGGTTGATTCGGGTCCCACATGAAAGGCAAGTGCACGCCATGCGTTCCCACGTAGCCCACATCGAGCAGCCACGAACCCGGAAACTCCCGTTGCACGTCCAGGGACCACTGATGAATTGTGGAATCGTGCAAGTTGATAATCACGGGATTCAAGGTGGGGAACAGCGTGGGCGCCAAGGCGGGCGATGTGAACAGGTCCTGAAGGAAGAGGCCGGTACCGAGCGGCAGGCCACCCTGCGACGGGGGAGTCGACAGCGCTGCCAACACCGGCTGTTCGTCGTCCTGCACGTTACCCGAGCTGGCTTGGAAGAAGGGCGGGTTGAAGGCCTTTTGGAAATACAGCTCGCCCGTCATCTGGTCGTAGTACATGCCGTACCCTCCACGCAGGACCGTCTTCGTACTATTGAATGGCTGCCAGGCAAAGCCGATGCGGGGGCCAAAGTCGTGGGGGTTGGTACGCTGGAGGGCCCGGTTGTCTGTCTTGCTGCCGAGGTTTTCCGTACCCACGGCGACGAAGTTCCCCACCGGATACCCGGATGCTGTACTCGCCGGCGCGGTTCCTACAAAGTTTTCGAGGGTGGCCAGACTGGTGCCGGCCACCAGCAGTTGGCCTTTGTTGAAATCGAAACCGCCAAGGTGGTTTGCCTTGTCGGTGATCGGGGTGTTGTACTCGTAGCGCAAGCCCAAGCTGATCGTCAGGTTGCGGCGCGCTTTCCAAGTGTCCTCAGCGAAGAAGTCGTTCTCGCTCCCGGCCCCGGAAATGAATCCGGAAAAGCCGTGTATCCAGGAAGTAGGAAGGCCAAACATGGCGTCGGCCGCACCATTGCCGAAGCTGCAGCTCGCGGGCGGACATGCCTGATCGAGCTGAGCCATAATCTGTTGGAAGGCCGCCGGCGGCAAAGCCTGCTGGAGTCCTGCCTCGACGAGCTGCCCCGTCACCACGCCGTTGAAACTGTACGAATCGCGGGCGTAAATGTCTTCATAGAAGTTGCCGCGCTTGATGGAGCGGATTTGAACGCCGTAAGCCAGGGAGTGGTTGCCGTGAATGTGAGTCAGGGTATCAGCGTACTCGAAGGTATTGACGGCGCCAGCTTGAGGAGCGCTGGTAAAGGCTCCCATCCCGTCATACGGGGTAAAGCTCAGGTTGGGGGATCCGGTATCGCGGAGGGCCGTGGGCGCGCCCAGGATTCCGAGTTGCTGGTTGACCATGTCTCCCTGGTCCTCGCTAGTCCAGCCGTACTGCCAGCGATTGTAGTCAACCTTAGCTTCATTGATAAGCGTGGGCGAGAAAGTGTGGACCCAATCCAGACCTGTCGCCGTGAACCAATCGACGCGTCGGAGTCCGAAACCTGGGACGCCCGTGGGCACGCCGGAGGGCGACAGTTCGGAATCCGTGCTGAGGTTGTAGCGGAAAAAGATGCTATTCTTCGATCCCCAGCGATGGTCGAACCGGCCGACATAGCTATTGGTGTTAATTATTGTCAGGACGGGCTGCGTAAAGTTCTCTCCGCCGCAACTCGCCGCCAAATTGGGCTGGGGGTAAAAATTGACCATGGCCTTGCCCACCGGGTCGAGGGTTCCCGAAGGGAACGCCGGCGCCAAGTTATTGACGTTGTTGCCCGGTACCGTGAGCGGCGCCGAAGGGTCGAATAGGATCAAAGGATCGAGCAAAACGGTCTGAGTACTGCAATCGGGCGCCTCGAGGTCGGAAAAGTCCCCGTTGCGCTCCGCCATCGTGGGCACGTGGGCGCGACTGTAGGATGAGAGGCGGTCTTGCAGACCTTCGTAGTTAAGAAAAAAGAAGGTCTTGTCGTGACCGTCGTAAAGGTGCGGGACCACTATGGGTCCGCCCAGACTGACGCCAAACTGGTTGCGATGGAAAGGCAGCACTTGGGGCTCGAAAAAGCTCCGCGCGTCCAGCGCGTTGTTGCGCAGGTATTCGTAAAGTGACCCGTGGAGCTGGTTGGTCCCGGACTTCGTCACCATGTTGATTTGGGCACCCCCGGTGGTGCCGAACTTGGCGTCGTAGACGCCCGTCTCCATGCGGAATTCCGCGATCGAATCGAGCGGCGGCGCGGCGGAGTAGGTCCCTACGGCAATCGACGTGTCATTCATGCCGTCGAGCAGGAAATCGTTCATGCTCTCGCGCATGCCGTTCACATTGATGGAGCCGCCGCGGTTGTCGTTCAATTCCGAACCCTGCGTCCCCGGCACGACTCCGGGAGTGAATAGCGTTGCTTCCAGGAACTGGCGACCGTTGAACGGAAGCTGGCTGACCTTGGTCTGCTCGACCGTCGTGCCCACGGAATAGGTTTGCGTGTCCAAAACGGGGGCGGTTGATTTCACCTCGACCGTGGTGGCCTGCGAGCCTACCTTTAATTGGAAGTCGATCTTCAGGTGGGCGTCAACCGTGAGAACAATGATCCCCTGCGTGGTTTTCTCGAAGCCGGCTTTCTCGGCGCTCAGTTGGTAGCGGCCTGGCGGCAGGAGAGGAATTGTGTATGAGCCGTCCCCCTGGGTCACGGAGCTTTGGGTATTACCTGTGTCGATTTCCGTGGCCGTCACCGTAACGCCGGGGACCACTCCGCCGGAGGGGTCGGTGACAGCGCCCGTAAAACTCCCCCGGAATTGTTGCGCTCGCAAACACACACTGCAAGCGAAAAGGAGTACCAGCAGGGCGCTCAAAGATACTCGAACGGGGCGTTGCATCATGATGACCTCCGCAGCAGATTCGATATCTTGGTAAAGAAGTCAGGCCCGGGCTCAAGGCGCCTGACGGGAATTCTCCCCACACTCGAAACGCAAGAAACCAAGTCCTCCGGTCTCGCAACCCGAGCGAATGCATGGGCAGCGCCTCATAGTAACAATCTGGAATGAAAGGTTCAAGACCAAAATGTCCAATCGGGGCCTCCCATATGCGCGACAGCATACGCCTGCCCCCCTCTCGATTCAAGCCCAAATTAGGGTGGCCTCTGGGTAGCTGTGTCAGTTGGAATCGGATCCCTTTCGAAACAGCGGTCATTCCCGCGAAGGCGGGAATCCAGTCCGTCGGCGACGCAATTCCAATGGCTTGCGGAGTAGATTCCCGCCTTCGCGGGAATGACTGCACCTGGGAGCGCCTGTGTCTAGCAAATGACACTACTACTGGCCTCTGCTTTTGCCTCTGCTTTTGCTTGACTTGCTCAGCCGGAGGGGCTAGACTTGCCAATTCTGGGCACCCTACGGGCTTGGTCAGCCGAGGGCCTTTGCGTGATGACCCAAGTCCAACGATTGCTCGCTTTTCTAAAGCCGTACTCCTTCCGCTTCCTGGTCGCATTCATTTTGATGGCCTTGGTGGGGGCTTGTGAGGCGCTGACAGCGTTACTCATCAAGCCGGTCTTTGACCGTGTTCTTGCTCCGGGTACCGACGCGGGCAAAATTGTCTTGTTCCAATGGCCCTTCGGAGGGCAGGCGATATACCTCCAGACTTTTTTCCCGGCTTGGATCCACAATGCATGGACCATTGTGGCGATTTCGATCGTTTCGGTGACCCTGATCAAAGGGGTTGCTGAGTTTCTGGCAACCTACTTCATCAACTTCATCGGCCATTCTGTGGTAAGGGACCTTCGGAATCTTCTCTATTCGAGGATTATCCAACAGTCGATGGCCTTTTTTACCAGGACTTCCACGGGGCGGCTGATGTCAGCGGTCACCAGTGATATTGAGAGAATTCAGTATGCCGTCTCGCAGACTGCCGCAGACTTCCTGAAGCAAAGTTTTACGCTGGCGGGGCTGCTCGGCGTTCTGTTTTATGTCGACTGGCGGCTGGCATTAGGCTCGCTGATCCTGGTGCCCTTGGTGGTGTTTCCATCCCACAATATCGGGCGCTACATTCGCATTTCGAGCCGTTCCAGCCAGGACAAGATGGCAGAGTTGAACAACGTCCTTCAGGAGACCTTCTCAGGAATCCGCATTGTTAAGGCCTTTGGCATGGAATTGTACGAGGTGGAGAAGTTCAAGGCGGCCACGCGGCGGCTGCTGCGCGTCAGTCTGCGCTGGGTGCGGGCGCAGGCAGCGACCTCCCCGATCATGGAAGTCCTGGGCGCCATCACCGTCGCCGGTCTTCTGCTTTACGCCCGCACGGAGATCATGCACCACGCGCAGACCACCGGAGGGTTTGTGGCTTTCCTGTATGCCCTGATTAAGACCTACGAGCCCATTAAGCGGCTCACGGGAGTCCATAACGCCTACGAGCAGGCCCTGGGCGCCTCGGAGCAAGTCTTCCACTATCTCGACATTCATCCGGATATTCACGACGAGCCGGGGGCATCACGGTTGCCACTCTTCGAGCGTGAAATTGAGTTCGAAAACGTGGATTTCGATTACGAAGAGGCGTTGCCGTTGCTGCGCGACATCAACCTGCGAATCCGCAAGGGTGAGGTGATGGCAATTGTGGGCTCAAGTGGCGCAGGAAAGACCACGCTCGCCAGTCTCATTCCCAGGTTTTTTGATGTGACGGGAGGCCGAATTCTGATTGACGGCCATGATGTTAGGGGCGTAAAGGTCAACTCACTCCGCGCTCAGATCGGTATCGTCACACAGGAAACGATTCTGTTCAACGATACCGTGTACAATAACATCTGTTACGGGAGCCAGCCTGCCGGCGAGGAGGCCGTGAGGGAGGCCGCGCGCGCCGCCTTGGCTGAAGACTTCATCCTGGAGATGCCCGAGGGCTACCAGACGGTGATCGGAGAGCGTGGGCAGCGTCTTTCCGGGGGGCAGCGGCAACGAATTGCCATCGCGCGCGCGCTTCTCAAGAATCCACCTATTCTCATTCTGGACGAAGCTACTTCGGAACTCGACACAGAATCGGAACTCCTCGTTCAAAGGGCGCTGGCGAACCTGATGAGGGGCCGCACGGTGCTGGTGATTGCTCATCGCCTTTCCACCGTGCGTCGCGCGGAACGGATTATTGTCCTCGACCGCGGCATCATCAGTGAGGTCGGGAGCCATGAAGACTTGATGAGCCGGGGGGGTATGTACCAGAAGCTGCACGATCTCCAATTCGTGGACGCGGAACCATAGGTGGGAGTTCGGGCTGAAGGATACGGAAGGGGACTTGCCGGCCGGGATTGCGAATCAGAAGCAGCAGAGGATGGGCTCCCGGTCTTGGCAAGCAGAAGAGAGGCCATGATTCGAAGCATGACGGGTTACAGTAAGGCTCAAGCAGAGGAAGGGGGGTACTCTCTCTCGGTCAGTATTCGTGGCACGAACCATCGGTTTCTGGATGTGCAGGTGCGCTTCCCTTCAGCGCTGGAATCCATGGATCCCATGCTGCGGCGGCTGATCAAGGAGCACGTCAAGCGAGGACATGTGGAGGTGGCAGTCAGTTTCGAGCAACCCGGCAATGCCGGACTTCTACTTGACCGCAAGCTCGTGGCTGCCTACGTTGCCGCCTATAGGACGCTGCGAGAAGAGTTTGGTTCTGCGTCCGAGCCGGATCTGGTGGCCCTGCTGCGTATCCCCGGCTTGGCGATGGTGGGCAACGGCGAGATTTCGCCGGAAGACCTCGAGCGGGTCCGCCAGCTCCTGGAACGTGTGACCACGGAGGCCCTGGAGAGCCTGAACGAGATGCGTGCCCGCGAAGGCGAAGATTTGGGGCGTGATCTCAAGACCCGCTTGGCCCGACTTGAATCGTTAACTGAGAGTGTGGCAAGCCTCACCGAACGGCTGCCAAAGTTCTACCAGCATCGCCTTGAGGGCCGCCTCAAAGAGTTGATGGGCAGTACTGAACTGGATGGTGTGCGACTGGCGGAAGAGGTTGCTTACCTGGCTTCCCGTTCCGACACCACAGAAGAGTTGACACGGTTCCGAAGCCATGTCGCCCAAGTGAAGCAACTGCTCGCGGAGAGTCCGGAAGTGGGAAAAAAGCTGGATTTCCTGCTGCAAGAGATGAACCGGGAAGCGAACACGCTTCTGTCAAAGACCACGGATTTGCCCGAGGTTGGCCTGGAAGTCGCGCGCTCGGCGATTGAAATGAAGAGTGAAATCGAGAAGCTGCGCGAGCAGGCCCAGAATATTGAGTGATGGAGAAAAAGGTATCTAAACCGTGCTGCGGACGTGCCAGCATTCTGGTCATTTCAGCCCCGTCGGGGTCTGGGAAATCAACCCTGGTGAGACGGTTGCTTGCTTCTCTGCCGGATTTGGCTTTTTCGGTTTCGCACACCACGCGGCCGCGGCGTGAGAGTGAGAAAGACGGGCGCGACTACTTTTTTGTGACGCCCAAGCGGTTCGAAAGAATGATTGCTGCCGGCGATTTCATTGAGTGGGCGGAGGTATTCGGCCACCTGTATGGTACTTCGAAGGGGCAGATCGACAGGGCTCTCGAGGCGGGACGGGATATTTTGCTGGATATCGATGTTCAGGGGCATCAACAAGTCAAGAAGCGTTTGCCGGGAGCCCTCAGCGTCTTCGTTCTGCCGCCGTCCTTCCGGGAACTGAAACGCCGGCTGACGCACCGGCACTCGGATTCGCCCCAGGTCATTGAAAGACGGCTGGCGGCAGCCCGCCAGGAAATCTCCCATTGGCCCGATTATGACTACCTGGTCGTTAATGACCGCCTTTCGCCAGCCACACAGGCTCTGCGAGCGGTAGTCCGGGCAGGGCGATTTCGGCGGCAGAACCAGGCGGAGCGCGCTCGAGAAATTTGCCAGACATTTGGAGGGTAGATCGGATGGAATTACCTCAGAAGATAGACAGCAAGTTTCGCTTCATTCTTGTCGCCGCCAAGCGGGCCCGGCAGCTTCAGGCCGGCGTCCGGCCGCTCATTCAGAGCACTTCGAAGAGGCTGACGAGAGTAGCCCAGCAAGAAGTAATGGCGGGCTTGGTCCCTTTTGAGTTGTTAGCTCCAGCGACAGGCGAGAACGACAAGAATAAGAAACAAAAGGGTAGGTAGTGGGTGGTATGTGGTAGGTGGGGAAAGGAACAGCGCGCGGAGCTCTCGGGACGGCTTTTGCCGAGCACCCTTGGAGGAAGCGCAGACCTCCAGAAAAGGTCTGCGCTACCAGGTTCGTCCCTGAATCCTGAATCCTGACTCCTGAATCCTGGCAAACCATGCGAGTTGCACTGGGGATCACCGCCGGCATCGCCGCTTACAAGGCAGCGGAGCTACTCCGCCTGCTGCAAGAGCGCGGGCTGGAAGTCCAGGTGGTGATGACTCGGAATGCGCGTGAGTTCGTCGCGCCACTTACCTTTGCGGCTCTCTCTGGCCGAAAAGTCATCACGGAAATGTTTGAGGATTCGCAGGGTGGGGCGAACCTGGAAAGCGCCATCGAACATATGGCAGTGGCGCAATCGATTGACGCCCTGGTGATTGTTCCCGCCACGGCGAACGTGTTGGCGAAGATTGCCCATGGAATTGCCGACGACTTCCTGACCACCCTCTGCTTGGCCACCAAGGCTCCCCTCATCGTGGCGCCGGCCATGAATGTGAATATGTGGGAACATCCTGCCACGCAGAAGAATCTGGAGATTCTGCGGGAGCGCGGAGTGAAGCTCTTGCAGCCTGACGAGGGCTACCTGGCCTGCGGAATGACCGGCGCGGGCCGCCTCACGTCTGTCCAGAGTATCGCCCAGGCAGTTCTCGAGACGCTCGGGGTTAGTGACGACTTGAGCGGTGAGTGCGTGCTGGTGACGGCCGGGCCAACGGAAGAGCCTTTGGATGACGTGCGCTACCTCAGCAACAGGTCTTCCGGGAAGATGGGTTATGCGCTCGCTGAGGCCAGCCGCCGCCGCGGGGCTCACGTGGTCCTGGTGAGCGGGCCCACGCACCTCGATCCTCCGGCGGGAGCAAAGGTGGAGCGTGTTCGCACCACCGAGCAGATGGCGCAGGCTGTCCTGCGTCATTTCGAGCAGGCGACAGTGACCTTGATGGCCGCGGCGGTAGCGGACTTCCAGTTTGCGGAAGTTCATCCCGGGAAGATCAAGAAGCAAGACGGGATCCCGACCCTAAGGCTTGAGCCGACGCCTGATATCCTTGCCATGATCGCGCCGCGACGCCGGCCTGGACAAGTAGTGGTTGGGTTCGCGGCGGAGACTGAGAACTTGCCGGCTAATGCCACCGCCAAACTGCATGAGAAGCACCTCGACTTCATCGTGGCGAATGACGTATTGCAGGAAGGCGCGGGTTTTGATGTGGACACGAATATCGTGACCCTGGTCTTCCCCGACGGCCGCAGTAAAGCTTTCGAGAAGATGAGCAAGTTGGATGTGGCTCATCGCATCCTCGACGAGGTCGTCGCAATTAGGCAGGAGTCAGGATTCAGGAGCCAGAAGTCAGAAGTCAGGAGCCAGGAGTCAGAAGACAGACGGTAGGCAAGTGGGTAGCGGGTTGCAGGCGGGGGACAATCCAAAATCCAAAATCTAAAATCCAAAATTGTCCCACTCGCCAGCCGGGATTTCTCAACTGAGCACTGTCAACTGTTGACTGTCGACTGTTAACTTATGGACGAGCGCTTACGGCAGGAGCTTGCCAATTGGCTCGAGTTCTACCGCGAATTGGGCATTGAGGAATTCTATCGGCGTGCGCCCGGGTCCGGCGGCCTCTCACCCGTTACGGGTCATCGCAGAATTGCAGATTCAGCAGCGAGCGGCGGGACGCCCCCAGTGGTCGCGACGAAGCCGGCTTTAACTGAAACCAAGCCTGTCGTCAGTCCCACCGCGCCTCTTCCCTCACCTCCCGCCCGAGCTTCCCAAACCGTAGTCGTTGCGCCGCCCGTCAGTCCCACCGCGCCTCTTCCGCTGCCCCGCGCCGGGGCTTCCCAAACCGCAGTCGTTGCGGCGCCAATCAGGCCGCCCGCACCCTCCTTGAGTCTCTTCGAAACGCCGCCGCCAAAGCCAAGTGGGCCCGAAACCTTGGAGCAAATCCGCGCGGACTTGGGGGATTGCCACCGCTGCAAGCTGGCGGGCGGCCGCCACACCATAGTTTTCGGGGAAGGCAATCCTCACGCGGAATTGGTGTTTGTTGGAGAAGGTCCGGGGGCCGACGAAGACGAGCAGGGGCGGCCGTTCGTAGGGCGCGCCGGCCAACTTCTGAACCGCATGATCCAAATGATCGAGATGAAACGCGAAGAGGTCTACATCTGCAATGTCGTCAAGTGCCGTCCCCCCGGAAACCGCACCCCGGAGAAGGACGAGATCGAAACGTGCTCACCATTCCTTTTTCGCCAACTTGAAGCCATGAAGCCCCGTTTGATTTGTTGCCTCGGGGCGCCCGCGGTGAGGACTGTTTTGGGGATTAAGGAAGGCATCACTAAAATACACGGCCAGTTCTACGATTTCGCCACTTCGAAAGCACTCGCCACAGTTCACCCTGCCTACGTTCTTCGCAATGCCCGGGAGGAGAAGATTCTCCGCGAAGACTTCGAAAAGATCCGGGAGTTCCTGAAGGGAAAATGAGCAGCAGTAGAAGGTGCGCTGATCCCGAAATCGGTACTGGTGTCATTTGCGAGACATGGGCGCTCGAAGCCGCAGTCATTCCCGCGAAAGCGGGAATCTACTCGGCAAACCTTCGGAAATTCGCCGTCGACGGACTGGATTCCCGCTTTCGCGGGAATGACTGCCTTCACAGGGCCGCACGAAAAATCAACTTCCCCCAAATGACATCAGTACAAGATTCTCGAAGCGCTGGACAGCGTTTTGGGAAATGTTCTAGACTTTTCTCTTGCTGATGAAGGATACGTTGCCAGGGGGTGAGGCATGGCCTTTTGTCCCGAATGCCGTACCGCAATTGACATCGAAGATGATGTCGAAGAAGGGCAGACGATGGACTGCCCCGAGTGCGGAGCTGAACTGCAAGTTGTGAACACAAATCCCGTGGAGCTGGAATTGGTCGCGGGCGAGGAAGAAGAAGAGGAGGGCTGGTAATTTGAGCACTCGTCTCCCTTCGATTCTTGCCCTCCCGTTGTTGCGAGCTCGGTCGAGCCGCTTCTCGACGTGGAGGATCAGTTGGGGCGTTCGCGTCCTGTGCGGCGTGCTTGCTGTTGCCTGGCTGCTCCACGCTCCGGGTCTGGCGGCCAAGCAGAAAGCCCCCACGACCAAGACGGTGAGTGGCTTGGTGACGGACAAGGCCGAGAACGGAATTAGCGGCGCCACCGTGACGCTCAAGGACCTCCAGACGGGAAAAAGCGTAGCCATATACACGGGGGCCAATGGGCAATATCAGTTCTCCGACCTCGATCCGCATCACGATTACCAGATCCAGGCCAGTTTCCAAGGGGTGGCCTCGGAAACCAGACAGGTCAATTCCGTGGACACTCGCATGAAGCTCGTTATGAACCTGACCATTCCCCCGCCAGGCTCTTAGGCTCCTCTCAAATCGCATCCCTGGTGGTCGTCGAGCGCGGTGAAGATGTCACCGGCACAATTACGGATAGCGCGCGTGGAACAATCTCAATCGTGGCGGGGAGTTCCTGCATGAATTCTCCGTCCCCGAAAAGCTCCAGACGAGAGGTGGTGCTCAAGGAGACCTTGTGGGCTTGAAAGTAGATGATGCGAGGATGTCTCAGGTGTTCCC
Source organism: Terriglobia bacterium (assembly GCA_050008675.1). Taxonomy (GTDB): domain Bacteria; phylum Acidobacteriota; class Terriglobia; order UBA7540; family UBA7540; genus CAVROP01. The sequence continues at coordinate 70,530 of JBEKME010000016.1, forward strand.
CGCGGTAAGCGCTTGGGACCCAGCGCAAGAGTTCCAACTTCCCCATGTAAGGGACGACGCAGACGTCCAATAAGCCATCATCGAGTTTTGCTCGCGGGGTAAGATGGATTCCCCCTCCGTAGGAAACGTTGTTTCCCACCACGGCAAGGACGACGTCTCCCGAGAACTCCTGAACGTCTGAGACGATCTTGAGCGGCTCCGGACGATATGACTTGAGGCAGCGGAAAATAGACCAGGCGTACGCCCATGAACCGCGCAGGTGGCGGACGCGCTCGTTGGCATACCGGGTTACAACCGAATCAAAACCTGCTCCGGCAATACAGCCGTAAACCGTGTTCCCCGCCCGCCCCAGGTCGATCCGGCGAATGTTGCCGGCGCGCAGCACCTCCGCAGCCGCGCGCGTTTGGGTGGGAATTCCCAAACCCTTCGCGAAATCGTTCCCGCTCCCAGCGGGAATAATCCCCAACGGGATTTCACTCCCCACGATCCCGTTCAGAACGTAGTGGTGAGTGCCGTCACCACCGAGCGAAACGATGGCGTCAGGTTTTTCAGCCGCTGCCTGGCGCGCTAGTGCCAGCAGGTGCTGCGCGTCGCGGCTCTCCTGCACCTCAATCTCGACGCCATCACCCCGCATGACCTCGAGCGCCTCGCGCAAGACGAGTGGCGCCTTGCCTCGGCCCGCCTTAGGATTGAGAAGAATAATAATCCGCATGGGTGGGAGCAGAAAGGATGCAAAAGACCGAAGGCAATGTCAAGCGCCGCAAGGCACTGATGTCATTTGCGAGACATGGGCGCTCGAAGTCGCAGTCATTCCCGCGAAAGCGGGAATCCACTCCCCAAACCCTCGCAAATAAGCTATCGACCGACTGGATTCCCGCTTTCGCGGGAATGACCTGCGTTTCAAAAGGAATCCCATCCTAAATGACACCAACACCTGCCCCAGATGAAAGTCCGGAATGCCTTCCCTCCTGGTTCAATGCGCCAAAGGGGCTGAGGGCTCTAAACGACTTGGTGTTCGGGGACATCCGCCCCAAAGCTCTCGATGTGAAATTTGATGGCCGACTTGACATCCGCAACGGCCGCTTCATAGGTGTCACCTTCTCCTACAACCACACCATGGACGCCGAGAGGGTAGGCCACATAGCCGTCCGGGTGCTTCTCGACAATGATTTTGATTTGCCGCATGGGGAGGATCTCCTCGTTTAGTTTAGCATGCTGGTAATCGGAAGCAGCGTCGGAAGTAGGGTAGCGCGGACCTCCGCTTTTGAGGTCGGCGGCTCTGAAGCTGACACTCGCTTGCTCTAACCTCCGAACACCACCTTCACAGGTGGGCGCGTGCCAATCCGGAAGATCACCACAGGGTATTGACGGGGATCGAAATCCCACGTTGGGTCGGTGAGTCGTTTCCAGTCAGGTTGCTTCGAGTCACCGACCGCCATGTAGACAGCGCCTTCCTTGATCTTTCGCTGGGCTTCAGAGTTTGAAGGGAAAAGCTTCAGATCCACGAGTAAGCGAAAGAGCTTTCGCGTTGTCGCAAGCTGAAAGGGAATTTGCTCAATCACCGACGGCAGGCCCTTGTCCCTGAATTGGGCTTCGAAGTCTCGCTGAGCTTGGGCTGCCGCTTCGGCGTCGTGGAAATCCGTGATGATGCGGCGGGCCAGAGATTTCTTGACCTCTAGCGGATGGAGGTTGCCCGAAGCAACTGCCTTGTTAAGCTCCTCGATCTGCGCCGGCGTCATATCCGTTAGGAGCAGGTAATACCGCCACATCAAGTCATCGGAAATTGACATCAGCTTGCCGAACATTTCGGCGGGCGCCTCGTTGATCCCAACGTAATTGCCCAGTGACTTCGACATTTTCTGGACGCCGTCGAGTCCCTCGAGAATCGGCATGGTCATGATGACCTGCGGTTCCTGTCCGTACTCCTGCTGGATCGTGCGCCCGACCAGCAGATTGAATTTCTGGTCGGTCCCGCCCAACTCTACATCCGCTTCGAGCGCAACGGAGTCGTAGGCTTGAGCCAGGGGATAGAGAAGCTCGTGGATGGCGATGGGGCGCTGCTCCTTGAAGCGTTTCGAGAAGTCATCACGCTCCAGAATTCGCGCCACAGTGTACTTGGAGCAGAGCGTGATCCAATCTCGCCCCGTGAGCTTGCCCAGCCAGCGGCTGTTGAAGTCCACCACGGTCTTTTCCGCATGGAGAATCTTGAAGACCTGTTTCTTGTAGGTCTCGGCGTTGGCAGCCACCTGCTCTGGCGTTATCGGCTTGCGCGTCACGTTCTGCCCGGACGGGTCGCCAATCAGGCCGGTGAAGTCGCCAATGAGAAAGATGACCGTGTGACCGAGATCCTGGAAGTGTTTCATCTTGCGAATCACGACCGTGTGGCCGAGATGAATGTCCGGAGCCGTGGGGTCAAAACCCACTTTGACGCGGAGCGGCTCCCCAGTCTGGGCCGAGCGCTCGAGCTTGGCCCTAAGCTCTTCCACGCGGATAGTCTCCTCCGCGCCCTTAGTGAGGTAAGCAAGTTGTTCGTCTATGTTCACGGTGCCCGTAGGATTCCTCTTGAGAGTGAAAGTCCAAAAAGGAATGATACCCGGTGAGCGGTGCTTTGGGGAGAAAACTTCACAAGATACGGGCTCCTCGTGGTTTGCGTGCGGGCGGAGTCTCCGGCGTAGGCCATTACGGTTTGGCCCTCTAGCTCCGGCTCCAGACGCTTTGCAAAATTGGATGTGTTAACGGGTATGAACGCCTGTACCATTAATGGGATGAAAACTTAAAGGCACCTTGATCTTCGCCAACCGTGTCTTTGGATTTCTTCTTGGACCTGAAGCAAAGACGGCCAAATCGCTCCAATGTGTCACCCCTCTGGCGCTTGTACCTGATCGTGTAGTGCCCGCTGCCGTCGCTTGTTGCCAGCTTAAACCCAACCAATGCGTCAAGTGCCTCTATGACCCACGCTTTCTTCGGAATCTCGGGGCTCCGCGAACCAGAACTTGGAAACCCATAATACTTCTGAAGGTCAGTGGTTACTTGGTCAGCGGACAGCTTGAGCAGGGTAATTTCGGCCTCAGATTCGAAATTACCAATGGCGACATATTCCGTGAAAAGGTTGTCCCACAGGATCTGCAGCGTAATGGGGAGAGCCGGCGGGGAATCCAAAAATTTTCTGTCACCATACAGCTCGATCAATAGCTTTATATTTACCTGTTTCCCATAACGCAATCGCCTGTCAAGTTCCAGGTCAGAGAGTTCGCCTCCCTCTTTCTTTAAGAGCATCCAAGTCTTGTTGGGCCCTACTTGCTGTTGGAAACCCAGGGTTGCGAGCTTGCGTTTGAAGCTCCATTTCTTCTGCCCAGCCCCCTCATTGACTAGATCGGAGAACTGGACCGAACGAAGCAACGGAACCAAACTTACGAGATCATGGTTGTTCACCCGCTCATTACTTGTCCACCATCCCTTGAGGTCGTCGTCATATTTCTGAAGCTGGCGGATATCATCGTCCCAGTGTGCCACGTCAAGCGGCAAGCCTTTCTTGGCCTCAGCGACTAGCCCATGCGTCGGTGACTGCTGAACTACACAGTCTGGGGTGACATCCGTTATTGGGCGGATTTGGTTCTCGGAGGATGTAGTCATTTTTCGCCCAAGGTCATAAGCAACTTCAGGGCGCAGCTGGCGGGCAATAGGATCCCAACGAACCTCGTTCACGAAGGCCAGGATGGCGTATAGGGCCTGCGTGTAGTCATCCAGGGCCTCTTTTGTCTTACCGTGGTCATACTTAGACTGGTTGTGGGAAGCCAGAGATGGTACCCTCGCGAAAATTCTCGAAAATGTGATTGACGATCCTCTTCAGCGCGTTTTCAGAGGTCCTCACTTGGGGAACAATCAGTATCTGCTTCGGTGAGAGGACCCAAACCTCAACAGTTGAATAGTCTTTGTTATCCACAACCGAAACGTGCAAATATGGATTCGAATGTAAAACAGAACAACTGCCGTATTTGAATCTTTTCAGCGCATCGGAAAGTCTCCTGGTTTCATCAATCCTGGCCAATATATCGTTCTCGTAATCTATGGTGACGGGTTTTGGGATGTGATCCGAAGTACTGACCCGATCACGATTGGAGAAGAACTCGAGACGCGTGCCAGCGATCTCCATGAGCCTGTTTGCCACGATAGTTGTGTAAAGATCAAAGTCGTCGTTGCAGGCGAGGTAGCCATACTTCGAGATTATCCCTTTGCTGGTTGCGTACAGCCTGCCGTCTTCCCTGCGATTGACAATCTCAAAAGTTACGGACTGGAACCACTGATTCGCTTGCCTAGCCTCACGAAAGACGGACTCGACCCCCTCATCTGTCCACTCACGCGTGCTCTGGAAACGTTTTCGAGCTTCCCCACGAAGCCGCTTGCGCGCCGACAGTTCAAGAATCCGTATCCCGGCTGCCGCTTGCGCCTTCTGGACTTGCTTCAAGATTTCGTAAAGCTCAAGTTGGGTTAAGAAGGGGGCAGCGACCTTTGGGTACAAGGACTCAATCAAGGGCGATATTGCCATTCTCCAGTATGTTCGTGCGGAAACGAACATAACTAGATAAATCGCTGGAAGTGCTGTGCGAAAAAGTGCGAATTGCCCAGCAAATTTCCGATCGCTAATAGCACGCGAGTAGAAGAAGAGCCCACCGGCATTACCTCCCTGCAGAAACCTCAAACCCGCTGGGGCCCTCGGCGACTGCAAATGGCTCAGCAAATCTTCTCTGGACCCCACCAGGGCGAGTTGCAGGTATTCGTTTTCACCCAGTCTAAGGCTCGAGAGCACTGGAGCTACCCGTTCCCAGGGTCCTCCCACCGCGGCCGCAAGCAGTCCATTGCGGCTAACGTCCAACAACGGCAAGGGTTTGCGTTTCATAAGACGAGCGAAAGGCCATTGGGCTTTTCCGCGACTCTACACTTTAGTGTGCGCCAAGCGGGATGCAAGTGTCAAACCTTCAGCAGTTCACGGGTAACAGACATGCCCCATGTTCCGCGACGTGTGAACCCACGGCGCCTTATTGATATCACTCCGCCACAGAGAACTCCAGCTTGTTTTCCGACCGGTCGATGCGGACCAAGCACACGCGGGTTCGTTCCCCGAGGCGAAAGGCGCGCTTCGAGTGCTGGCCGATGATGGCGCGCAGGCGTTCGTGATAGACGTAAGAATCGTCGCCGAGGTTGGAGAGCGGGACGAAGCCCTCCACGAAGAGGTCCGTCAGTTCCACGAAAAACCCTTGCTTGATCAGGCCGATGATGAGCGCCTCAAACTCATCGCCTACGTGCTGCGCCATAAAGGAGACTTTCTTCCATTCCATCAGCTCGCGCTCGGCTTCGGCAGCGTGGCGCTCCGATTCGGAGGTTTCAAGCCCCAGGGCGTGCAATTCCTCGGGATGCACGAACGCCGCGCCAGGTAGCTGTGGCGCGGGCGTCTCGCCCGCTGTCGCGCGGGCGTCCCGCTCGCGCACCGGGTTCGCGGGAGCGCGGAGTCCTTCCCCTCGAATCCTGTTGCCGATTCCCTGTTCCCTATTCCCTGTTCCCTGTTCCCTGATCGTGCGCGCACTGCCTCCCTCCTGCGCGAGCGCGGCCTTCAAAATCCGGTGCACGATCAAATCCGGATAGCGGCGGATGGGCGAAGTGAAATGAGTATAGGTGGGCGCGGCCAGGGCGAAGTGGCCGACGTTTTCCTCCGAGTAGCGGGCCTGCTTGAGCGAGCGCAGCATCAGGTAGGAAAGAATCCGTTCCTCAGGCTTGCCCTCGAGGCGCTGGGCAAGCCGCTGGTAGTTGTATGGACTGATCTTGAGCTCGCCCTCGAAAGCTTCGTGAAAGCGCGGGTAGCGGTCGCGCTCGTCGCGAAGCCGCAATCGAGCGCGCCGCGCGGGGGGCAACTCGATGCCCAGCGAGTAGCCGAAGGTGGCGGCAATCTCCTCGAACTCAATCACTTTTTTCACGTCGGGCTTCTCGTGGATGCGGTAAAGCGAGGGAATGCCTTTGCCCTCCAGGTATGACGCCACGGCCTCGTTCGCCGCCAGCATGAACTCCTCGATGATGCGGTGGGCGAAGTTGCGCTCCGAGCGCGTAATGCCGGTCATGCGGCCATGCTCGTCAAACTCGATTTCAGGTTCGGGGAGATCGAAGTCAATCGAGCCGCGGTCCTCGCGGCGGCGAGCGAGGAGGCGCGCCAATTCTTCCATCAGCTTGAAGTTCGGGATCAGGGCAGCGTAGCGCTGGCAGGCGGCGGGCTCGCCGGCGAGAATGTCGCGCACGGCGGTGTAGGTCATGCGCTCGGCGCTGCGGATGATTCCGGGCAGGAGTTCGTATTCCACCAAGCGTCCCTCGGGATCGAATTCCAGCAACGCGGACATCACCAGCCGGTCCACGTGGGGGTTCAGACTACAGATGCCGCTGGAAAGCTCCAGAGGCAGCATGGGGACGGCGCGGTCGGGGAAATAGACGCTGGTGCCCCGCAGGCGCGCTTCACGGTCGAGCGCCGAGCCCGGCCGGACGTAGTGGGCCACGTCGGCGATGTGAACGTGAAGCAGGTAATTGCCCCAGGCCAGTCGCTCCACGTACACGGCGTCGTCAAAATCCTTGGCCGTCTCGCCGTCAATGGTGACGATGGGCAGGCCGCGAAAGTCGCGGCGGTCCCGCAGAGCGGGATCGCGCTCGGGGATGTACTGTGGCGCGGCGCTCGCCTCCGCCACCACGTCGGGCGGAAAACGATGCGGCAGGTGGAACTTGCGGATCATGATTTCCACGTCCACGCCGAACTCCTCACGGCGGCCCAGGACCTCGAGCACGCGCCCGCGCGGCAGGGCGGCGGGACGAGGGTAGGTGGTGATTTCGACGTCCACAATCAGCTCGTCGAGGTCGCGGGCATTCTGCCGGCGAGACGCCGGCGCTACCGCAGAGCGTCCCTCGGATTCCCCACCGAATTGGCGGTGGCGGCTAAGCGTCCCCGGGGAAATTAGCCCCCCTCTCTCCCTTGGGGGAGAGGGGCCGGGGGTGAGGGGGTCCCGCGTAGGAACCACCTGCATTGGATTAACTCCCTCAGAAAGCGTCGGGATGGCCGTTGGTTCCACACTCTCCTGTGCCGGGCCGACCTGTGCCGGTGGTTTCGGATAGCCTGCCTCTACGTCAGGGAATTCCTGGCCATGCGGAATGACAATCTCGAAGGGAATTCGCTGGTCGAACGGCATCACGTAGTTGTATTGCGGCCCGCAGTGGAATTGGCCCACCACGGTCTTCTGCGCGCGCTCGGTGACTAGAATGACGCGGCCTTCCATCCGGGCTTCGCCCTTAAAGCTCTTGGTGGACCGCTGCACATGCACTTCCACGCGGTCGCCGTGCAAGGCTGAACCCATGCCATCCGGCGGAATGAAGATGTCGAGGTCGGTGCCCGCCAGCGGAACGTCCGGCACGACGAAGCCGTAGCCGACGCGGTGTCCGATCAAGCGGCCACTCACGAAGTTGGTGGCACAGGCTCTCAGCCTGTGCAGACCATCGGCGTCGCGACTCACGAAATTGGGCGATTTCGAAACGTGCGCAGGGGGAATGCTTCGTAGGGGCACGCCATGGCGTGCCCCTACTTCATTGGGGGATTTCGAGGTTTGTAGCGGCGGTGTCTGACCGCCGCGGCTGCGGTCAGACACCGCCGCTACAGCTTCCGACGCGGCGTGGCGGCCCTTGTGGACCAAGGCATAGTGATTTTTCTTCAGGTAGACAAGTTTCCTGCCGCGGGCGAGGTCTTTCAGAACGCTTTTCAACTCCCGCGCCTGGCTCGAGCGCAACCCCAGCTCGAGCACCAGCTCGCGCAGACGGAAAGTTCGCTGCGGGTCCCGCTCGAAGAGTTTGAGGATTTCCTGCGGCGAGGGAAATTCGAGCATCAAGTCTCCTCAGCTAGTTTACCACCCCATGCCCCTCTTGCCCGCCCGCACTCGCCACAATCCATTGTCCTGCCGACTAAGTACCTGTATTTTCAACAACATATCCGCTTTATAGGGCTAAGTGCCTTTGTTTTCAGTAGAGTCGGGGTTGGGCGCGGTTGCGACGCGGACGTCGTCCCGTTTCCCGTCCCCGCTCATCGAACCGGACGTGCGGATTTCCCGCATCCGGCTCTCCGACAGGGTTCACCGCC
>JBEKME010000160.1:0-12363 GCA_050008675.1 Terriglobia bacterium
GAACCAGATCCGGACGCTTCCGAGGAAGCTGTACCGCAAGGCGAAGGAGGAACCGGAATGCGGCTCCCCCGTGAGTCTGGCGGTGAACCCTGTCGGAGAGCCGGATGCGGGAAATCCGCACGTCCGGATCGATGAGCGGGGACGGGAAACGGGACGACGTCCGCGTCGCAACCGCGCCCAACCCCGACTCTACTGAAAAGAAAGGGTGTTATTGGAAACGCAGAGTTATACGCGAGAAGCAACTGGCCGAGTACTCTCCCCGTATCTGATGATGGACGGTCTCTACGATAACGCTGACGGTCCAGCGGATGCCAAATTCGCGGTCGGCATCCCGTGGGCGGTGGGCGACGCTCGCAGCCTGAATGATGAGCAAAAGGTGGCGTTCAGTCGGTCCGGTGGGCATCTGACTCTTACTAAGCAGTTTTCTTCGAGCGGCATTTGGGTTGTTCGCTATGCCCAAAAACAAGCGGGTTCCGGGCTTTGCAGTTGATCGGGGGTGCTGGTGTCATTTGGAATGCAGATCCACTCCAGCCGCGGGTCATTCCCGTCCCGCTCTGCGGGAGGAATCCAGGCCGCTCGACCAGCGGCGCAGCGTGCAGGGGTCGGGCACGCGATCCGGGTCTTTGAGCGTAGGCATCGCCTCTTCCCAGGAGCAGTGCTCCAGGAAGCGCCGCCGCAGCGCCTGACATCGAGCCAGCAAGCTGTAATGGGTGTAAGGGAGAGAAAACAGCGGCAGCAAGGTGAAGGTCGTCCCGCAACCGTGGCAGCAACCGCGCCGGATTTCGATCCAGTCGTGATCCTCATCGTGCGCCTGCTTGCGGCGACGTCCAGGGCCGATGATGGAAGCGCGTTCACACACCGGGCAGCGCCGCAGGATGACCTCGGCGCAACCTGCGGCCCCATCGCTTTCCAGCTTGCGCGGCGGGGCGGAAAGTGGGATAAAGAGGATCGTAGCCCGTGGGGGCTCTGCGTCGGCGTTGACCTGCCAAGATCTGAGCCGGAAGCGGAGCCCCTCCTCCTGAAGAAAAAATCCAACTGGAAGAGAATAACGCTTCTCGGCTGCGCCTCTTAAGGGTGTGATTCAGATTATTGGCCGGTTAAATGCGCCACCCACGACGGTCGGATCAGTGACGGGTTGACCTCTAGTGTTCACCAACCTGGCTCGTGGCCTGCTGCTTCACAAAGTCGAACGTGCAAGCGCGGCCTACGATGCCGAGGCCTTCACTCCTGGCGCCTGTGCCCTCTGTCTCTTTAAATTGGGCCTTGATGTTGTAGCTATAATCCTCGCCCTGGTGGGCGAGGACTCCACGGGCATATTTCCTGGAGGCGACGATGCCTGTGGCAGACAGCTTGGCGCTGCCGTCCTCCTTTATCTTGCCTTCGATCAGCAGGTAGCCGGGTTTCCCCGCTGTGCCGTGGTCTCCGTGAAAGTTGCTGTTCTGGATGACGCTGGCAAACTGCCAGGTGTAGCCCTCGGTGTTCCCTTTTGCAGGGCAGGTGAGCTTCGTGAGCCAATTGCCGTCGAAGCGCTCCTGTGAAACCGAAATCCCTGGCAACAGCACCAGGGCGCAAACCATTAGCAGCCGGACCGTTTTCCGCATTTTCTTCCCCTCCTTGGAGGGACCTTATAGCACAGTTTTTGCGCAACGGTCAACAGCCGGAGGCCGGTTCCAGCAGCTTCGGAATCCCTGTGAAGGGAAGGGCTGGAGGAGGCCTTGGGGCGCGTTTGGCGGATAGTGGCGAGGGCACAGTCAACCGCGGGTGGCACATACATAAAAAGCAATGTATGCGCCACCCGTGGATTGAGACGGGTTGTGCGAGCCAAGGGCGCGGTGCGGCCAGCTACCTTTCGACCCCCGCACGAATACGTTAGCGCACTTATGAAACCCCGCACTTAGCCGGTAACCGCGTTCATCACCGCCGGTGAGGGCTGCTCTTTTCCGAAATCGCCCTCCCAGCGCGCGACCACGACGGTTGCCAGGCAGTTGCCCAGCACGTTGACCGAGGTTCGCGCCATATCCATCAATTGGTCGATACCGAGCAGAATGAAGATCGGCTCCGTAGGCAGGCCGAACGACCCCGCAGTTCCGAGAAGGATGACGATGGCTGCCCGGGAGACGCCCGCAACCCCCTTGCTGGTCAGCATGAGGGTGAGCATGAGCAGCAGTTGCCGGCCCAGGCTGAGGTGCATGCCGGCGGCTTGCGCCACGAAGATCGCCGCCAGCGAGAGATAGAGCGTACTGCCGTCCAGGTTAAAGCTGTAGCCGGTGGGCATGACGAAGGCCACTACCGGCCGCGGCACGCCGATCGCTTCCATCGCTTCCATGGCGCGCGGCAAGGCGGCCTCGGAACTCGAGGTTCCAAAGGCAATCGAGACCGGCTCCGCCACAGCCGCAATGAACCTCTTCAGCGGCACCCGCGCCAGCAGCGCGACCGGCAACAGCACTCCAAGAATGAAAACCAGCAGCGCCACGTAGAGGGTGAGCAGCAGCTTGGCGAGGTTGAACAGGACGCCCATGCCGGTGCTGCCCACCGTATAGGCGATGGCCGCGCCCACGCCGAGCGGAGCGAAGTACATGACCAGATTAGTGAACTTGAACATCGTCTCGGAGAGGCTCTCGGCAAGGTTCAGCAGCGGCCGACGACGCTCCTCGCGCACCATGGCCAGGGCGATGCCGAACAGGATGCTGAACACGACCACCTGGAGTATCTGGCCTTCCGAAACGGACTTCGCCAGGTTCTCGGGGAAGATATGCAGGATGGTTTCCGTGGCAGACAGGCGCTGGATTTGAAGCGTTTCGCCGCTGGGCGGCGGCAACTTTACCCCTGCGCCCGCCTTGCTGAGGTTGATGGCGGCGAGTCCGATGAACAGCGCAAAGGTGGTGACCGCCTCGAAGTAGACGATCGCCTTGACGCCCATGCGCCCCACCTTCTTCAGGTCGGAGTGTGCCGCGATGCCGCTGACGAGCGTGCCGAAGAGCAGCGGCGCGATGATGGTTCTAATGAGCCGCAGAAAAATCATGCTGAGCACGCGCAGGTGGAGGGCAACGCGTGGCCAATCGTGACCGACAGCCGCACCCATGACCATCGCCACCAGGATCCACGTAGTGAGCGAGCGCTTGTAGAGGGCGTAAAGGACGAGAGTGAGGATACCAATCCATCGCACAGTGAGCAGGAGGATGGCAGGCAGTGGGGTGAAGTAATGGCTCACGACGCTGAGGGTGGCCGTCAACGTGAACGTGGCGACGGCCAGGAACAGGATCTTGGTTTTCATCTAAGCACGCTCGCTACCAATCCGCACTGCTTCACCGGCGGCTTGGTCGAACTCTTTCTCGACCCCGCCTAAGACATCCTCATTGGCGCTCGAGGGCAACGGCACCGCAGGATGCCGCCGCTTTCAAATTGCGGATCATGTAGGGCCGGGGCTTGCCCCACGGCTGTCCAAATTAGCGAACGCTTCGAATGGTCAACGCGGCTCTGCCGCCTATTACCGCCCGCCCAATTGAGCGCAATTTGGACAGGCTTGGGGCTTGCCCCGGCCCTGGCCAATCCCGCATGGCGGGATTGGCCCTACGACAGCACTCCAACGGTCGCCGCGGCGGACCCTTCATGTCGGCGAGCCTTGGCCCGCCCAAAGGCCTCACCGGTATCCAGGTCGCAGCATCGTGAATCGGCGCATACATACAAACCAATGTATGCGCCACCCGCGAGAGCAAGAAAATGCCGACCTAAAGGTCGGCGCTACAAAGGCGCCTACCCACTCTTTGCTTGGCCGGTGGGCAGAATCTTCGAGCCCGCGAGTGTTTGGGTCAGCGTCGCGGCAAGTCCGTCAAGAGCGTTTCCCCCGCCGGCAACGAGGATGTCAGGCATGATCTTGACGTTCTTATCCGCCAGGACGGTGGCAACATTGACCAGCAGAGTGCCCGCCGCACCGATGGCTTCGTTTTGGGCCTTGAAACCTTCCGCCCTGGCTACGCCTTGAGCCCGGATGACGTCGGCCTGAGCAAGACCAGTCTGCTTAGTAAACTCAGCTTCGCCACGAGCTTCCTGGGCCCGAGCATCAGCGTTGTTTTTCTTGATCAGGACATTGACCTCGGCGGCGGCGAGACTCTTCTGCATATCGGCTTTACCAGTGGCGGCTTCGGTCTCGATCCGCTGATCCTGGGCAGTCCTCTGCTTCTTGAAGGTTTCAACTTGCTGGTTCGCAATTTCGCGCTGAGTCAGAACCTGAACCAGCGCATCCGGAAGTATAACATCCTGGATATAGACACCTTTTGTTTCCACCTCGTACAGCGAAAGCTGCTTCGAGATGTGCGCCATGGCTTCCTGCTGGACGGTCTGCCGTGTCTCGATGAAGGTTACGGCCGGCATACCGCCCAGTTTATCCCGGAAGAGGTTGCCGACCGCGGCCTGCAGCACCTCATTGACGAGGTTGAGCATGCTGCCGACCATGGAAATCACGCGCGGCGCCTTGGTGTCGGGCACATGAATGAGGACTTGAAGGTCGATGGTGAACACGAAGCCCTCACGGCTCTTGGCCACGATAGGCTCAAGTCTTTCATCGAGCTTGTGAGCGCCCGTAACTCCCTTCGACCAATCCAGCTTGAGGATGGCCGTGGGAACGACTTCCGCTTGGTAGACCCGCGGGTTGATGGGGTACTTCCCCGTCCGCAGAGGTTCCTCCCAGATACCACGGTGCCCAGGTCTGACCAGGCTGCCGAACTTGAACTCGGCCCCCGAGGTATCCTCAGTGGGCAGGCCAACGTATGACTTGATGACCGCTACCTGACCCTGCTCGACGACGAGCATCGGAACCTGTTCGACCTTGAGCAGGAATGGATTGAGGTTGTAGGCGCCGTAGAGGAGCGGGTCGTGCTGCAAACCGATCTTGCCACCCTTGTCGAGGAAGGTTTGGAAGTCCTGGTAACTGTTGTGTTGATCGTTCTTGCTGCCGAGAATCGTCTCGATCAGCTTGGAGTTGGTTACCCCCTCGGCGACACCCCCGCCAGCCCGGGGTCCAGCTTCGAGTGTTTTGATGTCCTCGAATCCTCCCAGGCGACTCGAAATATCGCCTGCCGGGAGCGACTCGCCGTCCAGGGTGGTAACCACGCCTACCATGTCTATGACATGTCCACCTTCCGTAGCACTTGGCTCGATCCTAGTGACGTCGAGGTACTCCTCCTTCAGTTGCTCCCAAGCCTGATAGGTGAGCGTACCACCCCTCATCCGACGGCGAAGTTCCTCGGAAACCGGGACGCCGTAGACTTGGGGTTTGGTGATAACTAAGCAAGCCACCGGATGGATGGGGGCCAAGGTTCCGGGAGGCAAAACCGGACGTTGAACGCCTTTTTGCCCCTTTACCTTCGTCCCTTCGTCCTTTCCCTCGATCCCCTCAACGAATGTTTTGAGATTGGTGAAGTTCCCGAAACCTGGTGTGTAAATGGCCGATTTCGCGCCGATGGGCAACGGCTCGCCAATCTGAGCAATTACCACACCGATCTGCCCCGCCGGTACTTGCACCCAAGGATGCTTGGTTACGGCATACACCAGGCAGAACTTGAAGCGCAGGCCTGGCATAAGCAACTCGGCTTGATAGCCCGCCTCGCCTTTGAAAGCTATCGGATTGTCGCCCGGCAACTTCTTCCCGAGTCGCTTCCGCACCAGCCCGACCTCTGTAGGCCCGATGGAATAAATGGATTTCAAGACAACTACAACAAGAAACAGGACTAAAACAACCCAGACCATAGGCATCAGAAAGCTCATGAGAGTCTCGGTCATTTGTTTTCCTCCTTAGGTTCCGCGGGTGGCGCCGACATTGCCCTTCATGTCGGCGACCCCTGGCCCGCCCAAGGGCCTCCCTAGTATCCAGGGCGCAGTCCCGCGTACGCGGGATCAATCGGCGCATACATACAAACCAATGTATGCGCCACCCGCGAGTTGAGATGAGGATCCCTTGATCATCCGCAGGCTACCTCATGTCTGCGCTGTCGCGCATAAGAGCCCGTCCCGGTCAGCATAAGAAAAAACCACGACAGACGAGCCGCGCCAGCAACTGCCTGAATTAGACTGCTACTCAACCTGCGAGTCAAGCTCACCGGATTCGCAGGTTGATGTCAAGCTACTTATGTAATCAGCTACTTGTGTAAACTTGCGAAGGGTGGCAATTCGCGAACAGGCACAGGCAAGGGAGGCTATAGATCCTCTAGTCTCACGGTTGCTTTTTCAAAAGAGCTCCGCTAATATGCAACCCGGAGGTTGCTTATTATGAATGACCGTATTGAGAAGCGCATCGAGCTTAAGGCGTCAGTTTCGCGGGTCTGGCGCGCCCTGACGGATCACCGCGAATTCGGCGAGTGGTTTCGCGTGAAATTAGATGGCCCCTTCGTACCTGGTCAGATCTCGCGTGGCCATATTACCTACCCTGGCTACGAGCATCTCAAATGGGAGGCCGTCGTGCAGAAAATGGAACCCGAGCGACTCTTTTCCTTCACCTGGCATCCCTATGGCGTAGATTCCAAAATCGATTATTCGAAGGAGACGCCCACGCTCGTCGAGTTCAGGCTGGAGAAGACCACGAGCGGCACACTGCTGCTGCTCACAGAGTCCGGCTTCGACAAAATCCCGAGCGACCGCCGACTCGAAGCATTCCGCATGAATGACGGCGGTTGGACAGAGCAGATGAAGAACATCGAGAGCCATGTCACACAAAAACCGTAGCGGCATGGGTGCCAAACCGCGGGCCCCTGCAGCCCTCTTTGCTGCGCTAGGCGATGAGACAAGGCTATCGCTGGTTGCGAAGCTCTGTAGGGGCCAGCCCTATTCGATCTCTCAGCTAACCAAGGGGTCCAAGCTGACCCGGCAGGCGATCACCAAGCATCTTCGAGCCTTGGAGAGTGTAGGAATTGTGCACAGCGTTCGTGCGGGTCGCGAGAGCTTATTCGAATTTGATCCGCAGCCGATTGAAGGAGTTAAGGAATACCTCGATCTCGTGTCCGAGCAGTGGGATCGAGCACTTGCCAGGCTAAAGGCGTTTGTCGAAGGCTGACAAACCTCACACCTGCACGGTGACGGTTGTCTCCGTGCGGGCGACGGGGCGGTAGAGAGTGTCTCTTTCGATGGGTTCCTGGCCGGCTTCGCGGATCAAGCGGATGATCTGCTGGCGGGTCATGGCCTGGGGGGTCTTTGCGCCGGCGTCGTGATAAATCTTCTCTTCCACCACCGTCCCATCCAGGTCATCGGCGCCGAAGCGCAGGGCCACCTGCGCCACGCGGGGTGTCATCATGATCCAGTAGGCCTTGATGTGGGGAAAGTTATCGAGCAGGAGGCGAGCGACGGCGACGTTCTTCAGATCCATGAAGCCGGAAGTCTCGGTGTGGGGGACGCGTTTGCCGAGTTCGGTGTTGGCGGGGTGAAAGGCCAGCGGGATGAAGGTTTGGAAGCCGTGAGTCTCGTCCTGGAGGTTGCGCAATTGCAGCAAATGGTCAACGCGGTCTGACGAGGATTCGATGTGGCCGTAGAGCATCGTGGCGTTCGATTCGAGACCCAGCTCGTGCGCGATGCGATGCACCTTCAGCCACGTGTAAGCGCCGATTTTGTGGTCGCAAATTACCCGGCGCACTTGCGGAGCAAAAATCTCCGCGCCTCCGCCCGGCAGCGAGCTCAGTCCCGCTTCCTTGAACTTCTCCAGGATATCTCGAAGCGGCATCTGCGTAATATGTGAGAAGTAGCCGATCTCGACCGCCGTGAAAGCCTTCAAGTGTACGGTCGGAAACCTTTCCTTTAGCCCCCGAATCAGATCCACGTAGTACTGGAATGGCAGGTCCGGATGGAGGCCGCCGACGATATGGAACTCTGTTACCGCCTCTGTCCAGCCCTCGCCAGCGATCCGAAAGGCATCCTCGAGGGTCATCGTGTAAGCAGCGGGCGCATCGGGCTTGCGGCCGAAGGCGCAGAGCGGGCAACTGGCCACGCACACATTCGTTGGGTTGAGGTGCCGATTGACGTTGAAATAGGTCCGCTTCCCATGCAGTTTCTCGCGCACGTGGTTGGCAAGGTAACCGAGGGCGAGCAGGTCGCCGGATTCGTAGAGCGTAACACCCTCGTTGAAATTGAGACGCTCGCCCGCCCAAATCTTTTCGGCGATAGGGTCAAGTTTCGAGTCTTCTATGCGGAGTGCGCCTGGGAGCATATGGCCAAAATCCCATTGTATCGGCCAGACACCCAGATTGCAACCGGCCGCATGAGGTCGTCGTGTCATTTGGGATGGGGTCCCTTTCGAAACGCCGGTCATTCCCGCGAAAAGCTTGCCCTGAGCTTGCCGAAGGGTGGGAATCCAGTCCGTCGACAACGCATTTCCGAAGGTTTGCCGAGTAGATTCCTCCCGCCATGGCGGGACGGGAATGACTGCCGCCTGCAACGCCCATGTCTCGCAAACGACGCCAGTACTGCGCCCGAGCAATTCAGAGGCCATTCCTGATCTGGCATTAATCTTGCTGTAAAGATCTGCTGCAAACCCGCATGGATATTGAATAGGACTTGACAAAGGGTTTATGATTGTGCTTGGCGAAGGCGGGAGCGCGACACAAAATCTGTAGCGCGCCGCCCTTATTCAGCTTAGAATTTGAGTTCTGAAGCTCGAGAGCCTATGGAGTGGACCAATTACAGTTTCGCCGAACCGCAGGACGAGGCGGCATTCTTCTATGGCCTCTTTCTGCGCGGCCATCCTATCCAAAAACTGCGGGAAGACATCGATGTGCCCGCCCACGTCCTGGCCCAGTGGCAGCGCCTCGCCGATCACGACCCCGTGTACCAAGGTACGGTGGCTCGTATTTTGGCCTATCGCAAGCACGTTCTTGCCATCTTCGATTCCCTGATCTTCAAGGAAATCGGGCTCCCACACAGACTCCAGTAAATTGATTCATTGAGTCATTGGGTCATTGAGTCATCGGGTCATCGGGTCATTGAGTCATTGACTCATTGACTCATTGAAGAGCAGTCGGTTGTCCGTGGTCCGTGGTCAGTTGCTTTCTCTGCCCTGCCCTTCTTGCGCGTCCGATGACCCAATGGCCCGATGACCCAATGACCCGATGGCCCGATGGCCCGATGACTCAATGACCCAATGACTCAATGACCCAATGAATCAATGAATCAATATATCCGCGGCCCAGGTGACAAAGAATAGAACGCTGATGTAGCCGTTCACATTGAAGAAGGCGGCATTCACGCGGGATAGGTCAGAGGGTTTGACGAGGGCGTGTTCGTAAGTCAGCAAAGCAGCCACGAACAGTAAGCCAAGCAGCGCGATCCATCCCAGATTCTCCCTCCGGGCTACCGTCACCAGCAGGACAAGCATCAGCACGTGAAGGATTGCGGATGCATAAAGAGCCGCCGTGATCCCATAGCGCCTTGGGACGGAGTGGAGCCCGAGGGCGTGGTCGAAATCCACGTCCTGGCACGCATAGATGATGTCGAAGCCAGCCGTCCACAAGGTGACCGCCCCGCCCAACAGCAAAACGCTTAGGCTCACCTCGCCCCGCAAGGCAATCCAGGCGGCGATCGGCGACATGCCCAGACAAGATCCCAAAACCACATGGGAAAGTAGGGTGAAGCGCTTGGTATAGGAATAAGCGATCAGGACGGCGAGCGCCACCGGTGAGAGCTTGAACGCCAAAGGGTTCAGTTCGTGGGCGGCCAACACCAGCAACGCGGCGGAAAGCAACGTGAAGCCCAGGGCAAACCGCAGGCTGATTTGCCCGCTGGGCAAGGGGCGCATCCGGGTGCGCGGGTTAAGCTCGTCCAATTTCAGGTCGGCGATGCGATTAAAGGTCATGGCGGCGCTGCGCGCGCCTACCATGGCTACCATCAGCCAGAGCACCTGTCGCCAAGTGGGCCAGCCGCGCACCGCCAGCATGGCTCCCGTGAGCGCAAACGGCAGGGCGAAGATCGAGTGCTCGAACTTTATCATTTCGAGCGTAGTGCGGAGCTTCGCGATAAGGCCCCCGGCGGCGGGTACTCCGCCGGGGACGGCCGGTGGCATGGCTTGACTTGGAACAGTTTGGCCCATGAGGCAAGTAGGGCCGCCCCTTGGGGCGGCCTCCCTTGGGACGGCCTGGCCGGTCCCGCCTTGCGGGACCGGCCCTACATAATCCGCACTCACTTTTTCGGATATCCGACGGTCTGGGCCAGAATGATTTTTTGGTCGGGCCGGAGCTTTATCAGTTTTGCCAAGGCCGCCCGATCAACGCTGCCCCGGACGACCGCAGCGAGTCCTTCGGAAGCACAAAAAAGGTACACGTTTTGGGCGATGAAGCCCGTGTCGGCAGCCGTGTACAGGGTCTGGTCCTCACCGCCCGCCCTTCTGGTCTTTGCCAGATCGGCCACATAGACGAGATTAAGGGGCGCTTCTTTAACGAAGGGTTGCTGGCCTGTTGCCCCGCGAACATCCTGCGCCAAAACCGGATTTAGAGCGTTGGCCTTGGCATCGTAGACGTAAAGGCCGTCCTGTGTTGCTACGTAGATATCAATTTCCTGCCAATTCATGGCCGAGGGCGCGGTGCGCATGCCGGAGTCTGGCCGATTCACTCCGAAGGCTGCCCAGAGCAGATTGGAAAGCACCTGCGGGGGAAGTTTCTGACTGCTGAATTCCCGCGAAGTGTGTCGATCCTTCAGGACTTGCATCAATGGTCTGCCCCCGGAAGTCTGCGGCTGCGGAAGGGGGACTGGGTTCAGTCCCTGCGCCACGGCTAGAGTTGCGCAGGCGATGAGCGTAAGCATTACCAAACCAAAATGACGCAACACGTGCTTTGGCATAAGAGTCCTTTCCCTTGCATTCAACGCCTATGCGAAGGCGTCGAGTTCATGACGGGGAGACATTGTACACCCGTAGCGCCGTTTGAACGACGGACTAGGAAACGAAAATCAACAGCACGAAAAGAATGATGTTGGTGGCATGCGCGGCGTAGCAGAGCGGGCAGTGAGTGTGCAAGACCCGGCGAAGCGCATAAATCAGATAAAAACCGAGTACGACCGAGGAGATGCTCGCGCCCAGTAACAAAAGCCCCAGGGTTTCGAACGGTCTTAAGACGTGGCCTGAAATGCTCACATAGCGAGGTACGAATATGATCCAGACGAGCAGGAGACCGTAATAGACGATGCCAAGAAGCGAATTTGGCACGCCGAAGACACGCGCGTAAGGCGTGCGCACCACGGTGACGCAGCTCGAATCCTCCCGCGCGCAGAAGATTTCAGGCACCCAGCGCGCTTTCCGGATGCGCCCGTAGTACGCCAAAGTGAAATAGAGGGCGTCCGCAAGCCCGCCGAGAGAAAGCAAGACAATGAACAGCCGAAGCATCACGTCACGACCTGAGCGAATTAGGCCACTGGTTCATTGATTCATTGAACCATTTACTCATTGATTCATTGCCCCGCCGCGGCGGGCTGATTGCCGATTGACGATTGAAAAAGTGGTGTGGCAACTCCTTCCAATGTCCATCAGCCCACCGCGGCGGGGCAATCGGCAATCGAAGATCGGCAATCGACAATCGACAATCGGCAATCGAAAATCGGCAATTCCAGTCATCCTGGGCAAAGCGATAATCGTAGAAAATCTCCGCCGCACGGGAAGAAGATGAAGAGTAGTGCACCTGAGGGGCGAGAATTGTTCTATCGCTTCTTGCTTTAGCTTACTGCCTACTGCCTACTGCTTACTGCCTTCTTTCTTCTCCAGCCCCCAGCCTCTCTCCCCTCCATCGAAATTGGTCCGCCTGTTCGAGCCCCAGGAGCGCAAGTACCCGGCAGCAGAATTGGGTGACGAGGTCGTCGATAGTCTTTGGCCGGTGATAGAACGAAGGAATGATGGGGAAAATCGCTGCGCCTGCGGCCTGGGCACGCAACATGTTCTTGAGGTGAATCCGACTGAAGGGGGTGTCGCGCACCGCCAGCACAACCTTGTGACCTTCCTTCAGGCAAACGTCTGCGGCACGCTCGATGAGCGTCTCAGAAATGCCATTGGCGATTTGCGCCAGGCAGCCGGTGGTACAGGGGATCACCACCATGCCATCTACGGGATACGAACCACTGGCGATGCTGGCGCCGATGTCAGAGTCCAGCAAGTAAACGGTCTTCGCCACGGGCTGACCGGCCAGGGCAGAGGGGATTTCCGAGGACCGCGTAACATCCAGGTCTAGCTCCTCACGCATGACCTTGAGCCCACTGCCGGAGATTACCAAGTGTATTCGCGCCACCCGATTATCCGCTTCGAGCAGTTGGAACATCCGGCGGGCGAATATGGCCCCGCTGGCGCCTGTCACTCCGAGGATCACGCTTTTGCCGAGGGATGATTCCGAGGGGAGCATCAAAGGGATG
>JBEKME010000161.1:0-12362 GCA_050008675.1 Terriglobia bacterium
CCAGTTAGACGCTGCCTCGATCCCCTTGAATATCCTCATCCACCCGACCGCTCGCGAAGCGTGTGGCGCGCAGGCACTCGTGTGCTCGCGCTGCAGCCCACTGCCGCGCCCGAAACTGAGGCATTACCACAATGCTACGACAATGCTACCCCAATTCGCCGATAAGGTTGTGGAAAGCAGTAGACACTGGGTTCCGAGCGCGGGAGGTTAGCGCTGGCGGACCATGCCGAGCGTAGCCGCCTTGCGTTTGGGCTGAGATCAGTGTTCCAAGGGTCGCTTTACCGTCCGCTTACACTCCGCAAGGAATACCTCGCCCTCACCCTCCCTCTGGGCTCACGAAAAATGGCTTGCTTATCCGCTGATAAGACCCTCCTTCAGGTCCGCAGGGGAAGCAGCCTCCAGGCTTCCATCCATTCCCCCAACCGCTCCAGCCTTGTCACCAAGCGCCACACCATCCTCCGCGCATGATAGGCTACCCGCCCCGGCGTATTGAAAATCAGGAAGCGCAGCCGCTTGGGCCGAGCCCTCAGCAACTCCGCCGGCAGCGCCAACCGCTTCAGGGCCGTCAGCACGTTGTGGGCGATCACCGCCAGCCGCAGCCAGGCGGCGTTAGCCCCGAAGTACTTGCTGGGTAGCACCCCGCCCGCCAACTCATTCTTCACCACATCATGCACCGCTTCGATCGTCCCCGCCTTCTCCCGGTGCCACTCCATCAGTCGCCCCGCCTTCCAGTCCCAAATATTGCTCAGCAGCGCAAAATGCCGGGCGGCAAGACCGCCCTCAAACAACCCCCCCTGCCGCTTGCGAATCCGAATCCCCACGTAGCGCAAAGGTTCTGTCCGTTTGTGTTCCGACTTCTCCCCCGGTACAAACGGCACCTCAGCACATTCCCGAATCTCCTCCCGTTGCGGCTCCCCATACGGCTCCCAGGCTTCCTCCGGCACTGCCAGGATCGCCGCCTGCAGCGCCTCGCTCATGCGCGCGCTGATCGCAAACCCGATGAATCCCTGCGGACCGTCCGCCCGCTTTTCGTCCCGCAGCCAGTTCACCAATCTGCTTTCGTGGCACGCCGAACCCCCTCGGAAGTAATACGTTTTCACCGTCCCGGGCAGCGCTGCGAACGCCGCCTTCGCCACCCTCAACGGCTCCATCATCGCCGGCACATTCCCGTCCCGAAATTGATCCGCTAACACCACGTCCATCTCTGCCCACACCGCCAGCATCGGCTGATAGCCCCGTTCCCCTTCGTAGGTCCACAGCGCCTCCTGTTTCCGGCTCTCGATCATGGTGGCATCCTGATCGACCGTGGCGATCCGCTGCCCCGCACAGCGTGATCCCAACTCCTGCACCAAACTGCGGTTCACCCGCCCCAGACCCTGCAACTCGACACTCTCCTCGGGAATATAGGCGATATCATCCGGCCCACGCCTCTGCTTCGCCTCCTCAATCTTTTGCTCGTCGTGAAACTGATAGAGAAATTCCAGCGTCGCCCGCGGCGAGGGAAAATCGTGTCCCAGCAACTTGCTCAGCGCCGCGTCTTCCCGCAATCGCTCCAGGTCCTCCGCACAATCCCCTCCCACCGCGTTCAACACCACCAAACTTTCCACCTAGGTGGCTTCGTCATAGCCCCGCTCGCGCTGCTTGATATGCACATGTTCCTGGATTGCAGCCGGCAGGCCCAGCGACCCAAAGGCCCGCACCACCAGCGGCACTCCCCCCAGCCCCGTCAACTCTTCCGCTAACGGCTTGGGGTCAATCTCAAAAAGCATCGGCAATTCCGTGGGTGAGCGTCTTCTTGGTTTCTTCATGTGGCGAGTGTAACGGCATTCCACACCTGAGGGGTGAAATTTTCTTACTGCCTGCAAAATCTTGCCGGACTTCTAACTCCCCCTCTGCCAACTCATTCAGCGCCTCCGACACTACCTTCCCCACCGGACCCGGTCTGTTATCGGCGAATCAGGGTGCTACGAATTCTGTTGACAAAGGTTTTCTCGTGTGCTTTACTTTTCGCTGTGTGGCAGTTTAGCGTTTTAGTAAAGCGTGCATGAAAGATGTATCTGAATTGGAGGCTGAACCTGAATAAAGCAAGTCTTCGTTAGATTATGTGTGGTATGGGTGCGTGCCAACCGCTGGAAATCCTCAACTCGGACCTGTGCCGCGTCCGAAACTGAGGCATTACGACAGCAGGCAAATTCAGCAATTGACACGCTCCTGGGAAACCTGTAGGCTTCGGTCGGGTATCGTGTGGGAGTCCGGTCCGAGTAATTGAACATACAGCACACACGATCCGCTCAAGCGCGTGAAGTTTAATGATGCGCAAACCTCTCGATGTGTTTTGCGTGGCAGACGTGAGCGTTGATCTGGTGTTGGCCGGCAACGTGCGACCCCAGTTCCGCCAAGTTGAACAGCTCATCGACGATTACATTCTTGATCCCAGCGGATCGGCGATTATATTTGCCACTCAATTTGCAAAAATCGGCGGTCGCGTCGGCGTAGCAGGTTGGGTTGGCCGTGACGTCTTCGGGGAGTTCGTTCTTGCCAATCTCAACAGCCTCGGGGTGGATACTGCGCACGTCCAGCGCCATGATACACTCAAGACGGGCATCAGTGTGGAGCTAACGGAGCGGGATGACCGGGCTATTCTAACTTACCTAGGAACTATCGATGCCTTTGAGCCCTTCGAACTTACTGGGCACTTGCTCGCCACTACCCAGCACTGGCATGTCGCTTGCTATTTTCTTTTAAGAAAGCTGCGCAGTCATTGGAAGAGCTGGCTCGAACGCTGTCGAGCCGAGAAGCTGACAACCTCGCTCGACACAAATTGGGATCCTGAAGACCGTTGGGAAGGGGTGATCGAAATATTGCCACTTGTTGATGTTTTCCTCCCAAACGAAGCGGAAGCTAGGGCAATCGCACGTGAGACGGACGTCACCAAGGCGGGTGAGCGACTGGCCGGCTATGGGCCATTGGTGGTGATAAAACGAGGAAGCGATGGGGCGGTGGCCTTCAAGGGGAAACAGCGTTGGCAGAGTCCACCTACAAGCCATCCCGACAATCCAATCAAAGTCGTGGACAGCATTGGTGCGGGTGATAACTTCGATGCTGGCTTTCTCCGTGCTTGGCTCTTGGGCCGGGAGATTGATCAGTGCCTCGATCTGGCGTCGCGTTGCGCGATTTCCAGTCTGGGGGCCGCCGGACCAATTGAGGGGCAGTTACGCGAAATTGTTGAGTAGCTCCTTGAGTTCGACGTAATACTCCCCACATGTTGCGAAGTGTGCAAGGCATCAGAGCTAACAGGACTGGGAGAGAAAACACCAAAAAGCGTGACCGAGTTGGTGAAAGACAATTCAAAGGACCCCTGCGCAACAGTTGTACAGGAGGTGTATTCCAGTCGCGGGGACTTCCCGCGTGACTAGGTTCGAGAAGATCGCCCAGGCTCCCCGACCCAGAACACCGAGGATTGAACACCAGAACGTTTTCGCTCGAGCGTGTGCACGGATCTGCACGGGCGAGCTCTCCATCATCTCGATCCGTGTTGCCTCGAACCTCTTACTATACATGACGCCACAAATGAACGCGGATGAATGTCGCCAGTACCCAGCATTTATGCGGCTTTGCTTCTTCAACATGCGCAATTATTTATGACGCTCTGTATAATAATCCTGAGCGGTGACCAAATCTCGGCGTATCCCTGAGGAGCTTGAATGGTTGTGCAAAAGCACACAGTGGCGAGCTCGCCCAGTCCGTTGTTGAAGCGCTTGAAGAACAGAAAGAGCAGTTGCAACACCATGCCATCGCCACGTTGATTCCTCCGGGTGTGCGGCCCAGGTTTCGAAAGATCCCAAGCGGATTGAACTGGGGCGGGCCATTTTTCGGGGAAGTGTTGCAAATAACGTTTGTTGAACCGTTTCCGCAGGAACGTTAATTGCTAGAATGCCCGTAAACAGCGGGTGCGCGACAAGGCAATGAGGCCTGCCACCGCTCCGCTTAGCCTATTTGCAACACTTCCGGCGAAAATGGAAATTCGTGCGCCGGGATAAACCGGCATGAAGCAGAGAATGCAAGAGTCTCACGAGAAAGGGGTAGCGACCCGCTCGGCCCCGAGTTTTGCGCTGGATACCGCGAGGCACCCAGCGAAGCGTAAACAGGGGGGAGCAGCCGACAAGGCTGCGGATCTTGCGGGGTGAAAGTCCCCGTGTCGCCAATTGCCTGTATTCGGGCGACTAGCATATCCGGTGCGAGCGGAGGCAACGAAGCTCGATATGCCCGGACGTAGAAGCCTCGGCTGCCCTGTGGCTGCACGCGCAGCGGTAGGAACGATCGGGGAGGTGAGCAAACTCGGAGGCCTGAACATAAAGAAGAAATGTCTGCAGCCTCGAAAAACGCTCCGCGCAAAGTCGTGTTCGCGGGTGAAAGCGGGAAGCCGACCCACACCCCTGTTGGGGAAGGCCGAAGACACGGAGGAAGAAACAGGTATGTGCACTCCGTGGGACCGCCGTGGCAAGGGACCAAGCATCCGAGGAAAGATTCGCAGAGATAACGTCGGGAAGATCCCGCTGGCAGCAGGGGCTGGTAGTAACCTGCCAAGGCTTTTCGAACGAGGCTATGGCCGAAGGAGAGGAGAGCCAGAGGGGATCGGCGCATGAGTCCGTATGAGCGATGGCGGAGGAGCAATGTTCTCCGAGGAGGTGAGGCACGCCTCCCCAATGAAGGTAACACCGACATTGGGCAAAGGGACTCTGGACACTTGGTGGTTTCATCGTCAGCGTGGTGGCCGGACACTGAGCCGGTGAGACGCCGACGTCTGAGGTGAAACGAGGCTGTGGGTAAACCACGGAAACCGGGGCGTATGCGAACCAGCGCTTAAACCTCGACGAAGCTGGGAAGGCCCATGGAAGAAAGGCCAAGGTTTCAAACCGGACCTGGGAAATCCGGCCGTCCGGAATTATAGGGGGGCCTCGGGAAACGTGGCTGTGAGCTGGCGCGCCCGAGTTCTATCCCAACTATAGGTGGGCTGGGTATTGAGCTCCGAAAAATTGCAATCAGGACGCCGACGCTCTGGATTTGGCGGAAGGCAATATGACCGGAGGCGCTAGCGCGAGCCCCCGGTCAGTCCTGCGTAGTCGAAGACCCCAGACACGCCTAGAAACTTCATGCACGAGAACCGGGAGACCTCGGAGATGTCTGTGGGGAATGAAGCCAGCAGACCGGCGGGAGAAGGCGAGTGCCACACGGCCCGCGTGCACGTCTTCGAGGAGTCGGACAGCGGCATAGTACCGATGAATCACTCGAACCAAGGCGAACGAGGGCTGAGGGAGAGTGAGGAGGGAAGGCTGCTGATCGAGGAGAACACTCATCAATCTAGCACGCACCCGACACAGAGCGGGGCTCGTGTGTCCCAGGGATTGGCGGGTGTGCGGAGAGCAGCCAGGGAAGGGAAGGAGACAAAGTTTACCGCCTTGCTTCACCACCTGACCGTTGATCTCCTGCGGGAGAGCTTTTACGCCTTGTCTTCGGTGAAGTACTGGGTACAAGCAACCGAAGAGTTCCCCGTGGTCGTAGAGGGCGACATGTTGTGAAAGAGCATCGATGGAAGCTCAGAACCAGTCGTGGGTCGCCTAGGCAGAGGTAAGCATGCACAGCGAGGGCGTCGCGTATAAGCCGCTATGCGGTGAAGTCGGGACGCGCCTGCGAGTGGGGCGGATGGGGCCAGTTAAGTGAGGATGGACCGGGACAGAATAACCCGGACCGGAGCGAGGACCCCTGGGGTAGAGCGGCTTGGCCCGCTCGCACGGAGGTGCCTACAAGCGCATCATCCCTGACACTGAGCAGGGGGTAAACGATGGCAGCAGAGAGCACGAAGGGCGATGGTAAACCCGTCTGCGGGGAAAGCCCGCCGTACGGAATTTTAGGGGAGGCGATGGAGACGTCGGCATCATTCGAAGCCCGGTCCGCGCCATTGCCTTACCCGACCGCTAATGAGCGCCTGTACGGATCCGTGCGGGGGGTATCAGGTAACTGGTATCCCTACCGCGACCAGTCTATAGGGAATTGTCAAAGGGTTAAGGAGGACTCGAAATGATCAAACCCAGGTGGATCGCAAGTCTAATGATGGCATGTCTCGTCGCTTCGGGAGTCATCATCAATGTGCGCGAGACTCGGGCCGACAGAACCCAACCTCAGGGAATTGTCCTGTATGTTTCAACGGAAGGAAACGACACTTGGTCGGGATCGCTGCCGTCGCCCAACACGGCCCGGTCCGACGGCCCCCTCCGAACCCCCGCTGGGGCCCGTGACAAGATTCGTCAGTTGCGAGCGAAAGGGCCCCTCGTCAAGCCGGTGTATGTCCTCATTCGCGGCGGCGTCTATTCTTTGACAGAGCCTTTAGTTTTCAACCCGGAGGACTCCGGCACGGCTGAAAACCCGGTTGTCTACACAAATTACCAGGGAGAGGTTCCAGTGTTGAGCGGCGGGCACCAGATTCTGAACTGGGAGCCGGCGAATGTTTCAGCTTCGGGTGAGCCCAACGGCGTTATGACGTGGCAAGCGGAGGTGCCTGGCGTGAAAGAGGGGAAGTGGTACTTTCACCAGCTTTTTGTCAACGCAAGGCGCTGCCAGCGGGCGCGTACTCCCAACCAGGGTTTCTTTCACGCAGAGGGGGAAATTACCGAGGATAATCCGGCTAAACTAAAGTTTCATGAAGGCGACATCAAGCCAGCCTGGGCTCAGACGGGCGATGTGCAGGTCGTGGTACTGACCACATGGATGGACTACCGGCTGTTCATCAAATCGATTGATCCGTCTACACGCGTGGCGACGCTCTCCTTGAAACGTCCTTTCTGGGGTGCCGAGAAAGATCCTCGTTATTGGGTCGAGAATGCTGCCGACGCCTTGGACGCCACGGGAGAGTGGTACTTGGACCGTACCGAGGGGAAAGTCTTGTACATTCCCACGCCGGGCGAAGACCTCCGGCGCGCCGAGGTGATGGGTACCGATCTTCAGCAGTTGGTTCGTTTCGAGGGTGACGAGGAAGCTCCGAAGCTTGTCCACGACATTTGCCTGCGCGGCATCACGTTTGAATACACGGACTGGTCGATCCCCCCCGTCGGCTACGTGAATTGGCAAGCGGCTTACGACGTTCCAGCGGCGGTCGAGATGGTGGGCGCCGGAAATTGTTCCATCGAGAAATGCCGGTTCGCGCACCTGGGGCAATACGCCGTTGAGATACATCGGGGTACAAAAAAGGTTCAGATTACGGGAAATGAAATGATGGATCTGGGCGCGGGGGGCGTTAAGGTCGGAGACCCCAAAGACCCCAACGAAGATGGGCAGGCTACCGAAGGCAACGTTATTTCAGATAACCATATACACGACATTGGGAGGGTCTACCCCGGCGCTGTCGGTATCTGGATTGGCCAAAGCAGCGGAAACACCATTGCGCACAACGAAATTGACCACACTTTCTATACAGGTATTTCGGTTGGGTGGACTTGGGGCTATGGACCCACGGGGGCGCACCACAATGTCCTGGAGGCTAACCTCCTCCACGATATCGGGAGCGGAATGATGAGTGACCTAGGTTGCATTTACACACTGGGCGTGCAACCGGGCACTGTGGAGCGCGGTAACGTTTGCCATGATGTGACACGTGACGAGCACGGTTACGGAGGCTTTGGCCTCTATACGGACGAAGGCAGCAGCGGCATACTGATTGAGAACAACCTTGTCTATCGCACCCAGGACGGGGGATTCCACCATCACTACGGCCGCGACAACATTGTTCGCAACAACATCTTTGCGTTCGGACAGAACGCCGAAATTCGGCGCTCGCGAGTGCCCGGTTACACGCCCATCGACGAACCGCATCGGGGCTTTGCTTTCAAGCACAACATAGTCTTCTGGAAAGACGGACCGTTGACGGAGGGCACGTGGAATTACGGCCGCTACCAGTTTAGCGACAACCTCTACTTTTGCACCGGTGAGGCGCCGATCAAGTTTGGGAAGTGGTCATGGAAAGAGTGGCAACAGCGTGGCCAGGATGTACACTCCGTGATCGCGGACCCGCTCTTTGTCGATCCGGAGCACGATGACTTCCGGCTAAAGCCGGGTTCTCCGGCGCTAAGAATCGGCTTTAAGCCCTTCAAGATCGGTGCCGCCGGGCCCCAGCATGAAAGCAGCCAGTAAGCAAAAAGCCGGCTTGCCTGAATCGGGGCCAGGAAGGCGAAGCTCCGCGCTATCCTTCGGAAGCTAACTCTCCGTTCTCCGGATCCTCAGTCTCATTTCAAATCCGTTCTCGACCAACTGGCGGAAGACCCAACTTGCGACCCGATCCGCTTACTCTTTCCCCTCGACTCCAGTTAGACGCTGCCTCGATCCCCTTGAATATCCTCATCCACCCGACCGCTCGCGAAGCGTGTGGCGCGCAGGCACTCGTGTGCTCGCGCTGCAGCCCACTGCCGCGCCCGAAACTGAGGCATTACCACAATGCTACGAATTCTGTTGACAAAGGTTTTCTCGTGTGCTTTGCTTTTCGCTGTGTGGTGGTTTAGCGTTTTACTAAAGCGTGCATGAAAGATGTATCTGAATTGGAGGCTGAACCTGAATAAAGCAAGTCTTCGTTAGATTATGTGTGGTATGGGTGCGTGCCAACCGCTGGAAATCCTCAACTCGGACCTGTGCCGCGCCCGAAACTGAGGCATTACCGTTATGCGAAGGAAGTTGTTGCTAAATTGAACGCTTTCGCCTCCCAATACAGTATTCCTTTCGCGGGAGTGGTTGAGCCACAGAACCTCGGTGACGTCGACGCCCTTGTTTCCAACTTTCCCAAGTCTCTCCAGCAACTCCGGTCGCAGCACCCGATTCTAGAAGACCAGGGTTCCCTCCTAACGGCCAGAACAAGGCTGGAGGGTGTCAAGAAAGGTTATGACAACCAGCTTTCCGCCGTTGCTGAAGCGGAGAAGGCCATCGGCGCACTTCCTCCCGAGAAGCGAGATATCGCACGGATGGAGAGAACGGGCGCCGAGCTTGACGGCCAAATCGCGAAACTCACCAAGCAGATACATGAGGTCTCGGCCAATGCGGCGCTTCTGGACAAGGCGCTGGGCTATTTTCAGTCGAGGGCGCCTAGCGAGAACAGCGTCCCGTGCCCCATTTGTGGCCAGACGTCCAAGAACATCGGAGAGTGGGAAGAGCATCTGAGGCTGGAAATCGAACATGCCCACACCTTGCCGCTCCAGACCAAGAAAGGGGAGCTTGAGCGGGCAAAGTCTGATGCGAACAGGGATAAGCGAAATCTGCTTGTTTTGAACGCTAAATTGGAACGAGAGAGGCAATCGCTGCTGCGCATCAAATACGAAGTCGAGGCAGCCCTCGGCGCGAAACTCAAGGAGACCGATGATCCCGGCGCAGTTCTGGCCGTGAAGATCGCGGAGGTTGCTGAGACCCTGAAAAGCCTTCAGTCCCAGGTGGAAGAGATTAACAGCCAGCTACAGGCATTTCAAGATTCAGGCCGGATTCTGGATGGCGTAGTCCGCATCGGAAAGACGCGCGGGGAAATCTCTCAGATCGAGGGTATCCAGACCAGCCAGGCCTATAAACCTGAATTGTGGATTAGGTATAGTTCTGCGCACGAAACGAATCCTGGCTCAGTAACTCGCCTTGGGGTTGTCAGTGCCACACCAAAGTTATGGGAAGTCAACGACATGTTGAGGAAACGGGCGGTTTTGACGTGGGGGGGATGTCCATGGGGATGACGATTCGCGAGCGAATGATGGCTGTGTATCGAAACCAGACTCCGGATCGAATACCGGTGTCGATCTACGCTCGATACCTTCCCCGTGGCCATGCCGAGCGGCAGGCACGAGAGCTGGGAGTCGGCATCCTGGATTTCCATCCGCTCACGACTCTGCTCGCTCCACCATTGCACCTCTACCCAGGGTTCCTTTCCGAGGTCCGAGGTGCCGACTTCAAGATCCGCTTTACATGGCAGAACGGACAGCGAATCGAGGAGCGGAGCTATGAAACCCCAGTGGGCACCGTGACGCAGCGATCCCGTCAGGAGCCGACTTACGGCAGTGACTGGACCGAGAAATTCTACATCGCTTCGCGAGAAGACTACCGGATCATGCAGTATTTGGTAAAAAACACCGTCATCCAGAGCAACGAAAGTGCTTTCCCGGCGAAACGGGAGGACATGGGGGATGACGGCGTGATTCTGGGACGCGTCGACCGCTGCCCATTCCAAAAACTGCTGATTGAGCTTGCAGGTCCCGAACGATTCCTGGTGGATCTCGCCACCGATCCGGAGCCGGTGCTCGAGCTTCTCAACGCGATGGAAAAGAAGATGGATGAGGTTTTCGATTCGGTCTGCGAGTCTAGTGCGACAGTGATCTGGCAGCCCGACAACATTTCCTGTGACATGACTTCGCCAAAGTACTTTGAGAGATTCTGCCTCCCTTATTACATCAAACGCGGAGAACAGTTACACGAACGCGGCAAGGTCTACGTCGTACACATGGACGGCCGCCTAAGGGCGATCCGAGAACTCGTAGCGCGCACACCGATTGACTGCATCGAGTCTTACTCATTCCCGGAGATCGGAGGGGATCTGCCTTTCGCACAAGCGCGGGCTTCGTGGCCCGACAAGGTCATTACGCCCAATTTCCCATCCTCGCTGGCAACCCAAAGCAGAGAGCACATCGTGTCGTTCATAGAGGGCTTCTTGCGGGGGACCAGACCCTACAAGACTCTCATGCTTCAGGTGAGCGAGGATCTTCCGCCTGGCACATGGAGCCATGTTCTTTCGATCCTCTGTGAGTGTGTTCAGGAGTGACCGCGCTGCACCTCCGTCTTGATGACACAGGCTGATTCGGGGTATTCGTCTGGTGAATCCCGCCACGGGTTCACAGGACACTCGTGTCGAATTGGTGGCGGCTCTGACCCATCTTCGACAGTTTAGAGCAGTTCTCGTCAACCATGGTTTCCGCAACTGCTTCAAAACTGGCCTGAAACATAGTTTTCTGGGGTCTTTCGAGCTCGAATTCATAGTGCAATCAACAGGCCGCATGGTTCCTATTTTGTTTACTTTTCCCCTGACATTTTCCTTTTTCCCATTATTTTAGCTAGTGGAATGTTTCTGCGCGTCAAAACCCTCCACGCCAACCACCGCACCTATCAATATCTCCACATCGTGGAAAACCGCTGGGAGAACGGTAAGGTTCGCCAGCGCCTGGTGGGCAGCTTGGGCCGCCTGGACCAACTCCTGGCCTCGGGCGACTTGCGGCAGGTGATCGAGGGGCTGGTCGCCCAGTGTCCGCAGCTGCGGCTCCTGGAGGCGCAGCGGCAGGAGGCCCTGGCGGTGGAAAGCGATCGCCTCTGGGGGCCGGTGTTGATCTTTGAGCGGCTGTGGCAGGAGTTGAGGTTGGAAGAACTTTTCAATGAACTGGCCCGAGGTGGTCGCCTGGGCTTTGCCGTGGAACGGTGTGCCTTGGCCCTGGTGCTACAGCGCCTGCCGGAACCCGGCAGTGATCGGCGAGGGGCGCAGTGGATCCAGACGCTGGAGGCGCAAGGCTTCGAGGGCTTGCGTCTGCCGCACTTCTATCGTACCGCGGGGTGGTTATGGCGGCGGAAGGATCGTATCGAGCGGCACTTGTACGAACGCGATCGCGACCTGTTCAATGAAGGACTCGACCTGGTGTTCTTCGACACCACGAGCACCTACTTTGAGGGGTGGAGGTGGGAGGGGCGGGCGAAGCTGGGGAAGAGCCGGGATCACCGGGGTGATCACTTGCAACTGATTTTGGGGGTGGTGATGCACCGGGATGGGGTGCCGGTGACCTGCGAGATCTGGCCGGGGAATCTGCACGACACGAAGACGCTGGAGCCCGTGCTGGAGGGGCTGAAGAAACGCTTTCGGATCGGCCAGGTGGTGCTGGTGTGCGACCGGGGGATGGTTTCGGCCAAGAATCTGAAAGCGATTCGGGAAGCGGGCTACGAGTACATTGTGGGGATGAAGATGCGAGGGCTGCTGGAGGTGCGGCAGCAAGTGCTGAAGCGCGCCGGGCGCTATCGCGAGGTGAAACACAACCTCTGGGTGAAGGAGGTCTGGGTGGGGGAGCGGCGCTACGTGGTGTGCGTCAACCCAGAGCGGGCCGAGAAGGATCGACAGGATCGCCAGGCTATCCTGCAGAAGCTCGAGGCCCAGCTGGCCTCGGGAGGGGTGAAAGGCTTGATCTCCGTAAGCGTCCGGTGAACCCATCTTTCGACGCAACATGCTTGCAGTGCGGCTGACAATCCGCTACAGATGAAGGGAGCATGGACTCGGAGATTTGCTCGGGGGAACAGTGACGTCGAAGGGCAAGACC
>JBEKME010000162.1:0-11948 GCA_050008675.1 Terriglobia bacterium
CGCTTCAGAGGAAGCTGTATCGCAAGGCGAAGGAGGAACCGGAATGCGGCTCCCCCGTGAGTCTGGCGGTGAACCCTGTCGGAGAGCCGGATGCGGGAAATCCGCACGTCCGGTTCGATGAGCGGGGGTGGGAAACGGGACGACGTCCGCGTCGCAACCGCGCCCAACCCCGACTCTACTGATAATAAATGTACTTAGCCGTCAAAAGTGGGAATGTTATTGAAAAGAAAGGCAGTTATAGTTCTGGTCAGGGGCAGTTTTCAGCCCACCACGGACAATAAGTCGTAATTCTCTCACTCCCTGCAAGTCAGCCGCTGGTAGCTTTCGGGGTCGTCCACATCGATGACTACTCCCTCGTCCTCGACCTCGACAAACTGCGTCGCTGGTCGGTATCTCCTGACCACGGAATCCGCGCCGGCGTCGGAGGCCAACTGCAACAGCTCATCGAAGACTTGCCGTCCGAGGAGCACCGGATGTCCCCGGCGACCCTGATATGTCGGGATCACGACCGGAGCGCCGCACTGGCGGAAAGTTGCCACAATTCTTCTCACTGTTTCTGCGCAGACTGCGGGATGATCCACCAAACAGAGAAGGATGGCTTCCAGGCCATCGGCGATCAGGGATCGCAAACCCACTTGCAGTGACGAAGTCTGGCCGGATCTGTAGTCAGGATTGATGACGAGTTGTGCAGCCTCAACCTTGATCTGTCGTTGAATGTCCTCTGCCTGATGGCCGAGCACTACCACGATGCGCTCGATGTCAACCTCTCCGAGCGTCTGCACGATCAGCTCGAGAAATGTCCGGCCCCGGTAGGTGAGCGTGGCCTTGTCGGTTCCCATGCGGGAGGATTCACCCGCCGCGAGGATCAAGCCTGCAATCATGCGCTTTCGGTGGCTTTGGGTTTGTAAGCAAGAGAGGGATGGGAGGGCGCGGCATGGCGGCGGACCGCGATCATTTCCGCGACAATGGAGACCGCAATCTCCTGCGGAGTCAGCGCCCCGATATCGAGACCGATGGGGGAATGAACGCGCTCCAGCTTTTCTGCGGGCACGCCTTCGCGTTCCAGCGCCTTGCTGATCTCGATGAACTTCCGCTTGCTGCCAATCATACCGATGTAACGTGCCGGTGTGCTGAGCGCCCAGCGCAGGCAATCCAGGTCACCCTTGTGCCCGCGGGTGACCAGCACCAGGTAAGACAATTCGTTGATTTTGAGCTTCGCGAAAATCTCTTCCCAGGTCCCGGCGTGCGTTTCGACAGCTTCCGGGAAGCGGTCCGGGTTTGCAAACGCCGGCCGGTCGTCTGAAACCACCACGTCGAATCCCGCCAGCCCTGCCATCTTCGCAACATAAAGCGCAACGTGCCCGCCCCCGAAGAGATACACCGTGGGAGTGGCCAGGATGGGTTCAACGAAAATATCGAGTGCCCCGCCGCACACCAGCCCGTTGTCGTATTGCGGATTGGCGTTCAAGTTGAAGTGCAGGCGGCGCGGCTTTTCTTCTCGCATCACGTCCTGCGCCACGGACCACACTTCCGCTTCCACGCACCCTCCGCCCACCGTGCCCACCATGGACCCATCGTCGCGGATCAGAATCTTCGCGCTCTCGTAGCTTGGAATGGAGCCTTGCACCTGGATAATGGTGGCCAGCGCCGCCTTGCGTCCTTCCTTCCTCAGCCTCGCAATTTCGTCGAAAATATCCATCGCCCCTCTTCAGCTAGGTTAATCGTGGCGTGGAGCTATGTCAACGAGGGCGTCGCAAGTGCGCAGTCATTCCCGCGAAAGCGGGAATCCACTCCGCAACTCTTCGGAAATAGGCTGTCTAAAGACTGGATTCCCGCTTTCGCGGGAATGACTGGCTTTTCGACCGGCATCCCTCCCAAATGACACCGCCACCCGACGCCCGCTCAGATCGCGTCCGAAAGTGACGACATGTAGAAGTCGCGGACTTTAATGGCCGGCAAG
This sequence comes from Terriglobia bacterium, assembly GCA_050008675.1. GTDB lineage: Bacteria > Acidobacteriota > Terriglobia > UBA7540 > UBA7540 > CAVROP01. The sequence continues at coordinate 1,961 of JBEKME010000162.1, forward strand.
CGGTTGTTGTTCACGGGCATGGGAACGGTCATGCCCTCAACCTGCTTGAGCATCTCCACCACGCTCTGATTAAATCGGAAGTTATTAACCGGATACTGGATCTTGCCCTCTTCGATAAAGGAGAGTCCGTCGCGGGTAAGTCCCGTCAACTGCACGGTATCCGGTTGCAGAAACCGGATGTACCAGAAGTGGGTGACCAGCAGGCCGCGCGGCGTGGAAGCAATCAGCTCCTCCAGCGTTGCCGAGCCGCCTTCCATAATGACGTTGGAGGGAAAGGGTACGGGTTTCGTCTGGGTCTTCTCGGCCCAGTAGCGACTCCGCATCATGGTCTTCACCACGCCCTTTTCCACCCAGGTCGTCTTCTCCGCGGGCAACTCTCCGCTCCAGGGCATACCGGGCACGCGCAAGTCGAACGGATCGCTGCGCAGGGTGATGTTCTCCCCAAAAACTTTTTCGCCCAACAGCGTGCCCCCACCGCGCTTGCTCAAGAAGCTGCGGCCCTCGTCGGCGGCGCGCGCATCCATGCCGAAGGTCATGAACATCAACATCTCATCGAGCGCCGCCGGCTCGAGAATCACCGTGTACTTGCCCGGCTCCAGCCGCCGCGGCTTCTGTGAATCGAGCGCTTTGCGCACCGCCACCGAGTTGACGCGCGCGCTGTCAACCTCGGCGAGTCGTGGCGACTGGCTGTCAGCCCACCCCGATCCCGTGCCATCCCCCGTGCGCGCCGTGACGGAGTAATCCGCCCAAGTCCGCTGGGTGTAGCCGAAGAGCCCCCGCTTATTGGCAATGGCCGCAGCCATCGTGTTCACGTCAAAGAAGGCCGAGGCGTTCAGCTTCTCGCGCGTAGCGGCCTCGATCGAGGAACGAAGCGCCGGCAGCAGTTGCTCCGAGCGCGCCCTGGCCGTCGCCTCATCGAAGGCAGCGATTGCAGGGTAGTCCTGGGGGCCGAGAGGTACAACGTATTCCGGGTCCTCAGGCGTCAAGGCCGCCAGCTCTTCCGCGTGCCGCACGGCACGGCCCAAGCCGTCGTCACTTGTCTCGGTGGTCGAGGTGCTACCGGTCTTGTGCCCCAGGGTCACCGAGATATCCAGCCGGAGGTCGCTCGTGAACCCGGCCGTGGTGATCTGGTTGTTGGCGAAACGCGTGTTGCACTCCTGCTGCCACCGGAGGTTCGCAGACATCTCGGGCGACTTGCTCATCTTGAAGATCCGGTCCACCAGATTACGTGCTTCATCTCGACTCAGCATGACAACTCCTATCTTTGCGGCGAGCGCGCGCCCAGCCCCGCGTGTCGTTTACAGTCCAGAAAAGCGGCGTGAGTGCCTACAGTGCCTTTTGCCGCAGGTCCTTAATCCAAAATCTAAAATCCAAAATCCAAAATCTAAAATCCCCAGCCCTACTCCGTCAGCAATACGTTGATCTGCCGGAAGCGTGCCGGAGCACTCCCGTGGCTCATCTCGTTGGTTTGCATGGGCTGACCCTTGCCGTCGCCGGTGAGCCCAAAGTTCTCCCAGAAGCGCTGGTCCGCGATGCCATCGCACGCCTGCCAGAAGTCAGGCGTGCGCGATTGATAGGCCACCCGGTCAATCATCTGACCCTTCTTCCCACCCTTGATTTCCCAAAAGGCGTCGCCCCCGAACTGGAAGTTATAGCGCTGCTGGTCAATCGACCAACTGCCCGTGCCGTCTATCAAAACCCCCTCCTCGACGCCCCCGATCAGATCCTCCAGGCTTACCGCCTTCTCCGCAGGCTTCAGCCATACGTTGGGAATGCGCTGGAACGGGATGGAGGCATAGCTATCCGCGTAGCTACAGGCGTGCGACGCCTTCTCGCCAATCAAGTGGGCTTGGTCCCGGATGGTCTGGTAGTCGACGAAGATCCCCTTCTTGAAAATGTCGAAACGCAGGGTCTTGACACCGTCATCGTCGTACCCGCAGGTGGAGAGGCCTTGGGGCAGGATGCGGTCACCGACTATATTCACCAGATCACTGCCCACCCGGAACTTGCCCAGCTTGTCAGGAGTCAGGAAGCTGGTGCCGGCAAAGTTGGCTTCGTAACCCAGAGCCCGATCGAGTTCGGTGGAGTGGGCCATGCTTTCGTGGATGGTGAGGCAGAGGTGCGAGGGCAGCAGCACCAGGTCTTTCTTGCCGGGCTTCACCGGCGGTGCGCCAAGACGCTCCACGCACTCCTCGCCCACGCGCCGTGCGCTCTCCAGCATCTTCGCCGCCTCCACGTACTCCCAGCCGCCTGTGACCGCGCCAATCTGGAAACTGCGGTCGCGCGTCTTCCGTTGCGCGCGGTCAACTGCGGTCGCTCCGTAGCCGGGGTCAACGCGCTGGATGTACTGCTCGATGTACGAGCCCTCCGTCGAGGCGAACCATTTGTGCTCGAAGCGGCAGGAGATGTACGACATGGCCATGAAGACCTTGGGTGTCTTCATCACTTCCTCGTTGATCGTGCGCAGGAAGTCCACCTTCTCGGCCAGCGAGACAGCAAAGGGGTCCTTGGTGAAGGGAGTGCGGTAAAGGTCCACGGCGGGGGTGACCGGAGCGAGCTCCACGGGCTCGCGCATCAGGGCGGAATTCGTCTTTGCCACATTTACTGCCTCGCGGGTGATTCGAGCTACTTCGTCGCGCTCCACCTCGTTCCCTGCCGCAAAGCCCCATGTGCCGTTCACCAGCACGCGCACGCCAAAGCCGAAGCTCTCACGATCGCTCACCTCGGGCACATGCTGGATCTTGCTTCCGCCGGGTTCCGCCTGCGTGCGCAGGAACGCCGACTGATCGCGGTAGCGCGCGATGCGGATGTCGGCGTAGCTGGCGCCCAGCGAGCGCGCCGTCTCCAGCGCCACGTCGGTGAGCGGCCGGAAGACGGGATCCGGCGTTCCGCCTTCACCCCCGCCAGGAGACCCCTCTGGCGCCATACCGCCATTCACGCCCCGCAGGGCTACCCCCAGCGCGGAGGGCATTCCTGCCACGCCAACCGCCGCCGCGCCCATCGCACAAGATTCCAGAAACTTGCGCCTTGAAATCGACATGATTCACCCCGCGCGTTGTCCGAATGTCTGCTAAATAAAGCGACAAGCATTTTTTGCAGCGCCGCCTGCCCCGGCTTGCCGTGAACTGCGTGCAGCTCGGTGGCATCCTCTGCCACCGGCACCCGCCACGTCGGGGCAAGTTGCCGGCGCTAAACCAAAGGTGTGACTATACTCCGCAATCTTCAATAGTTGCAACTCCGCGGCTCACTCCGGGCGAGGTGCAGCCACGCCCCTGCGCCCAACCCACGATTCCCACTTTGGAATCTCGGAGAGCGCCGAGCGTACACCGCCAAGCCTCGTTTTGCATGGAAGCTATGGCTCTAGGTGCGCAACCTCTTAAACATCGCTTCAGGGATGGACTGGACAACCAGCATGATGAGACGCCAAAACCAGGGCAAGTAAACGACGTCTTTCCCCTTGGCGATAGCTCGGAAAATGCCCTTGGCCACGCTTTCGGGGGATGCCACCAGAAACAGCCCAGGACGCCCGTAGGTCATGCGTGTGTCGACAAAACCTGGTTTAACGGTAATGACCTTGACGTTGGCATGGAATAAGCGATTGCGCAGTCCTTGAAGAAAGGTGCTCAGGCCTGCCTTCGCGGCGCCGTAGAGATAGTTGCTCTGCCGGCCCCGGTCTCCGGCCACGGAGGAAAGGGCGCAGATAAAACCTGCGCGCCTTGGCTCGAAATGGTTGGCAAGAATATTGAGGGCAGAAACGCAACCGGTGAAGTTGGTCTCGAGGATGCGTCGGGCTTCCTCCCAATCGCATTGGCCCTTTGCCTGATCGCCCATGTACCCCGTGCAAACCACCACTCCCTCCAGAGCGTTGCCTGCTCCAGAAAGGAAAGATCGCAGGGTTGAAGCATGAGTCTGTGTGTCAAGGGCATCAAAGGAAAGGACCCCGGCTCGAACCCCGTAGCGAAGGCTAAGATCGGAGGCAAGCGCGCCCAATTCTTCCCGGTCGCGGCCCCCCAGAACGAGGTCGAACTTATGAGCCGCAAACTCGCTTGCCAGGGCGGAGGCAATTGCCGAAGTCGCGCCCAGAATCAGCACACTTGGCACGCCCATACCTCCTCATACGGATTGTTCGTCATTCGTAGAGCAAAATGCCACCGCCTGTCATTCTGAGCGAAGCGCAGAATCCCCGCATTTGTAAGCTCAAACAGTGCGGAAAAAATGCCGGGATGCTTGGCTGCGCTCAGCATGACAGACCCAAAAATGGTATCAGTTGACGATTGCCACAGGTGTAGTGGTGTCTCCGCGTCACTTCTCGACAATTGCGAGCCTCCGAGCCATGGATGAAGAAAGCAGACCACGCGCGTCAAGCCTGCTCTTGATAGCTCTGAATTGTTCAAGCTTCGGGTACATCGCGGCAAAGCTGTGCGAAGTCATAACCGCGTCTTTCGCCAGGTAAATTCTGCCGCCGTAATTCAGAACCACCCGGTCTAATTCGTGCAGGAAAGGAATCAACCCGCTGGCGACGGGAAGGTCCAAGGCCAAGGTGTAACCTTGAATCGGGAAAGAAAGCAGGCCGGGGTTCGGCTTCCCAAAACGCTTCAGCACCGCAAGGAAGGAGGCGCGGCGCGAGCGGGCAAGCTGCGTCAGGACTTCTTTCAGTCCCTCCAGTCCTCCCTCCAGAGGCAGTGCCACCTGGTATTGCACAAAGCCTCTGCGCCCGTACAAACGGTTCCAATGCCGAATCGCGTCGAGGGGATAAAAAAACTTCTCGAGGTCAACCAGTTGACGGGCGGCATTCCGATGCACACTGTAATAGAAAGCGTTAAATGCGCGCACCGTAAGACTGTTCAACGCCAGTGAAGGAAGATCGAAAGGGAGCGTCCAACGACGGCGGGGCGGCTCGGCTAGGGGATCCCGAACACTTGCCGGCAGCTCATTCGCGGGCGCGTGGTTTCCTCGCATCAAAACTGCTCTTCCCATATGCCTGCCGGTCGCCAGACAGTCAATCCAGGCCACCGAGTACTGGTAACAGACGTCGGTTTCGGTCATCCTCCCCAGCGCGTCTTCCAGGTTTGTCGCTTTCTGGTAATCAACCAGCACCCACGCCGACTCGACGGGCCGCAGCTTGATCCTGGCGCTGAGAATTACCCCTGTCAGTCCCATGCCCCCATGCGTTGCCCAGAAGACATCGAAGTTGTTGTTTGGTGAGCAGGAGAGTTCTTCGCCCTTCGGTGTGAGGAGCTTGAAGTCCAACACGAAATTCCCGAAGGTGCCATCTTGATGGTGGTTCTTGCCGTGCACGTCGGCAGCGATCGCTCCTCCCACGGTAACAAATTTGGTCCCCGGCGTCACCGGCAGGAAGAAACCGCGAGGCAGAAAATACTGAAGGATTTCAGCGAGGCTGACACCCGCTTCACACTCCAGTACGCCGGCCTGCGCATCGAAGGCGAGAAACCGGTTAAGCCGTGTGTGACAGATGACGCCGCCTTGGCTGTTCAGGGGCGCATCGCCATAGCTACGCCCCAGCCCGAACGATATAAGGGATGGCTGGGCACCGGACTCCAGGATAGCAGCCAGTTGGCGCTGGCTATCGGGTCGGTAGACATTACAACATTCGACCGGGAAACGACCCCAGCCGGATAGCGGGTGAGTTACAAAAAGTTCTGCCATGGTGCGTACAGCGGTGCCTTCGGCCGCAAGCGAAGACGGGGTTTTCATTGCCGATTGCTGATTGTTGATCGTTGGAGCAGAAAATCGAAATTCGAAAATCGAAACTCGGCTCCAATGGGTCGCGGCGGCGTCTTTTCCGAGTTTCGAATTTCTAGTTTCGAGTTTCGAATATCGGCAATCGTCAATCGAAAATCGCCAATTCCATCTAAAGGTAGATGATGAAAATGACGGAGGCCGCCCAGAACAGCACGACCGAAAGCAAGACTAAATCCGCGAAAAGCAACCGCGTCGGGTTTCCTCCCTCTTCATTCTGGTGCACGAGATAGAGATATCGGAAAATTCCGAAAAGAACAAATGGAATCGTGAGATCGAGCCGCTTTCCTGGAAATTTTACCTGCACGTCATTTGAAAGTGTGTAGAGCGCGTAGGACATTACGGTGGAAGCGGTAACAATCCCGATAAGCTGGTCCAGAAAGTAGGGCGAATAGTGAGCCAGGATCGAGCGGTGCTCGCCCGCGTCTTTTCCCAAGGCCACTAACTCATGCCGGCGCTTGCTGAGAGCCAGGAACAGAGCGAGCAGCGTGGCACACACCACCAGCCAGGGAGATATCTCCACATGGATGATCACTCCCCCGCTTATCACCCGCAAGACGAAGCCGGCGCTGATTACAAAAACGTCGAGCAAGACGACACGCTTCAGCGCCCACGAATACAGCACGTTGATGACGCCATACGCCAGCACGATGATGAAGAACGTGCGGTCGAGAATCCACGCGCCATACAAGGAGAGGATGGCGAGTATTATCGCCACTATTGCGGCGGTTCCCACGCCCAACCTCCCCGAAGCCAGCGGCCGCAGTCTCTTCAAGGGATGTTTCCGGTCCTCCGGCGCATCAAGGATGTCGTTCAAAAGATAAACGGCGCTGGAAATGAGGCAAAAGAGGAGCGCGCCTGCCGCTACGCGCGCGTTGCGATGCCAATCGGTGATGCTGCGGGAAAAGATCAAGGCGGCAAAAACAAAGCCGTTTTTCACCCACTGCTGCGGACGGAGGCTCTCCACCAGCCCCCCGAAAGCGAAGTTACGTGTTGGGGTTGTGGCCTCTCGAGGAGTAATTGGCACCGACGGCTCCATTCCTTGTCTCCCTAAGAATCCGCGACGGCAGGTCGAACCTGGGTAGTGCCCAACTCTGCCGCGATTAGGCTAACTTATCATCGAAGAATTTTCAAACCCTTCCTTTCGTGGGTGTCATTTGGAGCGCAGTCATTCCCGTCCCGCAGAGCGGGACGGGAATGACCGGCGGCTCGAGTGGATCCCCATTCCAAATGACACCAGCACCCTTTCGTGAAAAGGTAGGTGGCAGGTTTTATGCTTTCAGCGTGTCGCCGATGCGACATGAGCGGCTGGGCTCAGGGTCCCACCCACGAATCACAGATTGCAATCTCTACGCCGTTCCATGAACGTGTGATATTGTGCAAATACGATGCGAAGCCGGCTCAAGCGATTCTGGCCCATTCTGGCAGCAACCGTACTGCTTTGGGGAGCTATTACAACGCTCCTCATTCAATCCCTCAGAGTGAATCAGGGGCACCTCGTGTACGCGCTGGATGACGCCTACATTCATATGGCAATGGCGAAGAACTTCGCCCGGCACGGCGTGTGGGGAGTGACGCCATATCAGTTCACATCAGCCTCTTCCTCCCCGCTCTGGACCTTCCTCCTTTCGGCAATCTACTTCGTGTTTGGAGTCAACAATGTTACTCCACTGGTTTTGAACACCCTCTTCGCCACCCTGCTTGTACTCGCCCTTGGACGGATCCTTGAATCCTTGGCGACTGGGCTTCCCCGTCCTTACATTTTTGGCGTTCTTCTCTCGGTTCTTTTCTTCGCTCCGATTCCAAGCCTGATTTTTGCCGGATTGGAGCACGTTCTCCAAACCTTGGTGACACTCCTCCTTGTCATCTATACAAGCCGGTTGCTCGCCGGCCAGTCCTCGGCCTCGTGGACTTGCCGTGTGATGCTGGCGGCTCTGGGTTTCCTGGCTTCGACTGCCCGCTACGAAGGATTGTTCGCAGTTGGTATCGTGGCGTTGCTTCTCTGTTTCCGGCGGCAAATGCGGCTTGCCCTCTGGCTTTTGTTCTGGTCAATCCTTCCGTTGTTTGTGATTGGATTGGTTTCAGTACGGCATGGCTGGTTCTGGTTACCGAATTCCGTCGTGCTCAAGGGCAACTTGCCGCTGGGCCCTGGGGATCGACTGGCGAGCTTTGCTGCTCACGCCGCCGCCGACTTCACCTTTTCGGGCTTGCGGGTGGCAAGACTCATGGCGGTCTCCCTCCTGCTGATGCTTTACCGTTTCACGAAAGGCAAGGGAGGGGACGATCCTCTCCAATGGCTCATGGGCATTTTTGTGGCGGCAGGCTTTCTCCACTTGGTGCTTGCGGGGACCGGCTGGCTCTATCGTTACGAGGCCTACCTTGTGGTCCTGGGGCTTGTTGCGGTGGCGGCGCCGCTGTATGAATTCGTTCAGCGCTTGCCTCGGACTTTCCGCATGCCCGCTGGAGAATGGGCGGGCCTCGCGGCTTTGGTGCTCACCCTTCTTACCACGAACCTCCTCTGGAGCGCGGGCTGTAACTCCCTCCGCATCATTGCGCGGGCTACGAACAACACTTACCTCTGGCATTACCAGATGGGGCGATTTGTGCAGCGGTATTACCAGGGAAGCTCGCTGGCCGTGAATGACCTTGGGGCCGTCAACTTCATGGCGGACATCCAATGTACGGATTTTCATGGTCTCGCCGATCTGGACGTCGCGCGCGCCATGCTTCTGAAGCGCTTCGACCCTCAGTTTATGGATGCTCTCGCGAGATCGAGAGAAGTCCGTGTTGCCCTTGTTGATGATAACTGGCTGGGATTTTACGGTGGAACTCCCCGCGAGTGGTTACTTGCCGGCCGCTGGGAATTCAATGACCGGGTTGTACTCGCGCCGCCCGCGCTATCCTTCTACGCGCTCACGGAAGCGGCGAGGGTGCAACTCATGGCCAATCTGCGAGATTTTTCGTCGCATTTGCCGGTCGGAGTGGAACAATTGGGTCCTTACATGGAAGCCGTGCCTCCACGTCCCGTCGGCCGTGACGATCCCGGGCGCTACGGCACCATCCCTTTCAACCAGTAGGCCTGGGCGAAGACCAAGGCGCTTAGCCCGAGCGGCAGCAGCACACTATGCCAAAACGTACGGCGCAGGATTTCACCTTCCTGGCCGATTAAACCGACGGTGGTGACGCCCACAGCAATATTCTGAGGTGAAATCATCTTTCCGAGGACGGCTCCGGAAGAATTGGTAGCGGCAAGCAGTATGGGACTTACACCAATCTGATGGCCGACGGCCACTTGCAGATTGCCGAAAAGCAGATTGCTCGACGTATCGCTCCCGCTCAGAAAACATCCCACCCAACCGAGATACCCGCTTACCAGGGGGAAAATCTTCCCGAGTCCTGCCAGTGCGGCGCCCAGTGTAAAAGCCATCCCCGAGTAGTTGTAAAGGTAGGCCAGCGCGACAATCAAACTCACCGTAAGTGCGGGCATGCGAAGCTGCTTCAGAGTCTTGAGCCCAGCGCAGAGGATAACGGCAGGTCTATTCCGAAAAACCAGGGCGGTTAGGGCAGTGGCAGTCAGGGCGGCGGTGCCCGCTGCCAAGGGTTGAAACTGGTACACCGCCGTATAGAGTTTGTGGTAAAGGGCAATAAAAACCGCATTGTGAAGGTGGGGTATGGGAATACTGAGTTGAGCAATTTGAAATAGCTTGAAGTAGGACCATGCGACCATTACTCCCGCGAGTATGAGCCAGGGCGCCCAAGCGACCAGCGGCTGGGCGGCCGGCTGGAAATTCCGTCCTTCCGCGCCTGCTGGAGTGGGAAGGCCGTCTCCAGCAACTTCCTGCGCGCCCTTGTGGGTTTCGCGTGAGGGATCGCGGCGCTGACTGCCACCCGGTTTCCAGACTCCCAGCCAGAGCACGAGACACGCGCTGGAGAACAAGGCTGCCACAATATCAGTCGCGTACGGTCCCCAGTAATTCGATGATAAGAACTGTGCCAGAGCAAAACTGGCGCCGCCGACCAGAGCCGCCGGCCAGGTTTCTTTTAACCCCTTGCGTCCCCCAATCACCCATACGAGGTAAGCGGGCAACATTAGAGATAGGAAGGGAAGTTGCCGGCCCACCATGGCCGAAAGCTTCATTTGATCAAGACCCGTCACCGCGGCGAGCGCCACGATGGGTATGCCCAATCCTCCGAAGGCCACCGGGGCCGTGTTGGCGATAAGCGATAC
>JBEKME010000163.1:0-11820 GCA_050008675.1 Terriglobia bacterium
CTTTCAACAACTGCATCTGACGGTTCCAAGACCGGTCATCCTGCGCCAGGACGTAAGCGGCAGGCCCCGCATTGCCGGGCTTCTCGACCGAGCGCTTGCTTTTCAAGTAGAAGTTGTTCAGGAAGAGGTTTGCGTTGTGCGCAAAGTAAGAGAGGGTGGAAAGCAGCGCAGTTTGCTCATAGTTATTGTTGTCCCGCTGGGACCACAAAACGGTTGGGTAGGGCGGATTGGGCCGGTACCACGTGCGCGAATACTGATCGGGTGATAACACGCGCTTCTCTGTGTCCGCGCCGCCGTTGCCGAAAGTTTCGTACAGGCGGCTGATGCCGTTATGTAAGCCGGCCAGGAACATCAGGTAGCCGGGGCTCCAGGTATCGAAGCTTCCATGTGTGAACGCGCCCGGCATGCCAAAACTTTGCATGCGCGCCATGTTGTCGGAAGCGAGCATCGACCACTCGTCAGTCAGGATGGGATCGATCCACGAATTGTAAGGTCCATCACCCACCGTGTTGTCGTAGAGAAACGGCACGGACTCGTGCAGGTCGTGAAGCACTTGCGCATGCCACTCGAGATAGGTGTTCAGAACGTTTTTCGTAAGGTCGAGCGTCATGGCCATGGCATCGCGATTGTTGTCGTGGGCGACATAGTGGCCCCAGTAGACCAAGCGCGGCCAGTTCTGGCCAGGATGCGCTTTATGCCATTTATAGATGTCCACCATGCGGTCACGCCCATCCACTTCCACCACCGGTGTGATCAGTGTGATCATGTGAGAGCGAATGTATTGCACGTAGGGGGCGTTGTCTACAGCCAGCCGGTAAGCCAGTTCCATCAGTGCGGTGGGCGCACCGGTTTCCGGCGAATGGATGGCGCCGGTGATGTAGTAAACCGGAAACGACTGGCTGATCAGGGCCTGCGCCTTGGCGTCATCCAGGTGCAGGCTCCTGGGATCGGCAAGCTGCGCCAGGCGTGCGCCGTTCTCTTTGGCTTGAGTAAGCAACGACGCATCGGCAACCGCGACGGCGATCATCTCGCGCCCTTCCTCGGTATGGCCGATAGTGAAGACCTTCACCCGCGGGCTGGCAGCCGCAAGCAATCGAAAATATCGGTAAATCTCTTCCGCATAGGGCAAAACGTCGGGCGCACCGGCCACGTCCCCCAATACTTTCGCGGGAGTTGGGATGGAACTGGACGCCGGAAGGTAATCGGTAAGAGGCGAATTCAAGGCCGGCGCGGTGGTGTACTTCCTGATTAGCTGCGTGTAGGATTCGTCGATGGCCTGCTTAGGATCGCGCTGAAATGTTTCGGTCGTGGGAGTTTGCGCGCTGACGCATATCGGGAGCGTTAGAATAGCCATTGCCATTACAGCGCAAAGTGCCCAAAATCGAACGGCAAACGCGAGTCGCAGATTATCGCACGTCATGTAAGACCTCCTTTGGCCCTGTACGCTTCTTCTCCGTGTTCTCTGTGGCCAAGAAAAGGCCAAACACAGAGGTCACTGAGACCCTCCGCGTTCTCTGTGTTGAGGCTTTAGAGGCACAGAGGACACGGAGAAATTCGTTTGACTCTTCCTCACAATCACAGCCGCAAAGAAGCCGTCCATGGGGTGCAAATCAGGGCGAGTGCGCAAGTACCCCTGAGGATCAAACAGCGGGCTGAGCGCAGGGTACTCAGATTTGAGCTCTGCCGGCGAAACGACTCGGTACTCTGGAGATTCTTCAAGTACGCGTTCGACGACGCCTTCATTTTCCTCCGGCTCCAGCGAGCAGGTGGCATAAACCAGCCGCCCCGCGAAGGAGAGAGAGCCGAGCGCACTCTTGAGCATCTTCACCTGAGCTTCCGCCAAACGGCTCAATTCCGCCGGTCGAAGCCGCCATTTGATCTCCGGGTTGCGCGCCAGCGTTCCCGTTCCCGAACAAGGCGCATCCAGAAGAACTCGCTCAAATGGGCAGCGAAAGGGGAGCGCTTGCGTCGCATCGAGTCGAATCGCCAGCCACTGGACCTCTTTCGGAAGCCAATGCGGGAGCAGCGTTGCCATGGTGTGCAGCCGAGAGGCACTCAGATCGCAGGTCACGAGAGTGCCGCTCCCCAGCGCCTGCGCGATTTGGCCGGCCTTAATGCCCGGGGCGGCGCACAAATCAAAGACACGGCACCCCACTTGCGGCGCCAGCAGGTCTGCGACAAGCTGCGAGGCTTCATCCTGAATGACCAACCGCCCTTGCCTCAGAGCATGGGACGCCTGCACGTTCCCTGATTCAACCACCAGGGCGCGACCCGAGAACTTCCCCGGCCTGGTTTTTATTCCCCCCGCCGCCAACTCCTCGCGCAGGCCGGGAATGTCTTGTGCAAGGTCTACCACGCGAAGTACTGTAGGAGGGACTTGGGTGCTCGCCCAGGCCAAGCGCATGGCCACGTCATTTCCAGCCATCCCCGCCTGCGCAAAATTATTCGCCCAGCGCTCCAGCAACCAGGCAGGAGTCGCGCGCCGCACACTGGCCCGCATTGCTTTGTCCAGGTCATCGAACCGTCGCGGCCTTATGGCGCTTCTGCCCGGCGGGCATTGGCGTAACACCGCATTGACTAATCCCGCCGCTGACCGCTTGTGAGCAGCTTTCGTCATCTCCACGGCTTCATTCACAGCCGCTGCCTTCGGTACTCTTTCGAGGAACTGAATCTGGTAAACCCCCATGCGCAGTATGGTCGCGACCTCGGGGTCAAGGCGCTCCACGGCCTTCCCAGAAACCTCTCCAATCTGGAAGTCCAGCTCCCCGCGCCAGCGCAAAACGCCCATCACGAGTTCAGTCGCCAGTCGCCGGTCCGCTTCTTTGAGCGCTGAGACTTCCTGGGTTTGAAGCAGGTCCACACCAAACCCCCGGCCCGCTTGCACGCGCCGGAGAATACGATAGGCAGTTGTTCGGGCGGGCGAAATCGGCAAGGATGGCCTCGGTTAAACCCCCAGCTTTTCGCCGGATGAGGGGCGCACACCGTTCAGGAAATCTCGCGCCAGCAGACGTTTTCGGCCTTCGAGCTGAAGCTCATGGACTTCCAGGAGCGTTCCCAGGCCGCACACCACGCGCAGCTTCCCGCGATCGGGAAGAAGCGTGCCAGGCTCATGTCCCGGCCCTGCCTGGCCCAGGACGGGAGCGGCCGACCAGATGTGGAGATTCTTGGACCGAAAGGTTGTATAAGCTCCGGGCCATGGTCTTAGTCCACGCACGCGCCACCGGATTTCCTCCGCCCGGAGCATCCAATCGATTCGGCCATCTTCCTTTTTCAAAATCGGGGCGAAGGTAGCCTGGGCATGATTCTGAGATTGGGGTTGAATCTCGGCCCGAATGAGCTTGGGCAAGGTTTCCACCATCAAATCTGCGCCCACGCCGCTCAAACGCTCGGAGAGGGTTTCAGTTGTGTCATCGTCTTGAATGGGGACTTCTCTATCGAGAAGAACATCCCCGGTGTCGAGTCCTTCATCAATCTTCATGGTGGTGACGCCGGTTACGGATTCTCCCCGGATAATCGCCCATTGAATCGGCGCCGCTCCACGATACTTGGGCAGGAGCGACGCATGCAGGTTAATGCATCCGTGTTTCGGAAGGTCGATCATCCATTTCGGGATGATATGGCCGTAGGCAACAACCACGATGAAGTCCAGACGGAACTTTGACAGGAACCCGGCAGTTGAATCTTCCTTGAGCTTCAGCGGTTGGAAGACCTCCAGGCCCGCCTTCAAGGCCGCCAGCTTCACCGGTGACGCCTTCACCTCGTAACCACGACCGCTTGGTTCGTCGGGGTTTGTCATCACCAGCTCAATGTCATGCTTCTCCGCGATCAACCTTTCGAGGGTGGGGACGGCGAATTGTGGAGTGCCACAGAAAATGAGGGTCATGGGGAGTTTTCAGTTTTCAGTTGTCAGTTATCAGTTGTCAGTAGTCCGTGGTCCGTAGTCCGTGGTCCGTCATCCTTTGTCCGTCGTCCTTTGATTGGTTCCTCCAACTTGCGACTTACAATTAACAAACCCGCAGGGATGGTTCCCATCGGACCGGCACAGGGCGCAGAAGGCGTCCACATGACGTATCCGCTTTAACTGACAACTGACCACTGACAACTGACCATTCCCTCACCACTCCCCCGCCTTGACCATCCTTCGGACCTGGCGTTTGATGGAGTCCCGCTTAAGCCTACTGAGATGAGAGATGAAGAGCTTCCCTCCCAGGTGGTCGGCTTCGTGGCAGAAAGCCCGCGCGAGCAAGCCCTCACCTAAAAGGGTGAATTCCCTGCCCCCGACATCCTGGGCGCGAACCGTGGCGCGCAACGGACGAGATGTTTTGGCACGGAAATCCGGAAGGCTCAGGCAGCCTTCTTCTTCCACCTGCTCGCCCTCCGCGGCAATGATCTCCGGATTCACGAGCACCAATTTTGCATTGGGATCCTTGCCGCATGAAACGTCAATCACGCAGAGTTTCAAAGAGATGCCAATCTGTGGAGCGGCAAGTCCCACGCCGTTGGCGGCGTACATGGTCTCGATCATATCAGCCACGAGCTTTTCCAGACTTCCGTCGAATTGGGTCACCGGCGCCGCAGGCCTCTCCAGCACCTCTTGACCGTACTTAACAATTGGATAAATCATTAGAACTGTCTCACTTGCTCCATATAGGCCAGAAAATTCCGTTTTGTTTCCCCCATCGAGTCACCCCCGAATTTCTCGAGGAATGACCGGCTGATCGTAAGGGCGACCATGGCTTCACCGACAACACCGGCAGCGGGTACCACGCAAACGTCGGACCTCTCGTAAGCCGCCTTCACTGTCTCCTTGGTCTCGAAGTCCACAGACTCGAGGGGGCGACGCAGCGTCGAAATAGGTTTCACATAGCCCCGTACAACGATGTCTTCCCCGTTCGAAATTCCGCCTTCCAGCCCCCCCGCCCGGTTCGATTTGCGGGTGAACCGGGATTTCTCTCGGTCGTATCCGATTTCGTCATGGACGCGGGACCCGGGGCTTGCAGCGCCCTCGATCCCGCCGCCGATTTCAACCGCCTTGACCGCCTGGATGGACATCAGCGCCTGGGCCAATTGCCCATCCAAGCGTTCATCCCACTGAGCGCATGAGCCAAGACCAGGCGGCACGCCATGGGCAATGACTTCGAAAGTTCCTCCCACGCTGTCGCGGGCTTCCAGAGCTTTGTCCACTTCTTCCTTCATGCGGGCTTCCACTGCCAGGTCTACACATCCCAGCATGATGTCCTCAACCGCGCGCAGCGCCAGCACTTTTTGAAACGAAACCGACTCATGCTCGAGGAGCACGCTTCCCACCGCAACCACATGGCTGGCAACTTCTAAGCCGAATTCTTTCAGGAAGAGTTTGGCAAGGGCGCCCGCAGCCACCCGCGCCGCAGTCTCACGCGCGCTCGCCCTTTCAAGCACGTAACGCGCCTCGGGGAAATTGTACTTAAGGCATCCCGCAAGGTCGGCATGCCCGGGACGTGGACGGGTGAGGGGCTTATGCCTGGCTCGGGCTTCAGGGCTGTCCTCGACTGCCAAGGCCTCCTTCCAGTTCTCCCAGTCGTGATTTGAAATCAGCAGAGTAATGGGTGAACCGATGGTCCGGCCGCGGCGAACCCCGGAGAGAAACTGGGCGGTATCTGATTCAATTTTCATCCGCCCCCCGCGCCCGTAACCTCCCTGCCGGCGCTTGAGCTCTCTGTTTATGTAATCGAAGTCCACGCACAAGCCCGCAGGCATTCCAGACAGGATCGCCACCAGGGCTTGCCCGTGCGATTCGCCAGCGGTTTGAAAACGTAGCATCGCCTCACTCGCACGTTCCGTTAGGAAACGTCTCCACTCTGGTAATATAAGCGAAATTGGGCGACCCGGTCAAAAGTCGGGTAACAGGATCTCATTCGCGCATTACGACTTCGTCCGCATTCATGGCAGGCTGAGGGTTACGCCCACAGACGCAGCAGGTGTCACGAGCCAAGTGTGAACCGTTGAGGGAGCGGCGAACGGGGGGCGCAGCCAGTCAGCTTTCCGCTATGGGCTGAGAGCTTCGCCGAGTTTTTGCTGGATGGGCAGTGTAATCGTATTACCGGGATGCGCTGCGAATCTTTTTGAGAAATCGACGACGGTTATCCCAACCACTTCGTTCGTTTCAGGGTCAACGCGGAAGAACTTCCCTTCTTCCTCGCTCTCGATGCTGATCGCCTCTCGTGGTTCGCCAAACGAACAGTAAAGGACATCGCCTTTGGGGTCGTAATTCAGTCTTATGTCTGGTGGGCTTTGAACCATATAATCCCCTCCCTTGCGCCCCTTACGGTCCTGCCCTGCTAGTCTTTAGGGTCCGTCAGGAACTATAATGGAGCTTGCCGCCGCGGTGATGGCCATTCTCTGTGGCGCCTCTCGCGGCGGAGGCCTTGTTGCTTGCGGCTAGGCTCAGAGCCAGCCGACGCCATCTTGGGATCTGATAGTGCGCTATCTTCTCCTCAGCGACATACATTCCAATCTGGAAGCGTTGGAGGTGTGCCTCGAGCTGGCGCAGGGAAAGTACGAGCAAGTCTTGTGCCTGGGCGATCTGGTCGGTTACGGTCCCGACCCCAATGCCGTGATTGAAAAGATAAGGCCCCTGGCCTCGATCATCATTCGCGGCAATCACGATAGGGCTTGTTCGGGCCACACCGTCGCCGCGGGATTCAACCCCCTGGCGCGCCTTGCCACCGAGTGGACCCGGAATGAGCTCACGCCCGAGCATTTTGGTTTCCTTCAACGCCTTCCCGCCGGCCCGGTCCAACTGGAGGGCTTTCAAATTGTTCACGGCTCTCCACTCGATGAAGATGATTACATCCTCGGGCCGGGCCAAGCATTCCCCTTGCTCAGGAGCCCGGAAACTCGGATCGTTTGCTTCGGCCACACGCACCATCAGGGCGGATTCATGATTTCCCCCCAGGCGCGCTTTCAAACCATCCGCCTCCCCTTAAAGAAAGACGGACTCATCCTCGCTTTCCCCCTGGAAGACCAGGGCCGCTATCTGCTCAACCCCGGATCAACCGGGCAACCCCGGGATGGTGATTGGCGCGCCGCTTTCGCTATCTTTGATTCCGGGCAACACACTGTCGAGTACTTCCGCACTTCCTATGACCTGCCCAGGACGCAAGAGAAAATGCGCAAGGCAGGTTTGCCACAACTGCTCATCCAGCGGCTCGAACACGGCCGGTGAAGCAAGTCGAGAAGTCGAGAGTCAGTGAAACAAGTCGAGAGTCGAGAGTCAATAGTCGAGAAGTCGAACTAGCCGAGAAGTGGAGGAGTCCATGGCCAAGGAGTCGAACTTCTCGACCCTTGACTTTTCGACTCCTTGACTCTCGACTTGCTTCACCGACTCTCGACTTACTCGAATTGCACATAGACAGGCGTCATGGTCGGAGCTGCCTGGTTCCAGTCCACAGGTATGTGCTCGAAGGTGATGCGGAACGCCCTGCTTTCACCCGGCTTCAGGGGTGGTGTGCGCTCGCTCACGGGATGCGCCCTCTCGCGCAGGATCACCTGGCTGAGCATGTCCACGAAGGCCAGATCCAGGTCCAGCCTCCGCACGGTTTTCGTCCCCGCGTTCCTCACCCGTGCGTCCAGGTAAGTCACGTTATCTCCAAGAAAATTCTGCGCCACGCTCATGTGCAAGTCCGTGAATTCGAGTTGGCGGAAGTAGGCCTTCTGCTCCTCGATCGGTATAGCGCTGGCAGAGAACTGGGTGGCGCCGTGTGAATGCCAAAGGAACACGACTACGGCAAGGAGCGCCAACATCGCGGCCCCAACAATTAGGATTATGCGAAGGGTTGAAATACCTTTGTCTTTGAATCGCATCGTTTACAAGTCGAGGAGTCGAGAAGTCGAGGAGTTGAAAAGTTGAGGGGCCGAACTTCTCGACCCTCGGCGGTAGATGAAAGAAGCGCCTACCAGCCTTGTCATTCCGATCCCGCGTTCGCTTGAGAGGAACCTCGCTCCGATATTTAAGTCGAAGGCCGAAAGTCGACAACTTCAACTCTTCAACTCCTCGACTTCTCGACTCCTTGACTTCTCGACTTCTGCTCTAGGTCCCGGCCACAGTCAGGCCGGAGATCAGCAATGTAGGAGAGGCAAGGGCGCTCCGGAACTCCAGGTCTGAACCCACCATTTCGATGCGCGTCAGCATCTCAGCAAGGTTACCCGCAATGGTGACTTCTTCGACTGGGTAGGCAAGCTCCCCCCTCTCGATCCACATCCCGGCAGCCCCACGCGAATAATCCCCGGTCACCGTGTTTACCCCAAACCCAATCAGCTCCGTCACGTAAAACCCGCTCTTCACAGACTGCACAATTTCTTCCGGGGAATAAGGGCCAGCCGGCATATAGAAACTCTTGAGCCCCACACCGGGCGGGCCCGCGATCCCGCGCGAAGCATTGCCGGTGGTCTGCAAACCCAGTTTCCGAGCCGTGTAACAATTCAACAGGTAATTCTGAAGCACACCCTTTTCTACAACCGGTGTAATGGAAGAAGGTATTCCCTCCCCGTCAAAAGGACGCGAACCGAAGCCGCCGGGGCGCAACCCATCATCCAGGATGGTGACGTTTTCGTTGGCCACCTTCTTACCCAGCTTGCCGGACAGGAATGAGGCGCTGCGATAAATCGCGTCCCCGCGCACGGCGGCGAACAAATGACCCAGCAGGGAGCGGGCCGTCTCCGGATCAAAGACCACGGGCACCTGGCAGGTCGAAACCTTGCGCGCTCCAAGCTTGCGCAAGACACGCTGCGCAGCTTTCTGACCTACCGCCTCAGGGGTTTCAAGCGCTGCCGCGCCCCGCGCCACCGAATACCAGTAGTCCCGCTGCATGCCCCCGTCCTGCTGGGCGATCGGCGACACGGACAGGGCACAATAAGATGAGCGGTAACTCCCCGCGAAGCCCAGCGAGTTGGCGTAGGCCATCGTCCCCTGGCTGGCCTCGAACCACGCGCCCTCGCAGTTTTGAATCCTCGCGTCGGCCCCCAGCGCAGCCTCCTCGGCGCGACGCGCCAATTGGATCCGGTCTTCGATGGATAACGATTCAACGTCGCTCGAAAAAAGAGCGAGGTCGCCGGGATAGCATCCCAATTGGCTTGCTTCAGGAAGACCGCTCGCCGGGTCTTCCGAAGTCACCTTGGCCATGGCAATGGTCCGTTCCACAAGCCGCCCCAGCGACGGCCCCGAGAAATCACTCGAAAAGGAACTGGCGCTTCGGATTCCGAGCAAGACACGCAATCCCAACGCCTTGGAAGCCGCCTCCTTCAGGCTTTCGATCTTTCCCAGCCTTAAGGTGGTGGAGAATTCATCCGCTTCGCGCACCACCACGTCGGCAGAGGTAGCGCCCGCGCGCTTTGCCCGATCCACGAGATCGCTAGCAGTTTGTTCGAGACCATTCATAGAAGTGGTAAATAGTAAATGGTGAATAGTAAATTATAAATTATAAATTATGAATTAGTGAATCGGAGTTCCTTTGCACCGTCCTCTCAGCCCATTCATAATTTATAATTTAAAATTTATAATTTACTATTTACCATTCACTATTCAGAATTGCTCTTCATTGAAAAGATTGCAATCGTCCAAGCGACGTTCCCCCCACGGTCAGCCGGCTTACTTTGATGGTGGGAATCCCGACACCCACGGGGACGCTCTGGCCGTCCTTCCCGCAGGTACCAATTCCCGGGTCGAACTTCAGATCATTCCCCACGGCGGTCACGCGGGTCAGCACTGTCGGGCCATCGCCAATCAGCGTGGCGCCTTTCACGGGTGTGGTCACTTGGCCATCTTCGATCAGATACGCTTCCGAGGCGGAAAAGACGAACTTCCCATTGGTAATGTCAACCTGCCCTCCGCCAAAAGATACGGCGTAGAGACCACGCTTTACCGAACGGAGAATATCCTGCGGATCGTCGTTTCCGGCCAGCATGTAAGTATTGGTCATACGCGGCATCGGAATGTGCTCGTAGCTCTCGCGTCTGCCGTTCCCCGTCCTTGTGGTCTTCAGGATGCCGGCACTCAGCTTATCTTCGAGATAGCCACGCAAAATCCCATTTTCAATCAGCACTGTCTTCTGCGTCGGCTCACCCTCATCGTCCACATTCAGCGAACCACGCCGGGTGGGGATGGTTCCATCATCGACTACGGTGCAAAGCTCGGAAGCCACGCGCTGTCCGATGCGGCCGCTGAAGGCGGAAATCCCTTTGCGGTTGAAATCCGCCTCGAGCCCGTGCCCGATGGCCTCGTGCAGCAGGATGCCGGGCCAACCTGGTCCCAGCACCACTTCCATTTCACCGGCCGGCGCATCGCGGGCCGCGAGCTGAACGATAGCCTGCCGCGCCGCCTCGCCAGCAAAATACTCCGGAGAACGCTCGCCGTGGAAGAATTCCAGACCCACCCGACCCCCGCCCCCGCTCGACCCCGACTGCAACTTGCTTCCGTCTTTGGCGATGGTAAAGACTCCCAGCCGTACCAACGGCTGGAAATCGCTTACCACGCGGCCATCCGAACCCGCAATCAGCACGTGGCGAATCTGGTCTCCAAAGGTGACGCGAACCTCTTTGATGCGCGAGTCGTAAGCGCGCGCCGCGCGGTCCGCGCTCCACACCAGCTCCAACTTTTCAGCGAGCTCGCGTTCCGTGGCCGGCGACGTCACCGGATAAAAGTTGTGGGCGTTCTCAACCGTGCTCAACCCAACGCTGGAAACGTGCGCAGGACCGCTGGCAATTCGTGCCGCGATCTTCGCCGCCTTAAGAATTCTCTCCGGCGCAAGGTCATCCGTGTATCCATAGCCCGTCTGCTCGCCCGCCAGTACGCGGATGCCGCAGCCCATGGAAATGCCTTCCGTAGCAGTCTTGACCAGCGATTCGTCCAGGAGGATGGAGGAGGTCGTAGTATGTTCAAAGTATAGGTCGGCATAGTCTCCCCCCTCCGAAAGCGCCGCCGCCAGATATCGCGAGAGGCCAGCTTCCGTCAACCCGTAGCGGTCGAAAAAGAAGCGTTCAGGATTCTCCATGCTTCGTTGTCGTAGCGCCGCCGTCCCGGCGGCATCCTTACCCCCTAGCTGAGACCTGAGCCTACATTCAGGTGATCGAGGGATTGACCAAAACTTCAACGTAACATACGCACCCACGCGTGTCAATTTTTGCGGTAAGCGGAAGACTTGCTCGGTGCCCGTTCTCACCATCTGCCACCTGCCACGTGACCGCATCAGCCCCTAACTAGCTGTTTTTTCAAGCACATTCCCGCTCTTATCGGGTAACTAGCTTCGTTTTCATAAACATTCCCGTCTGATACCACGCTTTTCCGGAGCGACCCTTTGTTTTCAATGACATTCCCGGATCGTTCGTTCATTTTTAACTGTTCTACCGCTTCTATGCCATGCGAATTCTCGGGCGCAATGTCGCTGTTGACGATCTCCTCCATGTTCCCCACTCTCGGGCCATCGTCCTGACCAGGAGGGGCGCTCGGGAGGTTGGTTGATTCCTTCCGCAGCCTCAGCAGTATCCTCACTTTGCGGTCAATGGAGTGGTCCAGGGCGGCTTCCTGACGCAGCATCATGCTCCACGTCTCCCCCTCTGGAGCAAGGCAAGCGTCCCGTTCTATCGCCGCTCTCTCCTCATTCGCCTTTTCCGCATAGGCGAATTCTTCCCGCAGGCTGGCGATCTCCTCTTCGAGCAGGCGGAGAAGTTCCTGGCGCTCGGGCTCGCCCGGCGGCACCAAGTCGGCGCCTTCTTTGAGCAGGAACTGCCGG
Source organism: Terriglobia bacterium (assembly GCA_050008675.1). Lineage (GTDB taxonomy): Bacteria > Acidobacteriota > Terriglobia > UBA7540 > UBA7540 > CAVROP01. The sequence continues at coordinate 11,766 of JBEKME010000163.1, forward strand.
TATTCCTCGTCCTCCTCTTGTTGCTCGCGCAGGTGCATAGGGTCACTGAAACGGT
>JBEKME010000164.1:0-11756 GCA_050008675.1 Terriglobia bacterium
TCATATCATAGATTCTATAAATGTCAAGGTTTTTTCTATTTTTTTCGGTACCTTTTAATTCCGAAGTTCGGCCTGCCGAAACTGAAGCCGGGCAGTTGCCGGGGGGACTTTCCGGATGAGTCTCTAGGGAATCCGAACACCAGTTACTTTCATGCAGCGCTGCTGGAGGGTTCATGGCTGAGCGGAGTGCGGGAAGTCAACAGAACCTGGGGAGTTTCACCATGGCAGCCCTTGATCGAGGAGGATTTCTGAAGCGCACATTCGTGGCGGAAGCAGGACTTGCCGCTGGGGACAACCTCGATTGTGACATCTTGGCAGATTCACCGGTCGACACCGCCCGCGGAATTCGCTGGCTGAGCTGCCGCGCCCGGCAAAGTCACGCGTCGCCGAAGTGGGTCATCACGAGTTCCGTGCGGAAGCCGCGGGTCTTGAAGGCCAGGTAGGCGAAACCGAGCAGAAACCACACCCCACCGATCATTTTCGCTGGGGTGCGCAAGCCCACCCAGATGCCCAGGCAGAACAAGAAGCCCAATCCGGGCACGAAAGCATCGGCCCAGAATCGCCGCTTTCGTCCCTGTTGGGGCAGGATGTAAAACTGCCACAGCGCTGCTAGGTTGACACCCATGAAAGAGAGGAAGGCGCCGAAGTTCACGGCCTCGGCTCCCTGTTCGAAGGTGAGCGTCATCGCCCCTGCGAACGCAAACAAGGCGATGAAGATGATGTTGTAATTCGGAGTGTTCCGCTTGGGATCGAGATAGGCGAAGATTCTGCGGGGCACAACGTTGTCACGGCCCATCCCGAACAACAGGCGGGCAGCGCCCAGCTGCGTACCCATGGCGGCACCGAAGCCTCCGACAATCATGATCACCCCGAGCGCGTGAAACAGTAGGGGTCCCCCCACACGGCGAGTTACATCCATAAAGGCTGTTTCAAGGTTTGGAAAATTCCGGTAATCAGGCCAGACTCGCTGGGCGAGGTAAACCTGCAGCCCGCTGAAGAGTCCGGTAAAAACGCAAACTAGTACAGTGGCGAGCAGCACATTGCGTCTCGGGTTCTCCACATCCTCCGCGAGAGTGGTAATGCCGTCGAACCCGATATAAGTGAGAGCGGCAAAAGAAGTCCCGCCGACAAGCGCCTGCACCTGAAATTGGCTGGAATCGTAGAAGGGACGATACGAAATGAGACCACTCCAGCCCTGAAAGCGAAAGAGGTAGCGAATCGCTAGGAGGACGAAGGCCCCGATCACAACGCTCATGACGGCGACCAGTGCTATGTTCGTGCGGGCGGTGGTGCGGATGCCGCGCAAATTCACCACCGTGATCAGCAGGATGAAACCGACGGCCGCCCCAACGTACGGGATGAAAGGAAAGATCCGCTGAATCGTCAACGAGACGTAGATGGTGCAAATCAGCGGATTCAGCAGATAATCCATGAACATCGCCCAGCCTGCCAGGAAGCCTAGGTGCCAGTTCAGGCCACGACCGACGTAAGTGTAGGCCGAACCTGCGGAAGGGTAGAGTGCCGCCATGCGTCCGTAACTCACCGCAGTCAGCAACATGGCCAGCATGGCAATCAGAATCGCAGTGACTGTGTGGCCGCGCGAGAGCGTCTGCGCTACGCCGAAGAGTGGCACAGCAGCAATCGGCTGGATGACAATGATGCCATAAAAGATCAGGTCCCAAAGCTTCAGTACCCGCCGCAGCCGCGGTACCGGCGGGGCTGAATACGCCATTGCCTGTTCTGAATACTCGCGCATCGCTGGCCTCCCCGAGTTTTTGTACCAGTCGCTTTGAGAGTTTACATCACAGCTCGGGGCTGTGAAACTGGAATCGCTGCAACCAGGGGGCTACAGGCCGCCGGTACCGGCGGCCTGTAGCCGAGCGCCGAATGGGGCTTCCGAGTGACTGCACGCCTTTTACGGCAGAGCACCCATACCCGATTCTGTCCTTGCGCCACAGTCAAAACCATCCTCGTGAATTGTTGAGGCTTCTATTAGCATTGCTGGACCCGGCGGTGCAACTGCATGACTGGAAGCTGCGCACGGTACTGGAGGAAATCTCGGCGGCCTGCCCTGCATGCACGGATGGCCTAGAGTATCGAAAGATAGATTATTGCTTCAGGCAGGTCGATCATCGATGCACCTTCCTTCGTGTTGGCGTTCACCAGAAAGCGAAACAAAAAAGCCGCCTCACATGAGGCGGCTGCGTTTTTCGGAACCTCGGTCCCGCACATCCAGCAGCTCTCACTACTGAATCCACCGTGGCCATGTGGCTCGGTTGGTGGTCCGACCGTTTGGGAGGGCCTTCCTGACGCTGGATGCTAGTGTAACACTCCCTGTCAACTCTTCTTCTCTGTCGGCCGCGCTCCAGCTTGGGTCCGGGATGTTTCCTTATCCTCAGCCCAAGTTGCTACAACCAGCGCATCCAACCTGTCCTGACGTGGCTTTACCCAGGGTGCGTAATGCTTCTCTGTCGTCGTTATTGAGGAGTGGCCAAGGAGTCGCGAAACCTCCTCCAGAGCTCGCACGCTGCTTCTGGTTGGCGAACGCCGAGCGATGCTCCCGCCCCTAGAAAAGGAATGATCCGTCCCTGGCGAAGCCCTTCACGGATCAGAGGGTAAGGGGGCGCCAAAGGTCGTGCCGGCGCCGCTTGGGCTGGGGCATTCTGATGATTGGACACGGAGCTTCCTCCGCCTCGAAGTTCGTTTTCATTCTAGCGGTCTCGGCTCAGGATGTCAGCAGAATTCGCTATGCTACACCCCGAGGATTCGCTTGCGGTACGTCGTCAATGCAGCGTCGTCAATGCAGCGAACCACGGTTCAGTGGACAAACGCTGGCGCCCAATCCCAACCCGCCCGGAACCTCGCCGCCTGGCTCGCTTCGTTGTCGATGGCGGGACAGTTGCGATCCCAGCTCAGGATTCGGCCTGGGAAGTCGGCTTCCCGTCCCGAACGCCGTTTGGGGGACCGCTCGGCATCCTCAAGTAGCCCTGCCCGCGAGAACCGTCGAGACCACTTTCGCAGAATCAGTAAGTGGAGGACACAAGGCTCTTTGGCAGGCCGTAGAAGGCCCGCTGGGCCCAATGCCTGTTTCTCGGTGGATCGTACCCCAGGAGTGCCCCTGAGTTCGCAGGGCCGCTATTCTGGAAGCGTCCACGGCGACTCTCGGCCTTCCGAGCCTCTTGCCTTTGGCCCTCGCATTCCTGATGCCGGCACGGACCCGTTCGGCAATCAGGCTTCGTTCGAGTTCGGCCACGGCACCGAGAACCGTAAAGACCATCTTGCCCGTGGGCGTACTGGTGTCCACTTGCTCCGATAAGGAAACGAAGTCTATCCCCAGGGCTTTGAAGGTTTCCAGCGCGCGGAGCAGGTGAGACACTGACCGGGCGAAGCGGTCGAACTTCCAAACCGCTACCGCATCAAACCGCCTCCGATGGGCATCGGCCATGAGCCTGTCCAGTTCTGGCCTTGATTCCTTGGAGCCAGAAATCCCGTTGTCAACGTAGCAGCCAGCGACTTCCCAGCCGCGACGCTGGCAATATTCTTCCAATTCCCTCGTCTGCATTGTGGGGTCTTGCCCGTTCTTGTTCGTCGAGACCCTCGCGTAGATTGCCGCCCTGGTGCAGCCCGGTTGTGTGGAGAATGTTGGTGGGTGTATCTTTGGTGCAGCCATATTCAGCCTCCTAAACAGGTTGATTTGGTTAGGCAGCCGTTGAAGTTCCAGCTTCAGCGGTTGCCGTTTTTCTTTTGGGGTTTGCGACCCCGCCCTTTACGATAATTCCCTTCCTTATATTCGCGAAGACGCTCGATGTCTTCCGCCGTCCAGATGCGAACGGTTACGCCTGCGACTTTCTGCTTCCGAGGCGGAGATACGATGCCCTCTCGAATCCAGCGGTGCAATGTTTGTCGGCCGATACCGAGCTTCCGTGCGGTCTGTGCCGTCGAGTAGTGCATACCGTACATACCTGTACCATATTTATTCCGACGTGTCAAGTGCCTTGAGCACTGGGTAGTGGGTGAAAGTTGCGTTGATGGACTTAATGAGAAGCAGGATCAGGCCTAATAAAGTCAGGCCCCTCCATTCCACCCTGCTCTTCCCAAACACGCACCATTTTCTGATTATCTGATTGACGGAGAATATTTGCCATCTTACGCAAGCTGTCAGCGTGCTCCTTCATGCTTGGTGGAACCCGGTCTGCTTCGGCTTCTAAGCTTTCAGCGGTGAAATCAACAACCCTAATGATGCGGTATTTCATCTCTGCCATAAAACCTCCGGTAGCTGTTTGGCATAAGTGTTAGAGCCAATCGTTAATAGCATCCATCGCGCCTGGAGAAATTGTCCATGTTAGGATTTGGTCGCCCATGTTTTGCTGGTGGTCTCGCGTGACTATTTGGTCAGTCAGCAATCTCCCCAAGACATTGCCAGCCAACTCACGGCTTAATCCGGTAGGCACGGGATAAAGGCCAAGCGCGGCTTTTTCGGTCATTTTCCCGTTACCTTTAAGGGTCCACAGCACAGCTCTCTCAACATCTCCATACTGAGCAAGAATGGCTTTATAGTGTTGGTAAATCTTTTCGTCAAGCGCGGTACGCTTCGGTTTCTTTAGATCACCCACATCCATTTCGAGCTTTTTGATTATTTTTTCCTTCTCATCCAGCGCTGCATTGTCATCACTAATTGTCTTGTTTTGACTTTTTACCACTTCCTGAGTGTCAGCATCTATCAATGCAGGTGCGCGAAGTAGGCTATAGAAAAATGTCATCCCCCATATGACGAAGAAAATAAGTACGGCACGAAATACAATCGAGGCGAAAGTCATCAAAGTTAATCCATGCCAAGGCCATATGGCAGCCAGAATCGGTGACGCAATAAACGTAAAAATACGGTACTCAGTCCAGTAGCGTTTCGTCTCACTTGTGGCCTTAATCAGAATCCTTGTTCGATACTTCTGGATGACCGGAGGTGCGATATTTGGCATGAATGAGTAGACAAAGCACGCACCCCATATTACCGTTTGGGTGAGCGCCCAACAGTTCAAGATTCGGATAAAGGTCCGACTGCGAATCGGACCTTTTCCATTATTGCCCCATCTTTCTCAGCAATTCCTTTAATGTCCACACGTGATCGGTAAGGCCGACTTCCATGGCGGGAGTAACTCTGAGGGTCTGATGAATTTGGCAAAAACTGTAATGAACGGCGTACAAAACAACCGCGTGGCGCGGGTTGTCCACCTTCTTGCTAAACCGGTTGGTCAGTCGGGTGACCGGCGCATCGTCATGCGCATCGTTCCTGATCGCTCACGTACAATTAACGCATGGCGAAAGGAAGGGAAAAACTGTATGCTGTGGCTTTAGATAGGCGTGGCGGCAAGGAAGGGCGGCCTAGCAAGAGCCGCAGCCGTGACATCAGAAGTGCGCAGCGGGAGCGCAAGAAGAGCTGTCTTGGCTCGCTGGGCTAAGCAGAGAGTTAGAGCGTCGTCGTAAGGCGGATTTCACCCGTAAGACTCTTGGCGGGGCTTCTCGGGTGATGTGCCTTATTGGGCATGAGAGGAGAAGTATATGCTGCCCATGCCCCAAAGTCAACTGCCTGACGCCCCCATCAACACATGGAGTGTTGATGCTATCCGGGAAAAACGCGGGAGGCTGCGCATGGCAGCGTTATACGCCACGTATGGGGATGAGAGTGCCGACGAAAAGGCTGAGAGAGTCTTTGCGGTAGGGGGAATTTTCGGCACACAGGATGAATGGGACGATCTTGAGGGCAAGTGGCGAGAAAAAACCAAAGGGATTCCTTTCCATGCGGTTGATTGCGAATGTGACCAGGGAGATTATGCCAAAACCTCTCACGAAGAAAATCAGAAACTATATCGTGATCTTACACAGTTGTTATGCGGAACGAAGCTCATTGGAACATCAATGGTAGTTGATGTACAAGCACACAGGAGACAGTTTCCTGGCGCAGACCCATATTACCTGTGCTTCTCTTATGTCTTTGTGGGTTGCGCCGAGTTGGGGTATTTGTCTCTGCCGCAGGGAGAAGTTAAGTTTACTTTTGATAACAACGTCGAGAAGCAACCCAATGCCACACAATTGTACGGCTACATGGCGAATCAGCCCGAATGGAAATTCCATCGCTACATGGAGTCCGAAGTCGGCTTTGCTGTAAGGCGGGACAAAATTGGAATCCAAGCTGCCGACCTGTTTGCAAGGGAATCAATGAAACAACTGGACAATTACATCGGGCCAGTGAAAAGGCCAATAAGAAAATCCATGAAGGCTCTAGCTGACACCAATCGTTTTTTTGTAATAATAGCCGACGACCGACGACTCGGAGCTTTGTCTCGAAATGCCCAAAGACTGGGAGAGGCCATTCAAGGTAAGAAATGGGAGAGCTATCAAGCTTGGCTAGTACGGAGCAAGCGCATCGACAGTACAATGGCCAGAGTACACTATCTTGTGGTTGCGAAAAATCCCACGCGCTGAACCGCACAGACGTCCGAGGCAGATTCGCTACGTCTAATCACTTCCTGCATGACCCTGAACGTCGCCTGATTGAAGTCCTCTTTCGGCTGGCGCTTCGGCTTCCTCTTCGTGACCTTCTTCGTAGGTTTCGTTGGCATGAGCCAATTGTGACAGGCTCACCTAGGCAGTCAAGGGGCAAGAAATTCAAACTGTAGCACTACCCCTCCGTGGGGCCGGTGTCCTTTCCGCCTTCGATCTGCTACCATCTCGGCAATTGAATCCCCTCATAAGGAAGCCTGAAACCGAGTCTGGAATTGCCCTAATGCGCAAAGTCCGGGGGCGCAGCGGCGGGGGCATTTTTCGGTTCTAGTCCCCTTTCTCGATAGTGTTTGCAGTCCACACGAGTCCAGTTTCGTCGGGCGGCGACTCGCCCCGGTGCGCGGAGGGCGGGTGGAGGGCTGGACGAGCGACCGAGCGTACTGCCCGACTCAAGGGGGTCCTGGAAATGCCTCCTGTGTTTGCCGCGCAGACCCGGCGTCTCCGAAATTTTGCCGTTTCGTTGTTGAGGCTTCCAAGCACGGCCCGCCTTCAGGCATACTGTGGCGTGGCACGGGTACGGCTGCCCGTCGCTTGGGAGGCTCGCTGCCGTGGCACAAGTAGCAACCTATTATTCGTGGGGCCTGCTGACAGGAACGCCAAGCACGTTGGATGATTTCCGCTCCGAGTTGAAACGGTTCTCTCGCGACCAGATGGTCTACCTGTGCAGCACGATTAATGTGTTCCTCCGTAGCTGGTGGCGCGGTGCACCTGAACAGACTTCCCACGAGGTCTTGCTGAAAATCATTTTCGACGAAGCTACGGCAGAGCGATTCCTCCGAAGAAGCAAAGAGGAACAGACGCACTTCGTTTTCCACCGAGAGCAGCTACTCTTTATCGCCAAGGAAGCCATACTCTGCTGCCCAGAAGTGGGTGCTTATCCGCTCGGCCAGCCGCCGGGAGTGCTCGCACGCTTGTTTTTAATGGCAAGCGACCACTTGTACAGTCCTCAACCAGAAACAACAGATTTCGAGCAGAAGGTGCTGAACCTGCTCGCAAACCTCATCCCGAGTCTGGAGTATTCCGCGCCCCCTGCATTTCGCAACGCGATGGCCCGCTCCCACCTCATGTACGGACGGTTTGCCGATGAGCTGAAGAATGATGTCGATTACGTTGATATCAGTTCGCGGTTTCGCAAGCTTACTTACCTGACGCCCGACGAATTCATGGGTTTGTGCTTCGGGCTGCTGTCCAAGTATACGAACGCCACCGTTCAGACCTTTGCGGCAAATCCTGCCTCCTCATTATTTTTGCAGGAGGGCTATTTTCAGCAGACCGCAATCGACAACGACAAGATTCGCAAGTTCAAAAAGGAACTCTCCGCAACTCCCGCCGAATTCAAGAAGGTCTTTGAGAGGAGGCCCACAGGCCCAAGCGACTTCACCCTGTTTCGAGCCAAGCCTCTTTATTCCACTGGCGACCAGCTCTTCTGCATCGACCCCGGATTTCTCGCTGAAAAACTGGAAACTGGCCCGTTCTGGCGAACAATACTATCTGTGTCCGGCAAGGAGGCCAGGGACAGTTTCGTGGCGTTCTGGGGCAGGGTATTCGAGCGGTACGTGAACTGGCTGATGAGCGAGTCGGTCGGCACAGGCAATAAGGACAACACATTTTTCCCGTCCCCGAAATATGCATCGGACGGCAGCGAAGTTTGTGACGGCCTGATGCTGTGCGGGTCCGACGCGGTGTTCATGGAGTACAAGGGCGGGGTGTTCCGGGCGGAGTCGAAATACGGGGGGAACCCGAGCAAGCTTCGCGCTGAAATCGAAGAGAAGCTGATTCGGAATCCTGAGGGCAAGCGGAAGGGCATCGAGCAACTGGCCGAGGCCATACGCCGGACATGCCAGAAGGAAGGGCCAGAGGAAATTCTTGGCGTGGACTTGTCGCGAGTGAGACGGCTCTTCCCTCTCCTCATCCTAAGAGATGGCATTGGCGACGCGCCCATGATGAACGCTTTCCTGAATCACAAGTTCGATGCCATCCCGAGCCTGTCACGCAAGACAGTCCGCCCGAAGATTTTGACGCCGCTCTTTTGCATGGCCGCTGATACGGTCGAGTATGTTGCGGCGTTTCTGAAGGACGCTAGCCTGAGCGACATCTTGGATGCGAGATATCGCGGCAACAAAGGCATGGGAAACCCGTTCCTAGCCACAAAGAATGACATCCTGGACTCGCTCGGCGAAAAGAGCAGTGTTGTCCTTGAAAATGCTTTCCGTGAATTTGTGGAGCCATTGGTCAAGGCTTTGTTCCCCAATGAGGCCGCGATGCACGGACTGCCAGGGCCGGGGAGCGTGGGCGATTCTGCCCAGCCGTAACTGCTCCTGATTTCTGAACTGTTTGTCGTCGTGGAACCAGGAGGGCGCTCACAGATTGGGGGACCAATGCTGCTGGCCAATGACTTTCCTTAGTCGAAAATCAGCATCCGGCTCACGGCATCACGGATGCCTCGTTCTAAAGTTGTCAGCCAAAGACCGGCCTGGGTTTTCAGGTTCTGAACGGCTTTTTTGTGGCAGCAACCCGGTCGGAGCACGGGTCCGTTGAAAGCGGAACGTGCCGAGCGGGCGAGAGCGCTGGCGACCGTGCTCTCGTACTGGCTTCATCATCTTCCCAGCTTAGACTCAAACCCGCCCTTCGTTTCTGCCATGGGGTCCCTTCAGTGAGGACGTTTACCCACGTCGCCGAATTGGCGGGCAAGCCGGGGGTTGTGCCGTGTGTGGCAATGTCGCCGCAAAAATTGGGGCCTTGTCCGGAGCTAACGCCTCCTGCGGGCCGACTTGCCCCAGAGCTTCTCCTTGTCGCGGTTCATCTGGTCGGCTTCGACAAGCACGGGCTCCCAGTCGCCTGAAGGCGTCGGGCATGTGTGCCTCTTGAGCGCCGCCCGCACGGTGCTCTTGCCGAACCTCGCGACGAGGTTCGAGAGCACCCACGCAAGCTGACGCCTAGCAGCCGAGGCCGACCTCTCGTCGTCCTTCCTCGTCCTCCCGTCCTCCTTCATCATTATTTGCAGTCCCCGCTCAAGCTCGGCGTTGGCTTCGTCCATGGCCCCCTTCTTGGGACGTTTTGCCACATGGCCACACGGGCAGCAATGCGGAGGCCGCAGGGCACGTCCGTTTCCATGCGGCTTCCTGTTGACTTCTCAAGGGTCCCCCCGCTGGCAAAGCAGTGCCTTTCGTCCCAACTTGATGCCTGGTCTGTTCACTCCTTCATTCTTGCCTTGGAGCGGAGTTCATCGGCATGGCGCTTGTAAGCCTCAAGGTCCAAGGGCGTCACATGGCGCCGAGGGTCGTCTTGGTGGAGGCTGCTCTCATTTACGTGGACAATCGTGATGTCCCGGCCCTCGCGGCCTACGATTCTCGGGCGGAGCCTGTGGTATGCGGGCAAGTCCCGCTCGCCACGATAGTAGCGATAGCAGATGTTGGCGCATATGTCGGCAACCTGGAGCCCTGGAAGGTTCTTCGAGCGGAAGAATCCTGTATCCCGCACATAAAGCTGATTGAGATTGAGGAGCCCAGGGTGAATCTCAAACTTTCGGATGAACGGGTGGCCCTGTTCACGCCATCCGCGAGGAATTATTAATGGGTTCTGTTCGGCATGGCTCATCATGGCGACGCGAAACCACTCCCGCCAAAAAGCGACGTGCTCATCCCTGCGGATGAAGCTCTCGTCAATGGCTATTGAAAGACTCGTGAACTCGTTCTCGTCCCCCGGCTCCAAGAACCGAACGATGCAGTGCTGCAACGTTTGGGTCACGGCCTCCTCAAGGACCGCAAGCCATAGCACGTTTTCGGGGCTTCGGTTCCGTGCCCAGCCCGACAACTGGCGGTAGTATTCCCTAAGCGGCAACTTCCCTTCGTCCCCGCACATTTCGGAGGCACACTGAAACATTGCCGACGCCTGTTCAGTCAGCTTTCTTACAACCTGTTCTTGGGTCAGTGTCGTGTCTGCCGCTACTACCGTAAGCCAAACATCGCGGTCAGCAGCAATCAGGACCTTATCTGCGAAGGAGTTGAGCTGGCTGGGCGTCAGTTCGGCTCCCTTCAATTCCCTGGCGCTGCGGGCTCCCACAATGGAACTCCGCCACCTCTTGAACCGCTCAAGCACGGTCGTGAGGCAGCGCTCTGCTATGGTGACGCCACAGAAGAGGGACCTCCCTTTGTCATGCCAGTTGAAGGAGCCGGAATCGTCTATGAAGTTTCGCATTAATGGCATCTTACGACGTAATCGCCATCCGGAAAAGATGCGGAATCGAGGTCATCGTGCGGGGCGAGTCTTGCGGGGGTTCTGGCGCTATTCGATGTACGCAGGGAGGCTGTGTTGGCGATGGCAGGCGAAGGGGCCGAGCGCCAAGTTTTCGGGCAGTTTTCCGAATTCTTGCCCCGATGGGAGCCTCGCAGGATGGCCCGCCAGCGCTTCAGATTGGCTCAGGATGCGCGAGCGAGCCACGGCACGAGCGGATTGATCCTATGCGAGCGTCGGAACGGACCGAAACACTGTGCCCAATTTTGTGCCCACCCTAGTTCAATATCAGTATCAATTGGTAGCGAAGGTCTGCGGGAGAGACTGGACGAATCCCCGAATAAACGCAGGCGAATTGTGAGATGACCTGCTATCACTGACGATGGTTGCGATGACCTTTCCAGAACTCATAATCCGTTGGTCGCAGGCTCGAGTCCTGCTGGGCCCACCATCCCTCTTCAAAATGCTTGCCCAAAGTACGCGGTTGCTCACCTGCCATAGGCAATGTCTGTCATTCGTAAAGGATAACCCCATTGTCTGTCATTCTGATCCCGCAGGGCGGGATCAGAATGACAGGCGGTGGCCTTTTCTTCTACGAATGACGAACAACCCGTATCAGAAGCCCTGATGTTCAGTCCGCGCAATGATCTCGTTCTGCAAAGCCGTGGTTAAGTCACAGAAATAGTCGCTGTAGCCGGCCACCCGGACGATCAGGTCGCGATACTTCTCCGGGTTTTCCTGAGCGGCCCGAAGAGTATCCACGGTTACCACGTTGAACTGGATATGGTGGCCGTCCAGCCTGAAGTAAGAACGCACCAAGTGTGCCAGCCTGTCGATTCCCTCTTCGCCTTCGAGTAGTTGCGGCGTGAACTTCTGGTTCAACAGGGTGCCGCCGGTGCGGGCGTGATCCATCCTCGCCGCGGATTTGAGTACAGCAGTGGGGCCGCGCCGGTCCGCGCCCTGCA
>JBEKME010000165.1:0-11514 GCA_050008675.1 Terriglobia bacterium
CGCGCATTCTGAAGCTAGCGCTCGAATCCCGCTACGCCCAGCCCTTCGTGACCGAGCGCTGGGGACGCGGCGTTTACTGGCAATGGATCGGCTACCTGCCTCGGGCCAATCGCGAAGCCATGCCGCTTTCCTCGCGTGTCAGTTTCGGCTGCTCGAAGTTTTTCATCAGCGTGGATACGGAAGAGAAACTCTTCAAGTGCGGCCTGCAGGTAGAGCGCGGTTACATGAAAGCGCCCCGCGCCTACCGCCAGTGCCAGTTGCAGTCCGACTGGGACTGGCACCGCCTGCTTCGTTCACTCCAGCCGCGCAGCCCCATGGAGCGCGAACTCAAGCGTCTGGTGCGCCGGGAAGGCTTCCTGCTTCACGGCGGCAGTTGGGAAACCGAGCCGGCCTACTTCTCCCGCGATAGTTTCCCCTCCATGCAGAAGCTCCGACGCCTCCTAGCTGCTGCTCCCGCCGCCCACTGGGCTGGATTCCAGCTCTACTACCCCATGAGCGAAGACGACGTGCTCGCCTCGACCGGACTCGACCTTGTCGAGTCGATGCTTGCCGTTTTCCGCGAAGTCACCCCCGCCATGAACCTCTGCATGCAGATCCGACTTGCCGAGGGGTAGTCAATAGGCAGTACGCACTCGGCGGTAGGCAGAAAACGAGGCACTCTGTCAGTCGTCCGTGGCCCGTTGTCCGTTGCAAAACACCCCTTGCTTTCTGCAACCTTTCCGTTTTCTTTCGAGCTCCGACTTGTGCAGCAGCACTGAGCGTTTCAAATACCCTTGGCAAGCCCTCACTTGCTCTTGCCGAACCTATACACAAGGCCTATAGAGTATTCGATGTCATGCGCCGGCCCACCGACCGGAAAGTAGGCGGCGGAGGTCGAGGTAGCCGCCTGGGGCAAACCGTAGGTGGGGGAGCCGAACGAGTGATAGCGCGCGTCGAGCCGCAGGTCAACCTTCGAAACCAGGTTGTAATCGATCCCGCCACCGGCGTTAAAGCCCGCCTTGCCTTGGGACGCCAATGTGGCGCTGGGCGCGAAGGCGAACCCTTCTGTCTTAGCCAAGGTTTGAGCGGAACTGGTGGGGGAGAAGAGGTCATATTCCAAACCCACCACGCCGTAAGCGCGGATGCCCCTCCAGACGCCTGGAACGTGCCCGACAATGTCCCCGCTGAACCTGTTATTCCTCACGCCGTATGCCAATACTGTCGCGGGATTTGGATTGAAGTTGGTTATTTCAAGGTTGTTTGCGCCGAAGCCGTACGAAGCTTCTATTCCGAAGATCTTGTAAAACGCTACTTCGACTCCCGCGATCACCTTGCCGCCGGCCGCATAGGCCGAGCCGTAGGGAATGGAACTGTTAGGACCTTCGCCGAACGTCCTCTTGTCGGTGAGCGATGAAGTTCCTCCCATGATGAAGAACCTATAGCCTTGGGCACGCACCGAAGTCGTGCTTAGGCACAGAGCCGCCGTCACGATCAAACCTTGCACGACCTTCTTAGCAGTCATATTCGAATCTACCTCCCAGGTGTCATGAAATGTGGTTTAACTCTGCAGCGCCGCCGCTTTGCCAGCCCAGGAAAGCTGCACGCTCCCGTTCTCGAGCAGCACTGAGTTTTTCAAATACCCTTGGCAAGCCCTCACTTGCCGAACCTGTACACAAGGCCTAAAGAGTATTCGATGTTATGCGCCGACCCACTGATCGGAAAGTAGGCGGTGGAGAACGCGCCAGGCGTCGAGGGCAAACCATAGGTGGGGGAGCTGAACATGTGATCGCGCACGTCGAGCCGCAGGTCGACCTTCCGAGCCACTTTGTAATCGAGCCCGGCACCGGCGTTAAAGCCCTCCTCGCCTTGGGACGACAATGTGGCACTGCAGATCGCGGTGTTCTTTACTTGGCAGGCGAACCCTTGTGTCTTAGCCAAGGTTTGACCGGAACTGGTGGGAGAGAAGATGTCATATTCCACACCCACCACGCCGTAAGCGCGGATGCCCCTCCAGACGCCTGGAATGTGCCCGACAATGTCCACGCTGAGCCTGTTATTCTTCACGCCGTATGCTTTTATTAGCGAGTAAGCGTAAGTGAGGTTGTTTATTTCAAGGTTGTCTGAGCCGATGCCGTACGAAGCTTCTATTCCAAAGATCTTGTAAAACGGTGCTTCGACTCCCACGATCGCCTTAGCGCCGCCCGCATAGGTCGAGGTGTAGTTAACATAACGTTCAGTGAACGACCTCTGGTCGGTGAGCGATGAATCCCCTCCCATGATGAAGACCCTATAGCCTTGAGCACGCACCGAAGTCGTACTTAGGCACAGAGCCGCCGTCACGATCAAACCTTGCACGACTTTCTTAGAAGTCATATTCGAATCTACCTCCCAGGTGTCATGAAATATAGCTTAACTCTGCGGTGCCGCCGCATTGCCAGCCCAGGAAAGTTGCACGCGGCCGCTTTGAAGCACGCTAATTCCCTCACACACTGCGAAAAGCCGGCGGCACACATTCATCCTGCTGCCAGGTCAGATTTCCCAACTTGAACGACGTACCAGACTCCGGTCCCGCGCGGCCCAGGTGCTTTCGCAAATCGGCGCGTGTGCAGTTGGGGAGGATTCGCCTTATTCGCTCCGTCCGTCGCACGACAGGGGACGGCTTCTTGTTAACACTCCTTCGATGCACGGTGCCTTTCCGAGAGTTGGTTCGGTTGCGCAAGCGCGCCTGAAAAGCTTGTAAAGACATTGTTAACTGTAAGAGTGGCCCACATGGGCGCCCATGGTGGCTGGCCATAAGGACCCAAGCGGTAAGCAGTAGGCAGTACGCTGTCGGCATTGAGCAGAAAGAGAAGCATGTTGTCCGAGTCCATTGTAACATGGCGCGGAGCAAGCAGTTCCTCATCCGCGATCCGGCCACGGCGGGCCGCTTGTTATAAAGCACGCTGCGGAGGGACTTGTGCCTTCCAACTAACCCGCCGCGGCGGGACCACGGACCGCTTGTCTCCTTTGCCGTGGTCGTGTAGCATTTCCTTCTGTGTTGCAAGAGGGCACGGCGCGGCCGGGTAATGCGGGGCGGGCCGGCACCTTATCACCCTGGGGGCTTGGATGGCTGATACGACTGCTGCAAACCTTTCCTCAATTGCGCCGCTGACGGCGCTCAGCGAAGAAGAACGGATGTTCCAGGCGGCGGCGCGCGAATTCGCCGAAAAGGAAATCCGCCCGCACGTCGAGCACATGGACCGCGAGGGCGTTTTCCATCACGAGTTGATTGATAAGTTTTTCGAGCAAGGTTTCATGGGTCTGGAAGTTCCGGAGACCTATGGGGGCAGCGGTGGAACGTTTTTCATGGCCATCCTTGCCATCGAAGAGTTCTCGCGAGTTGATGCTTCGGCCGGCGTGGTGATCGACGTCCAGAATACCCTGGTGAACAATGCCCTCGAGCGCTGGGGCAGTGAAGCGCAGAAGCAGAAGTTCCTCCCCCGCCTGGTGAGAGACACCCTGGGAGCTTATGCCCTTTCCGAACCGAGTGCCGGCAGCGACGCCTTTTCTCTCGCCGCGCGCGCCCGCCAGGACGGCGACCACTTCATCCTGAACGGCTGCAAGCTCTGGATCACGAACGCCAAGGAAGCCGGTTTGTTCATCGTGTTTGCGACCGTCAATCCCGAACTCGGCTACAAGGGGATCACAGCTTTCCTGATCGAGCGCGACGCCCCGGGCTTCAGCGTGGGCAAGAAGGAGGACAAGCTGGGGATTCGCGCCTCCTCCACGTGTGAACTGATTCTTGATGATTGCCGCGTTCCCCGGGCGAACGTGCTGGGGGAAGTGGGCAAGGGTTACAAGGTGGCGATGGAAACGTTGAACGAGGGACGCATCGGCATCGGCGCCCAGATGCTCGGCCTGGCACGCGGCGCGCTCGAACACGCCATCAGTTATGCGAAAGAACGCAAGCAGTTTGGCAACCCCATCGCCGAGTTTCAAGCTATCCAGTTTCAGCTTGCCCGGGAGGCGACCGACGTCGAGGCCGCACGGCTGATGACTTACAACGCCGCCCGCCTGAAAGACGCCCGCCTGCCGTTCCTGAAAGAAGCCGCCATGGCCAAGTACTTCTGCTCGCAGGTTGGCGAGCGCGTGGCCTCCGAATGCCTCGAGGTTTACGGCGGCTACGGCTTCACCAAGGACTATCCCGCTGAGAAGTATCTCCGCGACTCGAAAATCGGAAAAATCTACGAAGGCACGTCCTTCATGCAACTCCAAACCATCGCCAAGTTGATTCTGGCGTGAGACATCCACACCGAACGCTGACTACTGACCAGGCGCTGCGGTGTGCTCAGGCTTGTGATAATCAGGATACGGCGGATGGTGAGGCGCGGGCGGCAGTGGATTCTTATTTAGCAAATCCATCACGACCTCCACCGCCTTCTCGAGCTGCGGGTCGTGTCCCTGGCGCAGCGCCTTCGGATCCAATTCCACCTCGATGTCCGGCGGGACGCCGTGATTCTCCACGTCCCAGGAGCCGTTGGGATTATAGAAAGCCAGATTCGGCGTTCCGGTAAAGCCGCCGTCGAGGAGATCGCCCGGGTTGGTATAGTGCCCCACCAATCCGCCCCAAGTCCGCTTGCCGACCAGCGGTCCGATGCCGGTCTTGCGAAACATCCAGGGCAAGGCGTCGCCGCCGGAGCCCGCCATTTCGTTGATGATCATCACCTTGGGCCCAAAGATGGCCTCCATGGGGGTGGTGATGTCCGCGCCCTCACGCATTGACCAGTAGCTCAAGAGCGAGCGGCGCAGGTAGTCAATAATGTAGTCGGCAATATCACCGCCTCCGTTGTAGCGCTCGTCGATGATAGCCGCTTCCTTGCCTACCTGCGCGAAGTAATAGCGATTGAAATTGGTGTAGCCGCCCGCATAGGTATCGGGCAGGTAGACGTAAGCCACCCGGCCACCCGTCATCTCGTCCACCCGGCGGCGATTGTCTTCAATCCAGGCGTAATTGCGCAGAGTGTTCTCGTTATCGACGGGAACCACGGTGACCTCGCGCGCTCCGGTTCCATCGGGGTTCGGACCCACCTTGAGCACCACCTGCTTGCCCGCCGTTTCCTCGAAGAAACTATAGACGTTGGCGGGCGCGCGCGCCTCGCGACCGTTTACGGCGAGGAGATACTCACCGGCTTTCACGTTGACGCCGGGCTGGGTGAGAGGCGCGCGTAACTTGGGATTCCAGTTCTCTCCACTGTAAACGCGCGTGAAGCGGTAACGCCCATTTTCGATCTCGTAGTCCGCGCCGAGCAGTCCGGTCTTCACCCGCTTCGGCTCGGGTATATCGCCGCCGCCCACAAACATGTGCCCGATCGTGATGTCGCCTAGCATCTCCTCGAACAGATAGTTGAGGTCACCGCGACTGGAGATGTTCTCGAGGTAAGGTTCGTATTTCTTCTTGGCGGCCTCGAGGTTCAGGCCGTGCAGACCTGGGTCATAGAGGAAATCGCGCTCGTCACGCCAGACCTGATAATACATGTGCTTCCATTCGGCGCGCGGGTCCACGTAGACCTCCATTTGGTCGAGCTTCAGGGGGCCGCCCTGGCCAGGTTTCGGTTCGGGTGGGGGCGGGCCCTCAGGGGCTTTCTCCGCCGGGCCGATGGTCCACTGATTTTGCCGCGCATAAAGCATCTTCTCGCCGTTGAAGGAGAGGTTGAAGGAAGTGACGCCCTCGAGAATTTTCTCCGTCTTGCGCGTTTTGAGGTCGAATTTGTGTACGGTAAGGGTTGGGGGTCCGTCTTCAAACTCGAGGGGATCGACAGGAGGGCCTTCGACCAGGTAAAGCACGCCCGGCTTACCCGCCTCGAGCTGTTGGTAATGCCGGGCGGGGATGGGCAGAGCGAGGATGCGCTGGCTGATGTTCTCGAGGTCAATCTCGACCGTGACGGGCTTTTCCTGTTTGGCCTGGTCTTTGTCGCCTTTGTCGGCCTGCTTGTCCTTGTCGCTCTTCTCGGCTTCCTTGGGCTTCTCTTCGTCGCTCTCGGGCGCCAGCGCTGAGGGAAGGTCCTTCTTGAGCACCATCACGTAAACGCTGCGCGTGACCGCGCGCTGCAGGCTGCTCATATCGAGCCAGCCTGTGCTCAGGGCGGTGTTGGTGCTGGCGGTAAAGTAGAGATACTTACCCTCTTTATCGAAGGCAGCGTAGAGCGCATCGCTCATGCCGTCCGTCAACTGGTAGCTCTTCGCTTGCTCCAGCGAATAGGCAAAAACAGCGTGCAGGTGGTTGCGAAGCTGCTTGGTGTAGGCGAGCCACCGGCTGTCGGGCGACCAAGCTGGATTGAGCGCGTAGAAGGGGCCTGCGTAGGTATCCGTATCGACGCGCAGGGGCATCTTTTTCTCCAGCTCCACGTACCACACGTTCAGCCGCTTGTCGACGTAAGCAATCTTCTTCGAGTCGGGCGACCAAGTGGGGGAATAGCAGAACGTCGGCGGCTTACCCAAGTCGATTTTGCGCACTTCGCCCATGCCGTTTTGGTTGCGAATGTGAAGAGCGTACTCGCCCGATTCGTCGGACAGATAGGCGATCGAGTTTCCGTCCGGCGACCATGCCGGGTCGCGCTCCACCACGTCAGTGGTATTCGTCAGGTTGCGGATGTCGCCCTTCTCGGCAGGAACGGTCAGGATCTCTCCACGCACCCCGAAGACAGCCCGCGCCCCGGTCGGGGAGATGCCGGCGAAGCGGATGCGCCGGGGTTCGATCTTCTGGAAGTGCGGCCGCACCTCCGCCAGGTCGCCGGCAATGCTGATTTCAACCCTGCGGACGTGGTGAGACTTGAGATCAACGAGGTGCAACGAGCCGAACTGCTCGTAGACGATCGCGTCCGGGCTGGCCGAAGCCGACTTGATATCCAACCCGTCGTTCTTCACCACCGGTGTTACTTTCTTGCTGCGGGTGTCATAGGCGAAGAGCGCCACGGGGCCATTGCGGTCGGAGAGGAAGTAGACGTTATCGCCCACCCACATGGGGTTGAAGTCGTTCGAGTTGTCGCGAGGGATCTTTTCCTCGAGGCGCGAGTCGGCCAGGTTGGCGATCCAAATGGGCCTCGTCTGACCGCCGCGATAGCGCTTCCAGGCATGTTGCCATTGCTCAATTGGTACGTAGGCCAGGCGCGACCCATCAGGCGAATAGGACCCCTCGGCGGCCCTCACCAGCGGCACCGGCGTCGGAAATCCCCCTGCGACGGAGATGGTGAAGAGTTGAACCACGCCGTTTGCAAAAGCATTCCTCTCCGAGCGAAACATCACTTGCTTGCCGTCCGGCGTCCAGCCTACCACTACATCCGCAGCGGGGTGATAGGTAAGGCGTCGCGGCACCCCACCGGACACCGCCACCACGTAAACATCCGGGTTTCCATCGTATTCGCCCGTGAAGGCGATCTCGGTGCCGTCAGGAGAGAAGATAGGATTGCTTTCGTGGCCGCCCGTTGTCAGCCGCCGCGCCTCACCACCGTCCCGGCCTGCAATCCAGAGGCTGCCCGCGTGGCTGAAGACGATTTGCGTCCGGCTGACCGATGGCTCCCGCAAGATCAGGGGCTTTCCCGCTTCCGCCAGACAGAGGCTTCCTGCGCCGAGCAAAAAAGCAATCGTCAGACCGAGTCTTTTCATGGCTTGTGTCCTTTCGCGTCAAGGTATTGTTGAGCGCCGACTGCATGGACCGAAGCAACCACCCGCTCTGTATCGGTCTTCTGCGTGAGCATGCCGCGCACCCCCAACCTTAGTCCATACTTGAGATGAAAAATGCCCTTTTCCAAGCATGATTTAATGCCGAATTTCCATCTTGGATAACCAATTCCCAAGGAGTATACCACCAGGGGCTTATCTGGGAACCCGTGGCAGGGCATCTTTCTGAAAACTGCGGGTTCGTCCCCCCAAAACGACGCGCGATGAAAGCGAGTAGGCCCGCGCTACACTCCGCGCTACGCTTGCTAACTTCATCAACCCGGCGTTCCGAAACGGCTGTGAGTCGATAGTCAACTTGAAGCAAAGGGCGTAGGGGGTGTAGGATTCCCGGTGGAGTCGAAATCGAGATATGTGATTTGACGGGGTCCTCATAATGAATGCCCGGTTGCGCATCCCCATTCTATGTGCAGCGGTGTGTCTGTTGCCGATGTCCGCGATTGCCCAGCAAACGGGCCCCCTGCTCGTAGGTGATGTTAACGACATGAGGAACCTTTATGGGATTGTTCAGAAACGATGGGTCGTTGCGGGCAAGGTGACGACGCTTCGTGGTGATCCCGTTGCCGGTGCAAGGGTCGACGTGGAACCTACGAGCGCCTCGGGTCAATTCCGAACTCTGGTGACAGACTTCCAAGGACAGTTTCAGACCGATTACTTTTTAAACGCCGAGCTTGTCAAAGAATTTTCTGTCGACCTAAAGGTGACCAAGAAAGGATTCCGCAAGGCTCACGCGTTCATTGACTTCGGCAGTTCCGACAAATTCTATCTTCTTCCCATTACGCTGCGCGATCCGGAGGAGGACCCTAGCCTGATCTCGCAGGCCGATCTGATCTCAGGGCTGGCGCCGAGGCTGAAGAAACTCGGAGCTTCCGAGGGGCTCTCGGCTGCCGCGGAAAAGGATTATGCGCGCGGGGTGGAGGAGTTCCTGGACCGCAGCCATTCAGACCGAGCCTTGCCGTCCTTCAGCAAGGTGACCCGTCATGACCCTTCCTGTGTGCAGTGCCGTGCCATGCTGGCTCTTGCCCAGCTCGACTCGGGAGATTGGGGCGGCGCCTACCGCAACCTCTCGCAGGCAATCAACAAGATCCTGGCGGACCCAAGCGTGGGACGCCCCGAGCCCCTGCTGGTTTACGGAGTGATGGAGAGCTGGCGGCAGCAGCCGACAAACGCGGCAGGCTATTTCGCTGAAGCGCTCAAATACGCGCCTCGAGACCCCCTCGCCCTTCAGGAACTGGGCTGCTCACAGTTGCTGCTTCAAAATTGGGGGCCTGCCGAACAACACCTGTCCAAGGCTATAGCGGCTGGCGCGGGACCTGAGGCGCGGCTTTTGCGCGTCGAAGCTTTGCTTGGCGCAGATCAATTCCAAGCAGCGAGCACAGAGATGACCCGTTACCTTGATGGGCGCGACCTGAAGAAGATGCCCATTCAGGTCCGCCAAGTCTGGGCGCAGATTGAGAATCGCAAGAAGGTCGAGGCAGCCTACGTCAAGGCGAAACCGAAGGGCGATCAAGCGATCGACTATCTCCACCGGCCCCCTCCCGACCTCACCGGGCTCGAGCCCGCCACCGACCAGGGACAATTGGATTCTATCCTTAGCGCGGTGGGCAAAACCGTCGCTGAATTTTTCCGGAATTTCCCCAACACGAGTTCGCTGGAGCAGATTCATGAGGAAAAGTTACGCCGTAAGCAGAAGGTGAGCGCCACACTCGATCAGAAGTTTCGCTATCTGTGCTTCACCCCAGCCGGGGATTGGGGGCCGGGCTTTTATGAGTACCGTGCCGATTTGTTGGGAATCCAAACTTTGCCGCAGGGCCTGCAGGAGGGGTTCATGCTCACTTCGGGATTCGCCTCGGCTTCACTTCTTTTCCATCCGAAATACCAGTCCCAAGCCACCTTTCGTTACCTGGGACGGCAGAAAGTCAACGGCCGGGATACCCATGTGATTGCCTTCGCCCAGCAACCGGGGAAGGCGCGATTGAACGGGGCCTTTAAATCCGGCCAAATCAGCATGACGACTTTGTCCCAGGGTTTGGCCTGGATCGATTCGCAGAGCTACCAAATCACCCGCCTCCGCACCGACTTGCTGAACCCATTGCCGGGAGTCAATTTGGAAAGAGAAACGACCGAAATCGCTTTCGGCGAAGTCCACTTTAAAGGCC
Organism: Terriglobia bacterium; assembly: GCA_050008675.1. Lineage (GTDB taxonomy): Bacteria > Acidobacteriota > Terriglobia > UBA7540 > UBA7540 > CAVROP01. Next base: position 9,852 of record JBEKME010000165.1, read on the forward strand.
TGGCCGAGGGATTCTGGCTTCCGCAGCAAGTCACCGTCACCGTGGATTGGAACGGCAAACACCTCCGCAACGAGCATCGCTACTCGGATTTCAAGGTCTTCAATGTGGAGGCCAACCAGAAGATAAGAAAGCCCAAAGAGGTCGGGCAGACTTCCAAGCAAGCACCAGATTCCCAGGTGGCGCAGTAATCTTCCTGACTCCTGAATCCTGACTCCTGCTCTTCTGATTCCTGCTCGCCACTGGTCGCCGCCCTTCAGCACCCAGTCCCTAGCACCTGCTCTTTTTTCTCCTGAATCCTGAATCCTGACTCCTGAATCCTGACTCCTGCTCTTCTCAGTCTGTCCAGTCCAGGATCACCTTGGCGGCCTGGCCGGAGAGCATGACGTCGAACGCCTGCTGAAATTGCCTGTAAGAGAAACGGTGGGTAATGACCGGCTTGATATCGAGACCGGACTGCAGCATCACTGTCATCTTGTACCACGTCTCGTACATCTCGCGGCCGTAAATGCCCTTCAACGTGATCATGTTGAAGATGACCGTATTCCAGTCGATGACCATCTCTTCGGCAGGAATGCCCAGCAACGCGATGCGGCCCCCATGCGCCATGTTCGCCAGCATGTCTCGGAAGGCCGATCCGTTGCCCGACATCTCCAGCCCCACGTCGAATCCCTCCTTCATGCCCAGTTTGTTCTGCACCTCTTTCAGCTCGGTCTCGCGCGGGTTCACCGCCATCGTGACTCCCATTTTGCGCGCCAGTTCCAGCCGCCAGGGGTTGACATCCGTTTCCACCACAAAGCGCGCGCCGGCGTGCCGCACCACCGCTGCCGCCATCAGACCGATGGGTCCCGCGCCCGTGATCAGCACATCCTCGCCCAAGACGGGAAAGGCCAGCGCGGTATGTACGGCATTGCCAAAAGGATCGAAGATGCAGGCTATGTCGGGGTCAATATCAGGGTGATGCACCCAGACGTTGCTCATCGGCACCGAGATGTACTCTGCATAACAGCCCGGCCGGTGCACGCCCAGCCCTTTAGAGTGCGCGCACAGGTGGCGCCTGCCCGCCAGGCAATTGCGGCAACGCCCACAGACCACGTGTCCCTCTGCGCCTACGAGTTGACCGGGGAAGAAATCGGCAACGTTTGACCCCACCATCGCCACTTCGCCCACAAACTCGTGCCCTACCACCATCGGTACCGGGATGGTTTTGCTGGCCCACGCGTCCCATTTCAGGATGTGCAGGTCGGTGCCGCAGATGGACGCCCGGCGCACCCGGATCAGCACATCATTGATGCCGACCTCCGGCGTCGGCACTTCCTCCAGCCACAGCCCCGGCTCCGGCCTGCTCTTCACCAGGGCTTTCATTTTCTCGGGAATGGCTTTGCTCATTCGTACCCTCCGAAACGATAGCTTGAGTCTCGCACTATAGCAGGTCGCGACGACGATTCCAATCGTCCCCATGAGTAGGGCTGGGGCTTGCCCCGGCCTCTCGAGTTTCTACATTCTCCCCTCTCCCCCTTGGGGGAGAGGGGCCAGGGGGTAGGGTCGCGTCAAAGTCGGTCTTGTGGGGATGGGAGGGGATGGCGGAGTGGAGGCGATGGCGGGCGGAGGGTCTTCAGCCGGGATTCCGGGCCTGACCCTCAAGGGGCGCGGGAGGCGCACGGAT
>JBEKME010000166.1:0-11440 GCA_050008675.1 Terriglobia bacterium
AGATGTATCTGAATTGGAGGCTGAACCTGAATAAAGCAAGTCTTCGTTAGATTATGTGTGGTATGGGTGCGTGCCAACCGCTGGAAATCCTCAACTCGGACCTGTGCCGCGCCCGAAAGTGAGGCATAACCTCGACAACGCCGTGGTGCTTCTGCCAACGTGAGTGTTATGACAAATGAAGGCCGGGAGAGGGATGTGCGAAAGGCCAGCTTGAGCGCCGGGTTATAGTGCTGAGAGGTGCTCTTCAAGGCAAAACGAACCCTTAGGTTCCGGGTGTTCGATCTAATGGGAGGCGAATCATGATTTGCAGTGTGCTCACGCAAGACCAAATCCATCGGATTCATCAGGCAACTTTGAGCATTCTTGAACGGGTGGGAGTCCAGGTGCCCCACCCAGAAATGTTGCGCCGCTTCGCCGATTCCGGAGCGCGGGTAGATTTCGATACGCAGCGCGTTAGGATTCCTCCGGATCTCGTCATGCGCTCGATCGGGCAAGCAGGCAAGCAGTTCACGATTTACGGGCGAGACCTTACCCAGCAGGCGGCCTTTGGGCAGGGGAAGCGAAATTACAACAGCGTCGGCGCGGAGCCGTCGTGGGTGGAGAATATCGGCGAGCAAAGGCGGTACACCACTCTCGCGGATGTGGCCACCGCCGCTCGCTTTTGCGATGCATTGAAGCATATCAACCTCGTAGGCGCGATGGCAGAGCCGATTGAATTGCCGGTGTCCTATCGCTGTGTGGAAGTGATGGCGGTGATGCTCAAGAATACGACCAAGCCGATTCACTTCTTTCTTTACGATCGCGCCTCGGCCAAGTACCTGGTGGAAATGCTGGTGGCGCTTCGGGGGGATGAGGCACGCGCCCAGCAATATCCGGCCTTTTATCCGTTTCTCGAGCCTATCAGCCCCCTGCGCTTCCCCTTCCACGGCATCGACGTGTTGTTCGAGACGGCGCGACTGAACTTGCCCACGCCCATAGGACCAATGGCACAAATGGGCCTTTCCGGCCCGGCCACGATAGCGGGTACGATGGCCCAGGAGAACGCGGAAATCCTGGCGGGAGTGTGCGTCACCCAACTAATCCGTCCGGGAATGCCGGTGATGTACGGCGGCATCTGTCACGCCTTCGACATGGCTACCACGCAACTGGTCTTCTCCGGGCCGGAACAGGCGATTTTTGGAGTGGCGATGACTCAGATGGGCAAACACTATGGTTTCCCAGTATATGTGAATGTGGGGTTAACCGATTCGAAGCGGCCCGACGCCCAGGCGGGGTTGGAAATAGGCGCAACCCTGCTGGGGGCGGCGGCGGCGGGCGCTGATATCTTTGGACACATGGGGATCTGCGGTGTCGATCAAGCCGCGTCGCTGGATATCTTGGTGCTGCAACATGAGGCCATTTCCTACGTCGAGAGTGCGTTGCGCGAAATCGAGTTCAGTGATGAAACTTTCGCTGTCGCGGAAATCGAAGCTGTGGCGAACGGAGGGAAGGTGTTTCTTGATCGGGACCACACGGTCAGACACTTTCGGCGGGAACTGTGGTTCCCCACGCTCTTGGACCGACAATACTACCAGGGCTGGTTGGAAAGCGGCACCCTGAGCACGGAAGACCGCTGCCGTCAGCGCAAGGAACAAATCCTCCGCACCCACCAGCCAGAGCCGGTCTCGCTGGACCTGGAACACGCATTGGACGAAATCGTCGCTGCGGCCAAGCGCGAGCCGGCGCCTGTATGAATCGCGCCTGTCGCCACGGCGACGGGGAAGCGAGCTGCCCACCAGGCCTGGGGACTCGGTGGAGTGCGATCTGGAAGAACAGCTTGCCTTCCTATCACATTTTTCCTGTGGCCTGAGATTCTTGTCCTTGACGAGCCCTTTGCTGCATGTAATAATATACTTTAACATGCAGAATAAAAAGCGTCTCGAAAAACTTGGCCGCTTGCGTTGGGACCTGCGCCACTTGTTGCAGCGTCTGCTGCAAACGCTGCAGGTGGCCTTTGCCCGCAGCCCTTTGGTTAAAGGTAATGTCTATGAAATCGCCCGGCGCTGCGGTACTCCCAACTGTATATGTACACGCGGCCAACTGCACCGCAACATGGTCCTGAGCTGGAGTGAACAGGGCCGACCCCACCTGCGCTCTATCCCCCCGGCGCAGGTCGCAGCCCTGCGTCGCAAGAGTCGGGAATATTTGCGCTTGCGTCGGGCGCGCGCCGAGGTCTCGGTCATCGGTAAGAAGATCTTGGCGGTGCTGGACCAGATCCAGGAACTGCGTCGAGAAGAACCCTGAGATGAGCGAGGCCCTGCTCCCCACCCCCGGCGCCGTCCTGCTGGGGCGCAACGATGGGCGCGTGCTGGAGGCCTTTCGGCGCGGCGAATTTGATTACGTCGCCGACGTCAGCGGAGCGGAAGATCTTGGCCAAGCTAGCCGCGACCTATCCCTCCCCACGCCAGAAACACGACGTGCCGTTGTGGGTGTATATCGCCAGCAATCTCTCCCGGGGTTTTTATGGCGAGCACCACTTCCATGCCTTTCCGTACTGGGTGCGCTCGGGCAATCTGATCGAGGCTTTGGCTCCGCCCCAGGGGCATAAGACGACGCATCCCCAGACGGGCAACGTCTCGCTGCGTGGTGAGGGATTTAATGAGAAGAACGACTACCATCGCCAGACGCCCTGCGATCAAGACTACTGGCCCAAGATGACCCGGGATACCGAGGCGAGCTTACTGCAGACCTGATTCAATCAAGACATGGTAGGCGTCTTTAAGCAGCACCAAGCCTTGGATGGGGAGGGGATCTTCATCGGCAACGCCACCTCTTTGTTGGTGCCCGCTAATCCCCACTACCAGGGTTCCTCCCGGCTGCTGTTCGATGAGCACAACCAGCCGGTCGAGGCCGACAAGTTAACTCCCGCTCAGCGGGCGCGTTGCACTTGGCGGCGCTGCTACAAGCTGGAGAGCTTGCTGCACACCCATCGCGCCGGCGAGTTCTTCCTCTATGGGGGGCTGCGGGTCAGCGCCGGCAAGGACCCTGAGAATCCCTTACTCTACGAATTGGTGGAGGCCTTTGTCCACTACCCTGGCCGAGGCGTGATGAAGCGCTTGATTCTCGACCGCGCTTTTCTGGATGGTCCGCGCCTCGGTCGCTGCAAAAAGGAGCTGAACGTCGAGGTGTTGATTCCGGCGCGCACCAACCTGGACATCTATCACCCAAGAATCGCGATTGAGCGATATAGCGCATCCCTGACGTGGTGGAAACGCCTACGGCCGCGAGCCGTGGTCAGTGAGTGGCAACTCGCGACTCAGTTCGGGTCAGGATTCAGGGGCCCATGCGTCCTCCGGATAATTTTTTCCCACCGCCAGGGCACACTGCCGCGCGGTAGTTCCACGGCCACGCTTTTTTGCCTCCTTGCCTCAGGTCCGCAGCGTCGCGCAGCAGACTCGAGCCGATTGCAATAAGCGCCATTTCTCTAGGTCGGCCTTGATCTGCAGCATCCAGCCGCGCGCGTGGCGCACCAGTTTCCCCGCCAGCCGATACACCTTCCAGCGCAGCGTGGCCACCGTCACCGTGCGATACGATTCCGGCAGCACCCGCCCTTTCAACACTTGCCCCAAATTGTAGGCTAACACCCCAATGGCGAAATACAGGGCATTGGCCTCCAACTGCCCGCAGGGCATCTGCTCCATGCCAAAACCCACCTTCAGTTCCTTATGCCAGTTCTCGCTCTCGCCTCGCTGGTTGTGCTTCCAGACTACCTCGCTCGCCGGCTCTTCCCGGTTGCTGGCCACCGCGTGATAGCAATACCGCTCAGCCTCGAACAAATTCGGCTGCGGGTTCGGCCAGCGCAACACCAGCAGCCGGAAGGCCTGTTCGGTCCCCTTCAGGGTGTGCACGGTCTCGGCAATCTCGCGGTCGGTGGCGATGCCCTCTTGCCTCCGGTAGGATTGCCAAGCCACCTCCGGCAGGTTCTGAATTTCTCCCTTCACGGCGGCGTCCAGATCGGCGGTGATGCTGAAGCTGCGCTCCGGCTGGCTGTAGTAGTTGATCACCTTGGCTTGGTAAGCTGCACTATCGCTGCGGAAATAGATTCGCTTCCCCGTCGGTAGCGCCGCTTCGCAGCTCTGCGCAAACTCCAAGATCCCGGCACTGGGACTCTGATTGCCTTCCCGAAACTGATGGCCCACGCACATCCCGTCCACGTATCCCACCAGCGGCATGTAGCCCTGCACGTGGTTATAGGTCCACGCGGCGTCCTGCTTCTCCGCCTCGATCTGCGTCGCATCCACATCCAGAGTCACTTCCGCTTGCTCGAAACTGGACGCCACCAGTTTCCGGCTGACCTGCTGGATCGCTTCCGCCCCCGCCCGCCCTTGCCGACGCAGCCAGTCCCCCACCGTCCCGGCGTCCGGCACCGCTTCCAAGCCCAACTCCCCCAGCACCTCCTGCTCGGCCCGCAACTCCCGCAAGTCCTCCAGCCGCCTTCCTCCCGCATGCAGCATCCACACCAGCGCCTGCACAAACTCCCGCGGCTTATAGCCTCGTCCCGACTTCGGACCCTGCAGCGCTCGCTCTACCTCCTCCCACAATCCGACCGCTCGCGCCAATTCCTCCAACACCACCAGCCCGCCCAGACTGGTCAGACGCTCCGAACTCTTTCCATCTTGATAGGCAGAATCAATTGCGGTAGGCTTGTTTCCATCGTTCACCCTCCGGGTGTGGGTCTAGGATTTCTCACAAAATCTCTATAACACACATCCCGTGAGGGTGAGCGTCTTTTCTGTGGTTTTCCGCTCCTCTCAATCGCGATTCTTGGGTATCAGGATGTGGTTGGCCTCGCCGAGGCAGGTCTGTTATCGTTCCAAGACGTACCCACTCCGGAACCCCCGCCGCCCCGGGTTCCTCTGCACCGTCCGGAACGGATTCGTAAACGCGAAGCCGCTCGCCAACGCCAGCTGGCCCAACGCAAGCAAGCGGCGGCGCAGGCTACCAATGCTTACGAATTCTGTTGACAAAGGTTTTCTCGTGTGCTCTGCTCTTCGCTGTGTGGCAGTGTAACGCTTTACTAAAGCGTGCATGAAAGATATATCTGAATTGGAGGCTGAACCTGAATAAAGCAAGTCTTCGTTAGATTATGTGTGGTATGGGTGCGTGCCAACCGCTGGAAATCCTCAACTCGGACCTGTGCCGCGCCCGAAACTGAGGCATTACGTTGGGATCGTCTACAAGGAGGAAGGAATGGGCAGAATCTATCTGGCAGTGATCGGGATAGCAGTCTTAGCCGTGCAAGTCGGCTGGGCAGATGCGGGAACTCCTCTCACGGTGAGCAGCGAAGGCTGGACGGTCACCGGTGACGGACAACAGCGTGTTATCAGCATCTCGTACGAGAATCTTGGAACGGTATTGAAGGACGTCCGGCTGAATCTGCGCGGCCAGGACGGGCTGCAGCAACTGGAAGGCTGGTCAGTGGAGAAGGTCGGGGAAAAGGGACTTTCCATTCACACTGCCGAACCGCACACCGTGTGGGCGATCAAACTGGGTCCCGAGGCATTGATTATCTCCACGACCACGGCGGAAGGGGTGCTGACGGGGGAAGCGCCGGCTACGCAGGATCGAATTGTGGCGCGGTTGCTGGACCCGCAGGGGGTGCCGGTGACGTGGATGGGAACGGAGGAAGCCGGCGAGACGCGCAACTCTTCCTTTCTCCCCCGTCGCAACCCGGAAGTCATGTACTTTGCTCTCGGGCAGGTGTCGGGTTCCAATCTCCACAGCCTCTTTGATCGCAAGACCGACACGGGGATCGACTTCTCGGAGCAGACCTCAATGAAGCGCAGCGGGCAGGATGCGAACCTGCTGGAGGTCATGATTCCGGTACCGGGGAACACGCAAGTGCGTGTCATGCGGGACTACTTCACCAAGACCCTGGGGCTCCCCCTCTACGTGCCGTTTGACGACTCCTCCTTCAGCAAGCCGCCGATGGTCTGGTCGAGTTGGACGAGTTACTACATCCAAGTGAAGGAAGAGGACATTGTCCGGAACACCGATTGGATTGCGGCGAATCTGAAGCCCTATGGATTTGAGTATGTCGAGCTCGACAACGGCTACGATGGGACGGATAACACCGGTGCGGATACTGTTGGAGAAAACCATACTTGGATTAGCGATTGGGACCAAACGAAATTTCCCCATGGGCCGAAGTGGCTGGCCGATTACATCAAGTCCAAGGGTCTGCGGGCAGGAATTTGGCTCGTCCCCAACGCGTACGCCGGAGCCGTGGAGGAGCATCCGGATTGGTATCTGCGGTATAAGCGGGACGGGAGCATCGTTTTGGATTACGGAACTCCCACCCTCGATTGCACCAATCCCCAGGTATTGGACTTCCTCAAGAAGCTATTCACCACTCTGGATGACTGGGGCTTCGAGTATTTGATGTTTGACGGCGAGCATGACTTCCTGAAGTACGTCCCGGGTGTTGACCTGGATCGGCTTTACGACAAGTCCATCGATCCCCTCGTCGCTTATCGGAATCGCCTCAAGCTGATCCGCGAGATCGTCGGACCGCAGCGGTTTATCGAAGCCTGCCCGTCGGGACTGCCGCTGAATGGCATCGGGTATTTCAACTCTTACTTCACCGGGCAGGATGCGTACAACAACTGGCAGGGGATGCACAGCATATTCAGCTCTATCAATGCTAACGCCTTCCTGAATCACCTTGTCGTTTACGTGCATCCCGGGGAGGGGATGGAATTGTTGCCTCCGATGACAGTCGAGGAAGCGACGAAGCGAAGGCCCACTTTGGTCGAGGCAGTTCGTGCACGCGAGAGCCGCATGACGGGATTCGGAACGACCTTGCCAGAGGCCCGCACCGTGGTCACTTACGTTTCTCTGACTGGCGTTGTCTACCCAATGGCCAGTGTAATGTCCGAACTACCGGCAGAGAGGGTACAACTGCTCAAGCAGACATTGCCCACCGTGCCCATTCTGCCTATCGACCTCTTCAGCCGTGGAACTGACGCAAAGAGGCACACCTTCAATTATACGACTCCTGACGACTACATCCATAACTACCCGGAGGTCCTGGACGTGAAGGTGAACGCCCAGTCGGGGGTATATGACGTTGTGGCGTTGACCAACTGGCGCAGTTGGACAAGCAATCGAGAGCTTTCTTTCGCGGACCAGCTGGGAGTGGATCCCGAGGCTTCCTATGTCGTTTTCGATTTCTGGGCGCAGAAGCTGCTGGGGGTGTTCAAAGGCAAGATGGCAGTGACGATTGAGCCCCATGATACGCGGGTGCTGCTGATTCATCCCCTGGTGAATCATCCGCAGTTGGTGGGTACCTCCCGCCACATCACCGGCGCCTACTCGATCCAGGGCATGGAGTGGAATGCGGCGCAAAACCGGCTGCGGGGGACGTCGGAAACCGTATCCGGGGACGCCTACACCTTGTGGGTCTACGTTCCCAAAGGAGTAAGCGTCTCGCAAGTGCGGGCGAGAACCAAAGGGAGCTCGGAAGTGCCGGTGCAGCATGAACTGAGCGGGAATTCGTTAAGGCTCAGCTTTCAAGGACAGCCGGAAACTGTGAACTGGGAAGTGAAATTCCTCGGACACGGCGCTCATTGAATCTGTTCGGTGTGCCATGTTGAAGACTGCATTACAAAGGCACATGCAGGAGTTTCGAACGGTTTTTTTCTCTCACGGGGTTGATGAGATGAGCGAGACCACGAATTCGCAGCAACCCGCTGCACGGCGAGAAAGGCTGGTTGCTGCACTCCGGCACCGAGAGCCTGATCGCGTTCCCATCCTGTTGGGGGGGCCGGAGTGTTCTATTCACCAGCAGGCTCATCAGAACCTTCTGCACTACCTAGGCTACAAACCAGTAGGGTCACCTCTGATTATTGACAACATCCTGCAGATTGTGGAGGCGGACATGCGGCTCTATGAGCATTTTGATGTCGATGCCCTGTCTCTTGTGCCGAGGGAAGCGCCCGTCGAATGGGAATCCGGTGGCGAGACTTACGTGGACGAGTTCGGGCGTCGATTCTGGCTGGGCGGAGGATTCTATAACCAGACCGATCATCCTTTGAAGCAGGGGGGCGTCGCGGAATTGGCGCAGTACAAGTTCCCTGACTTGACGATGCACAACATTCATGGTTGCAAGAACTTCACTTATCCTCAACGGGCTCCCGCGACAAACATCCGTCGGTTTGATTGCGGGGACACTTAGAGATGTGGGGGCTGGGTGGTATGCGTCAGAATACTTTTTCCCAAGTAAACATTTATTCATTTGCTCAAGGGAGAATCCGAAAATACCTATTTTCAAGATAGCCTCCTCAGATTTACACGCCGTGAGGCACCGAAAGACAAACACGGGTGGGATAATTGGTGGCGCGGGCGTATGGCCCGTGAGATACGGGAGAAGATCAACTGGAGGATGGAATGGCAAAAGCGGGGCTTTCCAGAAGGAGCTTGCTGAAAGGCGCAGTGGTGGGAGCCATGGCGAGTGCGGCCGGATTTCCGGCGGCGGCTCCAGGGCGGGAACCCGACGATCGGAATACCGGGTCGGTGTGGGAGAGGCCGCGCAAGCAAAGCGGGAATAGTCTTAACCTGATTGTGATTGTCGCCGACACATTCCGTTCCGACAACTTAGCGTGCTATGGCCCGAAATGGCTGGAGCAGCTTGAAACTCCGAACCTGGACAGGTTTGCCAAGAACTCCACGATCTTTGCGGACGCGTATCCCGAGGTGATGCCCACCATTCCAATTCGCCGTACGCTCTACACGGGACGGCGCGCCATCCCTAGTTACTATTTCCCGCAAGACGACATTGTGAAATTGCCAGGCTGGCATCAACTCTATCATGAAGATGTCACACCCAGTAAAACCCTGCTGGAGGCGGGATACGTTAATGCCCTGATCAGCAGCGTTTATCATCAATTTAGGCCCGACAGGAATTTTCACCGCGGGTTTCACACCTGGCGATGGATTCGAGGCTTAGAATTCGACTATTACGGGACCTCACCTCACCGTCTACTTGACGGGAGCGACCTGGTATCGAACGAATACTTGCCCGGGTCCCCTTTCGTTCATGAGCACGTGAGCCAGTACAAGGCCAACCGCAATCTTTGGCAGCAGGAGGGAGAATCTGTCGCCCAGATTGCAGCCCAAGCGGCTATCCGTTGGCTGAACGAGAACCACGAGCAGCGGCCGTTTTATCTTCACGTGGAGTTCTTTGATCCACACGAGCCGTGGGATCCGCCCAGACGATTCTTGGAAAGGTACCTGCCCAACGCAACCAATCCAAGTTACGTAGAACCCCCCTATGATACTATTCCCCTTCCCGATGACATCAAGAAGCGGTTGCGAGCAAATTAGGCACGGGCCGTGAATTGTGTGGATCATTGGACGGGTTGTCTGCTGGAAACGATCGACCAATTCGGGTTGTTTGAGAACTCCGTCGTCGTCTTCATGTCCGATCACGGCGCGATGCTCGGTGAGCACGAGCAATTCTTGAAGGGACCCGACAAACTGCGAGGCCAGGTCACTCACATTCCGTTGCTGATCCGGGCGCCCGGCAATCAGCATGCTGGCAAGAAAGTCGGGGGATTTGTTCAAATTCCCGATGTGATGCCCACGCTGTTGGGCCTACTGGCATTGACGCCACCTTCGCGGGTAACTGGAAACAATTTCTGGCCCTTGGTAACCGGCATGACCAGCAGGATACACGATAGTGTGGTACAGACCTATGGCTGGGTCGGGGCGGTACGTAACCAAGAATGGAGCTATAGCAAGATTTGGACGCCCGAGGCATTCCAGACTGAGTTTCACAAATTTCCTGACGCTCCTCTCAGCATCTATCAGACGCAGCTTTACAACCTTGAGAAAGACCCTAAAGAACTGACGGACGTGGCTGACAAGTACCCGGATGTTACGCGACAGATGTCTGCCAAGCTGAAAGAGTACATCGCCTCGGGAGAAGGCCAAACCTTCGGCAGTTTCAATGCAAAACCCACCCTTAATACCGAGGAAGGACTTTACGCGAAGTAAGACTTTTGGAGCTGCGCGGGAAGACGGAGGATAGCAGGCAGCAGACAGTGAACACCTTGTCGGAGTCCCGGCGGAATCGGGATCGGCAAGGGTTAGACCCTTTCCGGATTGTGTTGTGGTTCGCCAAAATCTCATCGGCGACGAAACCTGCCGCGATTCGTCCTCGCCTCAGCTTGGAAAGAGAGCATAACCTCGGTAAAGAGTTGCTTTGAGAAGCGCGAAGTCCTCTCCGGTGGGAACCAGTGTGTACGCCCGTGCAGCCTGCTTATATTATGTTAAGGAGGGGCGAAAAGTTGGAGGAGTTCACTATGTATCCGCGGTGTTCCCCAAGTCGGATTCTCCTTCGCCATGCGCTCGATGAGTTGACGAAGCTCGGAGCCAATCCTGGGCCTGCCCTTCTCCCTGTGCCTGGAAAGGAAACACCAATAGAGCCGAAATCCGGCCCCATGCCATCGTACGACGGTCTCCGGCTTCACGATCACCAACACCGTCGCCCACCGGGACCAGACCCGGCGCAGAAAAATCCGGAGCACTCGATCCCAAGGGGCCGAATCTCGGCCGTGCATTCTTGCGCTTCAGGACACTGACCTGATACCGCAGCACCACGATTTCAAGTCCCAGACTATTTCGTGAGCGAACGAAGGCATTGACCCACCCAAATAGACTCAGAACAAATTTGAACATGAAAGCGGTTTACGCGCACCTATGGCCACCCCCCGGGCGATCTCGTAACCCATTAGTTTCCCAAAGGAATCGACTTTTGGCGACAGACAGGTCTCTGTACCGACCTTACACTGTTTTTCCGGTTCCTTGCAGGCCTGTCAGGCTGCGGCTAGCCTCAACCCGACGGTCGAATTCGTTCGACGTCCACACTCTCTGATGTCTATGAGGACGACTCTCATTGTACTCCGCCCGCTACTGCTCGAAGACGATCTGGGCCTCCTTCACCGACTAGAAGATCTCTTCGTTTCAGCACTCGTCCGGCCGCTTTCCGTTGAAACGCTCGCACTACCCGTTCTCCCAAAAACTTCCGGGTCCGTTGTACAGAGTCTTTGCAGCCAGGTTCGATGTCACATACAGCGACAGATAGCAGCCCTGGCGCCGGGTGGCGACTATCTGTTCGCCACCATTCATAACATCTCGCCCGAGACACTCTGGGAAGACGTTATGGCTGTCTTTCGCGCAGCGATCGATTCCAGCTAACCGCACAGTCCCCTGTTTACTGACTGCATTTGGCCTTTGCACAACTAAACAACCACGTGCAGCAACTTCGTCACCGCTGGGGATGGGGTTGACGCTGCCTTTCTCCGCGGCACCGTCGTCGATTTTCGCACGACCAAGTACGTCTCCAGGGTGAGACTTTCCGGCGTGCGTTGCAAAGAGCGCCTCATGCTTTCAAGCGTCG
>JBEKME010000167.1:0-11336 GCA_050008675.1 Terriglobia bacterium
AAGGCGTCGGAACAGGACTCGGCGGCCACACTGGAGTTGAAAATGTAGTGTAGACCTTCGAGACCGCTTTGCTGAAAACACAACACTTACTGCCTCAATGACCCCTCAACTGCGAAAGTTCGGCTAACTGCGCTCAAATTCGGGTTTTTCAGTATTCGGTCTGCAGCTTTGCGTATTCCGCCTTGGCTTCCTTGAGGATGGGGATGTCGGGGTCGGCGTCCTTCCAGAGCGTGAGGAAATCCTGATACGCCGTGCGCGCTTTGGCGAGGGCGTCCTGTAGGGGCACCCCTTGTGGGTGCCCCCGCACTGGCGGGGCGGGCACGAGGGCACCCACAAGGGGTGCCCCTACGCCGGCTTCCAGGGCGTAAGCACGTGCCAGTCCCAGCCGAGCCAGCGCACCCCATGGGAAGTTCATCGCCACCCCTCGGTGATCGATGAATTTCTGAAATTCCACTGCCGCTCGGTTGCCGTCTTGCAGCATGAGATAGGCGTCCCCGCGCAAATAAACCGGACACAGGAATATAGTCAGGTCGGCCGTAATTGAGCTGAGTTCGATCGTGCTCGCTACCTTCAATAGTTCGATTGCCCGATTCGGGTCTTTGGGTTCCAGGGCGACCCCCGCGCGGATGGTGGGCAGCCAATACCTCTGAACCAGCGTCCCCAGCGGAAAGGTCTTGTCAAGTTCGGCCGCCAGCTTCTCCGCCCCCGCCGTATCGCCTGTCCGCGCCAGGGCCAGCGCCGCCACGGCCCGTACATCGTCTCCAGGGATTAGAAATCTGCGGAGCGCAAAGCTTCGCTCTGCGCCCGGCGACGTAGCTGCGCATTTGCGGAACGGAATCGCCTCAGAGGCGCACGTAAGAAATGGTGAGCCGAAAGCCGCAGGCGACCTTACGGCGGGAAGTTCATGCGGCGCAGGAGGTCTTGGAAGCGCGGGTCGGAGCGGAGCGGATCAAACATGCACCAAACTTTGAGGTAGGGAATTAACTGATCATGCTCCTCGAAGGCGCGTTGCAACTGCTCGATCGCCCGATCCCTTTCCCCCAGGGCAATAAGGACCGGAACTGTGGTCCGAGCGGGCACGAACCCTCCGCGCGACACGCCTCTTATCTCCTCCAGAACCTTGGTGGCCTCGCTCCGCCTACCGGCCATGCCATACGCTTCGCCCAATAGTCCCAAGTATAAGTATCCTTTGCCCCCCGTGAGCATCACGGCCTTCCGGGCTGGGGGAACAGCCTCCTGATACGCCCCCTTTCCGATGTAGCTCGAAGCTAGCTCGCCGTACGCATCCGGGAAGTTGGGAGCCAACTCGACGGTTCTGCGCAGTACTTCGATGGCGAGGTCGTACTGGCGGGCCATTTTGTAATGTGTTCCGAGGTGCGTTTTCGCCGCAGGGCTGAGCGGGTCAAGCTCAAGGTAACGCAGGCTCTCGCGAAGGGACTCAGCGAACCGACCCGTCGAAATGAAATAGTGTGAGTACATGTGGTGAGCAGGGCCGTAACTGGGATTGAGCTCGATCGCTCGCGAGCACGCCATTTCCGCGGCCCGCCAGTCCCAGTCGTAGAAGGTTGCGACGCTGCAAAGGGAGCTATACGCCTCCGCCGAGTTGGCATCCAGGGCAAGAGCTTTCCGCGCCGCCTGCTTCGCTTCTGGGAACGTCTCGTTCGCTGGGAGGTAGTGGAACCGACCCAGGAAGATGTAAGCATCGGCCAAGCCGGCGGAGGCGGGCGCGAAACCGGGGTCTCGTTCGAGCGCCTGCTCAAAATACTTGATGGCCGACCGGCCGCTTTCCGCAGTCCAATTGTCCAGAATGGTGCTCGCCTTCAGGTAGGCTTTGTATGCCTCGGGATCGACTGGCCGGGCGCTGCCTAGGCGCACGTGCTCCTGCGGCGTGACTTTGATCTGAATCTCATTTGTAATGGCCCGTGCCACTTCGTCCTGCAACGCCAGCACGTCCCGCAGGTCGCGCTCATAGCTTTCGGCCCAGAGGTGGCGGTCGGTGGGAGCGTGCAGCAAATTGGCGGTGATGCGCACGCGGTCGCCGGATCGCTGGACGGTCCCCTCAACCACCGCGTCGACGTTCAATTCTCGCCCAATCTGGGGCAGCGGCTTCTTGGTCCCCTTGTACTGCATCACGGATGTCCGTGAGATAACCCGCAGGGCGCTGATTTTGCCGAGGTTGGTGATCAACTCCTCGGTCATGCCATCAGCGAAGTATCCCTGCTCGGGGTCGTGGGAGAGATTTTCGAACGGCAGGACGGCGATGGATTGGATTTGTAGGGGCGGTTCGCGAACCGCCCCTACGGCCCGTAAAACGCGCACGCGCAAGCCGGCGATGTTGAGGGCGAAAAGCACGGCCAGCAGGGCTACCACCAAGGCGCTTGCCACCGCGACAGCCCAGTGCCTTCGTAGGAGCGATTCACGAACCGCCCTCGGGCCGGTTGTCGGCAGGGGCAATTCTTGCATTGCCCCTCCTTCCACCGGCGCGATAAAGCGATACCCGTGGCGCGGCAAGGTTTCGATGAAGCGTGGGGCAGCCGCATCGTCCCCTAACGCCTCGCGCGCCCTCTTGATCGAGTTGTTGACGCTGTGTTCAAAATCAACGAAGGTGTCCCCCGGCCAGAGCTTCTCTCGAATCTCTTCGCGGGTCACCAGTTCACCCGGACGCTCCAGCAGCATGGCGAGGACTTGGAAGGGCTGACCGTGCAGCTTGAC
Organism: Terriglobia bacterium; assembly: GCA_050008675.1. Classification (GTDB taxonomy): domain Bacteria; phylum Acidobacteriota; class Terriglobia; order UBA7540; family UBA7540; genus CAVROP01. Next base: position 2,713 of record JBEKME010000167.1, read on the forward strand.
CTTCAGTCCCTGCTTGCGCAGTTCTGCCGTGCGAAGGTCAACCTCGAAAACACCAAAGCGCAACAGGCGCGGTCGGGCGTTGCTCTCGTCCATGGGGCCAACTACCAGCGGTGCAGGGCAAGTATATCACTCCAGGAGTTTGAAGCGATAGCGGCGAGTTTATCCGTCGACTGACGGACCAAATGGCGGCTTGAAGCCGCCTCTCCATCAAACTGACCCGCTACCCGATCAAAGTATCTCACGGTGCAAGTCGGCTCTGCTCAGCAAGTTAGCCATGTACAAACATTCTACCTCGCTTTTACCCACCTTGCATTGACACCTCGACGCGCTTGCGACAGGCTGGTGCAGATTTCGGAAGCTCGTTCGAGGTGATTTATGAAGCACAGAGTGCACTTTTGTTCCCTTGTTGGTTTATCCGTGATTGTCCTCGGCTTGGGGTTTTATCGCTGGCCGCTCGCCAAGCCGTCCCTGGCGACAACTCTGGGCAGTAAATCCGGGATCTCAAGCCGAAGCGTCCCGAAGTCTGCCCGCACTGATCGCTCGGCTGGCGGTGGGGTTTTCAAGCACGGCCAGCTTGCAGCGAATAACGGCCAAGCCACGCCGCAATCCCAGCCCAACTTAGTTTCTTTTTATGGCCCTGAGGTGTTCGTCCGCGGCACAGGGAAGCCGCTTGGACAGGTGAGGCGATTTTCGATCAGGGGATATAAGGCTCCTTTCACCCTTCACGTATTGAATGGGGGCGCGGATGGCAAAAATCGTGTCTCCGCCGCCGGTGTGTGGATCAACGGGTTCCCTGTCCTGCAAATCTGGGATTTCAACCAGCAGGCAAGTGAATTCCAGAAAACGGTGCACTTGAAGGACCCCTCGACCCTGGAAGTGTGGATAGCCAGCCCCCCAGGGAGCAAGCTAACCATTTGGATCGAAGGAACCAGGATTGATCTTGTCCCTATCCTCGAGCAAGACGGAAGCGTTGCGCAAGTGATCGATGGACATGGTGGGAAAATTACCGCGACCTCTGCCGCCGGTGTTCAAATATCGCTCACCGTGCCAAAATTCGCGATCCTCTCGCCGACAGAGATCCGCATAACTCCCATCACCAGCATTATCAATATCCCATGGACAGGCTCTTTTATTTCTGGGGTAAAGCTCGAACCAGAAGGACTTCGCTTCGGCAGTCCTCTCGAACTCGCTTTCACTTTGCCTGATTCCAGCTCCTTGCGGAAATACGTACCGGGGTTCGCTTGCGACGGTGGGCTTAACACATTCCGACTCTTCCCTCTGGAGAAGGCAGACTTACGACTCACGCTTTCCGTCTCCCATTTCAGCTCGTACGGGGTTCTCACTGGCAATGATGCGGATATGGCCGCTTCCCTGTCTGTTCATCTCTCTGATCCCGGCCAGACCCTCGAACAACAGATAGCTGCGATTTTGGCAGCGGCTCAAGCGCGCGGATACCTGACTGACTCAGATCGCAATAGACTTACGGCGTTGACGGACGCATTTCTTCAGGATGAAGTAATTCCGGCCGTGAACGCCTTCATTAATTGCGTCAGTACCGGCGACTGTCCAAATTGGGGGGAGTTGGGCGACAACGCGCTGTCTGACCTTGAAGAGCTAGAGTTGCTGTCCGCGTTTAGTCCGTACGGCGTTAACATCCCTGAGTTGGTTGGCACCTATTTGAACCAAATGGGAACTGCTCTCCAAGCTATGTATCAGGCATGGAATAGTGAATGTGCACAGCAAACTGATTGTAAGATCAGACGCGATGTCGTACTGAGCCTGCTTTCTTTGGCACAGATGATAACACTACTCGGAGGACAACAACCGTCTTTCGCGACGATGTGCGGCTGCTATTTTACCGAGGACCCGGCGCAGCGGTGCGATGTGCTATTTGCAGGCACGCTTGATGTTACTACCGGCGCTGTGGATGATAATGGTAATGGAGTATTCCCTCTGTCTGTATCGGGAACATTGGGTGGTGGTACCGGGACCGCCGTGGTGAGCGGGTATATCATCTTTCCTGTTGCGCCGCCTCTCATTCCAAATATGGAGGGTGGACGATTCGCGTGGGACGGGGTGGTGGCGACGCTGTCGCTAATCGACCATAACGGAGTTGTGACCGGCAGTGGCGGCGGGTGGATGTGGATGAGTTTTGCGGGCGCTGTGAATGGAGTCGCCTTGAGCGGCACGGTTACGACATCGACTGGGACTTGCACGGTGAGTTGGCCGATTCAGTGATTCTCCACCGCGTTAACTCCGCGTGCCGTACACAGGTTGCGCAGAGTGTCATGAGCGGCATGCGATGGAACGGGGTGCGAGACGGGGGAACAATTAGAAGTGCCGATAATGGCAGGGTTAAAACTCCGCCCTTCCCTGCTCGTTGTGAGAGGGGCTGCTTAGGCAGGCGGCGAACTACGGCGGGAAGTTCATGCGGCGCAGCAGATCCTGGAAGCGCGGGTCGGAGCGAACTGAGTCCCACGCACGGAGTGTTTTCAATTGGACCATTTGCCAGTCGTGCTGCAGGTAAAGTTCGTAGGCCTCGGGCTTGACCGAGCGCACCGCGGCCAAACGACTGGACTCTGCTGGGGAAAGCGCAACCTTGATCGCCCGCGCCACGGCCTGGGTCACCTCGTCCTGCAACGAAAGCACATCCCGGAGGTCGCGCTCGTAGGTCTCCGCCCACAGGTGGCGGTCGGTCCTCGCGTAGAGCAAGTTCGCGGTGATGCGCACCCGGTTGCCGGAACGAAGGACTGTCCCCTCGACCAGTGCATCCACATTCAGCTCGTTAGCAATCTCCGGCAGCGGTTTCTTCGTGCCCTTGTAGCGCATCACCGAGGTCCGCGAAATCACGCGCAACGCGCTGACTTTGCCTAGATTGGTGATCAACTCCTCCGTCATGCCGTCGGCGAAGTATTCCTGCTCCGGGTCGTGGGAGAGATTCTCCAGCGGCAGCACGGCGATGGATTCGATCTTGGGCACCGTCTGAGTGCGTCGCAGCAAGCGGTCGCGTAGGCCGGCGACATTGACGGCGAAAAGCACAGCCACCACGGCTACCACCAAGCCGCCTGCCACCGCGACAACCCAGTGTCTTCGTAGGGGCGATTCATGAATCGCCCTCGGGCCGGTGGTCGGCAGGGGCAATTCTTGCCTTGCCCCCGCCTCCACCGGCGCGATAAAGCGATACCCGTGCCGCGGCAAGGTTTCGATGAAGCGTGGAGCAGCCGCGTCGTCCCCTAAGGCCTCGCGCAGCTTTTTGATCGAACTATTGACGCTGTGTTCGAAATCAATGAAGGCGTCCCCCGGCCAGAGCTTCGCTCGGATCTCTTCGCGGGTCACTAGCTCCCCCGGACGCTCCAGCAGCAGGGCGAGGATTTGAAAGGGCTGACCGTGCAGCTTGACCTTCAGTCCCTGCTTGCGCAGTTCTGCCGTGCGAAGGTCAACCTCGAAAACACCAAAGCGCAACAGGCGCGGTCGGGCGTTACTGTCGTTCATGGGGCCAACTGCCACCAGTTGAGGGCAAGTATACCACTCCAGGACTTCCCTTGAAAGGCCAACCGGCAAAAGTGTTTCAGAGGACAAGTCGTCTCGCCTCAGGAAGTTAGCCATGTACAAACATTCGACCTCGTTTTTACCCGCCGTGCATTGACGTTTGGGGGCGCTGAACGCGAAACTGGGCACCGCGTAGCGGGCAATTTAAGCCCGATGCGACTTTCCCAGAACAACAGAGGACAAGAACCATGACGAAATGGCTTGTTCGCATCTTTGGAGGTGAATCTATGCGTAAATTATTCAACATTGTGTTTTCGGCGGTCCTGCTGCTGATCGTCAGCGGCCAAGGGACCTGGGCTCAACAAGACAAGGTTTGGGAACTGGGGACTTACCCGGGCGGAACCTGGGCGGCATTGGGAGGCGTTAACGATTCTGGCGTTGCCGTTGGCATGGGCGACGTGGCGGACAGCTCCACCCATCCCCTTGCTATTCCTCTGTTTGGTCCACGTGCAGGGAAGTGGATCGACCTCGGCACGCTGGGTGGAACAGCCAGCGGTTGGGAAGAGGGCGTCATTTCGGTCTCTGACACAGGCATGATCGTTGGGCACTCTGCCACTCGAGACAACGACCGCGTGCACGCTTTCGTTTGGACAGAGAAGTCCGGCATGGTCGATCTTGGCACCCTTGCCGATATCGGTTACCCAACCTACAACTCCAGTTATGCGTCCGGAGTGAACAAGCAGGGAACGCTGATCGTGGGCTGGAGTGGGGTCGAGATAAGCTGCATAATGTGTGCTCCGACCCTTCCGGTTGTGTGGACCCCATCGGTTGTGTGGAGGAACGGGCAAGCTGTTACCAGATGGACGATGCAAAAGCTCGACACAGACGGTTTTGATAAAATGATCTGGTGGTTTGCATGGGGAGTGAATGATTCTGGTCAGATCGTTGGGGAGGGTTTCGACAGTCAATACACGCAAGTCGGTGTGCTCTGGACCCCTCTCAAGAATGGGAAGTGGAAGCTCACCAGGCTTCCTTTTGTCTCAGCCTACCCTGTTTCGGAACCCTTCAACATTAATGACCGCGGGGAAATCTCGGGCGATTTAGAACTAGCGGACCTTAGTGTCTGGATTCCAGCGTATTGGAAACCACTCGATCCTCTCAGGAAGACATATAGCCCTCCGATTGAGCTGGCGATGCCAGCGGGTGTCACGATCTGCTACGCCGAAGGCATCAACGAACTGGGCGACATGATAGGCGAGTGTTGGAACGATGACTTTTCGATCGACAGGCCTGTGCGGTGGACCACAAAGAACCCAACCTTCTTCGAAGTCCTTACCTCCCCGGGGGATTGGGGTTGGTCTTTCAGCGTGAACAACGACAGGATTGCGGCGGTCACCTACGGCGGTGGCAACAAGTGCCCAGCGGACACTTACAGCTCATGCGCAGGCGCAGTGCAGTTCCACTCTAAGTGAGGTATGTTAAGCTGTAGTTTTCATCCTGTGTGACCCGGCAACCCAAACGGGGGTGTCGCAGGGTGGTATCGAGGCCGGACGGTTCGTTCCTTGCCTATCTGCTCCGCAACCATCCGCCCGGCCCGGTCAAGTAGCAACGACGCGAGGGGCGCATGCGTCGTGAACTGGGTCGTGTGTCTGGTTCGACCGATTAAACAGTTGGGCCAAGTCCGAGGGGAGGGGATCATGTCAAGCCACAGGGTACTTTCGAGCCTGGTTATCACGTGGGCCGTCGTGCCGAGCCTGGCCATGTTTCTGGGCGCAGGTCCGGCCATGGCCCAAAGCATGTCCGCTAATTACACCTTCCTGGTGGCATCGGGGTTCCTTTGCGATTCCGGTGACTCTGCCACCTGCCCGGCGGTGGTCAAGTCGGCCCAAGGCGACAGCTACGAGATGAGCGGCGCAGGCACGCTCGCTCCGCGAAGCAAGTCGGTCACGGCAGCCGGAATTTTCACCCACAAGTCCACCGATGGAGTGGTGCTTGAGACAGGCGTCTGGGTGGCGAGCGAACTCGTCAGTTTTGATTCCTATGGCATCGCGCCGGGTGCGCTCATGCGCGAAGGCCGGGCATTAGGCCCCCCACAGTTCGGCCCCATGCGTTTGCGAATGTTCTCTGGCTCCATGCCGGCAGGCGGTCTGGCCGTTTTCCGCATCCGCCTCTTGCCGGTGTGGGGGCGACCGAAAACCGCCATGCTGCAAGTGAACTGCGCCCTCGGCAAAGCGCCTCCCGAACGCCAAGTGGAAGGGATAAGGCTGACATTCGAGGGAGGCGGTGTCGAATTCGATGAGGAAGTCAGCGGGCGTGCCCTGTTCCTTTTGACGAGGCCCGGAGCCAGCGCTGCTTCGAAAGCGCCAGTTCCGGAGGTCGATACAAACCCTGCGCCAACTGAGGTCCAGCAGTAACTTAAATATGTGGGGAATTAAACCGCTTCCCGGCTGGCGCAGAGCGAGGCTCTGCGGCCTCCAGGGACTAGAAATCCGCCGAGCGCAGAGCTTCGCTCTGCGCCAGCCGACCGGGGTCGCCAAACGTGAAGAAGCGTTGGACGCACTACACTAGAAACTGGAAATCAGAGGGGAACAGTCAAGACCGGGCATGGACCCTTTTGGATGACGCGGTGGGTTGTGGAACCAAAGATGGCCAAGTCCAGAGCATTGCGGCCGCGCACTCCGAGGATGATGAGGTCCGTATCCGCTTCACGGGCGGAGCGGATGATCTCCTCGTAGGGCTTGCCGACTCGCAGACGGGGCTTAAGGAGATTGCTATTCCGGGCGGAGGGTGGCAGCAGGCCCTCGAGTTGCTGCACCACCTCGGAGGTGACCGCGGTGAGATCCTTGTGCAGCGGGAAATCCTCCATGACGTGCAGCAAGGTCAGTTCGGCTTTATATTCCTCAGCCAGGGAGAGCGCATAGAGTAAGGCCCGCTCGGAATAAGTCGAAAAATCCACCCCGAAAAGGATCTTCCGCAAATGCACCGGCTCGACACTGTCCTCCGCGGCCACAAATTCGTGCGCGGGTTTGCGCACTGCCAGGACGGGACAGCGCGCCTTTCGCAGCACCTTTTCCGTGACCGAGCCGAGGAGGATGTGGTCCAGGCCGTGCCGGCCGTGCGTACCCATCACGATCAAGTCCACGGCTCGCGTTTGGGCGAAGGCAAGGATTGTATCCGTCACATCACCTTCGTCCACAAAGCTCTCAATCTCGATTCCCTCACGACTGTGTTTCCGCACAAAATCCTTAAGTTGCTCCCGGGCAAAAGCTGAAAGGCCCCGCGAAACGTTGTCGATCGCTTCCGGATTGGTGTAGGAGGGATAGGCCGAGAATGCCAGGTGGAGAACGTGCTCGAGCAGCAGTTTGCTCTTATAGCGCCGTGCCAGTGACTGCGCGTATTCAAAAGCCCTGGTGGAAAACTCTGAAAAATCCAGCGGGCAAAGGATTCGTTCCAGCTTCAAGGGGGCTCCTCACAAGATAAGATTCGTGGTCGATTCCTTGCTCCGGTTCAGACTCCTCGTAGGAACAGTTGGGTAGTGGCGTCATTTGGAACATCATCCCTTGCGAAACGTCGGTCATTCCCGCGAAAGCGGGAATCCAGTCGGTGGACAGCGCATTTCGGAAGGTTTGCGGACTGGATTCCCGCTTTCGCGGGAATGACTGCGGCCTGGAGCGCCCGTGTCTCGCAAATGAGACCACTACCAACAGTGGTGGCGAACCCAAACTCGCTCGAACACTGCCCACAGCCGATGAGATGGCACGTGATATGCCAGGAATTCAACATTGTTGCGTGTAAAAGATACGCATTGATGCGGCCGATCTCTTCCTTTAAGATCAGGCTAATACAACCAGTTAGCTGCTAAGCGACAAGTGGTCATGGCTACAAACAGGAAAGATCGGATTGAGTCATTTGCCACAAAACCCCTGGAATTTCGCGCAACTTATTTGAATGCAAGGTGCTAGCGAGGCCCAGAAAAGTGCTAACTTTTGCTATACTCGGGCTGTGAAAAAATTAACAGATGTGCAAGCCTGGCATTTAGAATGCTGTAACAATCATGTCGGTGCTGAAATCGGGGCAGAAAATGCGCCTCGACGGGACTACAGCACTTTTAGGAGGGTCTGATCTGTGAAAATCATTCGGTCACTGTTACTATTGACTCTTGCAGCCTTCATCGCTGTCTCCATGGGGATGAGCAAGGCGGAATATGGCAAGAAGGAAGGCAAGCCATGCACCTTCTGCCACCCACCCGGAAAGTTCAAGGAACTTACCGATGCTGGGAAGTACTACAAAGAGCATAACCACTCACTCGAGGGCTATAAGGCGGACGAGAAGAAGTAGTTGCAGAAGTTAGTCGAGCGGGGGTCGGGCCTATTTCGGCAGGCCCCCTTCTCTCGTACCTCAGAAAATCGCTTACGCAAAAACATGCCCGAAAACCAAGAAATTCCTGCTGGAAGGCCGGAACAGGCACGCACTCGTGGCCTCTCGGGGCCGTTGGCGAACACCCTGCGTCCGATATTTTATCTCAGCCACAATCTGGTTAGTCGCCTTGGCGTGGTGCTGACGACCAGTTCCGGCGTGACTCTGGTACTGGCTTACCTCTTCCAGCTTTTTGGGGTGGTGTACAACCCTTACGCCGGCATCTTAGTTTTCCTTCTGCTGCCAGCGTTGTTTGTTGCCGGACTGCTCTTGATCCCACTCGGCATCTACCGCGATTTCCGCAGATACCGGCGACGCGGCACGCTACCCGTTACTTACCCGACTATCGACTTTCGCGACCCGCGCCTGAAGCGGACGGCGTTGTTCGTAGTGATTATGACCGCCCTCAATGTGCCTCTCTTCGCCGTGGTTACTTACCGCGGCACACTCTATATGGATTCGGTGCAGTTCTGCGGGCAGACCTGTCATCAAGTGATGCAGCCCGAATACACGGCCTACCAGCGCTCCCCGCACGCGCGCGTGGCTTGTATCGAGTGCCATATTGGACCGGGGGCGCCGTGGTTTGTGCGCTCGAAAATCTCGGGCAGCTACCAGTTGCTGGCCGTGACCTTCAACCTCTATCCGCGCCCTATCCCCACGCCGGTTCACAACCTACGCCCCGCGCGCGAGACCTGCGAGGATTGCCATTGGCCGCAGAA
>JBEKME010000168.1:0-11253 GCA_050008675.1 Terriglobia bacterium
CCATTACGAAGGCCGCAATTGGACAGGCTGGCACCATCATGTCACCTTGGTTATGTTGGCGCATGCCTTCCTGACCTTGGAGATGTTGCGCAGTAAAAAAAACTTCTGGGTGGACCCTGCCACAGACCCGTCGTGAGATCCAACGCCTGTTGTTTACCTGGACCGGAGAGTGCGCGTATTGTGGCAGCGTAATTCGCAAACGAAACCGTCCACCTTGACTTAACGTAGTAGTACTAGGGGCTAGGGGCTGGGGCAATTTTAGATTTTGGATTTTGGATTGACCCTGCCTACTGCGTACTGCTTACCGCCTACTCTCTCTGCGCTGGGTGCTGGTAAGCGAGCAACTGGAGAGGTAATTATGCCGAGAGCAAAAGCCTTCACCATCCCAGATACTCATGTTCTGAAGCGGCTCATGGAAGAGTATGTGGAGATGCTTCGCGAAACCGAAAAGGCCGTGATGAAAGTTCTCGCCCTGAATCCTCAAAAGGAAGAGTTTTGGGATCAAGTAAGTGAGCGCGCCGCCGAAATCTCGATGGTCGAGATCCGTTCGAAGACCATCGACGAAGAAATCTAAGTTATACGGCAGCGTCTTTGTATTCCGGGCTATTTTTGACCGGACGCGACCTCGGCAGCCGACCTATCCATCCGAAAACTGTTTACTTGGGCGGCAGCGGTCAGGTCTTTAAGTCTATGCTGCCGCGTCAGGCAGCATTAATGCGAAGTCACTGCGGAGACAAGTTGCCGCGCCCCCCCAGCAACGCCTTCCGCATGCGCGTAAACCTTCCGGGAGCGGACACATCGGTAAGCCCTGGGCGGCTCCTCACCGTCGAATCGGTGGAGGAGGCAACCGGAACACGACTTCCGTATGGCCGCCCTATTCGTCGCTTACGGATTGCGCCAGATCCGACCGTCTTTCATAACGAAATTGATTCTTTTCAATCCATCAATATCACGCAGGGGGTTCGCGGGCGTCGCGACCAAATCTGCGGCCATGCCGACGCGAATCGACCCGCGCTCTTTTTCCACGCCGAGCAACGCGGCGGCGCGGACCGTCATGGTTCGCAGGATATCGGGGGCACTGATCCCTGCTTCCCGGAAGCTGTCGATGTATTCTATCGCTACTTCGCCTCGGGTCCGTCCCTTCACATCGGACATCACATCCGTGCCGAAAACAATGTCCAGGCCGGCGGCCCAGGCACGTTTCAACCGAGCGACATATCGTTCATGGGTGCGCCTGGCGGCATCCGGCTCCATCCCCGTCGCCACCAATGCGGCTACCGTGAAGTCTGTGCTAACAAGAACGACGCCTTTCTTCTTAGCCAGCGCCAGGTCCTCATCGCTCAACACCCAGCCATGTTCAATCGACGCGACACCACCCTCGATGGCCGAATGCGCGCCCGGCCCGGTTTGAACGTGCGCGGCGACCTTCACGCCAGCGCGTGCTGCTTCCTGTACGATGAAGCGAATATCGTCCGCTGAGTACGCGTATTTCTGTCCGTCCACGACGATCTTGATGACGCGCGCGCCCCAGTAAATGTTCTCCCGCACGGCCTTCTGCAACTCGTCATGTGAATCGGCAAAGCGATACTCAGGATTGTCCAGCAGATGAGCGTCCGCAGGCGTATCCCAAAATTGCCCGCCAAATGGCGCGATGATTCTTCCGGAGAAGATCATCGTGGGTCCCGGCACGACCCCGAAACGAATCGCTTTGTCGAGATCAGCGTCGAGATAATCGCCTGAATTTCCGACGTCGCGAACCGTGGTGAAACCGCTTTCGAGCATCTCCTTGGCGTAGCGTGCCCCTTGAATCGCCCTCCACCCGGATCGGCGTTGTAAAGCCATGATCCAAAAATCGCCAAGATCCCACTTTGGGTCTACGCTTGCGAGAAGGTGGGTGTGTGCATCGAAGAGCCCGGGTAAAACTTTTTCCGTGGAGAGATCGATGCGAACCGCATCGCTTGGAATTTGCAGGCCGGCGCCCATCGCCTTGATTTTGCCGGCTTCGACCAGAATGACCTGGTTCGTCTTTCCCGTGCCGGTCTCTGGGTCGATCAGAGTACCCGCAGTGATTGCCGTGACCTGTGCGGTGGCTTTGATCGTCCCAGAGATTAGAAGGCACACTAAGATAAGACTTAGATGCATAAGCCGTGCTAGTTTCATCTTTCGGTTCTCCTGACGAGTGTGAAGGTAGCCCCAGATATGTACCCGGATTTGGCTGGCTGGAACGCCGTGCCGGTGAGCTTGAATCGGTCGAAGTCACAAATGCGGGCTCGCCGATAGATGTTGGAACTTAGGTAATGGAGATGATTCTCACCGTAGAAATGCCGTAGGCGCAGCATCGGCGCAGTATACACGACATGGCCGAGGGACGCGTACATGGAATAGGTTCATGGGATAGGTTCCGGTTGGTTTTGTGCAATCGCAAGCTACCCTCCGCAGCATTTAATCACTTGGACCGCTTACCGCAGAACTGATCGAAGCCCTAACAGTGGTATCGCAATCAAATCACAGGTTACGCGCCAAAAGTCGCCTTATGTTTATCGCAGATTCTGGACGGGCGGTCAGATGGCCCGCCCTGCCATTTCATCAAGAGAACAGGCAGATCCAACACAACTGGTTTCAGGGCGAAGCACTGTCGCCCGTTCTCGCGGTTGCTCATATTCCACATAATCGACGTCCTCATCAACCAGCTACCCGAAGATTGAAAGAGACACTCCCCTACTAGGTATTCTGGCTTTCCACGAGTTGCCGCGCCCGCTCGCCGGCGCGCACCACAGCTTTGATTAAAGTAACGCGCAAGCCGCCTTCCTCGAGTTCCAACAGACCGTCGATGGTGCAGCCGGCCGGCGTGGTTACCATGTCCTTCAACTTGGCGGGATGCTCGCCGGTGTGTAGCACCATGGCGGAAGCACCCAGCAAGGTTTGGGCGGAGAGTTCGGTCGAGAGGTCGCGCGGCAGCCCCATTTTCACCCCCGCCTCGGCCAGTGACTCGATAATCATATAAACGTAGGCAGGGCCGGAGGCCGAAAGACCCGTGATGGCATCCATGTGTTTTTCATCCACTACCACACTTCGGCCCATGGAGCTGAAGATGTCTCGCGCCAGGCGGATGTCATCTTCGGTGGCGTGCTGCCCTGCCGCAAGGGCCGTCATACCCTGGCGGATGAGGCAGGGGGTATTGGGCATGGCGCGGACCACGCGCACCGGCCGTCCCATTTCACGCTCGATCAAGGACGTTGTCACCGAGGCCGCAGAGGAAATGATGAGGGCGTCTTTTCTCAGCTTCTTCTTGACTTCGTGCAGAAAGCCCTTCACCTGTTGGGGTTTCAAGCAGATCAGCACCAGGTCGGCTCCGGAGACCACCTGAACGTTGTTGGTATGCGCCTTGATGCCATATTTTTCTGTCAGGTAGTCGGCGCGCGGTTGGTGAGCTACGGTAGCCTCCACGCGCCCAACGGGAACAAGCTGCGAGCCCAAAATTCCCGAGAGCAGCCCCTCACCGAGTTTCCCGGCGCCGATGAGCGCGAGTTTCCTGATGTGGGAGTGAAGATCCTTCACTGCTTGAGCACTCGTCTGCGAAACGTCTGTTCCTGGTCTCATGTCCCTCCTTATACTACCTTCGGGTCTGTCATGCTGAGCCCGTTCGCTGCGCTCAGGGTAAACTCCGCGAAGCATCTCGGCATTATTTTTCGCACTGATTACGCTGTCAAATGCGGGGATTCTTCGCTTCGCTCAGAATGACACAGGGCGGGGTTATCCTCTACGAATGACGGACGATGCGTATTGGATGCCCACGAACGGAGTGGCGGGATTTCTCCTGATTATAACTGCGGGTAGCCCGGGTAAGTGAGATTCCCTGCCGAGCTATCGTCGTGCCTCGGCTTGAGCGGCGGTGGCTTCCTCCTTGGAGCCCTGAATCCAGGGCATCATTTTCCGCAACTCACTCCCGACCTTTTCAATCAGGTGCTCTGCTGCCTGGGCGCGCATTTCGAGGAACTTCTTCCGGCCCTGAGCGTTCTCTTCCATCCATTCATTCGCGAAGCGGCCATTCTGAATCTCGGCGAGAATCTTCTTCATGGTTTCGCGGACGTGCGCGTCAATCACCATCGGCCCGCGGGTGTAGTCGCCGTATTCAGCCGTGTCGCTCACCGAGTAGCGCATATACTTGATCCCGCCCTGATAAATCAGGTCCACGATCAGCTTCAATTCGTGCAGGCACTCGAAATAAGCGATCTCCGGCTGGTAGCCCGCCTGGACCAGGGTTTCAAATCCCGCCGTGATTAATGATGACACCCCACCGCACAATACGGTTTGCTCGCCAAACAAGTCTGTTTCAGTTTCTTCCTTGAAGGTGGTGCGGATGACACCCGCCTTAAGGCTCCCGAGACCTTTCGCGTAGGCCAGCGCGGTCTCGACGGCGTGGCCGGAGGCGTCCTGTGCGACGGCGAGCAAGGCCGGGACGCCGATGCCTTCCTGGAAAAGCTCGCGCAACCGGTGACCGGGGCACTTGGGCGCGATCATGATGACGTCCACCGTAGGGGGTGGAATGACAAAGTTGAAGTGAATGTTGAACCCGTGGGCAAACAACAAGGTCTTCCCGTTGCCAAGATGGGGCTCAATCTGTTCCTTGTAAGCTTTGGGCTGTACATGGTCAGGGATGAGCACGGCGATAAGGTCGCCGCGCCGGGAGGCTTCCGCTGCATCAACGACCTCGAAGCCTGCCTCCTGCGCCTTGGCCTGGGGGACAGAGGGGCGGACCTCACCCACGATCACTTTCATCCCGCTGTCGCGCAGATTGAGCGCGTGCGCGTGCCCCTGGCTCCCGTAACCGATAACAGCGACGGTCTTGCCCGCCAAGTGTTTCAAATCTCCATCATTCTCGTAATAGACTTTTGCCATTTCGTTTCCTCTTGAAGAATGAAATACCCTCAGAAAGTCTTGATCTCCAGGGATCGATGCAGAATACCAGTTCTCCACTTCGTCGTCATGTATTACACTGGCTCGGGTCTTGATGTCATTTGGGATGCGATCCCTTTCGAGACACCGGTCATTCCCGCGAAAGCGGGAATCCAGTTTGTCGACAACGCATTTCCGAAGGTTTGCGGGGTAGATTCCCGCTTTCGCGGGAATGACGGCGACTTCCAACCGCCATGCCTCGCAAATGACACCACCACCCTGGGTAGAGTGGCGAAAGGGAAAATCAAGCCTGAACTGCAGCAAGCTCCGGGTGCGTGGAACTGCGTGTTGTCTTGACGCAAGCGAAGGGAAGAAACGCCGGGTCTCGAGCCCCTGCCGAAGCAGGGTTCCGCCGTTTCTCCACCGGAATCTCCAGCAAGTACTTCCCGTGGCTGGCAAAAATCAGCTTCGATTCTGGAAATGCTTTCAGCACTTGAGTGACGCTGGAATTGTCCGCTTCCGAATCGATAAACACGAAGGAAGCATTCGGGAAAGATTCATGGCGGTAGCATGTGACGTGCTGCACCCCCTCGGTCCGCCGCAAGAAATTGAAGAGGTAGTCTATATCGGCTTCCGCTGAATCTACGACGCCGATCACGGAGAAACCCGACGGCCGGGCCGTCATCACCAGCGTAGTAATCTTCAGGCTCTTTCGACGGAAAATGTTCATCAGGCGGCAGATTGATATCATGTCGTTATTGGTTTCAAGAGTCAGCAACCACTGCATAACCTGCTCCTGTCAGGAGGCTAAAGTGTTGGCAAGCTGCCCTTGCGCCAGTTCCGGAAAGAAGCCACTCTCCAGAAACTCGACGCATTACTCGTTTCCATTGAGCAGCTTGGGCCGAGCCTGTCTGAGCCGTCCTCGCCCCGCAACTAACCCCTCACCCGGCCCGCGTCGCCTCAAGAAAGCGGCGTCGCGGTCCACCCTCTCCCCTTGGGAGAGGGCGGACCCACTTTGCCATGCGCTGGGTTTCTGACATCACGGATAACGGTCTTTGGCTATCCTCGCTCAGAACGACGCGCAAGTACCTTTCTCCGCCACCTGGTGGGCTTAAACCGCCCACAGATCGTCGAGCGCTTCCTCTTCCACCAGGACGCGCGGGGGCTCCACCACCATTTCCGCCAGGGATCCTCCCGGCGGCACGATCGGATAAACGTTCTCTGCCGGATCAACCCAGAAGTCGATCAGGCGCGGCTCGCGATCGCTCAAGAAATCCCGCACCGCATCCGCCACGTCGGTGCGGTGCTCGACCCGCGCGCCACGAATTCCGTAAGCTTCGGCCAACTTCACGAAGTCGGGAGCGAAGTCCAAGTCAGTGTCGCAGTAACGTTTCTCAAAAAAGATCTCCTGCCACTGGCGGACCATCCCCAGGGCGCGATTATTGATGATGGCGATCTTGACCGGAACACGGTACTGCACAACGGTGGCGAGGTCGTTCAGGGTCATCTGGAATCCGCCGTCGCCCACAATGGCGATCACCTGTCGATCGGGAAATGCCATTTGCGCGCCCATGGCCGCCGGGAAGCCATAGCCCATCGAACCCAGCCCGCTGGAAGAGAGCCAAGCGCGCGGGCGGGTGAAATTCCAGAATTGGGCGCCCCACATCTGGTGCTGGCCCACGTCCACCGCGACGATGGCATCCTCACTGGCATGCTGCGAGAGCGTCTCGATCACGAATTGAGGTTTGACGTTGTTGGCGTACTTATCGTAGGTCAGGGGGTGCTCGGAACGCCAGGCTTCAATTCGCTGGAGCCACTGCTGCCTTGCAGTCGGGGGTGTTGCGTTCCTGCGCTGCAAGGCGGCAAGGAGGGCGCGCAATGTCTCCTTGGCGTCGCCGACCAGAGCCAAATCAACCCGCACGTTCTTGTTGACCTCAGACGGGTCCACATCCAGGTGGATCTTCTTGGCGTTGGGCGCAAAACCGTCCAGGCGGCACGTGACACGGTCGTCAAACCGCGCGCCGACAGCGATGAGCAAGTCGCACTGGCAGATTGCCATGTTGGTGGCATAAGCGCCGTGCATCCCCAACATGCCCAGCGAAAGTGGGTGGCGCGAGGGAAAGCACCCCAGACCCATCAGCGTGCTGGTGAGTGGAATATGTGTCAAATCGGCAAGCTCGCGCAATTCATCGGAAGCGTTTGCCGTGATCACACCACCACCCGCATAAAGCACCGCCTTTCTGCTTGCCAGGATCATATCGGCGGCGCGCTCGACGTCATCGTCCGTCCACTCGCGCGCGCGCTCTGGAAGTTCGGGGCCGGCGGTGGGGGGGTAGCTGGGCTCGGCATTTTCCATGAGCACGCTCTTAGGGAGATCAACCAACACCGGTCCCGGACGTCCCGATACAGCGGCTTTGAAGGCTTTCTGAATCACGGAAGGGACCTCGGCCGCGGACCGAACCAGGAACGATTGCTTAGTGCTGGGGAGGCTGATGCCGATGGTATCGGCCTCCTGGAAGGCGTCCTTGCCCATCAGCGACAACGGCACCTGGCCAGTCAACGCTACCACCGGAATGGAATCCATCATCGCGGATGTCAGGCCAGTGATTAGATTCGTGGCGCCAGGCCCGGACGTCCCGAGACAGACGCCGGGCTTGCCGGTCACCCGCGCGTAGCCGTCCGCAGCAAAGGCCGCAGCCTGCTCATGGCGGACCAAGAGGTGACGAATGTTTGCGCTGTAAAGGGCGTCGTATAGAGGTAACACCGCGCCGCCAGGGAGCCCGAAAAACACCTCCACCTTCTGCCGGCTGAGGCTTTCCAGTAAGAGTTCCGAACCCGAGTAAAGTTTTCCCATTGTCTGTCTCGCTCCGACAGCGGCTGGTCAAGCACTACCGACCAGTCGGTAGGCAGATTATCATCGCCACTTGCCGCCGTCAACCTTTATTTCGGCTAATCTTTAAGCCGTGGTGAGGTTAGATCTTTCTGTGGGTTCGCCGCTCAGCAATTAGGCCGGCGGCATAGTAATGACGCTGAATTTTTCTGTGGGTTCGCCGCTCAGCGCTTTGGCCGGCGGCGTCGTAAGGATGAGACGGATGACATTCCTGTTTAAGATCGAGCCATTCATCGTGTTAGTCCCCTCCCGCCCGATCAAGAATTCACGGCTTCTGGAAGGCACTTGGACACTCCAATTCTTCCTTCCTCATTTTCAGAATAATCCAAATGCCGGGTCAAGCACAATTTAATTTATTTATTACCACAATAAAATTCATCTATTCGACTCTTCACTGGCGCTCCCAATTCGGTGGTGACGAGCAGAATTATGCCTCGTCCGTTGTCCCGCCGTGGCGAGTAAGTGGTCAGCAGGTTGAGCCGCGATGTTGCTTGGCGACTGACCACGGACGACGGACTACGGACAGCACTCAACGCAACAGTTCTTCCAGTCGCACCGCCTGGTCTGTCTTCTCGTCGCGGTACTTGATGATGACAGGAGTGTAGAGGGAAAGTCCCAGTTCTTTTCCTTGTCCGGTAGTGATGGCACGGGCGCCGGGGACGACCACCGCACCGGGAGGAATCATGAGCGGCTTTTCGCCCTCCCGGCGATAGACGGCGTCCCGCACCAAATCGTACACGGGGGTCGAGCCGGTCAAAATCGTCCCAGCGGCCAAAACGGTTCCCTTGCCGATGATCGTCCCCTCGTAAACTCCGCAGTTGCCGCCCACCAGGACCTCGTCTTCCACGATCACGGGCATGGCTCCAACTGGCTCCAGCACGCCGCCAATCTGCGCCGCCGCGCTGAGGTGAACGCGTTTGCCCACCTGAGCGCACGATCCCACCAGCGCGTGGGAATCAATCATGGCGCCATCGTCCACATAGGCTCCTACGTTCACATACATGGGCGGCATACACGTCACATTCTTGCCGATGTAACAGCCATCGCGAATCGACGAGCCGCCAGGAACAATGCGGATGTTCTGGTCGCGCGGAAGTTGCTTCAGGGGGAATGTGTGCTTGTCACGGAATTGGTAGGGGAGCCCTTCGCGCTCCCGTCGGATTTCGTCTGTGATGCCAGACAGCGGGAGCGCGGAGCGCCCCTCTACCTCAAGATGCATCTCTACAACGCGCCCGATGCGGAACCCCAGCAAAATCCCCTTCTTCACCCACGTATTCACTTTCCAACCGGTGGGTGAAGTGGGATCGGACTCCGCCGCGCGCACATGACCTTCGTTCAGCGCCGACTTGAATTCGTCGAAGGCGCGGAAGTGTTCGTCGCCGTATTGGTCGGTCTGGCAGGCGTACAATTCCTCAATAACGGTTTGAAGATCTGCCAATGTACTTGACACTCCTGAAGACCTACGGACCCAAGACTCGTCGTAGCCCATCTTCCACTTGACGCAACACATGGGTTGGAACTGATCCCACCCGCTGGGTAAACCGCGCCTTGTCAACCTTCACGACTTGGGAAACATTCACAACCGATTCTCGGGGAAGTCCCGTCTCCTTCGATCCGCAGCGAACATTACCTGGCGCCCCCGCCAAGCGGAGGTTTGTGGTCATGATGACGGCAACCACCATCTTGATATCGCTCTCGTTGAACTCGTTGGCTTGAATCACCAGAACCGGACGGCGGTACCCCGGGCCTGAACCTATAGGAGGGGGCAAGGAGGCCCACCAGACCTCGCCTCGGCGCATCACCACTCCTCAGAGCCAATTGACAAGCTCTGAATTCGGGCAATCACGGGATCGAGGGAGGAATCCTCGGTGGCGTAGATGGCGTCCAGCGCCTCTTTCACTCCGTTCGCCTGCTGCGTTTTCAGGTAGGCCTCGACTGCGCGAGCGTAGAAGCGGCTGCGCGAAACCTTCTGCCGCTTCGCCGCCCGGTCCGCGGCACGGAAAGGAGGATCAGGAATCGAGATCGCAGTTTTCATACTGATAGCATAACCTTGGTATAACCGAGAAGCAAGTTGCTTCCACCAAATGGAATAGCAGTTGTGCTCTAATTCGATCACGCCCATCATGGCCAGCGCGGTGTGTCGCCGCCAGGTGGCCAGGCCTCACGCCACCGGTCTCCCGAAATAAGCCGCCAGAAGGGATTGGGTAGTCACTCATTTTGAATCTTTTTTGGGAGTTGGACGGTCAAGCAAGAAGTATATCCAGAGGAACACACCCATTAACACTAATCTCTCACCGAGGATCAAAGCGATATCCCGCGACGCAAGATGGTCCGCAAAGTCATCCCAATCTATGAGTTTCCAGAAAAAATTGGCGCAGTAATAAGCGGACCACATCAGTGCGACCCACTTCAATCTGGGCTGCTTCATGCCCCTACGTCAGCGGTATTATGCTCTAATTTATTGCCAAACCCTCCTGAAATCGAAACTGGGTCACTACCAGGCAAGCTTAGCATGTCCCGCTTGCGCCGCCTGGGATTGGAAAGGCAGAAGTCAGGAGTCAGAATGAAGAGCATGTGGTCCGTGCTTTCTGCTCTGTGTTTCGTGCTTTGCGCTCTCTGCCCACCGCCTGGGTTTTCCTGCCCGATCCCGCCGCGGCGGGGCATGCGATCATATTCCCCCGTTTCCCCTTCACCCTCTCGCGTGTAATGGAATCGATCAAGGTGGGCTCGACGCTTCGCACCCATGCGGGCAGAGAAGAGCGGGGCCTTTTCTGGCAGCCACGATTTTTGGACCGCGCTCTGCGAAGCGTTAAGGAATATTCCGAGAAAGTGGAATACATTCATCTCAACCCAGTGAGGGCCGGCCTCGTCAAACACGCCGAGGAGTGGCAGTGGTCGAGTGTGCAGGATTACACGGGAGGCCTGAGCACAGGCGTCAGCGCGCATGGCATTCTGGCCAGCCATAATGTATTGCTGCCGGCTGAGCAAGGGGCGCGAATTTGAAGGAAAAGCCGCAGAGTCTCTGAAGAACGAGACTCTGCGCTACCCGCTTTTCTGGCCTGGGTTTCGTTTGATCCCCAACGCGCTTTTATGTAAATATGCTTTTATGGGAACCACGGTTGATCTGCCCGAGCCTCTGTTTCGCCAGGTAAAGTCTGTGGCAGCGTTGCGGGGTTCAACCCTGAAAGAGTTCATTCAGGATGCGCTGCAACAGGCAGTCACGAGTGACAGGAGAGTGCGCCGCCACAAGGTCAGGCTTCCTCTGATCCGTTCCAAGCATCCGGGCGCATTGCGCCTCACCAATGCTGACATCGAAGATCACCTTGCCTGACATCAACGTCTTCGCTCTCCTGAAAATCACTCCCAATGACGGTCCCTTGCGCGCTCATGCGGCTGCGCAGGCAGCGGTTATGGGTTTGAGGTCGACCTCGTACCCCAGCTTGCGCAGCGTTTTGACTAGTTTTTGA
>JBEKME010000169.1:0-11022 GCA_050008675.1 Terriglobia bacterium
GCCGGAAGTGCGGTCAGAGGCTAATATATCATAGCTGTATAGCTAAGACAAGAAAATTTCTTAATTTTTTCGATTTTCTTGATTTTTTCACAGCTTCAAACCGTCGGGACGTATGCGCCACCCGCGGATTGACCTGATGGCTTCATTAGCGGATTCATAGCCTTCGCTCGTCAGGAATTCACCCAGGCAAGAGAAGACGATGTCCCAGGCTGTTGATGGCATTGCGGCTGTTCTCGCGACGGCGCGCAGGACATGGAAGCACAGTGCGGCATGGTCGTCTGTGGAGTCGGCCGTGTAAAATCCAAGTTGCGGGTAACCCTGGCCAGCCGTGGAATCTGAAAGAATTTTCTCGATACATTTCTGCGATTCGGTCGATTGGGATTCGAGCCTGCGCACGAGGGAGAACAGGACCGGATGATTCTCAAGCCATGTCACGAGTTGTGCGCAGGCGGACGGAAACAGGGCAGGTGGGCATTTCTGGACGCGGCGGAAGCGCGCATGCAAAACATAACGGGTCCGCTGGACGACTTGTGGGTCCATAGCTATCGTTCCATTCCCTTGAGCGTTTCTTCAAAAATCTCCTTCGTTCGGTAGAGCCCACCGAGATGATCTTCGAACTTGATGTTTGCGTGACAACCCCGACAGATCACGTAATCGTCGCGGCGTGCTTCGCCGAAGTCAGTCCAAGTGTGAAGTCGGCAGATCGGACACTTAATCTCAAATGCTAAGGAGTCGAGGTTGGGGATGCTAACCTTTACGGAGTACGAAACCGAGAGCATCAGACTCCCCTTTTACGCGCCTCCGCGCGTACTCGGTTTTCCCTCTCCACAGGGGAGGGGTGTGGGCAGGTGAGCCCCGAAGGGGCGATCTAACGAAGCCCAGGCCAACGGCCTGGGTCAACGGGACCCAAACCGATACCCGAGCCCTGAAGGGGCGGGACAATCCTTTCAATCCCATACGTACCGCTCGTCATAGGCAATCCTGTGCGCGTCCAGCAAGTTCCGGAGTTCCTCTTGAAAGCTGACCACGCGGTGGTGGGTTTCTTGTTGCGCGATGTACGTAGAGTTGCGAAAGCGATTGCGGCATGGGAGAAGGAGAACACGTATGCCGCCCTTTCAGGGCTGGGGGTGAAAATTGGGGCGGGAATCTAAACCCAGGCCGTTGGCCTGGGCTTTGTTATTTCGCCCCTTTGGGGCTCAACAAATTGCATGTTGATCGTGTCTAAACCCAGGCCGTTAGCCTGGGCTTCGTTATTTCGCCCCTTTGGGGCTCATGAAATTGCATGGGGATGGTATCCAAACCCAGGCCGTTGACCTGGGGCAGCAAAACCCAAATCAAACCCCGAGCCCTGAAGGGGCGGAACAATCCTCTCAATCCCACACGTACCGCTCGTCGTAGGCAATTCCGTGCGCGTCCAGCAGCTTCCGGAATTGCTCTTGAAAGCTGACCACGCGGTGGTGGGTTTCTTGTTGTGTTATGTACTCCACGACTTCTTCCACGTCCGCCGCGCTCACCGAAAACGCGCCGTAGCCGCTCTGCCAGTAGAAATTCGCTAGCCCGCGCCCTTGCGTCTTGACCCATTTCGAGGAACTGGTCTTCAGTTCCTCCACGATTTTTGCCAGCGCGATGTTCTTCGACAATCGAAACAGCGCATGAACGTGGTCGCTCATGCCTCCGACTTTCAGCGCAGGGGATTCCTGGTTATTGAGGACCGCCGCCAGGTAGGCGTGGAGGTCTTCTCGCACGGGCGACAATAACATCGGCTCGCGATGTTTGGTGCTGAAGATCAGGTGAACGTAGAGTTGCGAAAGCGATTGCGGCATGGGGGAACACCTATCTCGCCCCTTCAGGGCTGGGGGCAAAATTGGGGGATAATCTAAACCCAGGCCGTTGGCCTGGGCTTCGTTATTTCGCCCCTTTGGGGCTAAATCAACGGCCCTCTGGGGCTGAATCCTCCGCCCCTTTGGGGCTGAATCCTCCGCCCCTTTGGGGCTGAATCCTCCGCCCCTTTGGGGCTGAATCAACGGCCTCTGGGGCTGAATCTTCGGCCCTTTGGGGCTAAATCAACGGCCCTCTGGGGCTGAATCTGTGCCCACTGATTGGGGGCCAGTCATTCCTGCCATACGGAACCTTCGCGCGACAGGAAGTCAACGAGCAGTTGCGACCAAGTCTCCATCGTGTCGCGCATGGAGATGAGTTCCGGCAGGGTACGGAAGCTGAGCTTGCCGATGCCTCGCTCACCTCGGAGGGCGACGCTCGGTTTGGCCAGCTTTACGACAAAGACCACACCGAAGTGCACTTTTCCCACGTCGTTCGAATCATCGTTGACAAAGCAGATGAGTCTAGGCTCTTGGGCGTTTGCCCCCTCGATTTGGACTTCTTCGCTGACCTCGCGCCGGACGGCTTTGAGAACGAAGTCTTTCCAGGCCGCTTCATTCGCGCCGAATAGAGTCGGTTGAATCTGGTCATCCACGTTGACGTGCCCCCCGATGCCGATCGAATACAAGGCTTTGAGGCGGGCCTCTGTAGTCTTGGGTGTGCGTTGATAGCTCAGGAAGGTCTGTTCATGATTGATGAGGACGTAAACTACAAGCTGTTTGGTGTCGTAGTCGTGTTCCGCGACGGATCGCGCCTTGGGTTCGAGGTGGGCCAGGAGCTGGTGCCACAGACTCTCGTCGTAGAACGTCTTGGCGGGATGAGCCCGCAGGATTTCCCGTTTGAAGCAGAGTATTTGTTCTTCCACTCGTTACCCTCCTGGGCGGGTGGCCCATGCTTTCCAACTGTTTCATCCCACACACCCGCGATCATACCATCGGCCCAGCCTGACCCGCCCGAGTTTTTGTGCCACTGGAAGTGAGAGAGGATTGCCCCTTGCGGATGAGCCGCAGTGTTACAATATGAGCCTTGCGCCCCAATTTTCCAGATTCAGACCCGTAATGAGGGTATCGACATGCCGTGGATCGAAACCATCGAACCCGAGGACGCCACGGGCGGACTGAAGCTCGAGTATGACAAGGCGATCAAACGGGCTGGCAAGGTTTTCAACATTCTGAAGGTGCAAAGTCTGAGCCCCGAGAGCCTGCGCGCGTCCATGCATTTGTATCGGGCCACGATGTACGGTTCTTCAGGCCTTTCGCGCGCCGAACGCGAAATGCTGGCCACCGTCGTCTCCCAGGCCAACCACTGCTTCTATTGAATCGAAGCGCACGGGGAGGATCTCCGTGAGGAAACAGGAGACGAAAAGCTGGCCGAGCACGTCAAGCATGACTACCGCCGGGCGAGACTCTCCGCCCGCCCAAAGGCGCTGTGCAAGTTCGCCGTGCGGGTTACGCGTACGCCCGATGTGGTCCGCCGCCGGGATATTGAAACCCTGCGCGAATGTGGACTCACGGACCGTGACATCCTGGACGCCGTCGAGGTCATTTCCTACTTCAACTACATCAATCGCGTTGCCGACGCCTTGGGCATCGACCCCGAACCTGAAATGCGCGAGGCCTTCAAGCGCTGGGGGAAAGAACGACTACGGGGCCGCCGAGGACCAAAAGAGAAAGCAGAAACTAGAAAGCAGAAAAAGGCAGTCAGAAGCGCATGAACCGAGTTTTCATTCTTCACTACCACGAAATCTGGCTTAAAGGAGGGAACAAGAACTACTTCCTCAGCCGCCTACGCTCCGCCATCAAGCAGAGCGTTTGTGACTTGCCGGTCCAATCGCTCGGCAGCACGGCAGAACGCTTCCTGCTTGTCCCTGGGGACGAATCCGCTGCGCCTGCTATCCTGGAGCGTTTACGCCGGGTTTTTGGTCTCGCCTATATTGCGCTGGCCCGCGAAGCTCCGAGTTCGCTTGCTGAATTGGGTGCTGCGGCTTGCGCCATGATGGCGGAAAAGAACCCGCGCAATTTCGCTGTACGCGCCAAGATCGCCGAGACAGGATATGGCATGAATTCCATGGAGTTGGAGCGCCAGCTCGGGCGGGTCATCCTGGACTCTTTGCGAGCGAGAGACCCGAGCGTCCAGGTGAAACTCACGAACCCGGAGGTGACCTGCTGGGTCGAGGTAGTCCCTGGGAAAGCTCTTATCTATTCGGACCGGGTGGATGGAGCCGGCGGCCTGCCTGCCGTCACGAGTGGCCGGCTCGTCGTATTGCTTTCTGGCGGGTTTGATTCCGCGGTGGCTGCCTACAAGATGATGCGGCGCGGCTGCCACGCTGCTTTCGTGCACTTCTTCGGAACCCCCTCTCCCTCACGGGATTCATCAAGGGGCGTGGCGGAAGAAATTGTTAGGACCCTCACACCCTATCAGTTCACCTCACGGCTTTACTTGGTTCCCTTTGACGCCGTGCAGCGCCAAATCGTTGCGGCAGCGCCGGAGAGCTTTCGTGTGCTGCTTTACCGCCGCATGATGGCGCGCATGGCGCGAGAGATTGCCCGGGCTGAGCACGCGATGGGGCTCGTGACCGGAGACAGCGTCGCGCAGGTAGCCTCACAGACGCTGCATAACCTGGCGGCCATTGACCACGGCCTTGACCTCCCCATCTATCGCCCCCTGGCGGGCGATGATAAGTCGGAGATACTGCGCCTGGCCCGGCAGATCGGGACTTACAAGATCTCCTGCGAACCCTTTGAGGACTGCTGCCCTCGCTTCATGCCGCGCGCCCCTGCCATCTTTGCTCAGCCCGAGCAGCTTGACCGCGCCGAGGCGGGGCTCGACGTTGCTGCCCTGCTCAGGATGGGTCTCGAGGCCACAACCGTAAGGAGTTTCAAGTTCGAGCGCGGGTCGGTGACCACGCGGGAGGGGCTGCCTCGGCGCTTTGAAATGCTCCTGCCCGCCCTTAAAGCGGTCCAGGACGCGGGCCCTCGTCCGCAGCAGGTAGACCCCCGCTTGCGCGGGGGTGACGTCGTACCCTAAAGCAGATGGCTTTTCTTCCGCGCCTTGCCTTCATTGACTGCCCCGCCTGCCGTGCCTATAATTACTATGGTTTGTGGAGAACTCAAGGATGAAAAAACCGCTCTTCTTCCTCTTCCTCTTCTGCGTCCCGGGGGCAGGACTCTTCGCACAAGGCACCGCCGGTGGATCAAACAGCAATAATTCTCAGTCTTCCGACGACCAGAATCGAATCAAGGTGCGCGTTGAACTGGTCAACGTTCTCACCACTGTTACCGACAAGAAGAACCGGCTCGTCACCGACCTCACCAAAGACGACTTCCGAATCTTCGAGGACGGCAAGCCCCAAGCCATCCGCTTCTTCAGCCGCGAGACCGACCTCCCCTTACGCATCGGGATCTTGGTCGACGCCAGCAACAGTATTCGCCCCCGGCTACGCTTTGAACAGGAAGCAGCTATCGATTTCTTGAACATAGCGGTGCGCCCCGGCAAAGACCTCGCCTTCGTGGTGGCTTTTGACGTGGCCCCCCAGCTTGTCCAGGATTACACGGACGACATCGAGAAGCTCTCGGACGCCATTCAGGGCCTTAAGGCCGGGGGTGTTACGAGCCTCTTCGATGCTGTCTTCTCCTCATGCAAGGAGAAGATGCTCTTCTTTCCGCCGCCTGAACCTTACCTGCGCCGGGTCATGATCATCATCAGCGACGGGCAGGATAATCAGAGCGTGCATACTGGGGAAGAGGCACTGGCCATGGCGCAGCGTGCTGAGGTTACAATTTTCACCATCAGCACCAATCGCACTGGCGCGGAGGGACGGGGGGACAAAGTCCTGCACGGGCTGGCGGAGGCAACCGGGGGCCATGCCTTCTTTCCCTTCGAGGCAGGTGATTTGGCCGCGGATTTTCAGGAAATTGCCCGCGAACTCCGCAATCAGTACAGCTTGGCCTACGTTTCAACGAACGCTGCCCACGATGGGACATTCCGCAGTATCACCATCCAGCCTGTCGATAAAAACCTGCGCGTGCGGGCCAAGAACGGTTATTGGGCGCTGTCTCCGTAGGGAACAGGTTACAGGGAACAGATTGCCCGGACGTGGTCTCGGTTCCCTGTTCCCTATTCCCTGTTCCCTACTGTGTGGATGCGTAATAACCCCGCCGGGCCTGAACTCTGTAGTCCCCATTGTGAACTTGCACCCGGATCTTGCGATAAGACCCATCGTGCTTGGTGTTCGTAGGCGTATACCCGAGCAGGTATTGAGTTCGCAATTCGCGGGCAATTTGCTGAAATGCCGCCGAGGTATCTTTGGCGCGGTTCACTTCGATAACGCTTCCACCGGTGTCGTCCGAAAGCTTTTTCAATACGGAATCCCCGCCGAACCCCATTGTGTGTCCCCAATAGAAGGAGCGGTCAATGATGGCGACGGAATAGTTGATCACATCCGATTTTTGCGCGGCCTCCAGAGCGGTCTGCAGCCTGACCTTGCTCCCCTGGTCTTCGCCGTCCGTCAGGAGGATAAGTACCTTGCGCCCCACTTCGTTCTTCAAAAGGTCGTTGGATGCTAAATAGACGGCGTCGTAAAGGTGGGTGGCGCCGCCGGAGTCGCTCGTGGGAAAGGGCCCCGGCAACACGCCATGAGCGCCGCCATTGATTACCGTCTCGTCGATGGCGTGGGCGAGCAATCGTTGATCGGCCGTGAAGTCCTGAAGGAGTTCGCAGTCCACATCGAAGTGCAGGACAAAAGCCAGGTCCTTGACACGCATCACCTCATGCAGAAAGGCCTTGGCCTCTTCCTGCTCAATTCCCAGCACCTTTCCTTGGCTGGGGCTGGTGTCCACCATGATTCCCATGGTAATAGGGGTGTCAGTTTCACGCGAGAAGTAGCGAATCTCCTGGGGTCTCCCGTCTTCCTCGAGTTCGAAATCCTCTTTCTTCAAGTCCGGGATCAGGTGCTTCTTCTTATCCTCCACCACGGTGTACACGTTCACGACTTCCGTCGATACTTTCAAGGTGGTCGGCGGTTCCTGCTCAGCTTTCTCCTGGCCCAAACCCGGGAGACTTGCCAGCGCCAGGAAGACCACCCCGAGAATTATGGGCATGTGCGTCCTGCCTGCCATCGGAGGGAGATATACGGTACGGTGACGATCTCTAATCTTCAATTTTCTCGCCATGCTTCTTAGATGCAGCGGCCAAGCTCCGCGTCTTTGCCAATTATAAGCATACCCGGTTCGGGGATGACTCCATCCACCTACCCCGCACTTCGAGTTTTCTGATGAACCTGCGGCGGAGATGAGTCCGTAATCCCGCCGTTGCCTTCGCGATGGTTGTTCCGTACTGAGCGGAGCTTGGGGAATAATCCTCGCAAATGTCTCCGCGCATTTTAATTTTCCAGCTTCGGGTATCGAGATTTCATTTTTTTTGCCGCCAACGTCACTTTCTTCTTGACAAGATAAATCGGTGTCACTATACATGAGATTGAATACGCGCTCCGCCAGCAACGCTGGCGTGAAATTCAAGAAGTTTGGAGGAGAATAGAATGGCAGCGAAAAAGAAAGCTAAGAAGAAGAGGTAAGCTCTTCAACAAATTCGAAAGGAACTATCGGGGATGCAGCGATGCATCCCCGAAGTTTTTTTGGGCCCCTTTTTCTAGCGCTACCAAGAACGGGAAGCAATGTTCGGTAGCTCGAACTGTTAACCGTCGACTGTTGACTGTGAACTGCTATTTCCCGCCGAGTCGCGCTCGGCTGCGGTCAGCGCCCGGGGCGCCTCATCCACCGGCTCAATCTCAGGGATCTCATCGCCTGTGGCCGCGCCAAGTTCTTTCAGCTTCCTGGCCGAGGGCAGGACCCGTCCTTCCAGTGAGCCCACCGCCTTATTGTAAGTATCGACGGCCTTCTGGAGAGCTGATCCAATCCCTTGGAAGTGAGAAACGAAGGGCCGAATGCGGTCGTAGAGTTCCTTGCCCAGTTCGCTGATGAGGCGAGCATTCTCGGCGATTAGCTCCTGCCTCCACCCATACGCCACGGCGCGAAGCAAGGCGATAAGCGTCGTGGGAGTGGCCAACACCACCCGCTTCTGCATTCCGTCTTCAATCAGGGTGCGGTCCTGTTCCAGCGCCGCGCTGAAGAATGACTCGCCGGGAAGAAACAGGACCACAAACTCCGGGGCGGGCTCCAACTGCTCCCAATAACTTCGACTGGCCAACTGATTCATATGTGCGCGAACGTTTTGGGCATGCTTGTCGAGCGCCGCTTTTCGCTCCTCGTCCTTTGCGGCGGCGGCGGCCTCGACGAATGCCTGTAGCGGCACCTTGGCATCCACTGCAATACGTCGGTTGCCGGGCAATCTCACGATCATGTCGGGGCGGAGCCGGCCTGACTCGGACGTGAAGGTTTCCTGCTCGGTGAAATCGCAATGCTCCGACATGCCCGCCAACTCGGCCACGTTCCGAAGGGTCATTTCCCCCCAACGGCCGCGCACCTGGGGTCCTCCCTTGAGTGTAATCGTCAGAGCTGAGGTCTTTTCCTGCAATTGCTGATTTGTGGTGGCCAGCGTGCGCAGTTGCTCTTCGAGCGTGCCGTAAGCGTTTTGACGAGCCTTCTCCATCTCCAGGATCTGCTTTTCATAACGGGTGAGGGATTCCCGCAAGGGACCCACCAGGGCGTCGATGGCCTGCTGGCGCGTCTCAAGGTCTCCTTTCGCATGGGCTTGAATGGTCTCGAAGGTGCTCCTGGCCAGAGTGATAAACGCTTGGTTGTTGCTGTTGAGCGCTTCCGCGGACAGCGCTTGAAACGTATCCACCAGGTCTTTCTTGGCGTCTTCCAACAACTTCTTCTGTTCTTCGAGGCTCGCCTGCGCTTCCTCGAGTTTGGTCTCCGCTGCAACACGGAGCTCGCCTTCTATCTTTATCCGGCCGCGCAAGGCATCAAGATCCTCGAGCGTGCCCTTCAACTGCTCCACTTCTGTCTGTGCCTTCACCTTTTGCTCGCCTTCTCCGCGCAACAATTGCTGAAGGCCCGAAATCTCCTTCTCTTTGGCGTCCAACGAAGTCTGGAGCGCGTTGAGTTGCGCCCGCACCTCGCTCAAGGTGCTTTCTGCCGCTTTG
Organism: Terriglobia bacterium; assembly: GCA_050008675.1. Classification (GTDB taxonomy): domain Bacteria; phylum Acidobacteriota; class Terriglobia; order UBA7540; family UBA7540; genus CAVROP01. The sequence continues at coordinate 8,984 of JBEKME010000169.1, forward strand.
ACGCGGCCCTCCGCTTCTATTTGTGCTTTGGCGAGTTCGGCCTTTGAGCGAACTGTCACCCACAGCCAGCCGACCACAATTCCCAACACAATACCGATCACGAGCAGGGGGATGGCGTTCATCGGGTTCACCTCAGTGTTTCTAGAAGTTCTCCTCGTGCGCAGGACAGATGGGCTGGTAATCGCAGAACTTACACACAAAACCGGGCGCAGCGGGGAAATGGTTCTGGCGGATCAGGCCGGCTACCGTCAGGATCTCAGTCTTGACGGCCTCAAGGTCCTGTTCGGTCCTGACGGTGTGGACAGGCTCGTTGTTGGTGAGGCAATAAAACGTCAGGCGCACCGGTCTCAACTTCATTTGTTCCTGCGCGGCCAGAGCGTAAACGGAGAGCTGCAAGCTCTTGTCGGCATCCTTCTGCGAGCGGGGCTTGCCGGTCTTGTAGTCAACCAGTTCGACGGCGCGGCCGTCCTCCCGCGTGTGCGGGACCAGAGGATTAATCTGGTCGATGCGGCCTTCCAACCATACTTCGCCCAGGTCCAGTGCGAAGGAGCTTTCCATGCTCAGGGGCAGCGTTTCACTGCTTTCCTGCTTTTCCACGAAGGCGCGCAATTGTTCCAGCCCCGCTTGTTTGTAGGCTTGCTCCTGGTATTCATCTTCGAATCCGGTCTTCCTCCACGCCGACTCGTAAAACCCCTTTACGGCCTCGAAGCTTGCTTCTCCCTTGGCCCGCAACTCGAAATAGTGCCTTACCGAACGGTGCATGATGTTTCCAAAGGTGAGGGCGGCCTGCGGTCCTGTGGGGATTTTGAGGTAATGACCGAACTTGAACTTCAGCGGGCAATCCTCGTAATCCTCAATCGCCGAAGCGCTCAGGCGGAGTTTTTCCCCCGACTTGATTTCAGGTTCGCGCCCGGCCCATTCCGCAATCGGAGGATGGACCCCGGCCGCCTCGGCCATCTCCCCGAATAGTTCTTGCTGAGTAGCCCCAGTGTCATTCCGATCCCGCAGTCGCGGGAGAGGAATCCCGCCCTGGTTCGGGGAGGAAGGAATCAGAGCGAGATTCGTCTCCCGCGACTGCGGGATCGGAATGACATTGACGTGGGGATGTGACATCGCCGCTACGCGCTCGATGTCCCGAGCCTCGACCACCCGGTCGGCGAGCAAGTCATCGATGAATTTTGACGGCCTCTTCCCCGGCGCAGCCACGCTGGATACGTAGAGGCGGTCCTTGGCGCGCGTGAGGGCCACAAAGAACAGCCGGCGTTCCTCTTGCAGGTGAATATTCTTTGGCGGCAGAGGCCCCTTGCGAAGTTCGTCAGGGAACTCGATGACGGCCCTGCGCTCCGTGGCCGGAAAGCGGCGCGAGGCCACGCTGAGCAGGAAGACGACGGGAAACTCCAGCCCCTTGGCAGCGTGCACGCTCATCATCTGGACCGCGTCGGCACGCTCTCCCAGCTCCGGCGCTTCAATCTTTCCTCCCGCCTCGAGGTAATGCCGGAAGTAATAAATGAATTCGCGCAGATTCTTCCTGGGCTTTTTCCCCTTGCCTGCATCCTCCCACTCCGGGCCAGCCAGCGGCGGGAATTTCGAGATTTTCTCCTCCCACTCCCGGAGGAATTCCTCGAAAGCATTTACATACCCCAGGTCACGCTCGCCAAGAAACGATGGCAGTTGCAGCCGCTCGCGGAGGAGCTTGAACAGCGTCGTCACCGTCCCGTTTTGCGCCGCCCAGCGCAAGTCGTGGAGGAGCCGTTTCAAGGCCTCCCAGTCGGTGGTTCGGAGGAGGGTGGGGTTCGTACCCTTTTCCCAGGAGGTGAGGACGTCATATAGCGAGCAGCGCTGCTTCTCTGCTTCCACCCGGACTTGCAGGGCGACTTCTTCCCGAAAGTTCCATCGCGGGGCCAGGAGTACTCGCGTCAGGCTGATGTTGTCGTGGGGGGAAAGGACCAAGTTAAGGTAGGCGAGGAGGTCCCGAATAATCACTGTGGAAAGAACCGAAAGGCCACGAATAGCGAACGGTATGCCCCGGCGCTGAAATT
>JBEKME010000017.1:0-73360 GCA_050008675.1 Terriglobia bacterium
CTCATCCTGGTCACTCGCCCCCCGTGTCCAGCCGAAGATATGGGTAATGATCAGCCCCTTGGGAGAGGGCAGACCCACTTTGCGGTGCGCTCCGTTTCTGATACCACGGATAGCGCTCTCCGGCTATCCTCGCTCAGAATGACAGGTGGCGGCCTTTTCCTCTAGGAGTGACGAACAATCCGTATGAATCGTACCTTCAGAATCCTCGCGGTAAACAGGCCAATGGGAACTGGATCAAATGCGCAGCCCTGTCCATCGCTGCCAGGTGCGTCACCTTAATTGGCATTCAACAGGAGAGCCTAAGTCACCTGCCCGTGCCGCTCAAGCTGACGGTCTGCGGGCTGCCGGGGTCGCTGTCACTGATGACAAGGGTGGCGGACCGCGCTCCCGCCGCGGTGGGCCTGAACGCCAGGTTGATCGTGCACCTCCCCTCGCCGGCTACCCTACTGCCCACCGCACAGGTAGAGCTGGATTGAATTGCGAAGTCCCCCGCATCCGTGCCCCTGAGGGTGAGACTCGCAATGCTCAGCGGCGCATCGCCCAGGTTGGTCAGCGTGACAGCGTTTGGGGCACTGATGGTCTCCACGGGCTGTGGGCCGAAGCCGAGGGACGTCGCGGAGAGCCGCACCGCCGTCCCCGTGCCCCTCAAGTTGACGGTCTGCGGGCTGCTGGGATCGCTGTCGCTGATGACAAGGGTAGCGGACCGTATTCCGGCTGCGGTGGGTTTGAACGCCACGGTGATCGTGCAGCTCCCTGGCCCGGCTACGCTACCGCCCGCCACACACGAGCTTGATTGAATCGCGAATTCTCCAGCCTTCGTGCCCGTGGGAGTGAGGGGCGCAAAGCTCACCACGGCGAGGCTCGAAATGCTCAGCGAGGTGCTGCCCAGGTTGGTCAGCGTGACAGTCTTCAGAGAGCTGCTGCCCACGGGCTGTGCGCCGAAGCTGAGCGAGGTCGCCGAGAGGCTCACGGCCGTCCCCATGCCCGTACCGGTCAGGCTGACCGTCTGCGTGCTGCCCGCCACCCCGTTGCTGTTGTCGGTGATGGTCAGCGTGCCGGTGAGCGAGCCGGCCGCCGTGGGTGAGAAGGTCACGTTGATCGTGCAGGAACCGCTGGCCGCGACACTGCCCGCGCAGTTGTTGGTCTGAACGAAGTTCGCGCTCGTGGCGATGTTGGTGATGGCGAGCGCGGCGTTGCCCGTGTTGCTCAAGGTAACCGGCTGAGTCGCGCTCGTCGTCCCCAGGTTCTGATTGCTGAACGTCAAGCTGGGCGGGGAGACCCCGGCCACCGGAGCTGGTGGCAACTGTAGTAATACTGAGACGTTGTTCCCGCCGGCGTTGGCAGTTGCCAGATCAAGCCTGCCGTCCCCGTTGAAGTCCCCCATCGCAACTGCCATGGGCCCGCTTCCCGTGGCCGGAGACGCGGCGGCGGGCGTGAACGTGCCGTCGCCGTTTCCCAGTAAGATGGTCAGGTTGTTGCTGCCTAGATTCGGCACCGCTAAGTCTATTTTCCCGTCCCCGTTCAAGTCCCCCACCGCAATTGCGAATGGCAGGCTTTCAGTGGCCGGAGATGCGGCGGCGGGCGTGAACGTGCCATCGCCATTTCCCAGTAAGATGGTCAGGTTGCCGCTGTCATTCGCCACCGCCAAGTCCAATTTCCCGTCCCCGTTGAAGTCCCCCACCCCAACTGCCAATGGCTCGATTCCAGTGGCCGGAGATGCGGCGGCAGGCGTGAACGTGCCATCGCCGTTTCCCAACAAGATCGTCACGCTGTCGCTGTCCCCATTCACCACCGCTAAGTCCAATTTCCCGTCCCCGTTGAAGTCCCCCACCGCAACTGCCACGGGCCCGTTTCCCGTGGCCGGAGACGCGGCGGCCGTAAACGTGCCATCGCCGTTTCCCAGTAAGATGGTCAGGTTGTTGCTGCCATTATTCACCACCGCCAAGTCCAGTTTCCCATCCCCGTTGAAGTCCCCCACGGCAATTGAGTATGGTTTGGCTCCCGTATATGGAAATGAATTGCCGGGCATAAACGTGCCATCGCCGTTTCCCAGCAAGATGGTCACGTCGCTGCTGGCCTCGTTCGCCACGGCTAAGTCCAGTTTCCCATCCCCGTTGAAGTCCCCTACGGCGATTGAAATCGGTAAACTTCCCATGTAAGGAAACGAGGCGGTAGGCACGAACGTGCCGTCGCCGTTTCCCAGTAAGATCGTCAAGGTATTGTCGCTCGAATTCGCCACCGCTAAGTCCAATTTCCCATCCCCGTTGAAATCCCCCACCGCAATTGATCTTGGAACAGCCCCCGCCGCTATGGGCGAGCCGCTCGCGCTGGCGAAAGCGACCGTGGTTGTGGGCGGTGTCACCGGGAAAAACACCACGTTCGAAGTCAGAGTCGAGCCAGGATTGGCCACGGAGATCGAGGCTGTGCCCCGCGAGGCGATATTTGCCGCCGGCACCGTCACCGTAAGCTTTTCGCCACTTACGAAAGTCGTCGCGAGCGCTGCGCCATTCCATTTGACCGTTGCGCCGGAGGCGAAGCCCGTGCCCTTGACGGTGAGAGTGAATCCTGGCCCGGCGGGTGGGACACTTGTGGGCACGAGGGGTTGGCTGATGAAGGGCACGGGATCTGCGCCCGTACCGGCCAAACTAACCGTCTGTGGGCTATCCAGGACATTGTCCGCAATCGTCAGGGCTGCGCTTCTGCTTCCCAGCGCCGCAGGTGTGAAGGTAACCTGGATGGCACAGTTGGCTCCCACCCCCACCGTGGATCCGCAGGTGTGCGCCTGGGCAAAGTCGCCACTGTTGCTCCCCGTCATTGCGATGTTGGTGAGAGTCAGCGGCACGTTGCCCGTGTTGGTCAAGGTAACGGTTTGCGCGGAGCTGCTGGTCCCTGGCGCTTGGTCCGGGAAGGTGAGTGATGAGGGCGACACTTCCACGCCGACACCCATCCCGGTCCCACTCAAAGTCACGGTCTGCGGGGTGTGGGGGGCCGTGTCGGTGAAACTCAATGAGGCGCTAAGGCTCCCCGTCGCGGACGGGGTGAACGTCACGCTTACGGAGCATGTACCATTAGGAATCACCGTGGCTCCCGTGCAGGTGTCGGCGCTCTTGGCAAAGTCGCTCGAGTTCGTACCGCTTATCCCGACCGTCAAGATGGTGAGGTTGGCTGTGCCGGTGTTGGTCACCGTCACGCTCTGCGCAGCGCTGCTGGTGTAGAGGGGCTGGGGTGAAAATGCGAGGCTGGGAGGGGACAAGCTCGCGAAGCTCGAAACGAAGCTGGCCACCAGGTTCGAGGCATTGACCGTCCCGATTCCCGTGGCGAAGTCCCACCCGGTCGTGGCGGCGAACGCCGGTTGATAGCCGTCACTGGTGTTAACCGCCAGCGCCGCGCACGTTCCGCCTGATCCCCCGCCTCCGCTCAGAATACACTGGGGCATGGTGGTGTAGCCGCTGCCGGCGGAGGTAAGGCTGGTCGCGATTCCCGGCGCCTCGGTCGCGGTACAGGTTGCGCCCGTCCCGTTGCCTCCGCTGAGCGTGCAAGTGGGGCTCGAGGTGTAGCCGCTTCCGAAGCTGGTGAGATACACAACGCAGACCTCGTTGTTAGCACAGAATTCTGCCGCACAACTCGCACCCGTTCCTCCGCCGCCCGTCAGGGTGCAGGAGATTGGATAGGTCGTATAACCGGAACCGCCGTTGGTAAGAGAAAGCGAGGAGACCACGCCGGTGATGCTGGGGCTGCACGCCGCCCCTGATCCACCGCCCCCGCTCAGGGTGCAGGAAGGAGCGCTTGTGTATCCGTTTCCCAGGCTCGTGACCGACACTGAGCTCAGAGACTGGGGGGCGGTGGAAAGCACTCCATAGGTTCCCGAGGGCGCATAGCAGTTCACCCCTAAGCAAGGCACGTCAATATCGCCTCCTGTGCCCGAGCCTGTGTGCAGTAGCGGAATCTGGGTTACGTCGTAGAAAATACAGTTGGGGGCCACCGCATTGCCAAGAGCGGAGTTACAAGACGTACTGCCACCGGAGCCGTACTCCGTCGCCGCCAGCGAGTAATAGGAGGGATTCGGGTTGCCCCACCGGGTCCCGGAAGCCTGATTGATAAGCGACTGAATCGCCGCCATGATCGGCGCGGCAAACGATGTCCCGCCATCCCGGGACCACGTGTCGGGAGCGCCACTGCAACTCGAGCCACGGTTGTTCGGGTCAGAAAAGCAAAACGCGTAGTAGTGCCCCCAGACTCCGTTGGCAGCGAAGAGCGAAACATCGGGGATGTCCCGCACCCCATCGCTCGGGTTGCCGATCAACCCGGACTGCCACGCGGGCTTGGGATATCCGGCGCAGGTGCCACTTACCACGCCGCCGGTATCCGGGGCGCCGGTGGCGCAGCCGCTGGGGCCGCCGCTACCGGAGACGGTGGTTATTAGATCGGAATAGATGGCATCGTTGCACAGTCCGTCCGAGCCATAGGTGGGCAAGATTCCCTTGTAGTCGCCGATCAGCACACTGGCGCAGGAGTCGTTCCAGGGAATCTCAGGAACATAGGAAAGGGCCGACCCGTAGTTGGCAGTGTTGCCGGAGTTCCAATAGGTGGCATTGGTGCCTTGGTAAGTATCGGCGAAGTCGGTGCCACCCACCGATACGTTGTAAGCTGTGGAGGTGAGTCCGCTGACGGTGATTCCGTGTACGGCTTCTCCGCAGGTGTCCGAACTGGCGGCGCCTTCGTCACCCGAGGAAACAAAGACGGAGACACCCTCCGCCACCGCCTGCTGATACAAAGAGCTAATGTACGCGTTGACGGAAGCGCCCTGATAGGACTCGGAGTCACCATAACTGATGCTGACAATAGCCGGCGGTGTGCCGCTGGCGTTAAGGAGGTTTTCGAGGGCAATGAAGCCGCCGAAGTTGGTATCGGTGTCCGCGCAGGACGCCAACTCGATCGCAGCGCTGGGAGCCCCCGCGCTCGCCCATTCCACATCGACGGCCGCTTCGATATCGTTAAGGGTGTAGCCTGGATCAGTGCAGTTATTGGTGGGACTGCTGGGCGGGTGGACTTGCGCCTGAGAGCCAAGAGGGTACGCTGAGGCAAGGCCCATGACGGAGCGGAATGTATCCCAATCCGCCGTACTATAGACGTCGGTATCTTCAATCAACACAATCGTCTGGCCCTGGCCGGAAATGCCCGCCGCAAAGGCCGGGTTGAAGTTGTAGATCGTCGCCAGGTCCGCCGGTACAACCGGGTATCTACCGTTCCCGACCGTGTAATTGGGGCGCGGCTTAAGCATCGGGTGAGGCCGGAAGTCATTCAGGGAAACGACACCCGATACCGTGGAAGCCAGCGCCGCCGGAATCTGCGGGTCGCTCATATTGGCGATATGGGACTCGCCATTCACCAGCAAGTTATGGATCTCCGTGTGGAAGGCTTGGCGGATCTGGCCCGCCGAGCCGGTGAAGTCGATCACCATTTGGTTGGGATAGACCAGGTTGACCTTGAAGCCCTGCGACTCGAGCCAATCCGTCACCCTGGCGATGCCGGCCGACGCGACGCCGTACCTCTGCCCGAATTCCGCCGCCGTGATCCAATGGTGAAATAGGGGCGAATTGGGATCGTGGATATCATTGATGAATTGCTGGAGCGCTTGCTCCTGCTCGGGAGTCCGCTGCAACTGGAGCATCATGTGGTGGATTATCAGGTCATCGGAAACTCGCCCACGATCGTTAATCGCCTTTGCTTCCGGGCGCGTGTTGCCCCGGAGGGTAACCAGGGCACCTTCTCCCGCGTCCGGCGCGGGAAGAGTGCTTGCTTGCGGGCCGGCGTTTACCGGGCTCGCAAGCGCGGCGGCTAGCCAGCGTCCGGCGTGTGGGTCACGCGGGCCAAACGGCTCAAGCGGGCCGGGAGGTTCGAACCTGCCCAATGTGCTCACGCCGGGCGAGGATTTCCCTGAGGTCAGGACGACCTCGTCAGCGGTGAAGAAATCAGCGTGGCCGCCGCCTTGTGCCGGGAATCGCACTTGGGCGTCAGTCTGGACCTGGTTGGCCTCAAAACTGAGAGGCAGCTTGCCAATAATCGCGACGGGCTCGGGTTGAATTTTCGTGGGCGCGGCAGAAACCTGACGGGCAGGGAGAGTATTCTCTGTGGCTTGCATCCTCTGAAGGAGACCAAACCCTGCGATGGCGAGAAATGAAAGGCTAACACATCCGCCGCAGACGGCAATGCTTTTTGTCGCGGTTTGCGCTTGCCTGCTAACGCTGGGGTGCATCGGCAATCTCCCTTCGGCACTGCAATCCGTGACACTATTCGATATAATGTGCCATAGGAACAGCACGAAAGTACCTTGCCAGAATCTCTAGGCGTAGAACACGTGGTGCCGGATTGTCGCCAATTCGGGGTGTTCGTCTGGGGTGTTCACGATATCTCTCTCGAACTAGCCGCCCGGATCCATTGCACGTAGGTAGGCGTAATATGGGGCTCCGCCGGTGGGGCCGTTGTCCTCTCCGTTCATCACCGTGGCTGAGATACGTTAGCAGAACGCCATGCGCCTGGCGCCGGCTTTGGTGTAGAGGCTCAGTTGCCTGTCGGTGGGGGTACGTCATCGACGCGAATGCATTCTTCTGCAGGAACACAGCGCGTATATTCATTCCCCATCCGCTCGTTCAACCCCGCCGTGTAACGTAGTGAGCATTTAGTGCGTGACCACAACCAGCCGGTCCATGTGACAGAGAACCCTTGTCGTTTCACCACCAACATGGAGCAGCGGTGCCGTCCACCTGACTTCAGGGAGGAGAGAATGCCAATGCTTCGTCTTAAAGCGCCGGCCAGCGTGGTGGCGGACTACCTTCGCCTGTTGGTGAATCGCAGGGCCTACACCCTGCAGTCCAACCGGCCGCACCCGGAAAGCGGCCGGCATTACTATTACCTGCCCAAGGACAAGAAAACCAGCCAGGGGCTCAGCCTGACGCCGGACACAATCCGCCGCCACCTCGAGGGCGAAATCACTATCGGCCTCTACTCGCTCGACCCCGCCACCCAATGCTCGAAGTGGGTGGCTATCGACGCAGACTATGAGGATTCGCTCGCGGACCTGCTCCAGCTCAGCTTCTAGCTCAGGCAGGATGGGGTGTAGTCAGCTACATGTATGCAGCGTTAAGCAGTAAGCCTTAAATCAAAACTTAATTCTGCGCAGCGCCGGCGCCGCTCGCAAGTGTCAACGCCGAATAATCCATAGTGATTTTAAGGCCAATCTGCGTGTCATGTGCGTCAACACTCATGGCGGTGTAGGGGTTGGCGTGACCGGGATTCTGTATCTGCCAAGCAAGCTGTTGAGCCATCTTCACGCCGTCCAAAACCTGCCGAAGCGTGGCCGCGTCCGCCGGCGTCGCGCAGTTGAGTTTGATATCCAGGTTCACCTTGTCCGCCGCATCAATGGAATAGGTCAGGGAATCCACTTTCTGGAACACCTGCCCCCAATCCAACTTTAAATTGTTTTGGCTGGATAGCCATGCGGCGAACCAATCGCCGACGGCTGCGCCCAAGGCGATTCCCCAAATGGAAGCCTGCTTATTGACGTCGCCGAGCAGGCTGGTGAAACGTTGGTCCGAATTCAGGTTTGGCGCCTGTCCTGCGTGCGCCTCCAGCAACGTCGTCAAGGACGAGAGCGGCCCGAAAGCCCCGAGGGAATCCTCCAGAATGACGACGCAGGTTCCCGTCACTCCCGCCGAGAAGCAATACGCCTGTTGTCCGGAAATCGGGGTGGGCGTAAAGCTTTGCGCGGCAGCGCGGTCAGCAACCTGCGCCTTGTGGAAATGGCCGGAGGCATAACCGTAAAGACCCATTTCCTTATCGCCGGGCTCCCATCCAATCATCAAGTCGTCGATGTCGTGCTCGCTGATTCCGATCTGGTCCAACGCCGACTCAAGCTGCTGCAAGCGCGGCCCTAGGAATTTTCCCCTTAGGCTTTGGTAATTAGGGACCGCACGCAGCTTGGAAGGACTGGAATATTCCACGCGCAAGGTCTGGATAGGGAACCCGGACATGGCCGTAGTGACGAAATCTTGCCCGGCAACTTTCTGGGGAATCCCCGCCAGCACCATCACAACCAAAAGCAAGAGAAGGGGTCGTCTCATATTCACCTCATATAGGAGCCAGCGTAGCGCGGACCTGATTTGTAGGGCTGACAGCCGACAGCTCAGAGCTTGTAGTTAAGTGCGGGCAGTGGGAGAGGGGCTGACACGATACCTATTGCGAACACGAAACCCAACACAACCGTGATCCTCTCCATTTTCATTGCCCGGGAATACTGCCGCATGCTAGTGTCGCGTCCCACTCAATTCTTTACAATCGACCCTGAATGGGTATTGGCCAACGACCCCCCTCACCCCCTGTCACCTCTCCGCCAAAGGAGAGAGGGGCGTACACTAGAATTGACTCTCCGGGGGCAGGGGGGGCAGGCGAATCGCTATTGTAAACAATTAAGTGTGACACGACACTAGAGTCCGCCGCCTGCTAGAGTAAAGCTACAACCAACGCTGGTTTGCATTTTAGGGTTGTCAGCACCATACCAGTTCACCGTGGCTGTGAACTGAGACGAAGAAGTTGAACCCGCAATGTTATCAAGGCTACTAACGGTCCAGCTATTGGAGTAACCCCCCGGATTTGAGACGCTTGTCGTCGTTATTATGACACTAGTCGCTGTATTCGCATCCCAGGTCCCGATTGAGACGTGGCTAATCGCCTTTGCACCGGTGAAACTGCCCTTGAATCCGCTGTCGCTGGAAGTGAGTTCGAGTTGAAGTCCGGGGACAGTATTGCCAGAGTTTTCACACTGATTGACTGCGACCCAGTGAGAACTAGCAGTCGCGAGAGTGTCGCCGTTTGTAATGGCCGGCGTTGGTTCGGCCACGGTCAGCGTGAAGTTCTGGGCTGCGGGCGAGCCAATGCCATTTGATGCGGTGAATATTATGTCGAACACATCGTTTACGACGGGCGTGCCACTAAGGGTGCCTGTCCCGTTGTGATTGTCAACGAATGACACGGGAATTGACCCCGCCTCCGTGATGATCGGGGTGGGAGTCCCGGTTGTGGTCACGGTGAATGAGCCAGCCACCCCCACGGTAAATGTCGTACTGTTCGCACTGGCTATGAGTGGAGCCTGAGTAGTTATGCTGGGTTTAGTCCCGCCGCAGGCCATGAGGAACAGCCCCATTATCACTACGAAGGCAACTAGCGGAAGGTACCTGGCAAGCCTCTTCATATAGAGTTCTCCTTATGATTTCAGATTAACACACGCTTAGCGTGAGGGTCACTACTTCTGCCGCCCAGGTAGGTGGAGTATAACTCCCCAACAAAGTGAGTGTCACGTACAAACAGTACACCGATAAACGAGAGGCGATCCTTGATCTGGCGGAGATTTTGCAGCGCCCCCGACATTGCTGAGCCAAGGGAACTGCCCTTCATTTGTGTTTTTGGACGCTAGCGCGCGTTTCTCACCACGGGTCTGGAAGGGCAGGGCTTCAGCCCCGCCGTTACAAGGCCTTCCTGATTATTCCTGTGTCCCGTGCCCCGCGCAGTCCCGCGCCTGCGGGACTGCGCGGGGCACGAGACCAACAGAGGGCGGGAGCCACGATCCCGGCGGGGCTGAAGCCCCGCCCTTCCGGCAGCCCGCTAAGAGCGTCCAGACGTGGTGAGAAATCCGGGCTAAGCGGAGATACTTGTGCATGTCACCCTACGACGTCGGTTATAATGCTCGCCTCTGGATCAGACTCCGGCCGTCAGGCCGCGGGTGGCGCCGACATCCCGCCTTGCGGGACCGTTAAGAAGCCAGGACAGGCCACGGCTAGGACGCGGTGACAGGGATGTTGCGCGTGTTCGTGGGGTGCATACATGAAAGATCCGCCGCGGCGGATATGCCACCCGCGGGCAGTCGCGGGCGGGTCCCCCGCAATGTCGCTGAGTGACTCGGGTTGATCGGTCAGGGCGACACAGGAGAAAATGGTATAATGCGTTTTGAGTGGGATGGGAGCAAGGCCAGATCGAACGTCAAGAAGCACCGCGTGTCATTTGACGAAGCTGTGACCGTGTTCTACGACCCCCTGGCTGCCACCTTTGGAGACCCAGACCATTCGCAAGAAGAGAGCCGGCTGATCACGGTGGGGTATTCAGCCCGCGGCCGGCTGCTCGTCGTCAGCCATGTTGAGCGAGGTGGCGGCACGCGCGTAATCAGCGCACGTCGCGCGACACTTCGCGAAAGGAAACGTCATGAAGGCGAAGAGCCCGGTGCAACCGGATGACATGCGCCCGGAGTACGACTTCGATTACTCGACGGCCGTCCGCGGCAAGTACTATCGTCGCATCACGAGGGAAGGCGCGAACGTTGCGGTCCTGGAGCCGGACGTGGCCAAGGAGTTCCGCAACTCGGCGGCAGTGAACGAAGCCCTCCGATCTCTGCTGCGAATATCCGAGACAACCCGCCGCCTGACAAGGACGTCGAGTGGACGGGCGGCTGGCGCCCGCCGCTGACCGCCCGTGTCAGGCTGCGGTGCAGTTTTCTGTAACTCCCCGGCTTTTAGCCTCCGAACCAAGACAAGCCGCAGCCTTCGAGTACAAGGCTGTGCTTTCCGCATGAGTGGACAAAAGGACGGCGCCTGCCCCGACGGCCTGAAAATCCTCGCGGGGTGGCGCATACATAAATGTATGCCACCCCGCAAACGGCAAATTGGCTATGGGCCACAAATCACCCTGGGAGTTCGGCACAAGCCCTGAAGAGGAGCGTCAAAGGTGCGAATCAGAAAGGCGGTCATCACAGCAGCGGGAGGGAACCAGCGGGCGCTTCCGCTACAGACCCTCATCCACGACGGAGCGGAAAAATCCGTTCTGAGCATCCTGATCGAACAGGCCCTCACCGCGAATATTGGCGAGATCTGCGTGGTGGTCTGGCCCGGCGACGAGACCCGCTACGCGCAGGCCGCTGGCAATCTGGCCGGAGCGGTGCGATTCGTGCCCCAGCAGCAGCCACCGCGGGGATACGGCCACGCCATTTACTGTACGCGCGAATTCGTGGCCGATGAGCCCTTCCTGCACATGGTGGGAGATCACTTGTACGTGAGTGCAACGAAGCCCGGCGTGCAGCGACTGGTGGAGCTGGCTGAGCTCGAGTCGTGCTCCGCCTCCGGGGTCCAGCCCACCCGCGAAAGCCTGCTCTCCCGGTTTGGGGCCGTGGCGGGACGCCGAATGTCCGGCCGGGCCGGCGTCTATCGCGTGGAAACGGTCATCGAAAAACCTACGCCCACGGAAGCCGAACAGCGCCTCATGGTGCCGGGAATCCGCGCGGGCTGCTACCTCTGTTTCTTTGGCATTCACGTTTTCACTCCCACCGTGATGGAGGTCCTGGGGCGGATGCTGGAGAGTGCGCCCAGCGGCGCCCTCACGCTTTCCGCTGCGCTCGCCGAACTCGCCCGGCAGGAGCAGTACCTGGCGATGGAAGACACTGGCCGGCGTTATGATCTCGGCGCTCGCTACGGATTGCTCACCGCGCAATTGGCCCTGGCACTGAACGGCCGTGACCGCGATGAGGTGCTTACGCACCTGCTGGAACTGCTGGCGGAGCGCGAGATGAGCACTCCGTCTGAGGGGGGCAAGAGGTGAGCGTGCTTACCGATGTCATAACCGCTCGCGATGCGGAGACGCGCAATCGCTCGCTGGACGCGCTGTGTCGAGCTGCGACACTGGAAGAGCTGCTGGCGGAATGCGAGGCGCTCGACCGCTTCCGGCGCAGCAGCGACAATCTCTACGAGCGCGTACGAGCCCTGTTTCTCCTCTATGCCATACATCGCTTTCACATCTCCACACGCAAGTTAGCGGCTTCACACGCGCTGATTCCTTTCGCGGGTTACACCAACCTCCTCAAGCGCAGGTTCGAGGAAGCTCTTGATATCTTCCTGGCCGCGCAGGCCGTCGCCGGACCGAGCGCTGCCCTTTCCAGCGCGCTGGCCGCAGGCTACCGCGCGCTGGGTTTTCAGACTCTCGCCGACCAAGTGCGGCGCAGCGTGCGCTCTGTGCGCGGCAATCAGTGGATGTTCCGCGCCGCTCACCCTGAAGACGCGCCCCTGCGGATTCGCCCCGAGCTGCTCGAGCGCGAGACCCCCGATGATCTCTTCCCCATCCAGCGCGAGGCCACGCCGGTACGCATGGACCTGAGCCATAGCGGGTGGAGCGATATTTTCTTTCTGGGGATGGATTTCCCCGAAGGCGCCCGTGTGCTCAACATTTCCATTGACCTGAGCGTGCGCAGCGCTGGCGCCCCGAAGCCTCCCGTTGAAGCATGGTTCCGCGTCATCGATCAGCCGGTGCTACGCCTGGTCAGCGTCGACCTTCAGTGCAGCGCTGAACTCGGCTCAATTGCTGAAGTTTTCGATTTCGCGCACGACTACCTGGGCTTGCTCAAGGCCGCAGTTATTGCCTCCGGCATCGTACCACCGGGGATGGAGGGCGCTACTCAGCCCCTCACCGACGTACTGACTCATTTGACAGGCCGGCCCGGCCACGGCATCGAAATCGTCAGTAAAGTGAACGATATTCCCCGCGGCTCACGCTTGGCGGTATCCACCACGCTTTTGGCCTGCCTCATTTCCTTGTGCATGCGCGCCACAAACCAGATCCGCACGCTCACCGGCGGCCTTTGCGAGGATGACCGCCGCTTGGTGGCGGCGCGCGCCATTCTGGGCGAATGGCTGGGGGGCTCGGGAGGCGGCTGGCAGGATTCCGGCGGGGTGTGGCCGGGAATCAAGCTGATTCACGGGGTCTCAGCCCAGGAGGGTGATCCGGAATTCGGCATCAGCCGCGGCCGGTTGTTGCCGAACCACCAGATTCTTGGCCCCCAGGAGGTGTCACCGGAAACCCGCCAGCAACTTCAGCAAAGCCTGGTGCTCGTCCACGGCGGCATGGCGCAGGATGTTGGCCCCATTTTGGAGATGGTGACGGAGAAATACCTGCTTCGTTCAGAAAGTGAGTGGCACAGCCGGGGCGAAGCCGCGCTCATCCTGGATGACCTCATTGCACGCTTGAGGAGCGGGGACGTTCGCGCCCTTGGCGCCTTAACGGAGCGGAATTTTAGCGGCCCCATTCAAACCATTATTCCCTGGGCCGGAAATCTCTACACCGACACGCTGATACGCCGCGTGCGCGGGGAGATGGGCGACGACTTCTGGGGCTTCTGGATGCTGGGGGGAATGTCGGGCGGAGGCATGGGTTTTCTTTTTGCTCCGCATTCGAAAGCGCTGGCAGAGGAGCGCTTGCAGGCCATCATGAGCGCCACTAAAGGGGAGATGGAACATTCGGTGCCCTTCGCCATGGAACCCGTAGTCTACGATTTCGCGGTCAACGAACATGGCACTCAGGCCACGCTCCTCGAAGGCGACTCGGCGCTGATGCCGGCGGGCTACTACCCAATGGCTGTACCCTCGCTTCTTCGCATGGAATCCCGTCTGCTTTCCCCCCTGCGCCGCATTGAGCTCGAACGCTTCACCGCCGCCTGCCACACCGTGCCGGAATTCCAAGGGATGGTGCAGCACGTCTTCGAGCGCCTCATCCCGCAGAGCCCGCAGAAAGCCGACCGCTCCCAAAGCCTCGACGCGCTGCTCGAAGCACATGGATTTGATGGCGTGGAGCATGAGCAGATCCAGGCGGACTTGCGCAGCGGCCGCGTGGGGGTGGCGCAGAATCGACTTCCCAACAGCAGCCTGATCACCGATGTTGGCGCCCAAGATCTCTTTGACGCCACCGAAGGTGTCGCACCGAAATACCACGCAATCGGCAAGGATGCCCTGGCGGCGGGAATGGTGGCGGTGGTTTCGTTTGCCGGCGGCGCGGGCAGCCGTTGGACGAAAGGCGCGGGCGTGGTCAAGGCGCTTAATCCCTTTTGCCGATTGGGCGGCAAGCACCGCAGCTTCATCGAGGTACACCTGGCCCGCAGCCGCCGCACGGGCCGCCTCTGCGGCACGGCTCTGCCACACATCATCACCACCAGCTACCTGACGCACGATGCGATCCAGGCGCACCTCCGCACCCAGCGCAACTACGACTACCCCGGCCCCTTACTGATTTCACCCGGACGCTCCATCGGGCTGCGGTTTGTGCCCATGGAAAGGGACTTGCGATTTGCCTGGGAAGAATTGCCGCAGCAAATGTTCGACGAGCAGGCGCAAAAGGTCCGCGACAGCCTGCGCGCCACGCTCATCGCGTGGGCCCGGCACATGGGCGAAGGCGCCAGCTATACCGATAACGTACCGATGCAATGCCTGCACCCGGTCGGCCACTGGTACGAAGTGCCCAACATGATTCGAAACGGCACGCTCCTGCGGTTGTTACAGGAAAGGCCCCGTTTGAAATACCTCATGGCTCACAACATCGATACCACGGGGGCTGACGTAGACCCGGGGCTGCTTGGTTACCACATCGCGGAGGGGGCAGCGCTTACCACCGAGGTTATTGCGCGGCAGGTGGAAGACCGCGGCGGCGGCTTGGCCCGCGTCGACGGCCGCCTGCGCCTGATCGAAGGTCTGGCGCTTCCCAGCGAAGAGATCGAATCACTCCTCTCCTGGTACAACAGTGCGACCTATTGGATCGATATCGACCAACTCCTCACCATGTTCGGACTGACCCGCGATGATCTTACGCACACGGAACGGGTGAACGACGCGGTGCGAAGGCTGGCCGCCCGCATGCCTACCTACATCACGCTGAAGGACGTCAAAAAACGTTGGGGGAAAGGTCAGGAAGACGTCTTGCCGGTGGCCCAATTTGAAAAGCTGTGGGGCGACATGACCAGCCTTGCGGAATTTCCCTGCCGCTTTGTGGCCGTGCCCCGAAGGCGTGGACAACAGCTCAAAGAACCGGCACAGCTCGACGGTTGGCAGCGCGATGGGTCCGCGGCCTTCGTCGAGTCCCTGTGCGACTGGGGCCATTGACTGCCGCCGTGGCGGATGGGCCACGCAGGCATTTCTTGTCACTCCTGCCTCGATCCGTCACCGTAGCCTATTTCATCACCGGCATCTCCAGAGAAATTGGTATAATGTAACAGATGACAACACAGCGACGATAACTCCGCTTATGGGAACGCCTGCGAAAACTCTGGATCACCTGAACAAGGTAGTTGTCGCCTTCCTAAATGGGGCCCGCATTAAGGGCTGCGCTTACGATTTTTCTGCACTGAAGGAGTCTTTCAATCTTCGTCCCCAAGAAGACCCACTTCAGGGGCAGGGAATAAAGGTTGAGATGAAGGACCTCAAGGCGGTTTTCTTTGTGAAGGACTTCAGTGGCAACCCCGAATACCATGAATCCCTGCGTGCGGACGCACCCATGCACGGCCGGAAAATCGAAGTGACTTTCATCGATGGGGAAAAGATGGTCGGGAGAACAGAGGGATATAACCCGCAGAGACTCGGCTTTTTTGTGTTTCCCACTGATCCCAAGAGCAATAACATTCGCATCTTCGTGGTCATCAGAAATACCCGCCAAGTTAGATTTGTCTGAACTGTTCGTCTTTGTTTCGGGCGATTCAGGAAAGACGCTCCATCCAATGACAGTGTCAGAATTGCGGTAGCGAAGGAGCCGGATGGGATGTATACTGCCGTGGCTCAGAATGCCAGAATGGAAATCCTGGTTGAATGCCCTGGAGGAGTAGCGCCAACTGAGCGCACGGAGGTAGACGATAATGCGGAAAGCTCTTAGGGCTACCTTTGCAATGATTCTGTCGGCCGCCAGTGGCGGAGCGCAGTCCCCGCCGAATTCCCCTGTCCCGCCGGATTCCGAGATCCGGAAGATCCTCGTCGAGCGTGTCGATACCTTTCACCAGGGAGTTGGAATCGTGGTAGGCGTTATCGAGCCGCAGGGGCGCCGGATGGTTGCTTACGGCAGCCTCAATCAGGGCGATCCGCGGCCGCTCAACGGTGACACGATCTTCGAAATCGGCTCGGCAACGAAGGTGTTCACATCGCTGTTGCTGGCTGATATGGTCCAGCGTGGCGAGGTCGCCCTGACCGACGCGGTAGCGAAGTATCTCCCCGCCGAGGTTAAGGTGCCGGAGCGCGGCGGGCGCGCCATCACGTTGGTGGACCTTTCCACCCACACTTCCGGCCTGCCGCGGATGCCATCCAACTTTAGTCCCAAGGATCCCGCCAATCCTTATGCGGATTATTCGGTGGAGCAACTCTATCAATTCCTCTCCTCCTATCAACTGACGCGCGACATCGGCTCGCAGTTTGAGTATTCCAATCTGGGAGGCGGGCTACTGGGGCAGGCATTGGCCCACCGGGCCGGCGTGGACTATGAGGCGCTGGTGCGCTCGCGCATCACCGGGCCGCTCGGCATGAACAGCACCGGCATCACGTTATCGCCCGAAATGAAGGCGCGGCTCGCCCTCGGGCACAATGATAAGTTGGTGACGGTTCCCAATTGGGACCTGCCGGCGTTGGCGGGTGCGGGCGCACTGCGCTCGAGCGTCAACGATATGTTGACCTTCCTCGCCGCAAACCTTGGCTACGTGAAATCGCCGCTGGCTCCTGCCATGGCCGCGATGCTATCGGTTCGCCGGTCGACCGGCGCTC
The DNA here is from genome assembly GCA_050008675.1 of Terriglobia bacterium. Lineage (GTDB taxonomy): Bacteria > Acidobacteriota > Terriglobia > UBA7540 > UBA7540 > CAVROP01. The sequence goes on from JBEKME010000017.1 coordinate 16,596, forward strand.
CCGGAGGGGGCGAAATCGGCCTCGGTTGGCTTATTACCAAGCCCTCGGAGGATGAGATCGTCTGGCACAACGGTGGCACCGGCGGGTACCGGTCTTTCATCGGCTATGACGCGAAAACCCGGGTAGGGGTCGTCGTGCTATCGAACACGTTCACGGGTTCCGGCGTGGACGACATCGGAATGCATTTGCTGGACTCGCATGCGCCCTTGCTGCCGCCGCCCAAGGAGCACAAAGAGATTACTGTTGATCCGAAGATCTTCGATGGATATGTGGGCCAATACCAACTGGCGCCGAACTTCATCCTCACCGTCACTCGCGAAGGCGACCAGCTCTTTACCCAAGCTACCGGCCAGTCCAAGGTCCAGGTTTTTCCCGAAAGCGAGCGCGATTTCTTCCTAAAGGTCGTCGATGCGCAGATCGCCTTTGAGACCGATGCCAACGGGCGCGCCACCAGCCTGACGTTGCACCAGAACGGAGCCAACGTGCCGGCAAAACGGATCGAGGGAGAGGTCGCGCCCGCCGCGCCGAAGGAGCACAAAGAGATTGCCGTTGATCCGAAGCTTTTCGACGGATACGTCGGCCAATACCAACTGGCGCCGAACTTCATCCTGACGATTACCCGCGAGGGCGACCAACTCTTTGCCCAGGCCACCGGCCAGCCCAAGTTCCAGATTTATCCGGAGAGCCAGCGCGATTTCTTCCTGAAGGTCGTCGATGCGCAGATTACCTTCGAGACCGATGCGAGCGGCCGCGCCACCAGCCTGACGCTGCACCAGAACGGCGCGAACATGCCGGCAAAAAGGATTCCGTGAGGTCTGGATGGCGCGCTGCCAGATGGCCGGGCGGTGGAGTCAGGCGGCGACCCCTCCCGATTCTGCTGTCGCACTGCACTTAAATCGGTGCTGGCGCACATTCGGTGCAACTCGGAATTGAAGATTCAAAACGGCCCCCGCCGGGCTTCCTCGAAAGCTGAAAGCTGCTAACCGATTACGGGCCGCCCCGGCGTCATTCGCCTCCTTCTAGCTTTGCCCCATAGAACGATCTTCCGTCATCGCTCGGACGCCGCCACATGATGCGGGCAGGAACATCGTGCCCTTCTCCAGGGCTATCCAATCCAGCATTTACGTACACCCTGTCTCCGATTTGCATTTCAAGGTTGCTGGCAAAGCAGAGACCTGATTTCGAAATGTTCTCCGTCGTGCTGGTCTCCTCGCGCCCATCTGGAAGCCTGACTCCGAGCGGCAGCTTTACCACCAGACGTTTATCCCGCCGCAGGTCGGCGCCCTGCCGAGGAGTCGCCCCGGAACCTACAGCGACCGCAAGGCTCGGTGAAACTTCGTCAAGTTCAACTTCTACGAACCCCAGTTTCCAGTTCATTGTGGCGCTGCATTTTGGGCAGGGGCGCGGCAATGACGACTGCGCTAACAGCCTTCGATATTGTTGCACGGTGAGCGCCGCCATTTCCCGGGAGAAGCACTCCTGGCACTCCAGCAAAACATGGATGACATCCGCTTGTGGAGGTTCTTCCGCTCTGGTCGGAAAGTAAACACCCCAGATTTCAACATCCGGCTGCAGAGACTTCACGCCCCACTCGGGAGTGCCGCTCAATGACCTCAAGGCACGCGTAACAACTTGGAAACAACAAGAGGCTTGGTTCTGTAGGTTTGTAATTCTGATCACGGTGCCCGGCTTGAGGAGATACGAGACGATGATCAACCCTCCACACCGATTTACCACCAACGTGGAGGTAGTCTCATCGAAAGCATTACCATAGGCATCCTCACCCTCGACCCGTATGGGAATTCTCAGCAGCGCGCGTTCGCTTCTTCGGGCTAGTGGGCCCAAACTGTGAGTTGCCATTCTGCTTCCTTCCTGGCCCGGCTTTTCGGGTTAGCCTGCCGTGAGCCGGGCCGAGAGTGGAAAACACCAAGGCCCGCGCGGGTTTGAGGCAGGCGTCAAGCGCGGGACGGTGTTATTAGTTACGGGCCTCCAGGTTGTTCCATCGGAAGATATTGGCGAGGTTGCGGATAGTGCACGTCGATAATGAACATGTTCGGCTCCTTTCCTCCGACCCTCGGTTGATTCGGCTCAACCAAGTCTACTCGGTGCTAAGGAGCCGACGCCGTTATCCCATGATCATGGGCAACCCGGCTCTCCGCCATTATACACCCAGATACCTTCTATAATTTCCTGCGGTCTTTACCCATCGCTGCTGCAGGCTCGTCAGCGACCAGTTCCCAACTCCTCTGCGGCAACGCCAAACGCCGCCACAGACTGCCGAGGTTGTAGGCAATCAGGCTCAGTCACAGCCGCACCTCGTTGGGCCGAAAGCGGTGGCATCCCGCCGCACGGGACGCGTCATCTTCACCGCCTGCTTGCCTTCCTTTCACCTATACCGGCCCGCCCCAGGAACTCGATGCAGAACTCGGCAAGCTTCTGGCCAGCTATGTCCAAACCCACACCCAAACCGCCAACTGCATCACTCAGAGCGTCAAAGGGCAACTGATACACGGAACCATCCGGCACGGTCACCAGATGGTAAAGCTGCAACGAATCCGGCACCGGTCCAAGGAGAAGCGAATAGAGCTGTTTAGCTTCTTCCCCGGCAAACTCTCAAGCCGTGATTTTGGTGAGAAAGTTTGATACTCTGCGAAGCATGAGAGCTTGTGATCTGCCGATGCACTCCATGCGCGGTGACACGTGGCGAACTTGCGTTTCGAAAATAGGCAGACGAATTCTGTGTCTCTGCATTGGCTGGAAGCTCCAGTCTCGGAGGTAAGTCGAACCGCACCAAGTGAAAAGCGTATCCACAAAGGAAAGGATGAAGATAATGAATACAGTCATATCGAACAAGAAAGCCGATCTCGCAGGCCCGGGTATTGGCGACTACAAGGAATTGGAAAGGATTCTTCCGTCAGACTATCGCTCCCTGTTGAGCGAGAAAGAAACCCAGCAAGCGATCTTCCAGGTAAAACGGTACATCGCAGATAACCTCTGTAAAGAACTAAACCTGATGATGGTCGAGGTGCCGCTGATCGTGGACGTCGAAAGCGGCGTGAATGACATGCTGGACCGGGATGGATCGCGCACGCCGATCTCGTTCCATATTTCAAACGATTACGGCAAGCACCCCATCGATGCTCAGGTCGTGCAGGCGGCCACGAAGTGGAAGAGAGTCGCGCTGAAACAGTTCCATTGCAAAGTGGGCGAGGGCATTTGTACGGATATGCGAGCCGTCCGCAAGGACTACTTCCTCGATCATGACCACAGCGCGTACGTCGACCAGTGGGACTGGGAGCGAGTCATGACCGCCGAACAGCGTAACCTGGCCTTTCTGAAGGAAGTAGTCGGAGGTATCTGGAGAGTGCTTGTAGGTGCGGAACGCCTTGTACAAGAGATGTTCCCTCAGTTGAGCGACGGACGATATCCTAATCTGCCTGAGAAGTTGACCTTCCTGCATGCCGAAGAAATCCTCGATATGTATCCTGATCTGCCGCGCAAGCAACGGGAGACGAAGGTACTACAGGAGTATCCGGCAATCTTCATCATTGGGATTGGCTGGCCTTTGAAAGATGGTTATCCCCACGAGAATCGCGCCGCTGATTACGACGATTGGGTCACGGATACGAGTAAAGAAACCGGCAAGCCGACGCACGGCTTGAATGGTGACATTCTGGTATGGAACCACGTTACAAAACGGCGACATGAACTGACTTCGATGGGTATCCGCGTGACTGCTGAAACCCTGAAAGAACAGTTGGAACTGGCCAATCAACTCGATTTCATGAAGCTGCCGTACCACCAGGGGATCTTGACCAACCGCATTCCTCTGTCGATTGGCGGCGGGATCGGCCAATCACGCACGCTGATGTTATTGCTCAGAAAGGCTCACCTGGGTGAGGTCAGCGTAACTGTATGGCCGAAAGTCCTGAAGGAGATCTGCGCAAAGAAGAACATTTTCGTGCTGGAATAGGATAGAGGCCGGCGTCTCACGTATGTCTCGCCATCAGGCATAGGGAACGCCGGCAAGCCCCCTAAGCACACGACGCTGCTACTTCGGCGACAGATGGAGGGTTCCAATTGCGGAGCCAACTGAGGACGAGTTGATGGCCTGGATCCCCGAGTTCGAAAAGAAACTCGTGGGAAAGAAAAACGGGAAGCTATGGTTCAAGGTTAAGGCATTACGCAACCGAGAACTGCTGCTTGCTTTGCCGTGCTCCCTTGACTATCATTGCGGCCAAGGCGGGAACGGAAAGCGGTCACTTTTCGAGTCTTGCCACACTTAGTTACGCATTGAACGATTGGGGAACAGAGAATGGCCGGCAACTCGCAACCCGTGGGGTATTACTGGTCTGTACATGTAATTCTACTCATTCTCGTTTTTCCCTTCCTGGCTGGGATTGCATTGGCTCAGCAGGAGGGGCGCGGCACATCGGGAACCCTGCCCGTACTCAAGGAAGCTCGCCAGGTCAGAGAACTCTCTTCAGAAAAGGCCTCGCTTGGCTACCCCATTCAACTGCACGCGGTGGTCACGTACGCCGATTTCAGCTTCAGCCACGCACACTTGTTTGTCCAGGATGCAACCGCCGGAATCTACGTCGACCCTCACCACCTGGCGCTCCAGTTGCGCGCTGGCCAGTACGTGGAGGTTGAGGGCAGAACGGGGCCAGGGTATTTCGCCTCTGAAATCACGAACCCTCAAGTGCGGATCTTGGGCGAAGCTCCGTTGCCAGTGCCACGAAGGGTCTCTGGAGAAGAGTTTGCGTCGGGAGTACAGGATAGCCAGTTTGTTGAAGTGGAAGGCATCATCATGTCTACCGGCGAGAATGATGGACGCTTACTCCTGCACATTGCCTCCAGATCGGTTGAATTTCTGGTCTACGTCTTGGGCCAAAAGCCTGCCCCAGAAAACTTGATAGGAGCAGCGGTGCGACTGAGGGGAGTGTCCAGCGGCATCTACAATGCTAAGATGCAGTTCATCGGGGCCGCGCTGATGGTCCCTGGCTTCGACAATCTCCTCGTGGAGCGCCCCGCACCGGCCGACCTTTTCTTGGTTCCTTTGCGTCCCATTGGCATCGTTCTGCACCTCGGTTCGCAAGGAGCATTTAGCCAGCGCGTGAGGGTTCAGGGAGTAGTCACTCTTCAGCGCCTGGGGAAGTCGATTTTCATCAGTGATGGACAACAGGGCGTGGAAGTCCAAACGGGCCAGACAACGGCGCTCAAGCCCGGGGATCGGGTCGAGGTGGTTGGATTTCCTGCGGTGGGTAACTACAGCCCTTTCCTGAAAGATGCGACCTTCAGGAAAATTGGAACAGGCCCGCCACCCCAACCTGTGACCGTGACGGCACAGCAGGCGCTCGCAGGCAGCTTTGACTCTGAACTGATTCGAATCCAAGGACGATTGCTGGACTTCGGAAGGCAACCGGGCCTACGAACACTTTCTATCAGCGCGGACAACCTGAATTTTGGGGCTGAGCTTGAGGAGGCGACAGCAGGGCAAGCTCTCGCCGACCTCCGTGTTGGCAGTCTGGTGCAACTGACCGGGATATGCAGCATTCGTGTCGATGAGAACAGGGCCCCCGTCGGCTTCGGACTTCTGCTTCGGACGCCGGAAGATGTGGTGGTTATTCAACAGCCTCCGTGGTGGACCCTTAAGCGCGCGCTCTCCCTGCTAGGTTTCACGGGATTGGTCATTCTTTCGGCGCTACTTTGGGTAGTCATGCTTAGACGGCGCGTGCAGAATCAAACCGAGACGATTCGCGCGACCTTGGAGTCCACCGCGGATGGAATCCTGGTTGTTGATGAACGAGGGAAAATCACCGCTTGCAATGAGAAATTCGGAGAGATTTGGCGGATTCCGAAGTCCATTCTCGCGTCGAGGGATGAGAACAAAGTGGTCTCCTCCGTGTCCTCACAATTGAAGGACCCAGAAAGTTTCCATCTGAGAGTGGCCGAGCTTCACGCCCATCCGAACGGGCAAAGTGATGAGGTCATTGAACTCAAGGATGGAAGAATCCTCGAGAGGCACTCCCAACCTCAGCGAGTTCGAGGGAAGAACGTTGGGAGGGTTTGGGGATTCCGGGACGTTACCGAGCGCGCACGGGCCGAGGAAGTGCGCTTGAAGCTGGCTGAAATCGTTGAGTCGTCCGACGATGCCATTTTCAGCAGGACATTGGGAGGGACGATTACCAGTTGGAACAAGGGCGCTGAAGTGATCTTCGGCTATCGGCCCGACGAGATCATAGGAAGGCCCATATCAATGCTTGCGCCCTCCGACCACATTGACGAATTGGCGGTGATTCTGCACAGGGTCAGGCAGGGGGAGAAAATCGCCCATTTTGAGACCATACGAGTGCGAAAGGATGGCTGCCGGATTGATGTCTCCAACACGATATCTCCGGTCCGGAATGCCGCGGGAGAGGTAGTGGGTGCTGCGAATATTACCCGTGACATCACGGAGCGCAAGCGGGCGGAGGAAGCGCTGCGGGACAGCGAGGAGAAGTATCGGGTTCTTTATGAATCGTCGCGCGATGCAATCATGATGCTCGCCCCTCCGGAGTGGGAGTTTACTGCCGGGAATCCAGCGGCCATGGCGCTGTTCGGGGCGAGAGATGAGCGAGAGTTTGTGGCCGTGGCCCCATGGAGTTTATCCTCGGAGTATCAGCCGGATGGTGAGCTTTCCTCTGTCAAGGCCCACCAGATGATCGACGCGGCCATGGAGAGGGGATCACATTTCTTCGAGTGGACCCACAAGAAGTTCAGCGGCGAGGAGTTCTTTGCCGCCGTCACGCTAACCCGGATGATCTATCGGGGACAACCACTTCTGCAGGCCACCGTCAGAGATATCACCGAGCGCAAGCGCGCCGAGCAGGCTGTGCGCGAGGCGGAAGAGCAATTTCGCTCGCTGTTCATCTCGATCCCCCTGCCCACCTTCCTTTGGGATCTGGAGACGCTTCAGTACCTCGAGGTTAATGACGCTGCCGTCTCCCATTCCGGCTACTCCCGCGACGAGCTTCTGAGGATGCGGGTCACGGATCTCCTGCCGCCAGAAGCCACCCCCGCCATTCTCTCCCAAATGCAGGTGCTTCGCACCCTGTCACGAGATCGCGGCCAGGGGCGCCACAGACTCAAAGACGGACGAGTCGTTGACGTAGAAGCTGATGCCCATGCTCTGCATTTTCGCGGACGAAGAGCGGTCCTCGGCGTCGTTCAGGACATCACCGAGCGCAAGCGAACCGAAGAAGCGTTGCGCGAAAGCGAGGAGCGGTTCCGGGCCATCTTTCAGACCGCCCAGGATTCCATTTTCATCAAGGACAGGGCCCTGCGATATTCCTTTGTGAATCCCGCCATGGAACGCCTTTTCGACCGGTCGGCTTCAGAATTGGTTGGCCGTACGCAGGCGGAACTTTTTGGGGAGGCTTCGAAGAAGCACCACCAAGCGGTTGATTCTCGCGTGCTGGCGGGGGAAACCATCGCGGAGGATAACACCATGCCGGTGCAAGGCGCGCCGCGTACATTCCACGTCGTCAAAGTGCCCATGCGCGACCCCGCTGGCCAAATCATCGGCCTTTGCGGAATTTCTCGGGACATCACCGAGCGCAAGCAAGCGGAGCAAGAATTGCGCAACGCCAAAGAGACTGCCGAAGCTGCCAGCCGGGCCAAGAGTGAGTTCCTGGCAGTGATGAGCCATGAGATCCGGACCCCCATGAATGGGATCATTGGCATGACCGAATTGGCCCTCGACACGCCCCTTTCGCATGAGCAGCGAGAGTACCTGGAGAATGTGAAGGAGTCCGCTGACACCCTCCTGACCTTGATCAATGACATCCTGGATTTCTCCAAGATCGAGGCCGGGAAGCTTTCGCTCGAAGTTGGCGAATTCGACCTGCAAGATACGCTCAGCAACACCATGCGGGCACTCGCCCCCCGGGCTGATGAGAAGGGACTTGAGTTGACGTGGGAGACCCTGCCCGACCTTCCGGCTCGCCTAGTCGGAGATCCTGGACGGCTGCGACAAATCCTTGTGAATTTGGTGGGGAATGCCATCAAGTTCACCGAACGCGGGGAGGTGGGTTTGCGAGTCGAGATCGAGTCGCAAGGGGAAGATTGGACCGCCCTGCATTTCTGCGTCACCGATACCGGCATCGGCATCCCGCGGGAAAAGCAAGAGCGGATTTTTGAGGCCTTCATGCAGGCTGATAGCTCAACCACACGTAAATATGGTGGGACCGGTCTGGGCTTGGCTATCTCGTCCCGACTGGTAAACCTGATGGAAGGCCGAATTTGGCTGGAGAGCGAAGCGAACAAAGGAAGCAGGTTCCATTTCACGGCGAAGTTTGGCCTTGTGAAAGGGCCGCAGCCACAGCCCGCTCCCATGGCAGAGGTCAACCTGCAAGGTATGCCGGTGCTAGTCATTGACGATAATGCTACCAACCGGCGTATTTTGGAGGCCATGCTCAAGTGCTGGTCGATGCAGCCCACGTTGGTGGAGAGGGGGCATGAGGGTCTGGTCGCGATGCGGCGCGCAAAAGACATGGGCAGAACTTTTCCTTTGATTCTGCTGGATGCCCACATGCCGGGCATGGACGGCTTCATGGTCGTTGAGAAGCTCAAGGAAGATCCAACCCTCGCCGTAAGCGCGATCATGATGTTGACCTCTGCTGGACAGCGCGGTGACGCCGCCCGCTGCCGTGCGCTTGGCATCTCGGCGTATCTCGTCAAACCGATCCGGCAGTCCGAGCTCTTGGAGGCAATTCTGATCGTGCTTGGCCAGCCCTCCCAGAGAAAGGACCACTCTGACCTTGTCACCCGTCACACGATTCGAGAAGCGCGTCGCAAGCTCCGCATCCTTGTGGCGGAGGACAACGCGATCAACCGAGAGCTCGTGGCGCGCCTGCTCCAGAAACAAGGACACACCGTCATGGCAGTCACGACCGGTCGAGAAGCTGTCGACCTATTGGATAAGGACGCGGCGAATTGTGACATCGTGCTGATGGATGTGGAAATGCCGGACATGGATGGCTTTCAGGCCACAGCTATCATCCGCGAGAAGGAAAAGATCAGCGGTAAGCACATCCCGATCATTGCCATGACAGCCTACGCTATGAAAGGTGATCGTGAACGTTGCCTGGCGGCAGGCATGGACGGCTATGCGCCCAAGCCCATCCGACACCAAGACCTGTTTGAAACAATTCAAACACTCGTCATGAACATGCCCAACATCCCCACCCATGCGCCCCCTGAAGAACCTTCGATGGAGGTTCTGGATGAAGCGCTGCTTATGTCTCGTGTGGACAGCGACCCTCAATTGCTAAGGGACCTCGTGGACCTGTTTCTGGAGGAGTGTCCGTGTCTTGTGGATGAAATCAGGGTCGCGCTGGACAAGAAAGATGCAAAGGCCGTGGAAAGAGGCGCGCATAGTCTGAAAGGCTCCACCGGTAACCTTGCTGCGAAGATGGCCTCGGAAGCTGCGCTCAAGCTCGAAAGGCTCGCTCACGCTGGGGACTTGGTGCGCGCCGAAAGTGTGCTGCAGGAGTTGGAGTGTCAACTGGTACGCTTGAAGCCAGCTTTACTTGCCGTTCGGGCGGAGACAGAGAAAAGACCGTTCTGATTGCCGCGGAAACAAGTTAGAACGCCCCCGCAGGCTGACTTGTTCGCCCGGCGCGAGGGCAACTTCAAAGCCCCCGGGTTGCGCCGTAACATAGACCCTCCGAAGAACGCAGCGAGGTAACTCAGAAAGATGTCCACCACGAGAATCCTGGTCGCCGAAGATGAAATCACCTTCCGCCATATGCTCAAGACTTTCCTTACCAAGTGGGGCTACCAGGTTGTGGTCGCGAGCAATGGGCTGGAAGCGTGGAAGGTGCTTCAGGGGGAGGATAGACCGCGGCTTGCCCTTCTGGACTGGATGATGCCGGACATGGATGGTGTGGAGATCTGCCGTGCGATCAGGGAAAGCAAGCCAGACCCTTACATTTATCTCCTCCTATTGACAAGCCGGGATCAAAAGGAAGACGTGGTGGAAGGTATCGAGGCTGGCGCTGACGACTATCTCATCAAGCCTTTTCATCCGCAGGAATTAAGAGCCCGGATCCACGCGGGGGAACGCATCATCGAATTGCAGGACAGGCTGATCCGCGCGCAGGAGGCGCTCCGGGAATTAGCAGCTCATGATCCCCTGACGGGTCTATTGAATCGCAGGGCATGTCTCGACTCCTTGTTGGCTGAATTAATTCGGGGATGTCGCACCGGAAACCCGGTATGCATCGTCATGGCTGACATCGACCACTTCAAGAGAATTAACGACACCCACGGACATCAGGCCGGGGATGAAGTCCTTTGTGAAGTGGCTCGCCGAATGCAAAGCTCACTGCGACCCTACGACACTATCGGTCGATTTGGTGGGGAAGAGTTGCTCTTGGTTCTCCCCGGATGCGGTCTGGAGGACGGCGTGAAACTAGCAGAGCGAATATGCCACCTTGTTCGCTCCGAGCCGGTGAAAGCCAAGAATAAACCCCTCGACGTCTCAATCAGCCTGGGGGTGGCGGTCGCCAACCCACCTGTTCCGGCGGACCTCGAAGCATTGCTGGGATCGGCGGACGCGGCTCTTTACCGGGCGAAAGAGGCAGGACGCAATCGAGTTGAATTCTCTGCCAATCCCCATCCCTCCTCAGGGACCCCCGACTGAATGGAACGCGAAGGGCACCTCACATTTACCCTGCTCGGACCCGGGATTCCAGGTAGGTGTGATTCTGGCGAAACACGACCTGAATCGCGAGCCATTCGACGGCCGGAACTTGGAGCCGTGGTAGAGATACCTGAAGTTGGAGTGGCTGGCGCGCATTAGGGCAGTCCTGTTACGTTCGCGGGCGGCGCATACACTGTCTTTTCTGTATGCGCCCCTCAGCAAGGAGGTCTAAATTGCGTCGTGCCCAACGCCGGTGTCGGATGCTGCTACAAGTCCCAGAAGACGCCTTCCGGAGATGGTATCGGGCGTTCCAACCTATTGTCAGCAAAAGGACCAGAAAGCGGCATGAACGCCCCACAAGTCTTCATGCTCTCGCCGTCCTCCCGGCCCTGCACCCAGTGGCGAGTCAGTAGTTGAGGCTCCAGGCCAGCATGTGCCACTGGAACACGAACCAGGTAAGGCCGAGGCAGGCGAGCGCGATCAGCGTTTCTCCAACCTTGCTCCAGAACCAGCGGCTCGAGTTCCCCCACGCTTTGACGCAGTTATAGAGGGCCACCAGGGTCCCGAGCGCACCGAGGCAGCCCAGCAACTCCATGGCGCGCATCCAGGGATCGAAGGAATCGGACAAGAGGCTGAGATTCTTTTCGGAGAAGCTCCCGTAGGCAACCCAGGCCAGCAGAAAGACAAAGTTGATCAGGCAGACGAGCCGAGCCCAAAGTCTCATCCTGCGCTCCGCCAGGCTCAGATCGAGCTTTCTCCCGTAATGCCATCGGATGCCGGCCCCGAAAGGCCAGAACAACAGGGCCAAGCCAAAGACGGCAAGGCTGCCATAAAAAACGCCCTGGTTCAGGTAAGTGTTCTTGTACCAGGGCACGGGTTGGAAGATGAAGACCGGAAAGTCCAGCGCCAGCAGGAGATGTCCGGATGCATCCGCCGTGAAGGCCACGTGATCGCTGCCATTCACGTCCCGGAACAGCAGCGGACCTACCTCCCGAAGGTGCTTCGCCTGCCCGCTGTAGCTCTTGAGGACGTCAGCACTGATAGTGCCGTCGGAATTGGCGCTCACCTTCAACTGGTCGAAGGCTGAGACGACGCTGAGGATCGTGGTCTCGGAGCGGCGGCTGTTGAGGTAAAGTCCAGTCACCGTTCTGGCGTCCCGTGCGGCGCTCGCCAGCGTGGCCTGGGGCGGCCCCGGGTCGGGAAAATACCGATCCATGAACTTCTCGAACACCGCAGCGCGCGGGTCGATTTCGCCCTTGCCGGCGCTGTTGTAGGACATGAAGAGCCCCACCTGCACATCGGGGATGAGATACAGGTCACTGTGGAAGTACATCGTGTCACCGCCGTGCGCGATGACCCGGTGGCCGTTGCGATTCTGCTCGTAAAAGCCCAGGGCCATGCCGTTCAAAGCCGGATGGGGCCCCGACTGGCGCGAGTGCATCAGTCGCGCGGTTTCGGGCCGCAGAATGACGGCACCGTTGAACCGGCCGTCCTGCAAGTGAGCGATCATAAAGTGTGAGAGGTCATTGGCCGTGGTCGAAAGGGCGCCGGCGGGCGCGTCCTCGATGACCTCGAAGGGCCGCGCTGACTCCGAGGCTAGCGTGTAGCTGCTCGACATCAGCGGCTTGAGTGAGTCCGGGAGGGGCTGGGCGAAGGTGGAATGCACCATGCTTAGGGGTTGGAAAATGTGCTCTGCAACATACTGGTTGAAAGGCTGCCCCGAGACGCGCTCGACGATATAGCCGGCCAGGGCGGCTCCGTAATTCGAGTAGGCGGGAATGGGCCCGGGCGGGAAGATGCGCCGGGGGATGTGGGAGCCGAGGTATTGCCCGAGCGGCTCCAAATGACGGACGTCCTGCTGGATCAGGTTCTTGTCGGTTTCCTCGAAACCAGCAGTGTGGGTCATCAGATTGCGCAGCGTGATGGCTTGCGGGTAGGTGGCCGGGATTTTGAAATCGAGGTAGCCGTTCACATCGCGATCGAGGTCCAGCTTGCCTTGCTCCATCTGTTGCATCACGGCCGTCCAGGTGAAGAGCTTCGAGATGGAACCGGGCCGAAACAAGGTGCCGTCCGGAGTGACCGGAGTCTTCTTGGCTGCGTCGGAGTAGCCATAGCCGTGGGCGAACAGCAGCCGGCCATCTTTGACAACGGCCACCGCAGCTCCAGCGATGTCCTCGCGCTGCAGTTGCATGGGCACGAGGCCGTCGAGGAAAGCACCGAGATCATCGGCGGTCAACTCGTGGCTGCCGGGGGCCTGTGCAGCCGTCTTGGGCTGCGATGCGGCTTGAGGCGCGGCAGGACTCCGCTCTGGCCCCTGTGCTCTCAGCCCCGGGCTGAGTAGGAGCATCGCCGAAATTGCAAGCGCGAACCCGAACAGACACCTCACAGCCGTGCACTTGAACATATAGTCCCCTCTTCCCCCTTTTTAGCCGGGATTTCCGGCTTCAGTTTTCGACCGACCGATAACGTACACCTTACCCCCGCTGAACGCAATCCACCGTTCTCCATTAACAGAAGGATGCATTGATGTTTTGACATGAAGGGAGGCCGCGCATGCCTTTACGATTCGCCCACGCCGGTGATTTCCACCTCGATGAAGACCGCTACTTCACCGACACCGCCCAGTGCCTGGAATGGTTTGTCGCAGACGCCATCCGGGCGAGCGTTGACCTCTTTGTGATCAACGGCGACCTCACGACCTACAAGGCCACGATTAGGGAACGGAACTTCTGGGTCGACAGGCTGGTCGAAATGGCCAACCACGCGCCCGTAATACTGGTTGCAGGAAATCACGGCGCTGAACTTGAGGGAGATTTGTATGTCTTTGCTCGGGCTAAGGGGAAGCACCCGATATACCTTTGCACCGAGCCAGAGTTTATTGAGCTGGGTAAGGCTGCTGTTTAGGCCCCCTATCAGACCAAAGATCCCTCGTGTCTGCTTTCTGCTCTCGGTGGCTCCGGCCGGAGCTACCGAGAGCCGGCGATCAAACCATCGTCGGCGGAACCCGGCCGGCCGGATCGAATTGGTGCTTCAATCCCAACCTCTCGGTGAGTTCCTTCTTTTCCAGGTAGACTTCGAAAGCGGTTCCGCCCATACCGGGTTCCACCGGACGGACGCATTGGTGGGGCGGCGAACTCATGATAGAATAACAGTAGACGGATTTGGTATATTAGAGATTTTGGTTCCGTTGACTGCTAATGGAAGAGCCTCCGTCCACTATTGACATTGTCATTTCGGATGCCCACCCCATATTTCGGGAGGGCTTGCGGAAGCTTCTGGAAGCTGAACCGGGGTTGCGCATTGTCGGTGAAGCTGCTGATGGTGAAGAAACTGTAAGGGTCGTTGGCAAACTCAAACCGAAGATCCTCCTGCTGGATTTCTCGATGCCCGAGGTGGCTGGCGTCGAGACCCTTCGAGAGCTGGGCAAGCTGAGGATTCAAACACGCACCATTATAGTGACTGGGGCCATCGAAAAGGAGCAGGTCATTGAGCTGCTTCAATTGGGGGCTCACGGCATCATTTTGAGGCACTCGGCACTACAGCTTCTTCTCAAGAGTATTCGTTGCGTGAGCAATGGTCAGTATTGGATCGGCCGTGAAAGTGTTTCGGACCTCATCCAGGCACTTCGCCGGATGATGGCTGACGGTCGCACGTCACAGGCCAGTCGAGACTTCGGTATTTCCTCCCGTGAGATGCAGGTCGTAACACACGTCGTTGCTGGCTATACGAACAAGGATCTAGGGCGGAAGCTAGGCATCAGTGAGCAGACTGTCAAGCATCACCTCACTAACATTTTTGACAAGCTGGGAGTCTCTAATCGCTTGGAACTCGTACTTTTCGCTATTGATCATGAGTGGATCAACAAGGATTAGTCCTGCCCCCTACCTTACTCTTCTCCATGATAAGACCGTAGTGAGAATCTGGTCGTGAGATAGCACTATAGGGTGCCATTTGGATGGAACCATCGGGCCATTGTCAAACTCCCTCCGATCAGATAAGCTAGAAGCTTAAACTTGATAATCTAAGGTCACTTTTACGAGAAGAGAATTCAATGTGGGTTGATTCGACCCATGTTGGATGTGGGAGGCGAGGTGCCATTGGCTGGCAAGGAGCAGGCCCAGCGCTTCAAACTCCAAATCCCACTGCATTATTGAGTAATTTGTTCGACCATAGGATGTACAGGCGATGTGTCATCTTCGGAGCTCGTCCGGGGGAACAACCACCTGGACTGAGCAGGCAATCCACCCCGAAGCCCGCAAGGTTAGCAGCGGTCCGCCGTTCAGGCAATGCCTCGTACAGAGGTACTGGTACGCTGGTACGCTTGGCGGAGAGGGGGAAATATAGGTAAACTTTCAGAGAACGTACCTCTCCGGTGGACGATAGGAAGGCTGATGGAGCCGGTCGCCAGAGAGTGGCATGATCCGGCTTCCGCGGCACATTAAGTGAGGAAGACGAAATCGTTACGCGTGAACCCATGGCCCGAAGCCAGGTTACGCAAATGTGACGAGCAGGGGAGGTTGCGACCCCGCTAAGCGCCGCTCACAATCTTGGGCGACACGGGCAAAGGCGGTTTCGGTCGTCTCTTCCTCGAAGACACTGGAGACAAGGCTTATAGGATGGTTGGACCTGTAAGTCAGAGGGCGGAGCTGTACGTCGAGTGAAACTGAGCTGAGCCATGTTTTGGGCACTCCGACCGCCCTTGCCGTTGCGATATAGCATCACCGCATTGTCCGTGGAGACCCATCTCCCGGAAGGCTCGCACGGTGTTCCTGAAGATGATGATCAACCGGGAGAAGGGTGTTGCGAGCAAAGACGACCGGAAGCAAGCGAGCTGTCAAGTGCCGTCTTTTACTCGTGGGTCTGCTACATTTGCATGCGGGAACGAGTTTTATAAGGTGAAAGCTAAGCGCTGATCCCGATCGAAGAGAGAACCGCGAATTTCGCCGCGAGCCGTTGGGTCTCCGGCTGGTATGCGCTTTACACTCGCCATCAGTGCGAAAAAGTTGTTTCCCAGGCCCTGTCCGCCAAGGGATTCGACGCATTCCTGCCACAATATCGTGCTATTCACCGTTGGATTCGGTTTGTAGTCCAGTGGCGACCTGAGTCGCAGTCTCCTTGGCGCGGAATCCCACTTCGATCCCGCTCGCGATCAACCCAGAGAAAGCTGATTCGGAAATCTACCTGCCCGCGAATAGATTCCTCCATCCAAATTAAGCTTTTGATCAGATGAATGTGGAGCAGAGAAAGCGAAGAGGCATGATGTGGACCCTGAGTGTCAGGACTTGGTTTGCCGGGCTGGCGCTATTGGCTTGTCTTTCACTCGTTATCAACATCGCTTTAGGATCAGATTCCAGCAAAGCTGCTGGAACCCAGCACGTCCAGATGGCCAGTTTGGTTGGACAAGCTGGCAAGAAAACGGGCGATCAGCCCAATGCTCCCAGCCCCCGGCATGTCGATGATGACTACATCATCGGCCCCTCAGACGTCTTGGCGATCAATGTTTGGAAGGATACGGAGCTTTCCCGGACTGTCCCTGTGCGTCCTGATGGCAAGATATCACTCCCGCTGATCGGAGAGTTGCAAGTAAGCGGTTTGACGCCTCTCAAGGTGCAGCGCATGGTGGCAGAGAGGCTAAAAGAGTATATCTCGAACCCGGAAGTGGCTGTGATTGTACAACAGATGAAGAGTCGAACTTACGCCATCCTCGGTAAAATCGCAAAGCCTGGGTCATATGAATTGGGAAAACCGACGACGGTTCTAGAGGCCATCGCTATTGCAGGCGGCTTTCTGGATTTCGCTAAGGTAAGCAAGATTCACATTATAAGACCCATGGACAAAGGTTCTCCCGAGACGCTTCATTTCGATTACAAGAAAGTGATTAAAGGCCGTAATCCCGAGCAGAACGTGGAACTCAAGAGTGGCGACACGATTATTGTTCCTTGAGTTTCTGCTTATTTGTGGCGGAGCGATCTCCACGTGGAGGTAGAGTTCATTGGCCCAACAAGACGAGAATCTCGATGTAACTCTAAACAAGCTTCTAAGAGTGGCCATCAGACGGCGCTGGTGGTTGCTCGCCCCAGCTTTTGTTATTGCCATGGGTGCCGGCGTGGGGTCGACGCTGCTCCCCAACCATTACCAGTCAGAGGCTACGATTCATGTGGAACACCTGCAGGTGCCTGAGCCCTACCTTCCTCCCAATGGAACCTCCGATGTTAGAGAGACGCTTTTGATCGTGGCAGACGCCACCCTTCCGCGCACTCAACTACTCCAGATTGTAAATGAATTTGACCTTTATCCAAAACAGAGGAAGCGCCTGGCTCCCGAAGAGTTAACCGATTTGATGCGGGACGATATCACAATTGAACCCATAAAAAGCCCTGAAACCAGAAACCTAGGCACCTTTACGATTTCCTTCAAGGCCGCTGATCCCCACTTGGCTCAACAGGTTACCAACAAGCTCACGTCGCTCTTCATCGAGGAAAACTCGAAGTCGCATGAAGCGCAGTCAACGGGGACGACTAACTTTCTGGTGGAGCAGCTTCAGGCTGCTGTTGCAGATCTGAACCAACAGGAGGCTCGTGTCCGGGATTTTAAGATGCGGTATCTCGGCGAACTGCCCGAACAGCAGCAGGGAAATTTGCAAATCCTAGCCGAATTAAACATTCAACTTCAGAACACCAGCGCCGCTCTAGGTCGTGCACGCGAGCAACAGGTTTATCTGGAATCTCTAATTTCCCAGTACGGGAGCTTGACTGCTGCCGGGGTGGTTACTACGCCGGGGGCGGCGGGTGTAAGTCCCACCGAAACCATAAAGGCGGAGTTGACTCGGCTGAGAAATGAAAGAGCCGATCTACTGGCACGCTATACGGATAAGTATCCTGACGTTGTGAAAATTGATGAGCAAATTAAAAGGTCGGGGGACCTGCTGGCAGCATCCACGAAAGGATCGGAGCCCGCGAAGGAGGGAACTGTCCAGGAGAGTTCCAAATCGGCCAGACTCCCTGAAAGAGACGCAACCACCGCGCAACTCAAAAGCCAGTTGGAAGCAAACCGGTTGGAAATACAGGATGATACAGAGGACGCAAAGCAAACAAAAGCCCGAATTGCCGAATACCAGCGCCGCCTCAATCTGACCCCTGTTCATGAGCAGGAACTCGCGGGTATGCTTCGCGACTACAACTTGTCAAAACAAAACTATGACGACTTATTAAACAAGAAGACGCAATCCGAGTTGGCAACCAGCCTGGAAAGACACCCACAGGGTCAGCAATTCCGCATCATAGACCCGCCAAGCCTGCCGATGAAGCCCTCAGGTCCCGCCCATATCAAAATCAGCTTGGGCGGGTTGGCGGCGGGTATCGCCTTGGGAGTGGCCTTGGCTTTCCTGACTGAGGCCAGAGACCACTCGCTCCGCGATGAGGAGGAGCTACGCCGGATTTTTGCCTTTCCCTTGATGGTTGGAGTGCCGATGCTGCTGAGCAAGGTTGAAGAAGGGAGGCGTTCGCGGGTAAAGGCGCTCGAGTGGTTTGCTGGGGTCACATTGTGCCTGCTTGTTTGCGCCACTGAATTCTATGTTTATCGGCGGGGTTAGAAGAGTGCGAAGAATGTCCTCCTGCGCTCCGATGATGGGAACACCGATGGGAGTTGATAACACGTCATGCCTGACCGCGTTTTCAAGCCAGAGATAGGAAAAGACGACCTACCCTCCGCTTCCATGCAAGATTCTCTCAAGACATTGGAGAGTGCTGATGTGTATCTGCCCGTCGCAACTGAAGTCAGCCCTGTTCCCCCGGAGAGCCGTGTTGTAGTGCACACCGATCCGAGGAGTGCTGGTGCGGATAGGTTCAGATTGGCGCAGATACGCCTCACGAGCATACAGGTTTCGACGAAGTTAAAAAGCTTCCTTATTACCAGTCCCCTGCCAGAGGATGGGAAGTCCACGGTTGCGTTGAATCTTGCCACAGGTTTGTCTGAAGAAGGAAAGCGTCCAGTGCTCTTGCTGGAGGCCGACGTGCATCGACCAGCCCTTGTCAAGAAACTGGGTCTCAAGCCGTGGCCTGGGCTGACCGAATCTTTCAAAAATAAGAGTGACCCGATGCTGGCAATCCGCCGAATCGACCCCCTGGGTTTCTATTTGTTGCCAGCAGGGCAGCCACAGGAGGATGGCAGCAGTCTTCTCCAATCTGACTTCGTCTCTCGATTGATTAAAAGTCTTTCTTCGAGCTCCTTTCGTTGGGTCCTGATCGATTCTCCACCCACGACCCCCATTGCTGACATCCTTGTCCTCAGGGCACAAGCCGATGCCACTTTGCTGGTAGCTCGCGCAGGACAAACACCACGAGAGGCTATAGAGGAATCAATCCGGAATTTGGGGCGCGATCACATACTCGGAATCATTCTCAACGGTGCTGAAGGGCTCGATCGTATCTACTCCAAATATTATAGATACGGAAAACCCCAAGCTCGCGTAAAGACGACAAAGCCCAACGTCATAGAGGGCCTGGAACTGAATAAAGATGGAAGGTGACTTCACAAAGCCAATCACCGTGGGCTGGTGGGCTATAACCCTTGCGTGGGCCGCCCTGATTTCTTACCTCTCGAGCCGAACATTCAGCCCCAATTTCTCGCGAGCGTTGCTGGCCTGGACACTCCAACTCCTTCGCCGCCGCGTCTCGTCGGGCACATTCGGTCTTCTTCATGCCTTTCTCCGCGGGCTAGCCCACTTGACGGAATATGCCATCTTTGCCTTGCTTCTGTACGGTTTTCCCGGCGAAAAGAGCCCGGGGCTTTGGCGACCACGGCGTGCGGTATTTTGCATTGTGGTAGCGGCTGCTTATTCCCTGACGGATGAGTTTCATCAGTTGTTTGTTCCCGGAAGACATGCTTCTCTCCTCGATTGCGGATTGGACACCATCGGTGCCGCGCTGGCGATGCTGGTGCCTTACACCCAGGAACAGATGTCCCTCCTTAAATCGAGCAATGTGTTCTCCCAGGGTTAGTGCCACACAGGAAACGAAATTGCATCATGCTGCACAAGTATGGAGGGGTTCCCTTCTCATTCTTGGTTTTTTCGGTTCTGGCTTTTCTCGTCATGTCGCTGAGTCAATCTGACAATAGTGCATGGAAAGGACACGCGGGCTAATCGGAGGAAGTTTCCGCTACCAGAAATATAGTCATGTCTAACTCTCTACTCGACCAGGTGTCAAAAGGTTCGACACGCGCTAGGCGTTTTGCGATTCACATTCCTATCCGCTACCGCAAACCACACACTTCGAGATGGTTTGAGGGGAGGACGGAGAACATCAGCTACTCGGGAGTTCTGTTTCGCGCCGAATTCCCCCTGCAGCCAAAAACCACAGTCGAGTTGAGATTTGAGCTTCCCATTGCAATCCTCGGCGAAGCTGGGGGGAAGATTGTTTGTAAGGGAGTGGTGGTTCGCATAGAAGAAAGTCCCATTTCGGCTATTCCGCCAGCCCTTGCAGTTTCTATACGTGGTTATCGCATGGAACGGGGATGACAAGTTGTTTAATGCCTCTGGGAAGGAAGATGTCCTAGGACGTATGGAAGATGGTTCACAAAGCTTTCTGGCTCTGGCCTACAAGCAAGTAATTAAGGATCGCAGCCTGAGCCGGAACGTGGAGCTCAAGAGTGGCAACCAGGGTTGTTCCTTGAAAGGAAAGTTGCGTGCATCCATTTCCCTTGTCGTCTTCGTAATGTTGTTGTTGCCAGTTTGTCTTGAGGCCCAAACAGCTTCACCAGCCGCACTGGTCCCAGCCCAATCGTTGGTGTATGGCAGCGGAGGGCAGACCCCACTTCGGTACGAGGGAGAGGCTGCGCCCGTCAACCAGCTCGCGCTTAGCATGGGCGTCTCAACTTTTTACGACGACAACGTCCTCGAGACGAACTCGCTACGGCGCGGCGATGAAGCGGTCTCGTTTGGGTCGCATCTCACCCTTTCGAGGCAGACCGAGAACCTGACGATCAGCTTTGATTACTTGCCCTATTTCGTTTTATACCGGCAAATTGATCAGTATAACCGGCTCAACCATACTGCCGATCTGAACCTGACCTACCGGCTGAGTTCACACTTCAATCTGGGATTGTACGACACCTTCAGTTATCAAAACGGCTTCTTTCAATCTCTCGCTGGGCAGCAGATTATGTCGGGGCTTGGCTCGCCCACTGCCCTGAATCAGACGATTCTCCCCTACACGGTCAGAACGTTGACGAATTCAAGCGGGCTGGACCTCACGTATGTGAAGAGCCAGCGGACGTCTCTTACCCTCACTGGCGGCTACTTCCAGCAAAAATTCGGGAACCAGGTGGTAGCGGGCCAGCCCTTGTACAACAGCAGGGGAGTAAGTGGCAGCTTGCAGTATCAATACCGTGTTACCAAGCATACCAGTTTCGGTTTTCTCCTGCTGCATCAAGATTCCACCTTCAGGGGGGGCGAAGTTTTCGGCAACAACCTCCGCTTTCAAATTGAAAGTGCGTTCGTCTCCGTCGGATCGCGCATGTCCCCTACTGTTTCAGCGACCATTTTCGGCGGGCCGCAATATGTCCGCCTAATTGGCGCGTCTGAACTACGTGTAGGTGGTGCCATAGGGCCGTTTCAAGTCTCCGGGGGAGGAAGTATTACCAAGCAAGTTCGGAAGACCGCCTTGGATCTATCGGTGCAAAGGATTGTTAGCGATAGCGGCGGGTTGTCTACATTGGTGAAATCGACCATGGCGAGCTTTGGAGTGAGGCAGCGCTTGGTCGGCCGCTGGGAAGCAAATTGGCAGGGCGGTGCTGCCCGTGCAGAGACCTCGCTCTTACTGTGCGGCTGCTGGATGACTGAAGGCTTATTCGGAGAATTCGAAGCCTTATTCGGAGAATTTGCTCTCGTGCGCCCCCTATCGAGTGGCGCGACGTTGCATGTTTCTTACGAGAGCATGCACCAGTTGAGCAAGGGCACTCTGCTGATTCCGGGGACTTTCGATCGCAACCTGGTGACGATCGGCATCGACTACCAACTTAAAACAATTCCCCTGGGGCGGTAGCCATGCAACCGAACGCGAAGCCGCGCAACATGGTTAGAAACTGTACTTAACGTCTCGAGTTGTTCGCGTGACCAAGGACCTTTGGGTCTGCTGTATTACCCCCCAGGGTGATCTAATATTCAGCTAAGACGCACATCTTCCGCTCACGGATTCCTTGCAGTGAGGTTCTCCCTTCGAGCAAGGGCCTGGGCCAACAGATCTGATTGCAAAGGACAGCGACGATGTTTCAGGAAAATTTCGCCTTCAGACTATCTCCAAGAGGTACTCAGACAAGAAAAAAGCCGAAGGGCTCCAATGGTGACGCTGAAGCTTCAGGGAGTGGGAACCTCGACCTAATCTCTGAAGAGTTGTTCACGAAATTGTTGTCCCTCGAAAGGAAGAGGTCCGAGCGCTCGCGGAAGCAATTCGTACTCATGCTGGTGGATGCCGGGAAGTTCCTGCGAACTGATCGCAGGGAGGTGGTCCTCGAGCAAATGACTGCCGCGCTCTCTTTGTCAACCAGAGACACAGACATCCGGGGTTGGTACAGGGAAGATTCTGTGGTGGGCGTCATCCTAACCGAGTTTGGCTCGGCCGACATGAGCTCCGCGCTCAACGCCGTATTCTGCAAGGTAAACTCCGCTTTGCGCGCCAACCTCGGAACGGGCCAAATGAATGCGATCCATATCTCCTTCCACGTGTTTCCGGACGATCTGGGAACCCGGAGCGGTGGTTCGGCAGATTTCAGTCTGTACCCCGATTTCCTTCAAGAGGATGAAACGAAAAAGGCCGCCCGGCTTATCAAGAGGGCAATCGATATAGCCGGGAGCCTTGCCGCCCTGATTCTGCTTTCGCCGCTGTTGCTCGCTGTCGCCATAGCGATCAAGCTGACGTCGAAGGGGCCCACACTCTTCAAACAAACACGTGTAGGGCAATACGGCGCCAGGTTCACCTTCCTGAAATTTAGATCGATGTATTTCCGGAACGATCCGCAGATTCATCAGGATTACGTCACGCGGCTTATTTCCGGGAAGGACGATGGTGCGCCGGGGGACGCTAACGGAGGGGTTTACAAGATAAAGGATGATCCCCGGGTTACACCTGTCGGAAAATTTCTCCGCAAAAGCAGTCTGGATGAACTTCCTCAATTTATCAATGTGCTCAAAGGCGAGATGTCCCTGGTGGGGCCGCGCCCCCCTATCCCTTATGAGGTTGAGGCTTACGACATTTGGCACCGGCGTCGCCTCCTCGAAGTGAAGCCTGGAATCACGGGGCTATGGCAGGTTAATGGACGAAGCAAATTGAACTTCGAGGATATGGTTCGCCTGGATCTGAAATACGCTAGAACCTGGTCGCTCAGGCTGGACTTCAAGATTCTCCTGGGGACGCCCCGGGCCGTTTTCTTTGGTGATGGAGCGTATTGACCATTCGCTGCCTCCCGGCAAATCCCTTCCAAGCAGCCATTACCTAACTTGTGTTCTGCCGTCAGCGGAACGAAGGCTCGACAAGAAGACCCGACGGTTAGAGTGAAGTTGTCTTTTCCCCGGCTCGAAAAGGCAACCTCCCCGACTCTTCTACAGGCAGGAGTTTCTCTTTGCGGCTTCTCCTGCCGGAGGTGAAATATGATTGGAATAGGTGTTATCGGATACGGCTACTGGGGACCCCAAATCGTAAGAAATTTCCACAGCCTCAACGGGGCCCGCGTCCCGGTCGTTTGTGATAAGGAGACAGAGGTGTTGAAGCGGGCCAAGCAGGCCTACGCTGACCTCGAAGTCACCACGGACCTTTCCCGTGTCTTGACATCCCCGCATGTTGATGCAGTGGCTGTGGTGACTCCCGTCTGGACGCACTTCGAACTGGCGAAAGCCGCTCTGGAGAATGGCAAGCACGTTTTTGTGGAGAAGCCGTTCACAACCACATCCGATCAAGCGCGGCAATTGATAGAACTCGCGGAAAAGAAGCATCTCCGCATTATGGTGGATCACACCTTCCTCTTCACTGGAGCAGTCAAGAAAATCCGCCAGCTTATCGATGGCAATGAGCTGGGGAACCTTTATTACTATGACTCGACCCGAGTGAACTTGGGCCTTTTCCAACACGACGTCAATGTTATTTGGGATCTGGCGCCCCACGACCTCTCCATCATGAATCATCTGATCAAGGACAAGCCCGAAGCTATCGTCGCGACGGGCGAAAGACACTTGAATTCTCAAGAGGACATTGCTTTTATGACAATATATTTCGAGCACAATATCATCGCTCATATCAACGTCAATTGGCTGTCGCCCGTCAAGATCCGTACCACCTTGATTGGGGGAGAGAAAAGGATGGTGGTGTGGAACGACCTGGCAGCGGACGAGAAAGTGAAGGTATACGACAAGGGCGTTCAGATCAGCAATCGTGAGGGTCTCTATAACCTGCTGCTCAGTTACCGCTCCGGTGACATGTGGGCGCCGAAGGTGGACCAGACCGAGGCCTTGAAGGCAGAGTGTGAGTACTTCGTGGACTGTGTCCAGAATAACAAGCAGCCGTTCAATGACGGCCAGGCGGGGCTTGAGGTCGTGAAAATGTTGGAAGCTGCGGACAAGTCGATAAAGGAAAGGGGGAGGATCGTCCAGATATGAGCGAATTCCTTTGCATCGCCCCCGATGTCAAGCTGGGGAGAGAAGTCAAGCTTTCCAAGTTCATCAACCTCTATGGATGTGAAATTGGCGACGAGACAAAGATCGGGACGTTTGTTGAAGTGCAGAAAAATGCGAAGATCGGGAAGAGATGCAAGATCTCCAGCCACACATTCATCTGTGAGGGTGTAACCATCGAAGACAATGTATTCATAGGACACGGTGTGACGTTCATCAACGACGCCTATCCGCGGGCGGCAAACCCTGACGGGACGCTACAGACCGAGGCCGACTGGAAAGTGGAAATTACCCTGGTCAAAAAAGGCGCTTCGATTGGTTCAGGGTGCACGATTCTATCTAAAGTGACGGTTGGCGAAAATGCCATCGTGGGGGCAGGGAGTGTGGTTACAAAAGATGTTCCCGCCAACGCGATTGTGGCGGGGAACCCCGCCAGATTCTTGAGAAGACTGGACCAGCAAAAGGGGGAGGTAGCAAATCGTGGAAACTAATCGAATTCCTTTTCTCGACCTCGTCACTCCACATAGGGAGCTAAAAGAGGAGTTAGTGGCTGTATTCGAACATGCTCTGGAGACGGCCGGCTTTATTGGCGGCCCCATGGTCGAGGATTTTGAAAAATCTTTCGCCACGTTCTGCGACGCTCAGCACTGCGTCGGCGTGAGCAGCGGCACGGATGCCCTGCGGTTTGCACTGATGGCCGGCGGAGTTGGCCACGACGATGCCGTCATTACGGTGCCGAATACCTTTATCGCTACAGCCGAAGCTATCTCTCAATGTGGCGCTCTGCCGCGATTCGTGGATGTCGACGAACGCACCTACAATATGAACGTGAACAGGCTCGCCGCTTACCTTGCGGACGAGTGCTTTCGAAACGATAGCAATGGCAAGCTTGTGGACAAACAGACGGGTAGGGGAGTGAAAGCCGTCGTCCCCGTGCACCTCTACGGGCAGATGGCGGACATGGACCCCATTCTTGCACTGGCTGAGAAGTACAACTTGCTGGTCATTGAAGATGCCTGTCAGGCGCACGGGGCGGAATACTTTTCGCGCAAGGACAACCGTTGGAAGAAAGCTGGTTCGATGGGAAGGGCGGCGGCTTTCAGCTTTTACCCCGGAAAGAACTTGGGGGCCTGCGGCGAAGCGGGCGCCGTCACGACCGACGACGCTGATATTGCTCGCAAAATCCGGATGCTTCGAGATCACGGCCAGGCCAAGAAGTACTATCACGACACAGAGGGCTACAACGGCCGACTAGATTCTATCCAGGCAGGAATCCTGCGCGTCAAGCTACGCTATCTTTCGAAGTGGAATGAGAGACGGCGCCAAGCTGCCGCCTGCTACCGCGAGTTATTTGCGGACGCCGACGGAACCGTTGTTCAACCGTACGAGCCGGAGTGGGTAAAGGCTATTTACCACCTCTACGTGGTCCGCATCCAGAACAGAGACGCTCTTATGAAACATCTGGCTGCGGCCGGGATTGGGACCGGAATCCACTACCCAATCCCGCTCCATCTCCAGAAGGCATACGAGCATTTGGGGTATAAGGAGGGCGATCTTCCTGTCACCGAGAAACTCGCCCCGGAGATCGTCTCTCTGCCCATGTTCCCCCAACTGCTGGCTGAGCAGCAGCAAGTTATAGCGAACCGAGTCTTAAGTTTCGTCCGCGGCGAGCACCGATCAAACCCCTACGAGGCTTGGCAGGTTGCGCATTCCGGCTGAGTTCTCCCCTCGCCACCCAGCCGCCGCGTGTCATGCTGAGCCGTTCGAGGGACAGGCCGCTGATTGACGCGGATAAACGCTGATGAAAGCAGGTTTCTAATCTGCGTTTATCTGCGTTCATCTGCGGCTAAAGTTGATTACGATACAAACGATGCCGAAATTCCGCATTGATCGCTTTGCCACGCTTTCGTTGTTCCAGCCCTTGCACCGATGGCTCCCCTGGGGTGCAGGGGGCATCCCCATCTTGATGTATCACAGCATTTCGGAGAGCAATAGCGGGAACTCCCGCCCTTATTACCAAACGGCGACGTCGCCCGAGGTTTTTGCCCAGCACATAAAGTTCCTCCACGAAAACGGTTATAGGGCACTGAGCTTGGACGAAGCGGTGCAGCTCCTCGCCGGAAACGGAAGCTCCCAAAAATCTGTGGTCATTACCTTTGACGACGGACTTGCGGATTTCTATTCCCACGCGTTTCCCATCCTGAGCGAGCACAGCTTTACCGCCACCGTGTTCGTGATCACGGGGCTTTTGAAGACCCAGAGGACGTGGTTCAAAGCAAAGGAATGTCTGACTTTATCGGAAGTCCGCGAGTTGCATTCCCAAGGCATTAGCATAGGCTCTCATACCGCCACCCACCCTGAACTCAAGCTTTTGAAGCAGGACGAAGTGGAGAACGAGCTATCCGGGTCGAAGAAGACCCTGGAGGACGTGCTGGGGGCTCCCGTCAGATCCTTCGCCTACCCGTTCGCGTTTCCGGAGGCGGACCGCGGGCTTGTTACGTGCTTGGCGAACATCCTAAGCAGATGTGGTTACGAGAACGGTGTATCCACCATCCTGGGGACTGCCAAGGCCGGCGCCAACCGATGGTTTTTGCCACGATTGCCCGTCAACTGCTGGGATGATCTGCGTTTCTTCCGCGCCAAACTCGAGGGCGCCTACGACTGGCTGCACGGCCCCCAATATCTTGTCAAAACCGTCGAAGGTTTCCTCTCGTAAACAGTTGCCGAATTCCAGTCAGCGTTGGGTCACAAGCAGATGAACTCCGCGAATCCCGGTAAACAGATCCGTTACGTCATCATCACCCCGGTGCGCGATGAGGGGCAGCATATCGAAGAGACCATCAAGAGTGTCACTCAGCAGACCATCAAGCCGACCGAATGGGCGATCGTGGACGACGGTTCCACCGACGGCACACGGGAAATTATCGATCGCCTATCTGTCCAATGGTCTTGGATAAGAGCCTTACATCAGCCTAACAGAGGTTTTCGTGATGCCGATACGGGTGCAATCGGTGCCTTTCTTGCGGGGTATCGGTTCCTCAAATCGGCGGACTGGGAATTCCTCGTCAATCTGGACGGAGATCTCAGTCTGGAATCTCAGTATTTTGAGAAGTGTTTCAGGAAGTTTGAAAAAGACCCAAGGTTGGGAATTGGAGGGGGATCGCTTTACCACTTGAACGGCTCCGGCGCTAGGGAAGTTGAGGCCTGCCCTGAATTTCACGTGCGGGGCGCAACTAAAACGTACCGCCGGGCGTGCTGGGATGCGATCGGAGGGTTGTCGAAAGTGCCCGGCTGGGACACCCTCGATGAAATTAAAGCCAATATGACAGGCTGGCGGGTCCAGAGCTTCCCAGACATCCAGGCGCTCCACAAGCGGCCGACGGGGGCGGCGGGCGGGTCTTGGCGCGACTCGGTCAAGAATGGTCGGTCTGACTATTTCCTCGGTTACCACCCGGTGTTTATGCTTCTGAAGTGTCTTCGCCGAACCTTCAAGAAACCCTTTCTGGTCAATGGAGCCGGCCATCTTTACGGTTTCATCAGAGGCTACATTGATCGACGGCCGCAAGTCGACGATGCCGCGTTGATTCGCTACGTTCGGCGTCAGCAGATGCGGCGGCTACTCCTTATGGACTCGGTGTGGAGATAGTGCCGCTCCGTTGTTGTCCATGCGGAAGCAGACAGAGACCATGGATCTCTCCATTATTATCGTCAATTGGAATTCAGCAGGCTTTACGGCCCAATGCATTTCCAGTATTTATTCTCAGACCCAGGACTTGGGGTTCGAAGTCCTTGTTGTCGATAATGCTTCTACGGACGATTCATGTTTGGTCATTCAAGACCGCTGCCCCTCGGTCAAGCTGATCCGCAGCCCCCAAAACCTGGGCTTTGCCAGGGCGAACAATCTGGGATTCCAGAACTCCTCGGGACGGATTCTGCTGTTCCTTAACCCGGATACTGAATTGCGTGGCCCGGCCATTAATCTGACGCATGCTTGCCTCGACTCTTCGGCAGATATCGGGGTTTTAGGTTGCCGCCTCCTAAATTCGGACCTAAGTGTCCAGACCAGTTCCATCCAGCCCTTCCCGACGATCCTGAACCAGATTGCAGACGCTGACCAGTTGAGGCGGCTCAGCCCCAGGCTGAGCTTGTGGGGCATGCGGCCCCTGTTCGAATCTGACCAGGGAGGACCCGTCGAAGTGGAGGCGGTGTCAGGGGCCTGCCTCATGATCAAAAGGGAAGTCTTCGAGCAAGTGGGGTTATTCAGCACAGACTACTTTATGTACTCGGAAGACCTCGACCTCTGCTACAAAGTCAAGAAGGTAGGGAGAAAAGTGTGTTACCTGGGCTCCGCGACGATCCTGCATCACGGCGGGCAGAGTTCCAAGAACCGAGGCGGCGAGGCCTTTGCCGGCCCGTTAATGAAGGAGGCGCTGCTGAGGTTTCTGGAAAAGACGCGCGGGCCTTTCTATGCGGCTCTTTATCGTCTCGCCATGTTCCTGATTTCGATCCTCCGCATCGCAGTCCTGGGAGTGCTTATACCCATTCCCTCCGCACGCCTGAATAAAGACTCCCTCCGCCAATCGCTGGCAAAATGGCACAAGATTCTGCGCTGGAGCATTGGATTGGAAGCCTGGACTCGGCAAATGGGGAAACCCGCAGCGAGCCAGCCGACAGGATCGCGAGTCTGAAGGCGCCCGAGAGGGGACTGATAAGAAGCTAGGGCATCAAGCCTTTTGACTGGTCTAGCTCGGGAACGTTCTGGCTCTGTATTCGGATAGCGTGGATCACTAGATTCATTCATGGCACTCATCGTTGCAATTGACCTGATCATGGTCGGCGCGCTTGTCGCCATCGCCCTGACCAAGGGCCTGGAACGAACGCTGCCGTTCTTCGTCTTCTTGCTGATAGTCATCCCAGAGGAATGCAAGATCCAGTTCTCCGGACTATTCGACCTGAGTACTCAAAGGTTGCTGCTCGTCACTTTCTGCTCGCTCTACCTTATCTTACCGAAACCGATTGGCCCTTCGCCATTCCGAAAAACGCCCCTCCGCTGGCTGATCGCGGCCCAGGTCATCTGGTGCCTGATCTCAACGGCGGACTCGATTGTGCCGGTTATAAGCATCAAGAAGATGCTCTCAGAGGTCGTGGAGTACTATCTTCTGTACTATCTTGTGGTTAAGTCGATTTCGCACCTGCGGACGGTTCACAAGGTCCTGGGCGCCGTTCTAATAGCTGTTTTGGTGGCCTCTGCCTTTGGAGCGGTAGAGGCGTACACTGGCTGGGGGGTGGGTCAATTCTTCCCTCATTCATACGGTGGTGCGGGGGGGCTTGACATCGACGTTGCGAGGGGCCTCAGGGCCCGGTCAACCTTTCCAGATCCTATTCTCCTCGGAGTGGCGATCGCCATGGCCGTGCCACTGGCGCTTTTCTTCCTATCCTCGGCCAAAGCCTTTTCCATGCGCGCAGGCCTGTGGTTAGGGATCATGCTCATGTTCCTGACTATCTATAAGACAGTGAGCCGTGGCCCCTGGTTCGCGCTCGCGCTTTCGCTCACCCTCTTGCTTCTGTACAGCTCCCCGGGAATGCGGAGCGCGATCGCCAAAATTGCGTTGCTTACCGCTCTTGTTCTCCTTATCAGGCCCGGCGTGTGGGACAGTGTAAGGAACATATTGGTCGACACACAGGATCCAAACTCACCACTGGGACTCTCATACCAGTATAGGTTCGTCCTGTTCGATCTGGCCACCGGGGCGTTGAACAGGGATGCCGAGCGCGCACTGTGGGGATACGGCATCGAGTCATTCGTCTCCGTAGGCCTGACGGCCCCCGTTTTCGGAGAACAGATAGACCGTCCCTTCCGAAGTTGTGACAGCACTTGGATAAACTTCATGGTTGAAACAGGGTATGTGGGGTTGGGGTTAATGTGCGCCTTGCTGCTCACGCCCGCTGTGCTGTGTCTTCAGGATGTCCGCAACGTTCCGGGTGATCGCCGCTATCTCAGTTGGGTTCTATTCGTCATGCTCGTAGGGTATTACTTCATGATGACGAATGTCGAGATCTATTCATGGGGACAGAACGGGTACATGCTGTGGGTTGTGATTGCATTGTCGCTCGTGTATGGGCGGCTTAGCCGGATCGAACAAGGGTCGGACAAGGCATGGCCTTCATTCCCTGCCGCAATTGCCGAACAGGAATTCGCACACGCAAGACACTAATGAACGCCGGTAACCGGTTTTGCTGAACCGAGGTCATGTATAGTCGCTGGAGAGGCTTTGGGTGGAGTTATTCGCAAGGGGCATTTTTGATCAATTCTCCGCCCTAATAGTCGTCACCTGCTAGGTTGCTTCCCCTGTTTGTGATGTTCCAGGGGGCCATGGTGGGTGCAGAGGCGCACATGAGTTCACGCACCCATCGACGTTTCACGGGTAGTGCTGTATGGCTCCTGTTAATCAGTCTTGCGCTTTGTTCGCTTTGCTCAAACGCGAGCGGGCAAGGGGCAAAGCCGATTACTGTGGTTTTCCGCTACGACGATTATTCCGACGTCAGTCCCACCCAAATCGAACGGCAGATGTTCCAGGCTTTTCAGTCGCATGGATTGCGCTGCACAGTGGCTGTAATTCCCTTTACTTATTCTTCGGCGAAGGGGCAACAACATCTTATCCCATTGAGCGAAGTGAAATCGGCTCTCTTGCGTGATGCCATCCGAGAGGGTGCAGGTGAAGTTGCGCAACATGGCTACGCGCATCGGGCGTTGCGCCGTTGGCGAGGGGTGACGGAGTTCGCCGGAGTTGATTACCATACCCAGGAAGCTGAGATTGATGAAGGTAAGGGCCTCCTGGAACGCTCGATTGGTCGCCCCGTGCGGATCTTTGTTCCACCGTGGGACAGCTATGATTCCACAACGCTGAAGGTGCTCGAGAAACTGGGTTTCTCGGTGCTATCGGCATCGCAAGCGAGTGTATCTGGGGAGTATGACCGGCTGTGGTTTCTGCCGCACACGACCCGATTAGAGCAACTTGAGTCGGCGGTGGAAGCGGCACGCCGCAGTTCGGATCCCGCGCCTGTCGTGGTTGTAATCTTTCATCCTTCGGATTTCATCGAAGTGAACCCAGCCTATGGCCAAATCCGATTCTCCGGTCTTATAACGATCCTTGATTGGTTGCGGGCACAGCCAGATGTGAGAGAGCGGTCCATTGGTGAGGTGGCCGGGCCGAGCTTCGACGCTTCTAGATTGAGGGCCAACGGGCGGCTCTTTTATCTGAATTCTGAACTGGCCCCGCCCTTTCTAAGCAGGTTGGACCTGACGGGCGCTGGGCGCATCTACGTCTCTGCGTCTAGCGCCGATGCCTTGCTGTACAAAGCGATCTGGCCCGTCGCCGTGTTCTACTTTCTGGTGTTCCTCATCTCTATCGGAGCGAGCGCCGGCGCGACGGGAGTAGTGCTCCGGTCCGCCAAGGTTCTGCGCTTGGCGCGCAGTACCCTTACTGCACTGCTACTCGTGTTGGCGGCCTATACGTTCCGAAACGGTCATCCACAATTCCTAGGGGCCTGCGTCTTTACCTGCGTCGCGGGCGCAGCTTTGGGGATGTACCTGGATACAAAACGACGCCCAGTTCGGATAAACAGTTATTCCCATGAGAAGTAGTCAGGAATGCGGAGCGCGGTCGCCAAAATTGGGTTGCTTACCGTTCTTGTTCTCCTTATCAGGCCCGGCGTGTGGGACAGTGTGAGGAACATATTCGTTGCCACAGCGGATCCCAACTCAGCGCTGGGCTACTCATACTAGTACAGGTTCGTCCTATTCGATCTGGCAACCGGGGCGTTGAATAGCGATGCCAGGCGTGCACTGTGAGGATAGGGCATGGAGTCATTCCCCTCCATCGGCCTCAGGGCCGACTTCGGGGAACAGAAAGACCGCCCCTTCCCAAGTTGTGACAGCACTTGGATAGAATTCATGGTTGAAACAGGATATGTGGGGTTGGGCTTAATGTGCGCCTTGCTGCTCACGCCCGCTCTGTGGTGTCTTCGGGATGTCCGTAACCTTCCGAGTGATGGCCGCCATCTCAGTTGGGTTTTATTCGTCACGCTCGTAGGGTATTACTTCATGATGACGAATGTCGGAATCTATTCATGGGGACAGAACGGGTACATGCTGTGGATTGTGATTGCATTGTCGCTCGTGCATGGGCGGCTTAGCCGGATCGAACAAGGGCCGGACAACGCAGGGCCTTCATTTCGTGCCGCAATTGCCGAACACGAATTCGCGGAGGCGCGACACTAATGAGCGCTGGGAGGGTTCATGTATGGCGCTGCCACCTTATTCAACTGGTATGCCCCTCGGTCCCACACCCCGTCTACACCGCGAACAATACCATCTGGGTCAGTATTGTAAGGCGATGCGAACGTCACCCCTGCGCCGCTATCTCCGATAAGGTGCCAGTCCGAGAGATAGTTGACGAGCAGGCTGCTGCTCAGAACTTGCTTGTTTGGGTCGGTGTCCCCCGCGGCGGCCCCGGCATAATAAGTGTTGTGGTCCCAAGTGGCCGACGCGCAGTTCGTGCAGGGCAGAAAATAGGCCACACCGTCTGAATTCGAGTCAAAGTAGTTGTTCTGAAAGTAGACGTTCCCTATCGACTGCGCCGTGCCGTCTACCAACAGGCCGGGACGGTCGTAGCCTTCAGCATCGCCTACACCGAACCCTGAGAAGGTGTTGTTATAGACCAGAATGTTCCCCAGTATATTTCCATCATGATTCAGCAGAATTGCGCTTTCTACCCCGTTTGCAAAAGGCGGGTTGGAGCGAAAGAAGACGTTGCCGTAAATGGAAACATTCGTAGAGCCCGATGTTCCCGCATTGTCGATACAGGTTGTCCCCTGACAGTTGTGGAAAACGTTGTAGCGAATGACGGCATTATCGCCGCGCCAGATGAGGTGGTTTCCGTGGCAGGTGTCGACATTGTTGCCATTATTTTCAGTCCAATTATATTGGAAGGTTTGATTTGCATTGTCCGTCTGGAACATCGGCGCGCCAGTGTCGTGAATGTAGTTGTACTCGTATAGGTTGTTGCCGGCTGACCACCCCCAGACACCGATATCACAGGGGGTTCCCGCGGCGCTATGTGACCCGCTGATCTCCACATAATGAATATTGGTGTAAAGGCTAGTGCCGGAGTCCCCTATATAGAGCGCGGTTTGGATATTAGTACTCGTACAACTGCCGCTTACCATCGTGCAGTTGTCTATCAAGATGCCATGGCCGGAAGTGGGAGTAGCACGCGAATGGCCACTCAAGTCCCAGTAATCGCTGTTGAATTGGATCATCATGGAGGGCGTGTCCTGAAAGGTCACTCGGCCTGCCAGGCCGCTATTCCAGCCCGTGCCTGTGCAATGATCGCCCACGGTGGCATTGGTGAGATAAATGTAAAGGGAGCCACTGTCTGCAACGCTCGCAGCGAAAGGCGGATACGTGCCAGTCGCAAAATAATAGGTGTCTCCACGCACCATTCCGGTAGTGCCTGATGGAAGGCAGTTGCCCGTCATGCCCGCGCAGGCGTTGTTCCAGTCAGCGCCGCTTGCGGACCCGTTGCCGGAAGGGGTTATCACATGACACGCCGCAAGCATTTGGCCGTCCGCAAAGAAGCCGGGCGCCAAGAGCCCAAAAATCAGAAGCGCCAGTGCGACTGGCATTGAACATCTTGCCTTTAGTCCGTTACATTTCATCCTCACCACCTCCTGCCATGCTCAATGGCATTGTGACACGGGGATACTCCACGCCCCACTCAAGCCAAAATAGCATCGTCGGCGCCACAACTCAACGTACCAAAGTACCAACCCCTTATCGCTACAAAGTTAGTGCGCCGTCTGGGTCTCAAGTCAAAAGTCGGGACTGCCGGTTGGGCCGCGCCGCGGCAGAGTACTGACGCCACGCACATATGAAAGAACTCCGCACGGTAGTTCGAGGATCAACCCTCCGCATCTCTGACCAAGTGCGGTTTTATATCGACGGCTGGATGGTCAGTGCGTTCCTCAGTGTGAGCGCAGTCACGCACTATGCCATTTCCTCGCGGCTGGCGATTACTTTTATGGATGTTATCATCGCTGTCACTGGAATCCTCTCGCCTTGGTTCAGTTTGCTCCTGGGGAGGAACGACCACGAAGCAATCCGGCGTGTTTTTTCCCTCGGCACAAAAGTTTCGAGTTCCATATGAACAGTAATCTTCTTTTCCATTGTGCTCTATGGACGCAGATTGATAAAGCTATGGATGGGTAGCGCGTACATTGACGCATTCTGGCCGCTTATCATCTTGGCGGGCGCCGTCTTCTGCGACATTGCCCAGTAGCCATCTGTAGGCTAGCTGTTTGGAGTTTCTCGCCATCGCTGCCTTTCCCGGATTACCCTGTTCGAGGCCCTAGCGAACTTCCTTTTGAGCCTCTGCCTGGCTCGCCGTTTCGGGATGATTGGGATTGCGTTGGGGACATTGATTCCGACGTTCCTTGTCAAAGTGCTTCTCCAGCCGCGTTACGTCTGCCGGCACATCGGAATCCCATTGCGAACTTACTATTGGGGTCTCTTCGGTCGCTCGGTCGTTGTGGCGGGCTTGGCAGCGATTGCTCCATGGTATTTCCTGCTGAGATCGGTGAGAACCACGAACCTGATCTCACTCGCGCTCCTCGTCATACTGCAAGGGGCGCTCGCATTGCTCATGGCGATCGCTTTCCTATCTCCGGAAGAGAGAAAGTCGGTGGTGAGCTTTGCTCTGCCTGCAAGACGAAGAGCCACACAGGTCCGTGTGTCGGGCAGTACTGAGGTTGTTGAGTCGTCCGAATAATTATGGCCGGGCTTGAGAATAACCAGACAGAATCTTAGAGAATGGGGGCGATGATGAGTGGGCTGCCGACTGTTTCAGTAATTATTCCGACTTACAACCGCGCCTCACTTGTGAGCGCGGCCGTAAAAAGCGTAATGGCGCAAACGTACGCGGCGCCCGAAATCATAATCGTCGACGACGGTTCGAGTGATGGGACGGAGCAGATGCTCCGGCCCTTCGTTGAAGGATCGAATGGCAGAATATCGTACTTGCGCCAGGATAACCAGGGGGTGAGTGGCGCACTCAATAAGGGGATGGCTCTTGCCCGCGGTGAGTGGATTGCCTTTCTGGCCTCAGACGATGTTTGGCTTCCTGAGAAACTGGAGTGGCAATTTCGAGCACTGCGCCAGTTCGGCAGTAGGTGCGGCGCTTGCTTTACCGATGCGAAGTACTTGAACAATCCGGCAGTCTCTATAACGGCCTTTGAGCGGGCTGGCAAGCGCTACGATGGAGTCATCGGCGAGGTTGGGGATGCTCCAAAGTTCATTGCGAATGAGCCCCACGGTGTCTACGTACAAACTCTCGTTTGTCGGCGAGATGTGGTTGGGTCGGTTGGAGGGTTTGATCCTGAGATGCGCCTCAGTGAGGATAACGACTTTGTTTTGCGCCTCGCCTGCATTACAGGTTTTTGCTTTGTGAATCTTCCCCTCGTCTGTATCGAGCGGGGAGTGGGCCGTCCTGTCGGTCTGGCGGAGAGTCGCACAAACGCCGCGTTTCGACTTTGGCATCTTGAGTACATGTATCGTAAATGGCTGGATATGGACTTACCCTTGCGGAACGACGTCCGGAAAGTCGTCCTTGAGAAGCTGGCGGCGGTATACAGTGAGCGTTCCAGTTGGAACCTGATCTGCGAAGATCACCAGAGCGCTCGCAAGACAATGGTCAACTCTCTGCGCACCCGCTTTACTGCTGCTTCGGCTCTCAAATGGGTATTGATAACCGTCGCGCCATCCATTGCTCGGAACGAGGTTTTGCGGCGGGAAGCAAAGCGGGCGACACATGGCGTGTTGCCCGGATCGGGTGAGGCCGAGAGGTCCAGCCTGCCGAGGTAGCGGGCAAATTCCACACGGAGCGAGCGTCTGTTACCAAGACCTTATTCGCCCGAGTGCGGGCTGGTGATTCTGTTGCAGTTCCGTCGTCTGAGAAAGTTCTAAACTATGAATGGTAAGAGGTCAAACAACAGCGAGTCGCAGACAGCAGCAATGAGCCTTGGAGAGGCTCTCTATCAATGAAGATTGTTTTTATTCTTCCGGGCCGGGGTAGTTCTGGAGGGGTTCGCGTTACGGGCGTTATGGCCGGGAGGCTTCTCAAGCGCGGGCACGACGTTCGAATTCTTGTCCGAACGTTGAGGCGGTCCTTCAGGGAGTGGGGTAGGTATATCAGAGACGCGATACTCTACCCGGACGCTCCTGACTTTCTGGCCGCATTCGGAGGTACGGTTCAGCCCTTCGTGGATATTGAACGGTGTCAATTTTCACCTTCGGAGATCATCGTTTCCGTTGGCATGGCGGAATCAGCCAAGCTGAGGGCCTTGGAGGGCTTGCCCAACCCCAAGGTTCAGTATCTCCACGGCATAACCCCATGGTACCCGGAGCTCATGCGCACCGCTTTGACCTCTCCGTTTCCGAAGATCGTTGTCTCCTCATTCCTAAAGGAACTCGTGGAGAGTGGGGGGCGGGGGGAGGTGCTTGGCGTTGTCCATAACGGAGTCGATCTCAATGAATATTACAGCTCCCTTCCTGACTCCGAGAGGGACGGGGTAGGGACAGTTTACTCATCACACCAAGCCAAGGACCCCGCGACATTGCTCGCCGTTATCAAAAGGCTCTCTGCTCGTAGACCGAACATCCCGATGAGGGTATTTGGCTCTTGTCGGCGTCCGAAATCGATAAGTCGGAAATCCTTCTGGCGATACCCCTCATTGCGCCAAGCCAGGGAGATTTACTCACGGAGCTTGGTCTGGATTCTTGCGAGTAGTTCAGAGGGATTCTCGGTCCCTGTCCTGGAGGCAATGGCTTGTGGCTGTGCCGTGGTTGCTACTGACTGCGGCGGGCCAAGGGACATAATCCAGGATGGACAGAACGGGTTTCTGGTAAACGTCGGCGACGTGAACGGTATCGTGGACCGCGTTCAGCTCCTGCTCGATAATGGCGACCTGCGGGCGCGGTTTCGACAAAATGCGCAAGAAACCTTGGACCGCTTCACATGGGAAAAGTGCGTGAGCAAGCTGGAGGACACCCTGGAAGGGCTGGTTTGCGGTCGCCCTCCCCACGCACTGGGCTGTTGATTTGCCTCCGCTGCGACTTGCAGATGAAGGAGGTCAAAGGGCGCAACCATCTGCAGGCTCGGAGTACCCTATGACCGAACCAGAGACCGACAACAGCGCTATGGAATCAACGATGGACATTGCACCCTACATACATTGGCATATGAGCACAGAGAATCGAGTACGGGCAATCGCCTTCTACCTGCCTCAGTTTCATCCCATACCTGAAAACGACGAATGGTGGGGGAAGGGATTCACGGAGTGGATCAATGTCGCTAAGGCTCGTCCGCTGTTTCGCGGGCATTACCAACCGAAGGTACCGGCTGATCTTGGATTTTATGATCTGCGGGTCCCGGAGGTACGCGAGCAGCAATCGAACCTCGCAAGGGCGCACGGGTTGGAGGCTTTTTGCTACTAC
Source organism: Terriglobia bacterium (assembly GCA_050008675.1). Lineage (GTDB taxonomy): Bacteria > Acidobacteriota > Terriglobia > UBA7540 > UBA7540 > CAVROP01. The sequence goes on from JBEKME010000017.1 coordinate 54,495, forward strand.
GATTACTGGTTTGCGGGAAAGCGTTTGCTGGAACGTCCGTTTAGCGAGGTCCTGAGCTCAGGCCGTCCGCAGTTTCCCTTTTGCCTGTGCTGGGCAAATCAGACTTGGTCGGGAATCTGGCACGGGGCTCCGAACCGTACCCTTATCGAGCAAACATATCCAGGCGCCGCCGACCACGTCGCTCATTTCCGCGCACTGGAACCGGCTTTTCACGATCCTCGCTACCTGCGGGTAGAAGGCAAGCCGGTTTTCATGGTTTTCAGACCCAAAGAGTTACCGGATGTGCAGAAAACAGCCGACCTTTGGCGAGAGTTGGCCGCTAGGAGCGGCTTGAATGACTTTTTCCTGATCGGCATTGCCCGCGCCCGCGTTAGTGACTCGCCGCCAGACCGTTGGGTCCCGCAAGAACACGGTTTCGACGCATCTGTGTCGAGCGGAGTGTTTCGCGACAAGCGCCGCATCACTGGGCGTGTCTTGTGGAACCGCGCTCTTCGCCTCATTCGGCACCGGGCGCCGGGGCCGACCCGCTACTCCTACGAAGAAATCTCGGCCACGTTGGCGTTTGAGCGTGTGGCCGGTGTTGAAACGTACCCCTGCGTCACCCCCAATTGGGATAACACACCGCGCAGCGGGCGGAACGGCGTTGTTTATGAGGGTGCGACGCCAGAGCTCTTTCGCCCATTGCTGAAACGGGCGATTGCTATCGTCGATGTATTGCCTTGGGAGCGGAGGCTGGTTTTCATCAAGTCATGGAATGAGTGGGCTGAGGGAAACTATCTCGAGCCGGACCTAAGGTTCGGGCACGGGTTTCTGGAGGTATTGAAGCAAGAAGTGGTTGCAGACCAAGACCGCGTCACATTGCGTGCTAGTGCTGTTGAACCCTCGCTTAGTCAACCATAGCTATGTCTGCCCGCCGAGCGTAGTGCGTCCTAATCCTCCCATTGCAGGACCCGAGGCCTGAGACCATAGTGACCCTGGGAAAGCCGGAGACGTCAATCTCAAGTTTGTCTAATGCTCTTGCTGCTGGTGCCGTTGGTTCAAGGTCTTGCACGATCACCTAAAAAATGCCTGCGTTCCTTGCACAAGGACAAATAACAAGCTTGCGCTTAGCTCCAGGTGACACCCAGGATTCAGACTGCCCCCGCAAGGTTAGCGGGCTGCATTCAGACTGCAAACTGTGAAAGTTATCGAAAACATCGGATATCGGACCGCGGCTCGAATGGTGACTTTCTCACTTCAGGCAGCCACCAGTGTAGTCCTCGCTCGGTATCTTTTGCCACGCGATTACGGGATCGTGGGGTATGCGGCTATTTTTGTGGCTTTTCTCGCACGATTCAATGATTTGGGCTTGGGCAGTGCGCTCGTACAAAGAAAAGAGCTTGACGCCCATGCCGCGAATACCGCGTGGACGTTGCGGGTAGTACTGGGAGCCGCAGCGTTCTGCCTGGCGTTCCCGGTGTCACGACTGGCGGCAGTCGGTTTCGGAGATCCTGTTGTATCGACCGTTCTCGTGGTGCTTTCTTTGGATTTCCTCATCAGCAGCATCGGCTTTATTCCAAGTAGTCTCATGGTACGGGCATTAGATTACCGGCGATGGATTCAACCGCTGATCGCCGGGGCAGTGGTGCGCACGGCCGTAGCGTGTTGGCTTGCAGTACATGGGTTTAGTTTCTGGAGCATCGTAATAGCCGGGCTCGCGTCCTCAATTACCCAGGCGGCTTACTTTGTATGCCTCGACCACCGGAAACTCGAGTTCCAATGGGACAAGGCGATCGCTCGGGAGCTACTGCGCTTTGGGGTTCCTCTGTTTTCGTCCGGACTACTAGTATTCGCCCTCTTCAACGCCGATAACTTCATAGTTGGTGCGGTTTCGGGAGCCGTGGTACTGGGATACTACGCCCTGGCATTTAATTGGGGTGCAATGCTTTGCTCGCTTGTGTCTGAGCTTGTTCATTCTGTGCTGTTTCCCACGTTCGCGCGCATGCAACATGACCGGGAGCGCTTGCGGCAAGGCTATCTCCGAGTGTTAGAACAGTTAAGTGCCTTGGGTGTGCTCGTTTACGTGGGGCTATTCTGCTGTGCGAGAGAGTTTTTGGTCATCGTGCTGGGACGTGGCGGAGGAAAGTGGTTGCCGGCTTGCCACGCCCTACAAATCCTTTGCATTTACGGCGTAGTGCGACTGATGCTCGAACCTTTGGGCAATGTGCTGGTTGCGACGGGACGAACACGGCTGCTATTTCGCGCCAATCTCATAGCAGCGTGTTGTGAAATTGTTCTCCTGTATCCCGCTCTTGTTTTGGGTGGCATTAACGCCGTTGCCGTTGTGGTCACGATTTCCTATGGAGTCCAATGGTTGGTGTATTGGCCAGTCATTCGCAAAGACTTGAATGTGGACATTACTGATCTGAAAAGGGTACTTTTCCCTGCCTTCGCCGCTGGTTTTTGTGCTTGGGCAGCCGGCGCTGCCGTTGGGTCTGCCCTGCCCTTCGGTATCCCGACCTTTGCGTTAATGATTGTCACCATCACGCTTGTGTTTGTCGTCATCCACGGGTGGCTCAGTTCCTGGCGCTGGTTTGAAGAGTGGAGACAAGTGTATTTAGCTCGGGCGAGACCAGCGTGACCATGCTTCGGCCTTGAAACGATAGTATGTGGCGATAACCGCTCTCGAGTGGCGTGTCCTTCGCCCAATTTGGAGTTCTTCGCATGACCATCGAAGTGGGTAGGCCCGCTGAGCTTACGGTGAAGCATCCCGAGTACTATCAATTACCTCGAGCCGAAATGTTGCCCTTTGTTCCACGAGAGGTCAGCAGAGTCCTGGAAGTCGGGTGTGGGGAGGGGCGGTTCGGCCTCGCCATCAAGCAGATCAGGAACGCGGAAGTGTGGGGGATTGAAACGCTTCCCGAAGCCGCTCAGCAAGCCGCGCAGCGGTTGGACAGAGTTCTTTTGGGTGACGTGGAACGTGATCACCTGGAATTGCCGAGCGAATATTTCGACTGCCTCATCTTCAACGATGTCCTCGAACACCTGACGTATCCGTGGGCGGTACTAAGAAGATTGCGTGACGCGCTTCGAACCTCGGGTTGTGTCGTCGCCTCCATTCCCAATATCAGGCATTACCCCACCTTGAAGGCGCTGGTTTTGCACAAGGAATGGGAATACACCAAAGACGGCATCCTCGACTGTACACATTTCCGATTTTTTACTCAGAAGAGCATACCCAAGTTCTTCCACGACTCCGGCTACGAACTGATCAGAATGGAAGGGATCAACCCTATGGGGCTTTCGTGGAAATTAAAACTGGCTTTTAGATTCCTGGGCAGTGCAATGGATGATACGCGCTACCAGCGGTTCGCGGTTGTCGCCAAGCCGGCGCCCCATGGAGTTTGATAGCATATGAGTCTACCTGCCACACTGATTGCCTTCCACCTTCCCCAGTTTCATCCAATTCCAGAAAATGATGAATGGTGGGGAAAAGGTTTCACTGAATGGACCAATGTCGTAAGAGCTAGGCCTCGATTTCCAGGTCATTACCAGCCACACTTGCCGGCTGACTTGGGGTTTTATGATTTGCGACTGCCAGAGGCGCGGGCGGCTCAGGCCGAGCTGGCCGCGAGCTACGGGATTTACGGGTTTTGCTACTATCACTTTTGGTTTAATGGGCGGCGGCTTCTCGAGCGTCCGGTAAACGAGGTCTGGAAAAGCGGAGAGCCCGACTTTCCTTTCTGTCTCTGCTGGGCCAATGAGAACTGGACGCGCCAATGGGACGGAAAGAAAGCCCACGTGCTGCTCGAGCAGCGCTACAGCGCGGCGGATGATCTGGCGCACATCCGGAGCCTGATTCCTCTTTTCCTGGATCGCCGTTACATTCGAGTCGCCGACCGGCCGCTATTCTTGGTTTATCGCGCATCGGAATTGCCCGAACCGGAAAGAACAACGGCAGCATGGCGGCGCGAGGCAGAACGTGCGGGTTTGAAGGGTTTATTTCTGGTTCGAGTGGAGAGCTCTAGTGAGCAGCGTAGCGATCCGCGCAACACAGGGTTCGATTCTTCTCTGGAGTTTCAGCCATGTTGGTCGGTACTGTTGTCGAACTCGCGGATTCCTCGTAGGAAGTGGTGGCATCGCAGGAGGCTCAGAACGGCCGAACCCGCATTCTACGAAAACGCTGTCTGTGATTACGAAGATTTTGTCAGGAATACACTAGCGACTCCCGTTCCCGCATATCCGCGGATACCTTGCGTGTGTCCGGGCTGGGACAATAGTCCGAGGCGAAAGCAGGGCGCGATCATTATTATTAACTCGACGCCAGAGATCTATGAACAGTGGTTGCGTGGAATTGTGAATCGTCGGAGGGCCGGCATCACCTCTAGCGAAAACTCAGGCGTCACTGAGGATTCATTGGTTTTCATTAACGCCTGGAATGAATGGGCTGAAGGCAACCATCTGGAGCCCTGCCTGAGATGGGGCCGCAAGTACCTAGAGGCAACACGACGAGCATTGGGAACTTCTACAAATCAGAGTATCGAGTATGTCGGCCGTTAGCGTGATCATAAACAAAGGAACCGCAGAGACAATCTCCAATCGCGGGAGCCGAAAGACCTCACCCTGCGAAGAGTTGGTTTATAAATTCAGCGGCGAAGTGGACCGAAAAAAACGCCTTTTGAGGGAAGATAACTACTTGTTGCGTGGCGCGGAAACTAAGGAATACATAAGTAGTGAAGGAAGGCATAGATCTGCCCTGCCCTTCGGTATCCCGACCCTTGGGTTCATGATTGTCACAATCACCCCCGTGTTTGTCGTAATCCAGGACTGGCTCTGCTCCTGGCGTTGGTTTGGCGAATGGAGACAATTGTATTTGGCTCGGGCGAGACGTGCGTGACCATGCTCCGGCCTTGAAACGATGGTATGTGGCGATAACCACTCTCGACGGTAGGGAGGTTCAACGGGGACAAGTGTGTATCCGAGCTCGAAGATATATTAGAGAGGATTGCAACCAGTGGGGTAAAGGCTGGACATGTTAAGAAAGGCCGTACAAATGCTCGGGCAGCGCGGCCTGGCTTTCACGGTCCGTAGAGCCCTTTGGCGTATCCACTACCAGAATTTCCAGCGAATCAGGAGAATTCGCGAAAGGTGCAATGGAGATGCGCCCGGCCTAGTCCGTTTCCTCGGCAAGCAATTTGAGCTGCATCCCTCCATGCCGGGCGTCAGTGAGGAGTTGGTGCTTTACGGAGTCCATGAACCGGTGGCCACGCGGCTCTATCTGGAGACCCTGTCGCCGGGCGACCATGTAATTGATGTCGGGTCGAATATCGGATACTGGCTGTTGCTGGCTGCCAGCAGGGTTGGTGAGTCCGGGCGGATTCTTGGGTTTGAGCCAGTTCCCGCTTCCCTTGAGATCTTGCAGCGCAACATCAAGCGGTCGGACATAAGTAACGTCGAGCTTTCTCCCTGGGCCATAGGTCGCGAGAATGGCGCCGCACAATTCTACGAATCGCAGATTCCCAATTGCGGGAGTCTGCTGAAGCATCGGTGAAATCCTTTGTGTGCGGAACTCCACGCAAGTGAGTAGGCTGAATCGACTGATATCGCCGCCCTCCCGAGGACCAGAAACAAACGGTCCGCACCGCCTAGGGATTATCTATGTCCAAAATCGCGGAAGATGGTGACTTCGCAGTCGCCCGGCTTTTCAGAAGGGCCTTCCAGCACACCAGTGAGCACGGCGCTGCGTATGCGTTCAACCGGGCCGTATGGAAGTTGTACTACGCTCGTTTTGAGCGGCTCAAGAAGCGGCGGGCAAGTCAGTGTGCGCCTCAGCCAGCCATCATTCGATGCCTCGATCAGGAATTTGAGCTGCATCCGTCCATGCAGGGCGTTGGTGAGGAGTTGCGGCTTTTCGGAATCCACGAGCCGCTGGGAACAGAGCTCTTCCTTCAACAACTGTCGCCTGGCAACCATGTCCTAGACATTGGATCGAACATCGGCTACTGGCTTCTGATGGCCGAGCAGGCGATCGGAGAATCCGGCCGCATCCTGGGTTTCGAGCCTGCTCCGGAAGTTTGCAGCATTCTGGAACGCAATATCGCCAGGTCCGGCCACAAAAATATTCGCGTGCTTCTCTGCGCCGTGGGTGCAACAAACGAAACGGCGCAGTTCTACCAATCGGAAGTCCCCAACTGGGGGAGCTTGATTCAGCAAGACAGCTTAAAGCAAACTCGCGCCAACGACGTCCAGGTCAGGAAGCTGGAAGACATCCTGAGCGAGTTTCCCGATTTCCACCCCCATGCCTTACGCATGGACCTGGAAGGCGCTGAGCTGATGGTTTTGGAGAGCGCCGGGGAAATGCTGGCGCGATATAAGCCCTGCCTCTTCGTCGAATTCCATCCGGCGGTGCTTGGCTGGCCTGCTATCCGAAAAACGTTGGTTTGGCTTGAGGACTTGGGTTACTCCTCAGGGACTCTCATCGAGCGCACATGGGACCAGCCATGGATCAGCAAGTGGATGAGGAAACGCCGTTGCTGGTCAGGACCAATTGAGACGTTGATCCAAAGAATTGAGTCCCCGAAAGATCCCATCGCCAATTACACGTTTAGCCTTATCCTGCAAGGCTCGCGCAAACGTTCTCAAGCAAACTCTCTAATCGGATCTGAGAAGTGATTTGTGGCCGTATATGAAGTCAATCCGCTGACCGACCCGCGCTGCGGGGCGCTTCTGGAGAGGCACCCGGCCGCCTCGGCCTTTCACACCGCCGGCTGGCTGGAGGCGTTGCGGCGGACTTACGGTTATGAGCCTTTCGTCGTGACCACCCCGGCTCGAGGGAGTGGAAATGTCAGCTAGTGTCCTGAGTCAGAAGTTCGCTGACAAAGTCCTCCTCGTTCGGGCCGCTTTCTCGCAGCCCCGTCAGGGGCGGAAGATTGTAGCCCAGGGCGCAAGAAACTGTGAAAAAATCGGCTTGGCCATCTGTAGCGGCGCTCTATGAGCGCCGAAGTCATTGATTCTAAAATGCGGCGGTCATAGACCGCCGCTAGAGCGCGATTTTTTCACAGCTTCTTGCGCCGTGGGCTACATTCTTTCGCCCGCTGAGCGGGCTGATTTCTTCAACGAACTTTTGACTCAGGACACTAGAGTGTTGGAAACCGACAAAGCCCAGCGGGGCGTTTGGAAACCGGCGATACGGCTCTGGCCAATCCATCGTATTGGCAAACAAGGGGGCTATCGCTTGGCCGACTTTCTTGGAAGGGAAAGCCCCTGCAGGCACTCGGCACGACGCCGATCATGGCCCGGCGAACAAGGCTGGAGAAAGCGAAGCGCAAAGTCATGAGAGCTTGCATGGTAGCCTATTCGTTTTACGAGAGCGACAACCGTGTGCGACGTTATGCCGAGACGCTCGTCAACCGTGGATACGATGTGGATGCCATCGTGCTGCGACGGGAAGGGCAGCCATCCTTTGAAGTCATCAGGGGGGTAAACGTTTACCGCATCCAGGAGCGGGTGAGAGACGAGAGTGGCCCCTTCAGCTACCTGAGAAAGTTGCTGACGTTCTTTTTGCGATCGGCGTGGGTACTAACTTGGCGGCATCGGAAAGCGCGCTACGACATCATCCACGTCCACTCGGTGCCAGACTTCCTGGTCTTCGTCACCATCGTCCCGCGGTTGATGGGGGCCAAGGTGATTCTGGACATCCACGACATCCTCCCCGAATTCTATGCCAGCAAGTTCAGGGTCAACGACCGCTCTCTTACATTCCGCCTGCTGCTTCTGATAGAAAAATTGTCGGCCGCTTTCTCCAACCACGTCATCATTGCCAATCACCTGTGGCACGTGAAGCTAACACAGCGCTCGGTGCAAGCAGAGAAGTGCACGGCGATTATCAATTATCCCGTTCCTTCGATTTTCTCTTATCGTGCGCGCACCGTCGCGCCCAACGGTGATTTCGTCATGTGCTACCCGGGGACGCTCAACTGGCACCAGGGGGTAGACCTTGCGATCAGCGCCCTCGCGCTGCTGCGCGACAAGGCACCCAACCTCAAGTTCCTCATTATCGGCGAAGGCCCTGAGCGCGAGAAACTTAAGACCATGATCAAGGAGCAAAACCTGGGGGACCGCGTCTCCATGGAAGCATTTGTCCCGATCGAACAGATGGCAGAGAGGATGGCCAACGTCGACCTCGGGGTGGTACCTAAGCGCAAGGACTCGTTCGGCAACGAGGCATTCAGCACCAAGATCATGGAATTCATGGCGATGGGCGTGCCTGTCGTCGTATCCAAAACCCGCATCGACCAGTACTATTTCAACCAAGACCTGGTGCAGTTCTTCGAGTCCGGGAGCGCCGAGGACCTGGCCGCCAAGATCCTGGAACTCGTGCATGACCCGGCCAGGCGGCGCGTCTTGCGCGCACATGGGATGAAATTCGTCCGACAGAACAACTGGGACGTGAAAAAAAACGAATACCTCGATATAGTGGATCGCTTGGCGAAGCAGCGGAAACCATGCGCGCCATCACCCTCGCTTTAGGGCCCAAAGGCGGAAATCATCGGGCGGGGAGCGCAGACTCATCGACTTCAGGGATAAAGCGCTATGCGGCCCTGCGCGGGGGAATGGGGGCCGGCGAGAAGAGCGAGTATGCAGCATAGCTGTGCTAACTCAGAGGCGTCGCCGAAGGGGCCAGCTTTCCCCGAGGGGACGATGATCATAGTGCAGAAGAGCGTGCAAGAAGTCGCGCGTTGGGTAGAGGAGCACAATTACCGGGCTTACGATCCCGGCGACGGCGACCTGTCCTTTCTTCGCTACTTCACTTTTAAGGCCCATTCCCTGCGGCGACTCCTAACTGCGGCTGTGCTACGGGTGCCCTTCCACATTAGGCCTTTGATCGGCATCAGGCCGCACACTTCCACAAAGGGAATGGGGTACATGGGATGGGGTTATGTGAAAATGTACGCGTTGACGGGCGCTGAAGACCAACGCCGCCGCGCCGAGTCTTGCTTCGATTGGTTGATGGGGAATCGGTCGCCGGGTTACGACCAATACTGTTGGGGCAACCACTTTTCATTTTCAACGCGGGGTGGGACCGTACCCAAGCATATGCCTACGATTGTCTGGAGCAGCCTGATTGGCTTGGCCTTTTTGGAAGCCTACGAAGTGGTGGGCAATCCCAAGTATTTGGACGTGGCCGCGAGTACAGGAGAATGGGTGAAGAGTCTGCCGCGAGAGCGGACGAGCCGCGGAACTTGTCTCAGTTACGTCCCCTCCCAGCAGAGTTCGATTCACAACTCAAACATGTTGGGGGCGGCGTTGCTCGCGCGGGTTGCGGTCCGGACCAATGATCACCAGGCTCGCGAGTTGGCGAAAGACGCCATGACCTATAGCTGTGCGCGTCAAAATGCCGAGGGCGCGTGGTTTTATGGAGAGGCGCCCAAATACCACTGGATCGACAACTTTCACACGGGCTACAATCTGGATTGCCTGAAGCGCTATATCGATAGCACCGGTGATCGGGAGTTTGAACCGAACCTTCGGAGCGGTTTTCAGTATTTCAAACTTCATTTCTTTGAAGCGGACGGACGTCCAAAGTACTACCATGACAAAGCCCACCCCATAGATATTCAGTGTGCCGCCCAGGCTATCGACACACTGGCTTTTTTTTCGGACAGCGACCCCGAGTCTCTAGAATTGGCTATAAAGGTCGCGCGGTGGACAATCAACAACATGCAGGCGCAGGATGGTCATTTTTACTACCGCGATTTGGGATGGAAGAAAGTGAAGACACCGATGCTCCACTGGGGGCAGGGCACTATGTTCAAGGCGTTGGCACATCTCTTGAGCAAAGTAAATGGCGCAGCGGAGGCCGAGGCCAACGACAGCGCGCCGGCGGGCCGACGTCTTGCATCAAGGAAGAGAACGGGCGACCCTCTAGTGCCTGGTTCCAGCCGCTTGCCCCAACGAATCCGCCGGAAAAGATAATGGCTGTTTACACAGTTGATCCCCTGCTGGATCCGCGGTGGCCCGCTCTTCTGGCTCAGCATCCTCACGCCTCCATCTTTCACACACCGAGCTGGCTGGAAGCCCTGCGCCGGACGTATGGTTATGCGCCAATTGTTTTCACAACCTCTGCTCCAGGGGAGGAGCTGAGGAATGGGATCGTGTTTTGCTGCGTGCGGAGTTGGCTGACGGGCTCCCGGATGGTATCGGTACCGTTTTCGGACCACTGCCAGCCGTTGGTGGAAGACGCCGGGGACCTGAACACCCTACTTTCCTGGCTCCAAGAAGAGTTGGATCGTGAGAAATGGAAGTACATCGAGATCAGGCCGCTCGATTCCGCCTGTTTCCACCTGGAAGGTCCAGCCGTGTTTTCCCGGAGCGAGGAGTTCTTCTTCCATAAACTGGACCTTCGGCCCGGACTGGACGCGCTCTTTCACAATGTGTGCACGGGTTCCAGAGGAAAGATTCGGCGCGCCGAGCGCGAGCACCTGGGGTATGAAGAGGGACGCTCCGAGGTTTTCCTGCAGAAGTTTTACCGTCTGCTCCTGCTGACCCGGCGGCGACATCACCTTCCGCCGCAACCCATCGCCTGGTTTCGTAATCTGGCGCACTCGCTCGGCGACAAACTGACCATCCGTATCGTATCCAAGCACGGTCAGCCGATCGCCAGCACCCTTACGTTGTTTTACAAAAACTGCCTCGTTTCCAAGTACGCTTGCTCTGACGCGAGGTTCCACAACCTGGGCGGTATGCCACTCCTCTTGTGGAAGGCGATCCAAGAGGGCAAGGAACTGGGAGCCCGGGAACTCGACCTGGGTCGGTCCGAGACAAACAACCCGGGCCTCGTCGCCTTCAAGGAGCATTTGGGGGCGGTGTGCTCGAAGCTGTATTACTTCAGGGCTGCCCGGCATGCTTCTTACGACTCCGCTATGCCTGGGACAGTTGACTGGAGAGTGCGCTTGGTGAAGCGGTTGCTCACCCGCATGCCAGATTGGGTGCTGAAAGCTATAGGCTCCCTGCTCTACAAACACGCAGGCTAGTGACCCGCACCCCCGCGGGCACTCCTCAGCCGCATGCGCATTGTCTTGCTCCCTAGGGCGCGGCGGTTTCTCACCGCTTGCTATTGGTGCTGCGACCCTCTAAAATAAGCACTGAAGGTAGGGCACGCAGCGCCGACGAAAGTGCTGTCAAATTGAATGCATTCCCCCTTGGGCAACAACCTGAGCCGGGCCCTGCTCGACCACTATCGGTGCCCCGATAGCTGTGTCGACATCAGATTGCTGCAGGAGCCTTCTACTGACGCCGGATTCTTTCGCTTTGGCGCTGATGCCATCTGCTTCGGGCAGTCCTCGTCCGGCTACCTGGCCGCTAGTCCCAACGGCGCGCTATATGACACGCTTCGAGATGTCCGAGCCGACGCAGAGGCCTGCTTGTTGCCGTTCAACCCGACGAGTATTGTCGATAACCTCCGCCTGGAGCGTTATACGAACGACTTCTGGACGAAGACAAGAACTGGAAATCTGAAGCGGTTGGCGTGGGATGCGTACTATTTGTTCCGGCCGGCTTTGCCAGTGGGCGTGCGTAAGTTCCTACAGCGAGCTTGGCTGAGGGGATGGGATCGAATAGCCTTCCCGGAATGGCCGGTGGATCGAACCGTGGAACGAATCTTGAGGAGGGTACTGGGCTTGTGTATGAAGGCACGGGGGTTAGATCGGCTCCCTTTCATCTGGTTCTGGCCCGAGGACTATTCAAGTTGCGTTGTCATGACCCACGACGTCGAGACGGAATCGGGCCTCAACTTCTGCCCCACCCTCATGGACATCAATGATTCATTTGGAATCAAAGCCTCATTTCACGTCATACCAGAACAGCGGTACAGGGTTTCGGAAGGCTTCTTGGCCTGCATTCGCGACAGAGGTTATGAAGCCAACGTGCAAGATCTCAACCACGACGGCCAGCTCTATCGGGATCGGGACGAGTTTCTCCGGCGAGCCGAGAAAATCAACCGCTATGCCGCCAAGTATGGCGCCCTGGGTTTTCGGTCCGGCGCGCTGTACCGGAGGCTGGACTGGTACGATGCGTTGAACTTCTCTTACGATATGTCGGTGCCCAACGTCGCCCACTTGGATCCGCAGCGGGGCGGCTGTTGCACGGTCATGCCGTATTTCGTCCTTGGCATCCTTGAACTCCCACTGACCACGACTCAAGATTACACGCTCTTTCATCTTCTTGGCGATTATTCGACTGCTCTCTGGAAAAGGCAGATAGATCTAATCCGCGAGGAACACGGCCTGATAACTTTCATCATACATCCCGACTACATCAGAAGGCAGCAACCACTGCGGGTGTATATGGCGCTGATGGAGCATCTTTCCCTGCTGCGCTCGAATGACAGAATCTGGATGGCTCTGCCTAGGGACGTCGACCGGTGGTGGAGAGACCGAAGTCGAATGAAGCTCGTGAATCGACACGGCGAATGGACGATTGACGGGGCGGGTAAGGAGAGAGCGAAGGTAGCCCATGCCATCCTAAGTGGCGATGAGATTGTTTACGATCTTTCGCCAGATGCTCACAAATCAGGGCCTCCTTGAGTCCCGGCCAGGGCGGACTTCCTGCACTTCCAGGGCTTCTCCAGGTATCGGTCAGTACTAACGCGGCCGGTCCTGCGGGCCCGCCGGGTTGCCCTCACCGGCCCGACGCAGGGTACGCCGTTGCGCGCCCAGGCACAGGGGCAAGCACGCAGACGCTGGAGAAGAAACAGGCCCTAGTACTTCCCTAGGAACTCCCCGATCAGCGTTTCGGCTAGATCGTCCGGCTCGGACGGTTTACTGCCTGCGCCGAACAGGCAGTATTTACCGGTGCGGTCCTCAAAGGCCACGTGAAAAGGTACAAGTCTTCCGAGAACTTCAAGATTAATTTCGCATCCGGCCTCTTGGTAACTTCCCTTCACGCATCCCTCAACGTCCTTTCTGCGCAGAGTGAAAGTGCTAACGCTAGCAGCTTCCCAGGTGAGGATTTCCTCTCCGACCGCAGCGTTAAACGTTTGGGCCCTGTGCTTGAAGGCGCCCTTGACCTCTGTCCACAGTTTAGAAGCAGATTCCTTCCTAGTCCTCTCCTCTTCCAGGAGCTTCGCGTCCTCTTCCGCCTTTCGCCCCCTTCCAGCCTTGAACTCCTGGGCCATTCTCTTGGCCCATTCTGATTCTGCCATCGAAATGGTCCGCTCCGAAATGTGTCACTGGCGGTGTGCCAGCGAAATGCGGGTCCGTGCTGAGGTTCAATCTCACCACGGCCCGCCCGCTTTTTGACACTTATACCAGATATGCCTTTCGTTGACCAGACCACCTTGCCCTCCGGTGGTGTCAAGCTGCTTGTGCAAATAGGCGGAGGGTTCGATCCCGCCACTGTTCGGTGAAGACGTTAAAAACGGCATAAATGATTCACCTGTTGGCCTCCCTGAGAGGCCTTCAGTTTAGGGGACATTTCTAATGGGGCCAAAAGGGGACATTATCATCGGGGCACAACATCCACTGATCCGCCGAAAAGATCTAGTTTTCGCCCTCAGACCCCGCCTCAGAAAAAACTCTTGCCAAGCTATGTTTAATATGATAGCCTAGGAAATGATGCGCGGCTGTTCTGCCATGACCGTACAGACCTCACGGGCGGCTCCCCTACGGTTCTTTCCAAACCGCCAGTATGTCATTGCTTGCCCTTTGCCACGACGAACTAGTAACTTTAAAAAATGACGCGACGATGCGTGAATGTTATTGAAAACAAAGGACCGCTGTGGAAAATAGGGGGCGAAGCGGGAATGTGTATGAAAACAAAGGCACTTAGCCCCATAAACCGGGAATCTTATTGAAAATAAAGGGGTTAGGCTGTAGCTAGTAGGCAGTAGGTTTGGATTAAGTGACGACTTCTTTGACTTGGGCGGGCACTCATTTGCGGCGGTCCAGGTGTTTTCTGAGATCGAAAGGCTGACTGGCAAAAACCTGCCGTTGGCGACCCTCTTCCGCGCGTCGACAGTAGGGCAGTTGGCGGACGTTCTGCGCAAGGATGGTTGGTCTCCGCCTTGGTCGTCGCTCGTGCCCATAGACCCCGGCGGATCCCAGCTCCCGCTCTTTTTGGTTCACGGTGCCGAGGGCAATGTCTTGTTGTACAGGCAATTGGCCCGGTACCTCGGGCCGGATCAACCCGTTTATGGCTTCCAATCGCAAGGGCTAAACGGCAATGGGAGCTTCCATGCCAGCATCGAGGAGATGGCCTCCCACTACGTTAGGGAACTAGTAGCCCTACAGCCGAGTGGGCCCTGCCGTCTCGGAGGCTACTGCCTTGGGGGAGCAATAGCTTTCGAAATGGCACAGCGGCTACAAGCACAGGGAGAGCGAGTCGGCCTGGTGGCAATGCTTGACACGTATAATAACAATATGCTTCCTCAATCAAAACTACGAGCGTTGCCACTCTTGCATTTGTTGCAGAATGTGTGGTTTCACGGTGCAAATTTTTGTCTCGTCGGGAACAAAAACCGCTGGAACTTTGTCCGCGAAAAGTGGGATGTCGCGCTGACCAGGGTGGGGATCAGGCTTCGTGCCTTGTACCATGCTCTGTGTGCGTGGAGTAGCCCGGGCCTACAGAACAGCTATCCACATTTGCTGGTCAAGAGGGTCAATGACCATGCTGCAATGCAGTATGTGCCGCGGCCTTATTCGGGGCGTGTTGCTGTCATTCGACCGAAAGGGAGCTTCTGGGGGCTCGATCACCCAAGCCTTGGATGGGGTGAAGTTGTTCGCGATGGCTTGGAGATACGTGAGATTCCAGTCTATCCTAAAGGTATGTTAATCGAGCCATTCGTCCAGATGTTGGCTGCTGAGCTAAAAGTATGTTTAGAAAATGCAGAATAGGGTCGCTCCAGGCGCGGCAGCTTGCGCATGTGATGCGGCGGAGCGGGGTGACAGTGATGCAGGCTACGTCGTCCGAGTCATGCAGGGAGTCGGGGAAATGGCGGGTCAGATGAGTGGCGCGGCGGTAACCTGGAAGACTGCTCCAGCCAGCGTGGATTTCCCCTCGGACCGAATCGACATATGGCGGGTGTGTCTCGATTCTTTTGAGTCACCCGAGCCGGATTTTTCCGGTATCCTCTCGCCGGACGAGGTCGCCCGTGCCTCCCGTTTTCACTTCGAGAATGACCGTAGGCGATTCGTGAGGTGCCGGATCGCTCTGAGAACTCTCCTCGGTAGCTACCTTGATGTTCCTCCGGCTGGAATTCGATTTCGATACGGGAGTAATGGCAAGCCCGAAATTGCCGGCCTGCAAGACTCCTGCGGTTTGCGTTTCAACGTCTCTAATTCCCGCGGATTGGCATTGATTGCGGTAAGTTCAGGACGGGCAATTGGTGTGGATATCGAGAAAGTTCGCCCCAAGGTGGAGTCCTTAGACATCGCCAGACGTTTTTTCTCCGCTCGCGAAATAGAGGCTCTTCTGGCGCTTGGCGAGAACAAACGGCAGGAAGCCTTTTTCGCCTGCTGGACCCGCAAGGAGGCATTTCTCAAATCCACCGGCGACGGCCTCACGTACCCCTTATCCGAGTTTTCTGTATCTGTTGACCCCGACGGGCCAGCCGAGCTTTGGGAGGTGAAGGGAAATCCAAACGCTGTTACTCATTGGTCTTTGGAAAGCGTGCGCCCGGGAGCAGGGTACATGGGAGCTTTGGCTTATGAGGGTCCGGCGTGCCGCGTAGAATGGTTGTGCCGGGCTGATTGTCCACTGCCCGACCATATTGTCTAAAGCCCGTGGGCCCCTGGGAATGCCACCTGCTCACGATGTGAATGTCAAGAAAAAGTAGAAAGTTCCTGTACGTAGCAAAGTAGAAAGTTCCGCTTTTTGCTTTTTGCTTCCTTCGGTTTTTGGCGCTGACCGAGGGAGCCCGTGGGGCGACTGGGGTTAGCGCCAAGAACCGTCACCGCCCCTCCGGGCGAGCCGGGCCCTTGCCCGACTCGTGCTTCAGCACCGCCCACAGGGGTGGACCTTGCCCTAGCGGGAGTTTACTGCGAACGATGAAGTCAGAGCCTCATGAGCCCTAGTAAGTTACTGCAACGCAATGGCTTCCCGTCGGCGGCCCGCATCTTTCCCTGTATTACCCTATAAGAACAAGATTTTCTGCATTTCTGCTCACATTGTGCTTGACTTTACACGGACTGCAGGGTACGTATTACCCTGTATGGCCTCACTCGTCACCAAGAAAAAAGGTAACAAGCTCTACTACTACCTGGTCGAAAGCGCCCGCGTCGAAGGCAAGCCACGCATCGTCCATCAGGCCTACCTCGGTACGGCCGAAAAAGTCGCCGAGTTGGTGCGCGAGCGCACCGCTCCCGTTCCCCTCTCCGCGACCATGCGCGACTTTGGTTTGCCCTCGGCCCTCTGGCACGCCGCCCAACAAAGCGGGGTCTGGCCCCTGCTGCAATCTCTTTGGCCGCCGCCCCGCTCCGGTCCGGGCCCGGCGCATTATCTCCTGCTGGCCGCCATCCACCGCATCTGCCAACCCGGTCCCAAAACCGAAGTGCCGCATTGGTATGGCAACACGGTGCTGGCCGCCTGGTGGCACTTCCCGCCCGAGCGCTTTACCTCGCAAGCCTTCGGGGATGCTTTTGAACAGATCCTGCCGGCTGAGGCGCCCGCTTCGGCCCCCGATCCTCTGGACCAAGCGCAGTTGCGATTGCTGGGGTTGTGGAAGGAAAAACAACTGGTCAGCCGTCGCCTGCTGGCCTACGACACCACCAACTTCTACACCTACATCGCCAGCACCAACACCCGCAACCACTTGGCCCAGCGCGGATACAACAAGCAAGGCCGCCACAATCTGCGTCAAGTCGGTCTCAGCTACGTGTTGGATGGCGAGAATGGATTGAGTCTGTGCCATCACGTCTACCCCGGGAACGTCGCCGACAGCGAAGAGTTCAGCACCGCCTTGAGCCGGATTACGAGCATGCTGGATCACCACCAAATCGCGCGGGAGACGGTCACGCTGGTGGTGGATAAGGGATCGGCGGCCTTAGCCAACACGGTAGCCCTGCAGGAAGCCAGACTGGGATGGATCTCCGCCTTGCCGTGGAACCAGGCGCCGCTGGAATGGCGCCAACAACCGGTCGAGCAACTGCCGCCCTGCAGCAGTGCGCAACCCGGGGTCCGTGCGCGGGCGGAGAAGATGCTGGTCCACGGGCAGGAGTACCTGTGCGTGCTGAAGTATTCGGCCGCCTTTGCCAGCGAGCAACTGCACAGCCTGACCACGAGCCTCAGCCGGGTCATGCAGTCGTTACGACGCTTGGCCAGCGAGTTGAACAAGCCCCAGGCGCGCTGGTCAGAAGATCGGGTTGGGCACAAGATTCAAGGCTGGTTATCCGCACAGTTCTTGCACGAACTCATCCGCTACCAGATGGACACGCACCAAGGCCGTTTGCGCTTGCAGTTCGACGTCGATCAAAACGCCTTCTCCAAGCTGCTGACGCAGCGGTTGGGGAGAACCGTACTCCTCACCAACCATATGGACTGGAGCGCGGAACAGGTCGTGGCAGGCTATGCCGGTCAGCAACAAGTGGAGCGCGTGTTTCGTGGACTGAAGGACGGAAACTGGCTGGGCTGGGGACCGATGCACCATTGGACCGATCGCAAGATTCGCATCCATGCCTTCTACTGCATGCTCGGCATCTCCCTGCTGCAATATGTGCACAAGCAGGCACAAAACGCTTGGCCCGATCTGTCGGTAGAGCGATTGCTCGAGGAGCTGGAGCAGATCAAACAGTTCGTCTTGCTGTATCCACCTCAGGGCGAAAAGGGTCCCCCACGAGCAGCTTATGTGCTCTCGCGGCAAACCCTGGTACAGCAAGCATTACTCAAGACGCTGGAGCTGGAACCGTTGCATCGTAGTACCCAACGTGGGTAAGACAACTCGTCGGCCCTAAACCCCTGAAATTCCTCACATTACAAGCTTGCTTGATCAACTCGCAGTAAACTCCCGCTAGGTGGAAATTCTTCATCCCTAGGCTAGCTCGCTTGGCTTTGGGCTTTACCGGCGCGGGTGGATCGATTTTATCCTTCGCGGCCCCAGTCGCCACCCCGGACGGCTTGGCTTCGCACCCTACCACCGGCAGGTAGTGGTCCCGAAACTTCACCGCGCCCGTCCCGTCCACCCGCACCAACGACCCTCGCAACCCTGGCGTCATCCCCTGCCGCGCAATCCGGTAGCTCTGCCCCTCGAAGCGCAGCGTGTAGTCGTTCGTCACCACCCGCCCTTTCGCCTGGGAAGAACGCGCCGCCACAATCCCCATCCCCAGCCGCTCACCCATCCGCCCAAACTGCCTCACCGGCGCCTCGCCACCGCTCGCTCGCGTTGGGCGTGCCCAGGCACAGGGGCAAGCACGCAGACGCTGGAGAAGAAACACGCCCTATCCCGCATTTCTCACTAAAGAATTGAAAAAGGCTGTCTGTTCTGGCATAAGCATTTTGATGAGAAAAACTTGCGCCAGAGAAGGGAGACAGCCTTATGACTACAGAGTGTAGCGGTAAAACTCCTTGAATTTCACCCCCTGGGAGCTTGGGAAGTTCGGGGAGGTTTTGACGGTGGGGCGATCACGAGCGATGGCGGAGGGCTGCTGCTGCGCGAGGTGGAGAAGCGAAGCGGGATCGTGGAGCGGTTTGGGGCCTGCTTCAGTGACTATGGGGATGCTGAGCGGATCGAGCACAAGGTGCGGGAGTTGGTGGCGCAGGGGGTGTACGAGCTGGCGCTGGGGTACGAGGATTTGAACGATCACGACGAACTGCGGCGGGATGCGATGCTGGCCGTGCTGGCCGAGAAGGAAGAGCCGACGGGAGAGGGTCGAGTGCGGGAGCGGGAGCGCGGCAAA
>JBEKME010000170.1:0-10545 GCA_050008675.1 Terriglobia bacterium
TTCGTGCTTGCGAAGAGAGCTTCGTGAGCAGCAAGGGTAATTCGACGTTCTCGAAGGCAGTAAGAACCGGAATCAGGTTAAAAGTCTGGAACACAAAACCAACGTGCACGTTTCGCCATGCCGCCAACCGGTCCTCGCTCATGCTCGCCACGTCTTCGCCCAGGACGCGCAGTTGCCCCTGGGTGGGGCGATCGATTCCGGCGATAATATTCAGCAGGGTTGTTTTTCCGGATCCCGAGGGGCCCATCAGGCAAAGGAATTCGCCCTCCGACACAGTCAGATTCACATCTTCCAGCGCTGCGACCGCGAAAGAATCTCGCCGGAAAATCTTAGAAAGCCCTTTAGTTTCCACAACAGTGTTAGACATGGCGCGTCCTTTACGAGAGTTGTCAGTAGTCAGTTGTCAGTAGCCCCGCCATGGCGGTTAAGGCTTCAGCGACCGGCTACCGGCCTCCCGTTTTCATATACTGCAAGTCCCACCGCCTTCACTGTTTGCTTCCTTCGGCTTGCTGCTCGCTTAAAGAACGGGGCTAGGACAGTTCTGATTTCTGACTCCTGACTCCTGAATCCTGAATCCTGCTCTTCTCCCTAGCCCCCGCTCTTCACCCTAACCCGCTGGCCGGGAGTCAAACCATCAACTCCGCGCACGACAATCCGCTCGTTGGGTGAAAGCCCATCAAGAACTTCGATGCGGTCGCCGAGGTCCCGTCCCACCTGGATCTCGCGAAGCCGGGCATGTGAACCATCGATGACGAACACAGCCGTCTTGCCGTCCTTTTGAGTCATGGCAGGGCGGGGAATAGTGATGATCTCGCGGATGGATTGCTTCGGGTTTTCCGCCGGCGCCAGGAACGACACGTGGGCGTTCATCTCCGGGCGCAAGTAAGCGTCGGGGTGCAGGATTTTGACCCGGACTTCGATGGTGGCTTTCTGCCGGTTGGCCTCGGGCGCAATTTCCGCCACCACTCCCTGGTACACCCGGTCGGGGTAAGCGTCTGCCGTTACGCTGCATTGCTGGGCTGGGGAAATACGGGAAAAGTCGTTCTGATTGATGTCGAGTTGGGCCTGGAGGTCATTCAGATCCGCAACCGAGGCGACCGAAGCCTTGACCCCGCCGGTTCCGCCAAAGGTCATGGTGGAGACCATTTCACCCTTTTCCACCAGGCGCTCCAGCACCGTGCCGGTGACGGGCGCGCGGATGAGGGTGGAATCAAGCATGGTTTGCGCGTACTCGACGGCGGCCTGCGCCTGAGCGACCTGGGCTCGAGCATATTCAATCTCTTCGATGCGCGGGCCGATTTTCACCAGTTCGTAGTTCTTGCGAGCGCTTTCAAGCTGGTTCCGGGTCACATCGTATTGCATCTGTGCGGCATCGAGCTGTGACTGTGAGGTGATCTCTTGCCGGAACATTTCCTTGGCGCGTTTGAGGGTGATGTCGGCGTTCAGGAAATTGGCCTGTGCCTGCTGCATGGCGGCCTTGGCAGCGTCGATCTCCTGCGGGCGCGAACCGGTTTCCAGTTGCCTGAGCCGGGCCTTTAAAACCGCCACGTTGGCCTGTGCCTCCTTGAGTTGAGCGACGAACTCAGCGTCTTCCAGGCGCACGATCACCTGGCCTTCGCGAACCTGGTCCCCCTTCTCAACGCCCACCCAGGCCACTTTTCCCACCACCTTGGAACTAACGTCGATGGGATGATGGGCCACGATGTATCCGCCAGCGGTCAAAACCACGTTCCCCGTGGCGGCGCCCTGTTCCAGCGCTGGCCGCTCGACCTCAACCTCAGCCGCGTTGCCGAAGAGGCGCGAGACCGCCAGCCCTGCGCCCGCCAGCAATAGCACCGCCGCCACGGCGTACAGGAGCGGACCGCGGTTTCCTTTGTCTTTCTGGTCCAGCGCGTCTTTCTGGGACCGGTCGATCTGCAAGACGCGCAAGTCCTTTGATGGCGGCTCGAACGGAGTCATATTCTCGCTTGCTCCTGCGGGGCGATCCGTGGATTGCCCCTTTATCGTCGTAGCGGCGAGTTTACCTCGCCACGTGGCGGCATAAAGCCGCCTCTACATCAAACCGACCCACTAGTGATGGCGGCTCGACTGGGACCATATTCTCGCTCGCTCCTGCGGGGCGATCCGTGGATTGCCCCTTTATCGTCGTAGCGGCGAGTTTACCTCGCCACGTGGCGGCATAAAGCCGCCTCTACATCAAACCGACCCACTAGTCCTTTACACAGACCGTAACGCGGTTACGATGTTTTCATGCGCGGCCCGCCAGGCGGGGAAAAAGCCGCCCAAAAAGCCCATCAAGACCGCGAAGATCATGCCGTCCAGCAGCAAAGATGGGGTGACGCGAAAGTTGAACGCCACTTCACTGAAGGTTGCGAAATTGGTGGTTCCCGTGGTCAGGCCGTTGACTGGCAGGGCCAGCACGCAGCCCAGCGCGCCACCCAGCGCCGCGATGAGCACCGACTCGAGGACGAAGGAGAAGAGAATGCTCCCCCGCGAGTACCCCAAAACCCGAAGCGTGCCGATTTCCTTGGTACGGCGCGCCACCGCAGCGTACATGGTATTCATGGCTGCAAAGGAGGCCCCGATCGCCATCAGGATTGCAATGAACAGTCCCAGGGCTTTGATGGGAGCCGCAAAGCGGGTCTGGCTTTCATAGTACTCGCGCTCGGTCTGAGGTTTCAGGTGCAGGCGGCGGTCGCTCGAGATCTGGTCGCGCAGGCTGGCGATGCTGCTCGAGTCGGCGGCCCGCACCATTACGCTTGAGTAGCCATCACGGTCAAAGTCTGTGGCCAAGTCATTCACATCCGTCCAGATTTCTGAGTCGTAGGCGGTGTTGCCCACTTCAAAAATGCCCACCACGGTCCAATAGCCCTTGGCGAATTTTAGTTTGTCCCCCAGGCCGCAGTTCTGAAACCGGCCGGCAATCTTCTTGCTGGCGATGACTTCCCTGAGGCCGGACCTGAAGAACCGACCCTCCACCATCTTAAACTCAGGGCGAAGTGAGGGGCCCTCCGGGCCAAGGCCGCGAATCGTCACGTTGGACCCTTGTGTCTCGCCGCGGCGTGGAAGGTTGATGAGGATAATCAGCTCCGGGGAGACCCACGGCTCTCCCTTATCTGTTTTGGCGATGCCGTGGAGGTACTTGATCACCTGGAGCGAGTCACGGGTGACGGAACTGGTGGATTCTGACTGCGCCCCTTCCCGCATGATGAGGACGTTCAAGGGTTGCCCTGTAGCTGACAGGGAAGTCTGAAGTCCCTGGGCAAGCGCCATGAGCACCACAAACACGGCGACCGTGAGGGTGATGCTGAAAGCCGTCATGAGCGTGGTAGTCCTGCGAACGATCAGATTCCGTGCGTTGTATTTCAGCGGGATCGCCATAAATCGTTTCCCTTATCAGCCCGTAAAACGAAGCGCCTCCGCGATGTTGATCCTCGCCGCCCGGTAGGCCGGCCAGCTCGAGGAGAGAAAGGCCAAGATGACGGCAAGCGCCATACAGAATAGAAAAGTCTCCGGCCTCATCCTCATGTCAGCCCAGACCATTGCCCCGATCTTCCTGAAGGCCATCGCATCATAGAGCAATTTGGCTCCTCCCACCCCAACCAGCGCCCCGCCCACCGTCAGTATCAACGATTCTCCCACGAAAAGAGCCAAAATATGATGGGAAGTGAATCCCAGGCTGCGCATTACGGCCGCTTCCGTCACTCGTTCCCGGATCGACATCGCCACGGAGTTGGCCACAATGAGCAGCACAGCGAACGTGACGGCCGCACCGATCATGAGAATGATGCCGCGAACGTTTCCCAGCATGGAGATGAATCCGAGAAGAAAGGTTCCCTCCGCTTCGGTCTTGGTTTCTGAATCAGTATCCCGGAAAGTCTGGTCAATGGCCTGCCCGACTCGCGCGGCGATCTCGGGACGTTCAACCCGAATCCAATAGAGGCCAACCAGGTTGAATTCCCTCATGGCTTCGTTCAAGTAGTCATAATGAAAATAGAACTGGTCGTCGGGCCCGCCCGTGAACGTTCCGCGCAAGACAAGTTCAGGAGCGATTCCGTAAGGACTCCCCATCAAAGTAATCCGGTCCCCAACTTTCCAGTGGAACTTCTCGATCAACTGACGACCGGCCACCGCCGCCACCCGCTCGCGTTTGAAGGCCTCCAGTTGGTCGGGAGCGATTCGGGCCATATCCAGCACGTCGAACACCGTGTTGGCGTCCATGGCGAAATTGGCGAAGGTATTGGCGGGGTCTTTCCAATATCCTCCAAACCAGTTCATGGGAGTGACGGCCACCACCCCCGGCACAGTTTTGATCCTCTGCCCGTAACTGGCCGGCATCATGAAGGTGATGCCACTCAGCCGGCGTACCATCATTCGAGGGCTCCTTTCCTCGCCCTCAAAGGGTTTTCCGAGCGCTGTGTAAACCATGGCCAGTGACGATAACAGGAAAAGGGAGACGGCCACACTCGAGGCGGTGAGTATGGTCCGACGCTTGTTGCGGAGCAGGTTTCTCAGTCCTAGTCGCCACATCTCGGGATCCTTCGCGCTACTTCGAAGTCGAGAAATCCCCCACGCTGGTTCGAAGCCGGTGAGGACTGTCTCTTCATAATGTGCGGAAACGTCTCCACGCTCGTTCCGAGCGTGAACAAAAGCGAGGCGTATCCGGTTTGACGTTCCCTACCCTCGACAGTGCCTTTAGTCCGTATGTCGCAACGCGGCTGCGATGTTCAGTCGTGCCGCATGCTGCGCAGGTAACAAGGTGCTGACCAGGCTGACCCCGACGGCGACGGCCAGGATGAAGCCCACTGTGGGCGCATCAAACGGCAGTCCCACCGGCATGGCTCCGCCGATCTTAAGACTCTCCGCCGCGTGGAAAACGCCCCGCGCGCCCAGGCCGCCGGCCAGTGAGCCCGCCAGGGTGATGGCGAGCGACTCGCCGGTCAACAATTCCAAGACGTGGTGCTGGCGAAAACCCAGCGCGCGCAGGACACCGATCTCCGCCGTCCGTTCGCGAATCGTCATCGCCATGGAGTTGGCCACAATGAGCAGGACGGTGAAAACCACAGCGCAGGAGATTCCCAGCAGCATCAGTTTGACGTTGCCGAGCAGCCCGAGGAAATTCAGTACCACCTGTTTGAGCGTTTCGGTTTTTGTTTGCACCAAGGAGTTACGGAACATTGCATCGATGCGTTGCATCACTCCCGTCAAAACTTTGGGGTTGCTGGCCAACACCCAGAAGGCCATGACCGTGTCACGACGGCGCTGAATCTCATTCCAGTAATCCCAGTGAAATGCCAATTGCGAGTCCATGCCGTCGCTCGTGTAGATCCCGCGCAGAATGAATTCCAGCGGTGGCAGACCTTCCACGGGCCGGAAAGTGACGTGCTGGCCGAGCCTCCATCCGAATCTCGAGGCGGTACTCTCCCCCGCGATGAGAGCCGTTTTATCCTGGACGAAGGCGTGCGTTTCCTCTGGGGAGAGGCGCCAGTTCGAAAAAATTCGCATGATGACCGTTGGGTCGCCGGCGAGCCCGTTGACTTGTGCATTCTCCGCTCCATACTCCGCACTGACCCAATTGAAGGGAGTAACCGCTGCCACACCCGGCAGCGTGGCGATGCGATCGCCGTAACCCACGGGCAAGGGAAGCGCTCCGGAAGTGGCTGGCCGGACCATCAGCACTAGGTGCGAATGGTCGAGCTGGGGTGGGCTCGAAATGAAGCGGTAAGCTCCGAACAGCGTCGTGAGGAGTAAAACGGAAACCGCCATGCTGGCGGTAGTCAGAAAGGTACGCCGCGGATTGCGCAGCAGGTTCTTGAGAACCAGTTCAGCCCACCTCATAAATCCCTGCCTCTTCCGGACCCATTTGCCGCCGGTGAGGAACCCGGTTGCACTCGGAGAAATGCCAGGGACTGCGCCCTCGAGGTCTCAATCCCTGTTTTCTGTTTGCCACGCCCCTTGCCTGCTACCTTGCTCGCCTCGCGCAAACCTCGTAGACGTTTGATCCATGCCAATTCCTGCCGGGTCCGGGCCTGGAGGAACGCCAAGACTTCTCGACCAAAGCCAGGGGGATCCAGCTCGCTGCGCAGGGCACCGAAGCGCTGCCCTAATTTGCTGACGACCAGTTCGCGCGCCTGTAGAACGTTTCTCCGGACCTCAGGCGAGAGGATCGGGAAGAGACCGACGCGAAGGTAGAAAGCTTCGTCGTTGGCAGCCTCCTTGCCGGCAAAGGTAGAGACGCGCCGGATGAGTTCCTCTTTGCCTAGCGGCGTCAGCGCGTACTGAATGCGCTTCTGGCCTCTGCGGCCAGGAACGACCTTGCGAGTGATCCACTTTTGCTTTTCCGCCTTATGGAGGACAGGATATACAACATTGTTGTGCAACTCTTCGTCACCGAGAATGAGACCTGCTTGCTTTTTGAGCTGATACCCATATTGAGGGCCCGGAAGAAGATTTACAAGAATCAATAGGTCGCGCATGACACTGTCAATTTTGACCCAACGGCGACAAGCTTGTCAAGCACGCTGGAGTCGGTGAGAGGGACGAGCGGCAGGTAAGGAGCCTCTCTCGACAGAGCCAACGCAGATTCCTGAGAAAGATCGTTCCGCGCTCATCCCGTGTAGCGCAGCGCCTCCGCGATGCTCATGCGGGAAGCACGGTAAGCGGGAACCAAGGTACTCAAAAGGCTGGTGAGGATTGCAACGCCTAATGCAGACAGGCCGCCCGTGAGGCCGATTTCAAGGTTAACAAGCAGGCCGCCCCCGAGGGCATATCCGGCCACGGCTCGGCAGATTGCCCAGGCAGCCAGACAACCGGCAGAAACCCCCAGCAGCGAGATGACAAGAGATTCAGCCGTGAGCAACGTCAACAGGGTCTTGGTGCGGAAGCCCAGCGCGCGGAGAACGGCAAGCTCTGTAGTGCGCTCGCGGATGGACATGGCCATCGTATTCGCCACGATGAGCAAAACTGCAAATACCACAGCCCCGGAGACGCTCACCAGAATCAGCTTCACATTGCCGAGCCAGGAGATAAAGTTCAAGACAAATTGTTTGACGGTTTGGGTGCGGGTCTGGACCGTTTCGTTTCGAAACTGCGCATCGACGGTTTTCATCAAGGACGGCATGAGGTCGGCTGAGTTGGCCAGGATCCAGAACTGCCCGGTCACGTTCGGACTTCCCAGGACGTCGTTCAGGTAATCCCAGTGGAACACGAGGTAGGAATGCTCTTCATTGGAATCGTAGATGCCCCGGAGAATCAAATCGACGCCAACGCCGAAATAGTTTGGGCTGCTCACATGGATGCGGTCGCCGACCTTCCAGCCGTATTTGTTCGCCGTGCTGCGCCCCGCAATCGCTGCCACTTTCTCATGCATGAACTGCTGCTTCTCCAGCGGCGACAATTGCCAGTCGGGAAAGAAAGTAAACAGGCTCTGCGGATCGAGGCTGAGTGAGGCGATCACCGTATCTTCGTTTTTGTATCGAGCGTCGAACCAGAAGACCTGGGTTACGGCGCGCACACCTTCCAGCCGTTCGATGCGGCTTCGGTAACTGATGGGCATAGGTTGGATGGGGGAAGTGCTTGCCGCCACTATCAGAACAAGGTGTGAGCGCTCGCTGGTGGAGGCCGGAGGCGACTCCAGGAAACGATAGGCAGCAAAGAAGATGACCAGAAGAGCGAACGAAACCGCCACGCTCGCCGCCGTCAGCAGAGATCTGCGCCGATTACGGACGGCGTTGCGGAGGACCAACCGGAATAGATTCATAGAAGTCGAAAATCGAAACTCGAAATTCGAAAATCGAAACTCGAAATTCGAAAATCGAAACTCGAGTCCACTTGGGTGCACCAGCGTCTCTTGTGAGTTTCGGGTATTGTCCTTCCGCTTTCGACTTTCGAATTTCGATTTTCGAATTTCAAGTTTCGAGTTTCGATTTTCGGATTTCGATTTTCGAATCTCAGCCAACATATCGCAGCGCGTCCGCGATGCTCATTCTGGAGGCTCGAAGCGCCGGCAGCAAGGCGCTAATGAGGCCCACCCCGGCCGAGATTCCGAGGCCCAGCGCCACGGTTCCGTAGTTCACGCCGAAATCCGCGAGGTAGCCGCCCTGATTCATGACGTATCCAGTGGCAAGGTAAAACCCAAAACCGGCGGCCAAACCGAGGAGTCCTCCCAACAAAGTCACCACCATGCGCGTCACCTTCATCCACGGGCGCGAAGCTGAAGAGCCAGCGAAGAGCATCCAGGTTCCGTACGCCGCCAGCAGCGCGACGCCCAGCGCGTAGAACAGGCCGAACGTTTTGCCCTTCGTCGAGGTGATATGGATGAAGCCATAAGTCGTCTTGGCGCCGAGGGCGCCGAGAATCCCTCCCAGCAGGGCGATGGCCACCGACTCGCCCACCAGCAAATAAAGGATCGAGTTCTGGCGGAAACCCAGGGTCTTCAAAATTGCCACTTCTCCGGTGCGTTCGCGAATTGACATCGCCATGGTATTTCCCGCCACCAGCAGGATGGTGAAAACCACGATCAGGCAGATGGCGTTCAACAGCAATTTGATGTTTCCCAGCATGGACACGAAACCGAGGTTGAAGGCCTTCTCCGTTTCTGTCTTGGTCTCGGCATCGGTATTTCTGAACATGCCGTCAATCTTCTCGGCCAAGCGAGGAATATCCTCCGCACTGGCGGCCTTCACATAGAACGACCCCGTGCGCCCCGGGCGGCCCAGGGACTCATCGAAGTAATCCCAGTGGAAATAAAGCGCGCGTTCCAGTGAGACGTCTTCGGGGTCGGTATAGACGGCGCGAATGATAAACTCCAAATCCACCGGGTATATCGTTCCCTTTAGAGTTACCCGGTCGTCCAATTTCCAATGGTAGGTTTCCATCAGCTTCTTGCCCACCAGAGCCGCCGTGCGCTCTCGCTTCCATGCGGCGAGCTGGTCAGGAGGGATCACGAGTTCGTCGGCGATCTTTTCAAAGTTGTCAACATCGGTGGCAAAGTTCGCGAAGAAGTTGCTGGGGTCGGCATAGTATCCGCCGAACCAATTCATCGACTCGACGTATTTCACCCCCGGCAGCGCCGCGATGCGCTGCTTGTGGGAGACGGGCATCGACTCCGTGAAACCAGTGGCGCGATGGACCACCACCCGCAGGTTCGAGCTGTTGGACGTGCCGAGTGTTTCAAGGTTGTGCAGGACGGCCCGGAGAGTACTAACAAGAAAGATGGAAACGGCGATGCTGAGGATGGTTAGCGCCGTCCGGCGCGGGTTCCGGACGGTATTCTTCAAGATGAGCCGGACGGTCTTCATTGCGGTTCTCCTGTAGCACTAGTTCCCGGGACCTTGTTGTGGCGCGAAGATTTTGCGCGTCGCGTAGGGGCGAGCGGCGCTCGCCCCAGGGCCGAACGCCGTTCGGCCCTACGTGTTGGTTGCGGCTATGCCGCGCTGTAGGACTGGTCTTCATCTTCTTCGCGTGCAGCGAAGATTTTCCACGGTCATCGCTTGGCCCGGGATGGCTGGAATTGCCGATTGTCGATTGCCGATTGTCGATTGCTGATGCACATTGGAAGGAGTTGCAACACCACTTTTTCAATCGTCAATCGGCAATCAGCAATCGGCAATTGAAACCTGGCCTTCGGTTGCGGCCGAAGGCAGCGCTGTATGACCAATCCCGCCTGAAGGCCTCCCAATGCTCGGGCAATCCTCAGCGGCGCTCAGTGTCAATGCGGAAGAAAGTTGAAGCCAATCAACCCTGCAAGGACACAATTGTATCATGGAAACCGGGCCTACGAATTGGGCTGGGGAGTGTGGGGCAAGAAAGTGACCGCGCACGGTTTCTTGATGTCGCGGTTGTTTCTGAAGGTAGGGGGTGCGGAAGGGGGAAGGCCCGGAGGGCCGATCCCACCCTGCGGGATAGCCAAGGGCGTCACAGGATTTAAGATAATCCACAATGGTAATATTCTACTGATGGTTATTCAATAACTAATGGGTCGCAGAACCGGGTAATTATTTTGCCGCCTCAGACGCCGGTTCTGTGTCCAGGGGTGCTCTTCCAGCTTGCAGGTGCAGTGTGCGTCGAAACGCAGCAGAAGCCGCAGGAGCTGGGAACGGGTGGGGCGGTGCATCGCTGGTTAATCTCGGCGACTTGGACATAAACGGCTCACGACTTTCAGCTAACATGCGTGTTTTCAATAACATTCCCGCTTTGCCCCTGCCTGTATTAAGCCGATCCTTTGTTTTCATAGACATCCCCGCCTCGTTCCTTCAAAAAAAGATTTTCTTTTCAAGGTTGATAAGCTCTCCTGAACTGCAAGACAAATTGAGCGAGTGATGCTGGGACGCGCCAGCGCCGGGCAGGCCTTCGTCCCCCAGTCTCCCGTCCCAAGCCCCTAGCACTTGTTTTTCATTCCCCACCACCTACTATCTACCTCCTTTGTTTTCAGTAGAGTCGGGGTTGGGCGCGGTTGCGACGCGGACGTCGTCCCGTTTCCCGTCCCCGCTCATCGAACCGGACGTGCGGATTTCCCGCATCCGGCTCTCCGACAGGGTTCACCGC
>JBEKME010000171.1:0-10281 GCA_050008675.1 Terriglobia bacterium
CCGCACAGTCACTGGCGTTTATCGGGGGCGAAGAGGCGTTGCAAGTCCTCTGGAAACTTCAGGAGGACAAGCGCGATCTCAACTTGCGGCGCTTTTACTACGGCGCCCTGGCTGAGTACGACGCCGAGCAAGCCACTCAAACACTCTTTGAGGTCATCAACAAGTCGGATTCGGAGCCGGACCGGACGGTGACCGAGGCAGCGATTCTGGCTCTCACGGTTCGGACCGACCCGAAGCTGCCGGACATGATTCGTCAGGCGGAGAAAAAGGTGAACGATGTAGTCATCCACGACGACCTGGAAAACGCCCTCGACGTCATTCAGATTCGTTCCAAGTACTTGGCCACCCCGGAAGGCAAAAAAGCTGGTGGTTCCATCGCTGCAGCCGTCCACACTTATTTCATCCCGGCGCTTCAGCCCCCTCCTCCATCTCAGGTGGATGCCGAGCTTCATCGCGCCGCTCCGAAGCCGGAAGTCAAGGTAGAGATCCAGAACCTCACATTCTCGCCGGAGAGGCTTCGCGCGCTGGCTGCTGTAACCTTGGAAGACCCCTCGGCCGTCGCTAAATACGACTTGGTTCTCCAGAAGCGCCTTGGGAATTGGGGAGTGGTGAGTGTCTGGCTGGGCGCTGAAATCGAAAAGCCGGGGGCACCTCCGCCCACCAACCCGTCGGCCGAGAAGTGAACTTCCTCCCCTGGCCGTCGCGTCAACCTGAGTTCGTAAGTTGAAGTTGTCTGTCATCCTGAGCCGCCCTGCTTTTGGGCGGCGAAGGATCGCTGCAGTTGCTTCTTCAGCTCAGCAGGCGGCGACGAACTGCAGAGATGCTTCGCTTCGCTCAGCATGACAGCACCCCGGGCGGCACCTGCCAATTTGCGAATCCCGGTCAGAGAGGCTTTCCAAAAGTAAATCTCAATCCCGTGGTAAGAATTCCATCCGTGGTCTTCACTCCCGCGGGCGGATTGCTCAGGTACATGTTCGCAAAGCTTATTTGCCAGCTCAGGACCTTGGTAAGCTGCGTGTTGATCCCCAAATTGAAAACGTAACGGAACTCTCCCCTGTATGTCAGGTTGGGAAAGAACTGTAAGCTTTCGCTCAGCGTCGTAATCTTAAAGAACTTGTGGGCGAATGCCTCGCTGAGGAGAGCTTCAGCCGAGGTGCGGTCCATCCCATCCGCAAAGAACTCTTTGTCCAGCGCCCCGCCGGCAGAGAGGTCAAGTGTAGTGTTCTTACTTTTGATAGCATGGTAGCCAAGTCCGCCGGCGGGCACGACCCGCAGATTCAATTCCTGGAATTGATCGTGCAAAAGATCAAGCTGCCCAAAACCGAACCATTTGTCGCTGACGTTTAGATCGTAGCGGGTTCCGCCCCCAACAAGATTGGCGGTTGTGAAGGATTTACCCCCAACGCTGTTGTCGGAGTACAGTGAGAGGAAGTTGACACTTATCTTGTCCTTCTCCGTCGTACGCGCCGCCTTACCAGATAGGTTAAAAGTGAAGGTTTCGGTATTTCCCCGCGCAATAGCCATGCCCGTGTCGACAACACTTCCCCAGAAATCCGTGAGCTTCGGATGTCGCAACTTCTCGATTTGGGCCTCGTACGAACTCTGTTGCTCTTGGGAACGCACACTCTGAACGACGTCTTTAGTTATACTGACTTCCCCGGAATTTGCAGTCTGTACGTGAAACTTTCCGTCGATAGTTTTGACATTGCCCACCAGCACTTCCCCATCTTTCCCCGTGATGTAAAGAGGCTGGCTGGAGGTTATTTCCTGAATGGCATCCCATTGAAACTTTACTTCGCCCGCGAACTCAGATTTCAGGGTGAGAGTCTTGCCGTCCGAATTGACGATGCTACCTGTCAGTCTGTCGCCATTCTTCAAAATAACTTGGTCAGCGAGAAGCTGCGGGCAGAGGAGCACCACGACGATCACAACAAACAATAATGGCTTGTGCACAGTATTCCTCCCGGAAGTCAGCGATATAGGTTTCTGTCAAAAGCGAAGTCCATGTCGTTCCAGCTTACCATTGTCAGTCTTAGGGGTTATGCAATTGTAGCATATAGGCACGGCTTGTTCCTGCTGGTCGATCAGCTTGGTACTGTCCTAATTTGACTCGTAGCGCCGGCCTTCAGGCCGGCACTTGCCGACCTAAAGGTCGGCGCTACGCTCAAAATGGGACACTACCATCAGCTTCGCAGCCATTGCCTCCAGGCTTTCTTTCTCGCATAATCAAGAACCACATGCGATACGTTACTGTCGGAACGGCTGGGCATATTGATCACGGCAAGTCAGCGTTAGTGCTGGCGCTGACGGGCATTGACCCCGACCGCCTGGAGGAAGAGAAGAAGCGCGGAATAACGATTGACCTCGGCTTCGCCCACCTGGACCTCGGCGAAGGAATACGTGTCGGCTTCATTGACGTGCCGGGCCACGAGCGCTTCGTGAGAAACATGCTGGCGGGAGTGGGAGGGATCGACCTGGCCATCCTTGTGGTGGCGGCCGACGAGTCCATTAAGCCTCAAACTCGCGAACATTTTGACATTTGCAAACTACTGGGGATTCGCAAAGGCCTGGTGGCCATCACCAAGTCAGACCTGGTGGACAGGGAGATCATGGACCTGGTTCGGCTGGAGATGCAGGAGTTTGTGCGTGCTTCTTTCCTCGAGGACGCGCCGCTGCTCCCGGTGAGCGCCAAGACCGGCGAAGGTCTCGAAGCTCTCAAGGACGAGTTGCGACGCTTGGCGCTGGAGGTGACTCCCAAACCTGAAGAGCTTCCCTTCCGGCTCCCTATTGACCGCGCTTTTGTAATGAAGGGATTTGGCACGGTGGTGACCGGAACCCTTATCGCCGGAAGAATCGAGAAGGACGCGGAAGTGGAAATCTATCCTCTGGGCCGGCGGGTGCGCGTGCGCGGCATCGAGGTTCATAACGCTCCCGCCCGAACCGCCTTGGCAGGACAGCGGACGGCGGTAAACTTACCGGGCATCGAGGCAAAGGAAATTTCCCGTGGAATGATCCTGGCGCCGCCGGGACTTTTCCGGGCGACATCGCGTTTGGATTGCAGGTTGAACCTGCTGCCTGCGGCACGGCCTTTGAAAAACCGCGCCAGGTTCCATTTCCACTGTGGCACAGCCGAGACGATTGCCGAAGTGGTTCTGTTAGAGGGAAAGGAGTTGGCGCCTGGAAGCAGTGCGTTCGCTCAACTCCGGCTCTCCGAACCAAGCGTGTTAATGCCGGGAGATCGCTTTATCATCCGCCACTTCTCACCCGTCACCACCATCGGGGGCGGATCGGTCCTTGATAACCAGCCCGCCAGGCACCGCTTAGGAGATGCAACTGTCGTGCCGCTTCTCGACGCCTTGGAGAAAGGCGATTCGGAAGTTAGGCTGGAATGGCTGGTGCGACAAGCCGGAGAAGCTCCCCTCGCTGGACTCGTGTCGCGCACCGGATGGCCTCCTGCCGAGGTTCTGCGCGTCGGCAGGGTGCTTGCCTCCACGAATCGGCTTGCGCTGCTGGGGCAACCGCCGGAGTTGTTCGTGCACCAGGGACATTTCCAAGAATTGGCGAGAAGGGTGATTGAACAGCTTGAGAAATTCCACGCCCAAAACCCTCTGGTGGCGGGGTTGCCCAAGGAAGACCTGCGCTCGAGAACCGACACCCGAAGTTCGCCGCACCCCGCCTCGCCTTCAAACTTGCTATTCAACGCGCTCCTTCAAACACTGGCCGCTCAAGGCAAAGTGGATGTGCAGGGCGAAACGGTGCGGCTCGCAGGACGCAGGATTCAACTGACTCCTGAAGAGCAGGTTGCCAGGGATCAGATCAGCGCGGCATTTGAGAGAAGGGGGCTGGCGGTTCCCGGCGCGCCGGAGGTCCTGGCCAAGCTGCGCATCGACCGTCCGCGCGCCGAAAAACTGCTCCAAATCTTGCTCAAGGAGAACGTGCTCCTCAAAGTGACCGAGGATTTGATTTTTCACCGCTCGGCATTACAGCAATTGAAGCAGCTACTTGTCCGGCGCAAAGCTCAAAGTAACCACATCAACGTCGCGGTTTTCAAGGAGATCACGGGACTGAGCAGGAAGTACGCAATTCCTTTGCTCGAGTACCTGGACCGGGAACGGGTGACGAGGCGGGAAGGCGACGAGCGGATAATCCTTTAACCCTGTCTGTCATCCTGAGCCCAGCGAATGGGCTCAGGATGACAGATCGGGAGACTTGCCCCGCCCCGCGGGTTTGTTGTAGGGAATTAGCTGGGGCGCCACGCTGGCGCGATCCTGAAAGGAACCGCGGCTCCGGCAATTATCTACTGACTTCTGTCTTCTGACTTCTGACTTCTGCTTTCATGAGCGGTTTAAGGGTTTCGTAAACAAGCGCGACCGGCAAGCCCACAACGTTGAAGTAGCAACCCGAGATGCGGGTGACGAATCTGGATGCGAGCCCTTGAACCGCATAGGCGCCGGCCTTGTCCAGAGGCTCACCGCTCTCGACGTAACTGCGAATCTCCTCCTCATCCAGCTCACGGAAGGTCACGAAGGTTGTCTCGTGCTTGAGGGCTTCAATTTCGCCTGGCGCCCGTACCAGGCAAATGCCGGTGTGCACCTGGTGGGTTCGACCGGATAGAAGCCGGAGCATGCGCGTAGCCTCCTGCTGGCCTGACGGCTTTCCCAGCGTCTCTCCGTCGATGACGACCACCGTATCCGCGCCTAAGACGATGCTGCCCGCAGGACAGGAGGCCGCGACTTGCATGGCCTTCTCACGCGCCGCGCGGCGCGCAAATTCCTCCGGCGGCTCACCCTGCTGGATCTCTTCAACGACATGGCTGGGTTGGACATCGAAGTCGAAGCCGGCGTTGCGCAACAATTCCCGGCGCCGTGGCGAAGCTGAGGCAAGGAGAAAACGCATGCGCAGGGATTATAGGAGAACTGCGAGCATGGTCACAAGTAATTCCCTCGACTGGCCCCGATGTGCTAGACTGCCAAATCTATCTGCCTCAGAAGTCCGGATCATGGGAGTCAAGCGATGGAAGAGATCGGGAAAATTCTACCCAAGGTACTCAAGCCTCAGTTGTCCCGCCTGGAACCCCCCGTGGTCGAAGTCCTGGCTCCTCTCTGGACTCGCGTGGCAGGAAAGGCGCTGGCCAGGCAGTGCCGGCCAGTGGCGTTCAGCGCGGGAACTTTGACGCTGGCCACGGACGACGCCGACTGGGCCGAACCCCTGCAACAGATGGCGGAGGAAATCCGGGCGCATGTTAACGACTTTTTGGGCAAGCCCCTGGTAAAACATCTCAGGATCTTACGCGTCGGCAAGGTCGGTCGCAGCAACAGGGCACAGCGGCGGCCAGAAAATCTACCTGTCTCCAAACCCAACCGGAAGGATTGGCCGGGAAAGGTTTCAGGCGTGGCTCCCGACCTGGCGCAAGTGATTGGACGGCCTTACGCCAAATACTTCGGACGCAAGCATGGAAAGGCGGCCTGATGGCACTCGAAGAAAAGGACGTGCGCTACGTCGCCGAACTCGCCCACCTCGAATTAACTCCCGAAGAGGTGAAGAAATTTCTCCCGCAGCTCGATTCCATCCTCCAGTACATGCAGAAGCTGAATGAACTGGATACCTCGCAAGTGGAACCGATGGCGCA
Source organism: Terriglobia bacterium (assembly GCA_050008675.1). Classification (GTDB taxonomy): domain Bacteria; phylum Acidobacteriota; class Terriglobia; order UBA7540; family UBA7540; genus CAVROP01. Next base: position 5,630 of record JBEKME010000171.1, read on the forward strand.
AGTGACCTATCCCGCGGCGGCGAACCCTTCCTTGCGGGCAGACCAGCCGCACAAGACATTCGAGCAGGACGAGGCCCTCGCCAACGCTCCCGATCAGAGCGCGGGTTGTTTCCGTGTTCCTCGCGTCATCGAAAGAAACGAAAATGAACCTAACTGAACTCACTATCGACCCGCTCCATGACCTTCTGGTCAAGCGCGAAACATCTGCGGTGGAGGTTGCGCAAGCTCACTTTGAACACATCGAGCGGTGCGACAAAGAGGTCCGGGCGTATTTGCAGTTGTGCCCTGAACGCGCCCTTAAGCAGGCGTCAAAGATTGACCGGCAGCTTGCCGCCGGCGAGCCCTTGGGTCCGCTGGGTGGAATCCCCGTGGCGGTGAAGGACGTGATTCTGATCCGAGGCGCGCGGAACACCTGCGCCTCGAAGATTCTTGCGAATTACGTCGCCCCCTATGATGCCCCCGCCGTTGAAAGGTTGGAGGCGGCAGGCGCGGTCATTCTAGGCAAGACGAATTGCGACGAATTCGCCATGGGATCTTCAACGGAAAACTCCGCTTTTTTTACCACCCACAACCCTCACGATTTAACTCGAGTGCCCGGAGGATCGAGTGGCGGTTCAGCCGCGGCGGTCGCGGCGAATATGGCCGTGGCGTCTCTGGGCTCTGATACGGGCGGCTCCATCCGGCAACCGGCGGCCTTTTGTGGAATTGTGGGCATGATGGGGACGTACGGCAGGGTCTCGCGGTTCGGATTGGTGGCTTTCGCCTCCTCGCTCGATCACATTGGGCCTTTCGGCCGCTCCGTCCGCGATGTGGCGCGTCTGCTGCAGGCGATTGCGGGCCGCGACCCGCACGACTCCACCTCGGCGGACATTCCGGTTGAGGACTACGTCGCAGGGCTGGATCAAAATGTGCGTGGCCTCAAGGTGGGCGTCCCAAGCGAATATCTCAAGGGACTCAATCCGGAAACTGGAGATAACATTCAAAAGGGAATTGACCTGCTGGCGAAGCTGGGATGCGAGGTCGTTCCCATAAGCCTTCCCCACACCGATTATGCCATTGCCTGCTACTACATCATCTGCACGGCTGAGGCCAGCTCGAATCTGGCGCGCTACGATGGCGTGCGCTATGGATTCCGCTCCGCTGAGCACGCGGATTTGCAAGAGATGTACAAACAGACACGCTACGGAGGGTTTGGCGCCGAAGTGAAGAGGCGCATTATGCTTGGCACCTACGTCCTGAGCTCCGGCTACTACGATGCCTATTACCTGAAAGCCCAGAAAGTGCGCAACCTCATTACCAGGGATTTTCTGGAAGCATTTGACGAGGTGGACGTGATCGTCACCCCAACCTCCCCCATCCCCGCCTTCAAGCTCGGCGAGCGTATGGACGACCCCTTGCAAATGTATCTCGCCGATATCTACACCGTTACCGCCAGCCTGGCCGGCATCCCGGGCATTTGCGTTCCGTGCGGAAAGACCAAAGGGGAACCACACCTTCCGGTGGGCACGCAACTTCTCGCCAGGCACTTCGACGAGGCAAGGCTCCTGCGCGTCGCCGATGCCTTCGAAAAGGCCGGCGGGTTTGAGGTGGCTTAGCCTGTGCTAAATGGGGACAGGGCTGCTTGCGTTTCTGGCCGCGACCAACTGGAAGAAGCGGAGCGCTAGTGCGGCTTGGTAAGGCAGCTAACCTCTGAACAACGAGTCGAACTTCTTCCTGGCGTCGTTGGCCTTGGAGACGGATGCCGCATTCCAGATCCCAAATTCCAGATTCAAGAAAAGAGACGGATTCATCATCACGCCTTTTCTGTTCCTGACGCACTCCCCTTCCGAATCTGCTCCAATTTCCTCAGGAACTCCTCGCGCTCGTGGCGGGCTTGGGTCACCCGGCGCGTTTTCTCCGTAACGTAGCGCTGACCCTTCATCTCGGAATCCCGCAGCGTGCGAATCCAGGCACCAAGCTGCCTGGAAACGCTTTCGACGCTGGATTTCAGATTCAAGATTTCGGATTCCAGATCGCGAAAGACGGGCATACGCTCAAGTAGACAAAGCATCGAGCGCACTTCGCCTGCAGAACCGCGTGAGATGTAGAGAAAGGTGAGCAATTCCTGATTCGTGCCTCGCTCAAAACCTTCAGCAATGTTGTTTGAGACGGATACGGCCGCACGCTCCATCTGGTCGCGAAGACTGCGCTGACCTCTGAAAGCTGGTTTTGAGGTCATCGCATAAGTCTGCACGGCCAGGTCGATGCTGGACTGCCACACCGGAAGTTGCTCAAACCGTTCGTACCGCACCGCGCGCCTCTTGAATATGGAATCTTGAATCCGGAGTCAGCACTAGTCTAACAACGCGGCAGAGCCGCAACCAAAACGGGCGATGATTGCCGATGGGTGATTGCCGATTGCCGATTAAAGTACGGAGGCGTTCCCCTGACTTGCGTATCATTGTGGATGTTTCCGCATTCACAGCGATAGGGAGGAGAACGCCATGGACGAGTTTACCGCCAAACATGCAGAAAAGATGCAGGGGGTAATTTCGGGATTTGACCGTCTGGTTTTTCGCGGCACCCTGCGCGTGATTCGCTACGCGGAGGGGATGAAGGCCTACCTGATTGGCAAGGGGATTTGGGTCGGGGACTTTGCCCAGCATGTGCAGGTGGTGAGTGAACGGTTGAAAGAGAGTTGGCTGGCCGAGGCCCGGAAACTGGGGCGAAAGATCGTGTACTTGGCGTCGAGCCAAATCGACAAAGAGGCGCTGGCTCGCCGCCTCGCCGCCGAGCAGAAGATCACAGACGGGCCGCTGTGCGTCTTGACCTGCGTGGAGCCTTGCCGAAGCTTCGAAGTGTACCGCAACCGGGAGACAAAGAAACTGGACCTGGTTTCGCGACTGCGCAAGTGCCTTTTTCTTTACCATTACTGGATCCATCCGCTGTTCGGTTTCATGAACGCGCGCCTTCAAACCTGGTTTCCCTTCCCGGTGCAAATCTGCCTGAACGGGCGGGAATGGCTGGCGCAGCAGATGGAGGCGGCAGGCTTGAAGTAGCTGCGCCAAGACAACTGTTTTCCCTGGATCGAAGACTTTGAGCAGGTGCAGCAACTGCTGGACGAGCAAGTGAAGGCCCCTTGGCGAAAATCGCTGCACGCCATCGCGGACCAACTTCATCCTTGGCGTGCGGAGTTGTTCGACGACTACCCCGCCTCCTACTACTGGTCGACGTAGCAGAGCGAATGGGCCTCGGATTTGGTCTTTCGTGATCCCACGACCCTCAAGCGGTTCTACCCCCTCCTCATGCATCACGCCCTGACGACCTTCGCCAGCCCTGACGTGATGCGTTTTCTGGGGCACAAGATTCCGTCGCACGGCGGGGTTCAGGGAAAATTCCAGGGTGAGGTTCGGAGCGACCTGCGGCAGCGTGAGGAAGGGGTAGGGGTCAAACATAGCGTGAGGGGGAATTCGGTGAAAGTCTACGGGAAAGCCTTGCGGGTGGAGGGGAGTGTGTTGCGGGTGGAGACCACGGTGAACTGCCCGGAGGACTTCAAGGTGTATCGGCGGAAAGAAGGGGACCGCAAGGGCCCCAAGGGCTGGCACGCGATGCGGCGCGGAATCGCTGACCTGCCGCGTCGGGCGCGTGTCTCGCAGAAGTGCAATGAGCGCTATCTGCAGGCCCTGGCGAGTGTGGAGGGCAGCGAGCGACTGGAGGAGTTGATCGAGCGTCTGGAGCAGCCGACGCGGTGGAAAGGGCAAGGGGTGCGCGCCTTGCATGTTTTCAGCACCCCCGACAGCACCTTGCTCGAGGTCATCAGTCGGGGGGAATGGACCCTGCAAGGATTCCGCAACCGGGATCTGCAAGGGTTGCTTTTCAGCCCGCCCGCCGCCTCCGCAGAGGAAAAGCGCTGGCGGTCCGCTTGGGTGAGCCGAAAACTCCGATTGCTGCGTGCCCATCACCTGATCCAGAAAGTGCCGCACGAAAATCGCTACCGTGTCACGGACTTCGGTCGCCGGGCGATCACAGCCGTTCTCACCGCCCGGCAAGCCACCGTAAGTCAATTAAACCAAAAGGTGGCCTGATGAAATCCGCCCAAAACAACAACGTCCTACAAACTAGTGTTACAGCGCGGCCCTTGGCCGCAACCGAAGACCAAGTTTTCATTGTCGATTGCTGATTGCCGATTGACGATTGAAAAACTGGTATGGCAACTCCTTCCAATGTTGATCAGCCCGCCACGGCGGGGCAATCGGCAATCGAAAATCGGCAATTCCAGCCATTCTGGGCAATGCGATGATCGCAGAAATTCTTCGCAAGAAACAAAGGAGTTTGGAACCAGTGCTCCAGGTCCCAAGGCAGGTTGTGGGGCGGCTCACGCCTTGCGATCATTGAACTTCGCAGAACGTGGAAGCTCGGTCGCGCAGTATCTTCGCTTACAAGCCTTCAAGGATTCTCGCCAGTTCCGGAAGCGATGAGATTCTGGGGCACGCGGCGTCAGGGTAAGCTCCTACACCGTCCATAAGGACGCCCGTCAACCCCGCAAGCTGCGCGCCGCCTACGTCCGTCGCATAGGTGTCGCCCACAAGCACGGCTTCCGAACCCTCCACGCCCGCGCGCTGAAGCGCCAGCTTGAAGATTCCCGGGTGTGGTTTTTGAATGCCTACGATAGC
>JBEKME010000172.1:0-10130 GCA_050008675.1 Terriglobia bacterium
GCGGGAGGAGATCAACCAGCGCACCTTCCGGGAGCGCCAGTACGCCGTATTGGAATCTTTTTACAGAGGTATGATGGGGTGGCGGCCGGGGCTGATTTTCAGTCTGCTGCACCGTTTCAGTGACCCTCTGCACCTGCGCGAGCAACAAGAGGAGGACGAGGAATACCGGCAGTTCCTGCTCAAAGAAGGCGCCGACTGCGTGCCGCCGGGCGAGCCCGAGCGCCAGGAACTTCTCCGTTTGCTGGAGGAGGAAATCGCCAGCCTGCGGGAAGAATTCGAGTATGCGGAAAAGGCGAATGAGGAGAGGGCGGCGATCGAACGGGACGCCTGCCTTGCCCCGGAAGGGGAGACGTGGAGCATGATGCTGCGCCAGGAAGCCGCACTGGACCGCTCCATTGACCGCAAAGTAAGGATACTGCTGAGGCTGCGGAAGGAATTTACCAACCCCCCGATTGCTCCTGCTGGTCAGGACGATGGTGCGAGGACAGAGAACATCGAGGACGTCCCCGAAAGCGACATTGTGTCTGAGAACTCGCGGGGTGTGGAAACAGTCGAGAGCTTAAAAATGAGCGAACGACGCGGGAATGTTGTTGAAAACAAAGGATCTGGTTTGGACAACCGGGAGCAGAGCGGGAACATTGTTGAAAACAAATGCAGCTACGCGCAAAATGCAGGAATGTTATTGAAAAGATAAGGGTGTTACTGGAAACGCAGAGCTACACGCGACAAGCAATGTGCATTTAGTCAATTATCCCGAACACGCCAGCACCGCCCGGAAGATGGAAGGGGCGGCCCGCTCCCTCTTCCCGACTGAGAGCCTTGCGGCGCAGGAAGTGGAAGCGGCGTGAACGACCCTGGCAAACTTACTTCACTGCTTCGGAGACGCTGCCAAGCCTCGCTTCCGCGGATTGCCCTCCGAGTCTCGGTGGTTGCAGGAGGTGATAAACTGCAACGCATGCACATAACTCTCAAAGATGAAGTCGCTGTGGTTACGGGCGGGTCCCGCGGAATCGGCGCGGCTACAGTGAAAGTGTTTGTTGCAGCGGGCGCGAAGGTTGTTTTCAACTATCATCGAGCAAACCGCGCAGCAAAGGAAGTCATCGAAAGCTGTAAGGGCCTGGAGGGCCAAGCCATTGCTGTACGGGCCGATGTCTCGAGCATGGCCGACGCCAGGAGGTTGGTTGGGGCTGCGGTGAACCGTTTCGGCAAGCTGGATATAGTGGTGGCTAATGCAGGCATTTGGAATTACACCCCCCTGCCCATCCAGAAAGTGACGGAGAAGCAGTGGGATGAAATGATGGCCATAAACCTCAAAGGTGTCTATTCGCTGGTGCACCACGTCGTTCCCCAAATGATCCGCCAGAAACGCGGCCGCATTATCGTGGTTTCCTCGACCGCCGGGCAACGCGGGGAGGCTTTTCACACCCATTACGCAGCCAGCAAAGGCGGCCTGATTAGCTTTGTTAAAGGGCTCTCTACCGAGCTGGCACGACACGGTATCTTAGTGAATTGCCTCGCTCCCGGTTGGGTGGAAACGGAAATGAGCACGCAGGTGTTGAACAACAGGCGCGAATACAAGGAAGCAATATCCCTCATTCCGCTTCGTCGCTTCGCTCGCCCGGAGGAAATTGCCCTGCCCATACTCTTCCTGGCCTCGCCCATGGCAACGTTCATCACAGGGGAAATCCTGAATGTAAACGGCGGGAGCGTTTTGTGCGGTTAGCAGCCTCTCGAAAGGACCTTCTTATGCCTAAGCGAATGTGTAGGGTAGGACAGATAATCACGGGGGCGGCGCTGGCTTTCTTGCTTGGGGCAGCCAGCGGGGCGAGACTGCGCGCCGAGCAGAATTCCGCCGAGGTTCCTTCGCGCATCGACCCCAAGGCCCAACAAGTCATTGATCGCGTGATTCGGGCATTGGGCGGACCTGCTTTCCTGAATATGAAACGGCTGACGACCCGAGGCCGCATCTATTCCATCAGGGACGAGTCCACTTCAGGGTTCGCCCCTTTCGAGAGCGCCGTCGAATATCCGGACAAGCGCCGGTTTAGCTACGGGAAGAGGCCCCCTGTCATTCTCGTCAACAATGGCGACCAAGCATGGGAACTGGACCGGTACGGACAAACCTCCCAGGCGCCGGAGCAGGCCCGACGCTGGAGGATTTCCAATCGCTATTCGCTGGAGAATCTCCTCCGTCTCCGCATCCATGAACCCGGAATTCTCATTCAGCCGGGCGGTGTCGACTTTGTGGATAACGTCGCCACACAAGCTCTGGACATGGTTGACCAACAAGGAACTCAATTGAGACTGGATTTGAATCGTCAAACGATTCTGCCGGTTCGCGTCACCTATCGCGTGCGCGACCCCCAAACAGGCGATTGGGACGAGTTCGCGGATGTGTACAGCGACTACAAAAACATCGAGGGAATCGTGACCCCGATGCACATTGCGAGGTTTTTGAATGATGAACGAGTTTCTGAAATCTTCCGCAGCTCCGCCCACTATGACGACGAATACCCCTCCACCTATTTCCAACCCGTCCAGTAGCGGTTCCATCTGTTATAATGCCTTGATGGAGCAAGCGTGAAGAATCATCCCAGAATGCGTAGTACGACTATTCTCTGCGTCCGGCGAGATGGACGGCTGGCCATGGGAGGCGACGGCCAGGTGACCATGGGGGAGAATATCGTCAAGCAGAAAGCCCGAAAAATCCGCCGCCTCTTCAATGAGAAAGTCCTGGCGGGTTTTGCCGGGAGCACTGCCGACGCCCTCTCCCTTTTCACTAGGTTTGAACAGAAGCTTGAGGAGTATCACGGAAACCTGAGCCGCGCCGTTGTGGAACTGGCCAAGGACTGGCGCACGGACCGCGCCCTGAGACACCTCGAGGCGTTGCTCCTGGTCGCGGACGAAAAGAGCACCTATCTGGTGAGCGGCAACGGAGATGTGATTGAGCCCGATGACGGGATTGTGGCCATCGGCTCCGGCGGGCCTTTCGCACTGGCCGCCGCGCGCGCCCTGGCAAAACACACGGCGATGACCGCCAAGGAGATTGTCGAGGAGGCCATGCGCCTGGCCGGGCAGATCTGCATCTTCACCAACGATCAGGTAACGATCGAAGAACTGTAAACGGGGCGCTCCGAGCGCTGAATCCTATGGTTTTCTACTTGCCCGAAACTCTTGAGACTGCCAGCTCACCTGATGAGCTATCCCCGCGCCAGATCGTAGCGGAATTAGATAAGTACGTGATCGGCCAAAGTGAGGCCAAACGATCTGTCGCCACGGCACTGCGAAACCGCATGCGGCGGCAAAAGCTGCCACCCGAGCAGGCGGAAGAAATCCTTCCCAAGAATATCATCATGATTGGCCCTACCGGCGTGGGGAAAACGGAAATCGCCAGGCGCCTTGCCCGGCTGACGAATTCTCCTTTCCTCAAGGTCGAGGCCTCGCGCTTCACGGAAGTGGGCTATGTTGGCCGCGATGTGGAGTCCATGGTCCGCGACCTGGTGGAAATCTCCATTGACATGGTCCGGGAAGAACGGGTCGATGAAGTGGCTGAAAAAGCGGAGCAGAACGCCGAAGAGCGTCTGCTGGATCTCCTTCTGCCCCCTCCACCTTCTATGAAGCGCCACGAAAAGAGCGGCGGCGACGAAGAAGAGGAACGCGCCGCTGCGGCCCAGGAACAGTTCCGCCGCACCCGGGAGAAATTGCGCGCCCAGTTTCGGGAGGGGAAACTCGACGAACGGCAGGTCGATATTGAAGTGCGGGACCGCAGCTTCCCGGCTTTCGAGGTGATCTCTTCTCAAGGCATCGAGGAGATGGACATCAACATCAAGGACATTCTCCCGGGGCTTTTTGGCTCAAGAACCAAGAAGCGCCGCCTGCGCGTGGCCGAGGCCATGGATTACCTGATCCAGGAGGAAGAAAACAGGCTGATTGACATGGACCAAGTCACCCGCGTGGCCGTGGAACGCGCGGAGCAGTCCGGCATCATATTTCTGGATGAAATCGACAAGATCGCAGGCCGGGAACGGGGTCACGGGCCGGACGTCAGCCGCGAAGGTGTGCAACGCGATATCTTGCCCATCGTCGAAGGCACCACGGTCAACACGCGTTACGGAATGATCCGCACCGATCACATTCTTTTCATCGCGGCCGGAGCTTTCCACGTGAGTAAGCCCTCCGACCTGATACCTGAACTCCAAGGGCGATTCCCCATCCGGGTCGAACTGCATTCCCTCACTACGGAAGACTTCATCCGCATCCTGAAGGAGCCCAAGAGCGCACTGGTAAAGCAGTATGCGGCGTTGCTGGAAACGGAAGGCATCAAGCTCTCCTTCGCGGACGACGCGCTGCAAGAAATTGCCAAGTTCGCCGCCGCGGTCAACGAGCAGACGGAGAACATCGGCGCGCGGCGCTTGCACACCATTATGGAAAAACTTCTCGACGAAATCTCCTTCGAGGGCCCGGACCTGAAGAAGAAAACGGTCCGCATCGATGCTGCTTACGTTCAGAAGCAATTGGCGGATATCGTCAAGAATCAGGACCTCAGCCGGTATATCCTGTGAATCACCTTTCGTGTGCGCGGCGCACTGCCGGCCTCCGCATCAGTTCCATCTCTCGTGACCCGATTGGTCAGCGGCGCCGTATCCCATCTCCAATCGCCACGCTGGTTCTCCTGGCACAAGCCGCCGGCATCTGCCTCCTGCTGGGGTGCGGTGTGCAGGGGCCACCGCAACCACCACGCCTCGAGGTGCCGGAACGCGTAACCGACTTCAGCGCATTTCAGGTGGGACGCACCCTCGAGATCCGCTTTGCACTTCCCCAGCAGGCCATGGATGGAGAACGGTTGACTAAACCTCTGGAGATCGAGATTCTCCGCGCCCACATCCCCCCTGGCTCGGTACCGCCAAAGTCCCCACCCCTGGCTCTTTGGATGAGCCTCCAACCCGTCCAGTGGACGCGTTACACCAACGACCGCAAAGTCATCTATCCCGCGCGCCTTTCCCAGGAGGAATACAAGAGCTGGCAGACAGAAGACTCGATCATTGCCATCCGCACTCTCACCCGCGGGTTTCGCCGGCGCCCCGTGCAAAGCGAAATTTCCAATCTCGTCCGACTAAGGCTGCTGGACGTTTCAGGCCCCACCAACCACCTCGAGAGTCAGACTACTGAGAAAGCCATCGAACTGCGTTGGCCGCCACCTGCCAGCACTTTTGGCGGCCAGCAGGCCAAGTCTCTTGCGGGGTATCGCATTTACAGAAGCCGGACTGGAAAACCGGGGTCATTCCAGTTGGTCGGAGAGGGCAAAGAGCCACGATACCTTGACAGTGATTTTGAATTCGGGCGCGCCTATTCTTACGAGGTTCGGGCGTTGTTCAAGGAGGGCGGGACCATAGCCGAAGGTGAAGGCTCGCAACCCTATGAAGTGATCCCCCGCGATATATTTCCGCCGGCGCGCGTCCAAGGGTTAACAGCTTTGTACACCGCCAGCGCGGTGGAATTGGTATGGACGGCCAACTCGGAGAAGGACCTGGCCGGGTATTATGTTTACCGGCGTGAGAACGGTGAGCAACCCAAGAAGCTGAATAAGGAACTGCTCCGAACCCCCATCCTCCGCGATGCCAGCGTCCAGCCGGGCCACATCTACTTTTATCAGGTGACAGCGGTGGATCTTTCAAACAATGAAAGTCAACCTTGCGAGGAGATCTCAGTCGAAACTGGAAACTAAAAATCAGAAACCAGAACACAGGACCTCCGGTTTCTGATTTCTAATTTCTGCTTTCTAGTTTCTCTACAATGAACAGGCGCTTGGAAAAGCACTATCGTCTGTCTGGGGTCGAAGACTTCGCCAGGCCTCCGCGTTTCCGCTTTTGCGCGATCCTTGGTTCGCTAGCCGCCTTCGTTGTCCTTTGCCTTCTTCACTACCCACTGCTTCGTCTGCCCTACTATTGGGACGAGGTTGGGTACTACATACCTGCCGCGATGGACTTCTACCGCTCGAGACAGTTGGTTCCCAGCAGCACCCTTCCCACGGGACACACTCCCCTGGTCATCATCTATCTGGCTTTGGCATGGCGAGCGTTTGGGTTTTCACCCTTGGTGACACGTGCGGCGATGATCGTTTTTGCCGCAGGCACACTCACGGGCGTTTACGCGCTCGGACGCCGCGTCGCCAATCGGGAGATCGGATGCTGGAGCGTACTGCTCCTGGCGCTCTCGCCCCTATTCTTCGCACAGAGTGCGCTGGCTCATCTCGATCTTGCCGCGGGATTGTTCACTTTGCTGGCGCTCTTGGCGCTGCTTGACGAACGTCCCTGGAGGTTCGCACTGGCCTCCACGTGTGCCGTCTTGAGCAAAGAAACTGCGGTGGTTCTGCTGCCCGTGGCCTGGATCTTTTCCTGGTGGCGGCACAGAAGAGCGGCCAGTTCTCTGCCCCGCGCCTGGTGGGTTGTCTTTTTCGCTCCCCTCGCAGTGCTGGGTGCCTGGGCGGGTTTCTACCACCAAGCCACGGGATTCTGGACGGGCAACCGCGAATATCTTAGGTACAACCTCTACTCCACGCTCAACCCGGTTCGGATGTTATTGGCTTTGCTGCGCCGTCTTTATGAAACCTTCGTGGGCGGATTCAACTGGCTCCTGACTGCCGGCGCCATAGCGGGAATCCGGTGGGCGCAGAGGAACAGAATGGGCGCAGCTCTCGAAACGCCAGTCATTCCCGCGAAAGCGGGAATCCACTCCGCCGACCTTGGGAAATGCGCTGTCAACGGATTGGATTCCCGCTTTCGCGGGAATGACTGGGCGCGCGCTGCGGGTGATGAATCGTGCGGGCGACCGTCAGCGGACGGCCCTGGCCCTGAGGCTTCGCAAGCGTCCGCCCAAATTCAACCGGGACCGAGCATACTGCGCAGGTTTGTTTTTCTTGGGGGCTGGCTCACAACGGCTTATCTGGTGATGCTCAGCATGGTTGGTGGCGCTGTCTTACCTCGCTACCTGCTGCCCATCTTTCCGCCGCTTGTTTTGATCGCCGTGATCCTGATATGGCGGCTGCCGCGGCCGGCGGCCCGATCTATTATGGTGTTCACTGCCGGCTGCTTTGTATGGGCATGGTTTCTGAATCCTCCCTACCCATTTCCCTTTGAGGATAACCTGGCGTATGCGGACTTCATTCGCCTTCATGAGCAGGCCGCACAGTTTCTGGAGGCTCAACCCGGCAACAGGCGAATCCTGACCGCCTGGCCTGCCTCCGACGAGCTGGCACGACCGGTTTTGGGCTACGTTCGCCAGCCCCTCAACGTAGTTGCTTTGGAGGGTTTCGGTCGCCACGAATTCCACAGCGTTTCCCCGGAGTCGTTCGACTGCTTGTACCTTTACTCGCGCCGCTGGGAGCCCGCGAACAACTGGCTGAGGAGCTTCCCCTGGCTGCAAAGGCTTCAGCAGCGCTATTTCGAATACCAACCCCAGATCGCGGAGCAGGAGCTTGCTGAAAGGTATCATTTGAGGCTGCTGGCGAGCTTCGAAAGACGGCGCCAATGGGTGAGGATCTACGTCAGACAGTGAAGGGTCCCGGTCTTTCTCTGGATGACGTGACCGGGGCGTGCGGCGTGTCTGCGCAGCTTCAACTTCCGAGTTCGGCGTGAAATTGGATTTGTAAGCGAAGTGACTTGGTGGCATGATTCGGCTAACCACAATCGATGGAAGATGCTTCACTCGCCAAAGTCCGCAAGTGCCCGGGGCGGGGCGGGAGTTCTCAACATTGAAGAAGTGGAAGGGGAAATCGTTACATGGAAAGGAGAAATAGCCCGTGAAATCCTATGTGTTTCGAGTCGTCGTCGAGGAAGACACAACGGCAGGCGGCCAAGAGGCTTATCACGCCTACTGTCCCGCTTTGAAGGGGTGCCACACTTGGGGCCACACGTACGACGAGGCGCTGGCCAATGTCCGCGAAGCCATCGAGCTCTATCTCGAAGACCTCCGTCAGGCGGGCGAGCCGGTTCCGCTCGATCCTGAGCGCGGCGCTTTCGAGTGGCCCACACCGGCGGTGGCGGTCAACGTATGAGCGATCTCCCGCGTGGCATCACCGCTCGCGCGCTGCTGCGGGCGCTCCACGCTGACGGCTTCCGCCTGACCCGAACGCGAGGGAGTCACCTGATGCTTCGTCATACGGATGGGCGGAGAGTAGTGGTGGCGTACCATCGGCTCAGCGACACATTTCCTATCGGCACCCTCAAAGCGATGCTCGCGGACATCGGCTGGACAGACGAAGACCTGCGACGGCTGGATTTGGAACGGTAAGGAACAGAATTCCTCAGGGGTCGGTCGAGACGCCCTTAAGCCTGGTGCCACGCGCATCAGGTTGGAGTTCTCGGTATTGGGATTCTGGCAGGTGAAAGGGTAGAATCAAGAAGAAACTCTTTGACCAAGAGATCAAAGGAGGATTGCAATGGGTGAAACGATACGCGCCCGCGTCAAAGGGGGTGTTTTGGAGCCGCTGGAAAAAGTGGATCTGCCCGAAGGGAAAGAAGTCCTAGTCACGATCGTGCGGATCCCTGCACAGGGCAATCGCGACGCTTTCCGGCGCGCCTTTGGAAGTTGGAAGGGTACGATTGATGCTGAAGCGCTCATTCGGAACATTTACGCGGATCGCCTGATATCAACCCGCCGGGAGCCGAAGCTATGAACGTGAGCTACCTGGTGGATACTGATTGGGCCATCGATTATCTTAACGGACAGGACCGAACCCGGAAACGCTTGGAGGAGATTGAAGAAAGCGGCCTTGCACTTTCAATTATTTCACTCGCAGAGGTTTATGAGGGCATCTACTACTCAAAGGACCCCGAAGGAAATGAGAAAGCCCTGCTTGATTTTTTGCAAGACGTGACGCTCATCAACATCGATGAAGAGATCTCGCGGTTGTTCGGGAAGGAACGCGGGCGGCTCCGTGCAGTGGGAAAAATGACCAGCGACTTTGATCTGCTGGTCGGGATTACCGCTCGGCGGTACGGCCTCACTCTCTTAACCAATAATCGCAGGCATTTCCAAAACATCGACGGTCTGCAGGTCGAAAGCCTCTAAATGGGATTCCGGGAAGTGGACCGAGCATGGCAATCGCACCAAGTAACAAGGAGGTCCCCGTGAAGAGCTACATTTTTGATGCCAACGTACAGCAGGAAGGAGACGGGCGTTGGAGCGCCTGGATTGAAGCGTTACCTGGCTGCACCGCCTGGGGGTATTCCAGAGAGGAAGCCCTGGAAGCCCTGAAGGATGCGGCTGAACTTTATATCCAAGATATGATCGAAGAGGGAGAAGAACTCCCCAAGGAGGGTGTCCAGGTGGTGAAATCCCCGGTGGTGGCTGTCAATCTGTGATTCCTCCTCACCTCGATGTCAGCTCTCTTTGGAGTTCTCAGTATTGAGATTCTGGAGCTTGAAGGACAAGCCAAAGCAGGTGATCGAAAATGGGTGTCTTGTTTGTTGAAGGGATGGTAACTGGCCCGACGGGAAAACGGGCCACGCTGAAATTCCTTGTGGACAGCGGCGCCACCTATACGTTGCTGCCCAAGAAGGTTTGGCGCGCCATCGGTTTGAAGCCGATGGATTCTGTCAAATGCGTCCTTGCAGATGGCACGGAAGTGGAGCGGAAGGTGTCCGAGTGCCGCATTGCGCTTCCCCAGGGCGAACGGTCTACCCCCGTGCTCCTGGGGGAAAAGGGTGACGAGGCGCTCCTGGGCACGGTAACACTCGAAGAGCTCCGCCTGGTCCTGAACCCATTCACCCGGCAGTTGCAACCGATGCGGATGATACTCGCATAACACCCCAACTCCCATTGGGCTCGGATCCCTTTCGAAACGCCAGCTCCCATGCCTCGCAAATGACACCAGTAGCCGTTGATTTAGTCAGGCGTGATTTAGTGATTTAGTGTGGCGTTGACAGCCCGAAGTCCTGTGCTATACTGAAAAGTGCTAGGGTCGCGAGGGGCTCTAGAGCCTTCCAGTTGGAATCGTGGCTTTCCTTTTGCCGAGTCACTAGCGCTGGTTCGAGTGAGGCTTCAAACTCGCCGTCCTAATTTCAACCATTACAACAACCGTTGAGGACTTGTGGAAGCAACGAATTGCAAGAAAGAACTCCTGATTGAAA
>JBEKME010000173.1:0-10126 GCA_050008675.1 Terriglobia bacterium
AGGCGTCGGAACAGGACTCGGCGGCCACACTGGAGTTGAAAATGTAGTGTAGACCTTCGAGACCGCTTTGCTGAAAACACAACACTTACTGCCTCAATGACCCCTCAACTGCGAAAGTTCGGCTAATGTTGACTACATCCAGGAGGTCTTACGATGAGACTGCATAACCTGCGCCTCCGTGGAATCACTGAGGCATTCCCAAATGAAGTCTGCGTTGACTTCGACGCTCTGGGTCAGGGGCTGATCGCCATCGTGGGTGAGAGCGGCGTCGGCAAGTCCACACTGATCGGATCGGTTTTCGCCGCTCTGTTTCGCCAACTGCCCGGCCAGAAGCGCTCGCTCTATGACTTCGCCACCCATCCCCAGCCCGAAACCGACCTCACTTTCAGTGTCAATGGCGCGCGCTACCGGTCGCTCCTCAAGATCGATCCAAGTCCCGCCAGATGGAGAGCTACCTCTTCAACCGGGATGGGAAGCCGCTTACCAACGGCAAGAAGGAGCCCTTTGAAGAGCTTGTCCGCAAATGCGCCGGTACGCCGGACTTCTTCCTCAGCAGCATCTTCTCGAGCCAGAAGCGCACAGGTAACTTTCTCTCGCTGGATCGGAGCGAACGGAAAGAGCTGCTCATCCGGGAACTGTTCGGGCTGGACCGGCTGAGACTGATTGCGGCTGCAGCTAAAGAGAAGGGCGAGCAAGTGGCCAGGACTACGCTTGGCCTGGAAGGGCAGGCGAGAAGCCTGAAAGAACTGGTGGAGGCCGGTGTTGAAGACCCTGCAGAAGTTGAGGCCCGGCTTGCCGAGGTGTCATCCCGTTTTGAGACCCTGGAAGCCGAGAAGCGTACGGCACAACAGCGGCTGCTGGAGCTTCAGGCAGCGGAGGCCAGTCGGAAGCCGCTCCTGGCCGAGGTTGAGACTCTGAAGCAGCGCCTGCGTAAGACTGACGCCGAGATCACAGAAACCAAACGCCAGATAGGGAGGGATGAGAGCCTTCTGACGGGAAAGAAGGACCTCGCCGATTTGACGGAACGAGGCGCCACACTTGCTACCCGCATCGAAGAACTCCATCGGCAGATCCGGGAGATACAGGGTCTGGAGACAACCAATCGTGAGGCTGAACGCACGGTCCAGGTTCTGGATCCTGCCACCTATTTTTCATTTCCCACCCACCATCTATCTCCTTTGTTTTCACCAACATTCCCGCCTTATGCTAATATCTCCTTTGTTTTCATATACATTCCCTCTTCTGTGCAGAGTCTTCCACAGTCGTCCTTTGTTTTCAATAACATTCCCGCGTCGTTCGGCCAAAAAAGGAAATTCTCTTCAAGGTTGGTGGGGTTTCTTGGGCGGCAGGACAAATTGAGCGAGTGATGCTGGCACGCGCTGACGGCGGGCAGGCCGTCGGCCCCCGGTCCCCAGCCCCTGTTTTTCATTCCCCACCTACGACTTACCATATGCCACCTACCTCCTTTGTTTTCAGCAACATTCTCGCTTCGTTCGGTCAGAAAAGGAAATTCTCTTCAAGGTTGGTGGGGTTTCTTGGGCGACAGGACAAATTGAGCGAGTGATGCTGGCACGCGCTGGCGGCGGGCAGGCCGTCGGCCCCCCAGCCCCTAGCGCCTGTTTTTCATTCCCCACCTACCACCTACCCCCATAGGCGTCAAGATAAGGACCATTTCCATCGTTCCGGCACCATTCCCGTCCCGCGAAGCGGAACACCGTGAGTAGTCCCGCCACGCGGGATGAAACCTACGGAGAGAGAAGCCCAGAAAGTATTTCGGCCCCGGAGGGGTCCCGCGCCTGCGGGATCAACCCGTCGGCTGACGGGTTGCGTAAATCTGTGCGGTCCCGTTATCCGCAGGTTAAAACCTGCGGCTATTCACCGTTGGCCCCTGCCGGGGCCATTTGAACACGGCTTATCTTAACGCCTATACGGCCTACCCCCTACGACCTAGCTTCTTTGTTTTCAACAACATTCCCGCGTCGTTCGGTCAGAAAAGGAAATTCTCTTTAAGGTTGGTGGGGTTTCTTGGGCGGCAGGACGAATTGAGCGAGTGATGCTGGCACGCGCTGGCGGCGGGCAGGACCCCAGTTCCCAGCCCCTGTTTTTCATTCCCCAGCTACGACCTACCATATACCACCTACCTCCTTTGTTTTCACCAACATATCCGCTTTCTGCTGACATCTCCTTTGTTTTCATATACATTCCCGCGAAGCCCCAGAGTTTTTCACAGCGGCCCTTTGTTTTCAATAACATTCCCGCGTCGGTCCGTCAAAAAAGAATTCTTTTTCAAGGTTGATAGGGCTTTGTTAGCCCGCAGGACAAATTGTGCGAGCGATGCTGGGACGCGCTGGCGGCGGGCAGGACCCCAGTTCCCAGCCCCTGTTTTTCATTCCCCACCTACGACCTACCATATACCACCTACCTCCTTTGTTTTCAAAAACATTCCCGCCTTCTGCTGACATCTCCTTTGTTTTCATATATATTCCCGCCAAGCCCCAGAGTTTTTCACAGCGGTCCTTTGTTTTCAATAACATTCCCGCGTCGGTCCGTCAAAAAAGAATTCTTTTTCAAGGTTGATAGGCCTTTGTTGGCCCGCAGGACAAGTTGTGCGAATGATGCTGGCACGCGCTGGCGGCGGGCAGGACCCCAGTTCCCAGCCCCGAGCCCCCAGCACCTCTTTTCGATTCCCCACCTACCGCCTTCCACGTCTCCAGCCATACGCTAGCACTGTAGCCGATTGGCTGGAGTTTGTCAAGTCTAAACTGTTAAGCCCGTTTTTTTTCTGCCTTGGACCTTTCCAGGTGTGGCGTAAAGGGTCGCATGCAACGCTCCCGTCCGGGGCGTCCCGTGGTTCTTTTGGGTATGGTCCCACGCTTATGAAGGATCGGGCGGACGGCAAGGGGATGGTTGACGATTTTGATGTCGAGGTCCGCAACGAGAATTTGGACCGTACGTGCCTCGTGGATGAGCTTTCGGGCGGGCGGTTCGTACTGGTCAACGAAGCCGTCAACCTGGGCATCGCCATTTACAACATGCGGCAGGGAGAAGGCGTTCGTTACGAAACGCTGTTGCGGGACGAATCTGTGGGAGCTCTGGATGCTTTCAATGGCAAGGAGTACGTGCGTATGCTGCGCCGGGCCATGGACCTGGGAGGATTCCATCAAGTCATCTTTATCTGCCATATGCCCCTCGTGTGGGAGCTGGCCGACGACATCCTTTCCGTCGGTGCTGGGTGTGTGGCGACGGGAGAGCAGCAAGCAGCTTCTACTGAGTGGGGCTGAGAGACTGCTGATCCGCCATCAGCGGACTAAGATCGGGAGCCCCAGAAAATACTGGTACTACGGCGGTCGGTGTGTGCCAATCGCGAGTCAGATTATCGAAAGACTGGATTCCGGGTGACGGTTTCCGACATGGCGACTTTGCAGGCCGAATCCGATCAGGATGCAATCGGTCACCCAGAAATCATTGGGGGGAAGGGGATTTCCCGCCAGATATCTTTAGCGGCTCTCAGCGTGGCCAACTTCAGAGTGACCGACCATCTGGACACAATTGCGCGAGGCGGCGGGTCGTCGGTGCTATTCAGGGAAATCGCGCCTCATGATTCCGGACTGGTCTGTCGCTCACTGCCCTCGTCGTCGCAAAACATCGCGAGCGCAACGTCGGGACGGTTCGACGTGGGAAAGAGTAACAGGGCGGCCACTCGATGAGGACACTCAATACGCTATCCACCGGTTTTCTGCTTGCCCGAAAGCCTGAGTCTTGACATAATCTCACATTAGATGTAATCTAGCTTCTTCATGGACGTTGAGGCGATTAAAAAATCCTTAGAGGGCAGCGGGCTGCGGTGCACGCCACAGCGCTACGCCGTGATGGCATTCTTGATGGAAAACAGCCGTCATCCCACGGCTGCGGAGATCTTCGAAGCCGTGAATCGCAAGGATCCGCGCTGTTCAAGGGCCACGACTTATAACAATCTGCGGGATTTGGTACAGGCGGGTCTGGTGCGTGAAGTGGCTGTCGAGGGCCGCGCCGCGCGATTCGATGCGAAAGGCGTGCGGCATCACCACTTCATCTGCGACCGCTGCGGCAATGTTGAGGACTTGAAGTGGTACGACGTGCCCCGGCCCGCCTCGGGCTCCCTCGGCAAGCGGATTCTTCGCCAATCGGAAGTGATTTTCCGCGGGCTGTGCGCCAAATGCGCCGCGCGGCACGCTTCCCGTTCCGTGTCGTAGGCGTGTGGATAGCGGATTCAAGGCGCGCGCCAGCCAGCGCGGTCGGCGGCGATGGCGCAAACGGGAAAGCCCTGATGGTTTCGTAGTTCGTCGCATTTTTTTAACTAATTCGAAGGGAGAGAAACATATGGATAAGAAACTCACCACTGCAGCGGGGGCGCCTGTCCCCGCTAATCAGGAGCAAAAGATGTCAACCGAAAGCAAGTGCCCGGTATCGGGCGGCGCTCGCCGACCCACGGCCGGGGCCCCGGCGAATGCGGGCTGGTGGCCGAATCAACTGAACCTGAATATCCTGCACCAGCATACCCCCGAGTCCAGCCCGATGGGCGAGGACTTCAACTACGCTGAGGAATTCAAGACCCTCGACCTCGCGGCCGTGAAGAAGGACCTCACCGCCCTGATGACCGACTCGCAAGATTGGTGGCCCGCGGATTACGGCCACTACGGACCTTTCTTCATCCGCATGGCCTGGCATGATGCGGGTACGTACCGCACTGGCGACGGCCGCGGCGGCGCAGGGCACGGCAACCAGCGTTTTGCGCCCCTCAACAGCTGGCCCGACAACGTCAACCTCGACAAGGCGCGCCGATTGCTCTGGCCGATCAAGCAGAAGTATGGCCGGAAAATCTCCTGGGCCGACCTGATGATCCTCACTGGCAACGTCGCTCTGGAATCGATGGGATTCAAGACTTTCGGTTTCGGCGGCGGGCGTGTGGACATCTGGGCGCCGGAGATCGACGTCTACTGGGGCAATGAAGAAAAGTGGCTGGACGACAAGGCGCGCTATTCCGGCGAACGCGACCTGGAAAATCCACTCGCTGCCGTGCAGATGGGTTTGATCTATGTCAACCCGGAAGGCCCGGGCGGCAACCCGGATCCGGTTGCGTCCGGCCGCGATGTGCGCGAGACCTTCGCACGCATGGCGATGAACGACGAAGAGACGGTGGCGCTCACCTTAGGCGGCCACACCTTCGGTAAATGCCACGGCGCCGGTCCGGCCACGCACGTGGGGCCGGAGCCCGAAGCCGCGCCCATCGAGCAGATGGGCCTGGGCTGGAAGAGCAGCTTCAAAAGCGGCAAAGGCGGCGACCAGATCGGCGGCGGTCTGGAAGGTTCGTGGACGCCGACCCCGACCAAGTGGGACATGAGCTATCTCGACATGCTGTTCGGCAACGAGTGGGTCGTGGAGAAAAGCCCGGCGGGCGCCTGGCAGTGGACGCCGAAGCAGGCGACCGACAGCAATCAGGCGCCGGCCGCCGCCGACGCGTCGAAGCGGGTCCAGATCATCATGACCACTGCGGACATGGCGATGCGCATGGATCCGATCTATGAGCCGATCGCACGGCGCTTCCACAAGAATCCGGATCAGTTCGCAGACGCATTCGCCCGGGCGTGGTTCAAGCTGACGCACCGCGATATGGGTCCGCGCGCACGCTATCTCGGCCCGGAGGTTCCTGCGGAAGAGCTCATCTGGCAAGACCCCATTCCTGCGGTCAACCATAAATTGATTGATGAGAAGGACATTGCCTCGCTCAAGGCCAAGGTCCTTGCTTCAGGACTGTCTGTTTCCCAACTGGTTTCGACCGCCTGGGCGTCGGCCTCCACCTTCCGTGGCTCCGACAAGCGCGGCGGCGCCAACGGCGCGCGCATTCGCCTGGCGCCGCAGAAGAATTGGGAAGTCAACCAGCCTGCCGAATTGGCGAAGGTCCTTCCGAAGCTGGAGGCGATCCGGAAGGATTTCAACGGCGCGTCGTCCGGCGGGAAGAAGGTCTCGCTGGCTGACCTGATCGTTCTGGGCGGCTGCGCAGCCGTTGAGGAAGCGGCGAAAAGGGCCGGGCACGCCGTGAAGATTCCCTTCTCGCCGGGGCGTATGGATGCTTCGCAGGAGCAGACCGATGTGGACGCGTTCGCCGTACTGGAGCCGACCGCAGACGGGTTCCGCAACTACCTCCGGAATGGAGACCCAAGACCCGCGGAGGAGCGGCTGGTGGATCGGGCACAGTTGCTGACGCTGACGGCCCCCGAGATGACGGTTCTGGTCGGCGGCATGCGCGCCTTGAATGCTAACTTCGGGCAGTCCAAGCACGGCGTCTTCACCAAACGGCCCGGGACGCTGACGAATGATTTCTTCGTTAACCTGCTCGACATGAATACGGAGTGGCAGGCCTCCTCCACATCCGAAGGCGTGTATGAAGGGCGCGATCGCACGACGGGCAAGATCAAGTGGACCGGCACCCGTGTGGACCTGATCTTCGGTTCGAACTCCCAGCTCCGAGCCATCGCGGAAGTCTATGCAAGCGACGACTCGAAGGAGACGTTTGTCAAGGACTTCGTGGCTGCGTGGAGTAAGGTGATGAATCTGGATCGCTTCGACCTTGCTTAGGCTCGGCGGAAAAGGGAGCTGTCAACCTGGTACGTAACCCGCGTTCCTGTTGTTTGGATCGGCAAACCGAAGTTCTTCGCTTTTCTTGGCTCCCGCGGGCCGGATCGGGAGCCCTCTGATGCAGCTCGGGTCTTAACCGAGCCCGGGACGCGCAGCGGGTCCTGTTTCTGGCCGAACGGCTTCGCGAATACCTGCGATCCGCCCGCACCACCATGGGTCCCATTTGCCCGATTAGTGAGTGACCGGGCTTGTCGATTCGAAGACCGTCTCATCGCGCGCATCGACCCGGCGCAATGACGTGGCTTCAGCCCTCAACTACCTGTACGGGAGCCGGCCAGTGGGCTGTGCTTGATTCCGCCAACAGCCACGCGGCCACAATCAGCATGCTCGAGAATCCATTCGACGAAGACTGGGTGTCCAGATCGAACCAGCGCGACCATCGGCCCGCCCGAGGGCTTAAAATCGCGGGGCAGTTGTTAGGAGAGCGCCCCCCTAAAAGTCGCCATAGTGGGCAAGGTGAACTGGAATCGAAGCAATTGGTGCGGGTTCGAAGTGCCCGGAGCACAGGGACTTTGGGAAGGAGACCAGCGGCGTTCAGACATCCTCGTCCACGCCCGAATCACGGGCCACTACTCGGAAGTTGCACCCATCAGCGCTAGCGTCGACGCATGGCCCAGTCCGGAATGCGATAGCTGGCGATAACAGCCCAACCCACCACATAAGGCGGATTCGGAACGAAAAACGCCCTTCCACGCCCAAATCCGTTCACGCTGACGAACCCAGTTCCTCCGGGACTGCCAAACCAGGGACGCAGGTCCGGAAGGTCTCGTAGTGGGCCGGACGCGGCCCGGACCGCCCGAGCCCCGATCAACGGCATTCCTGTGAAACTCTGCTGTATTCGCCTAATGCAGAGAATCGAGTGTGCCATTTGTGAGCCAGGTTTCGCCGCAACGAAGAGCCCAATCGAAAACACGGTGGAAGAGATTATTTGGTCTTGCGCGGGCGAGTTTCAGATCGATATCTTTTGCGTGGACGCCGCTGTGTCTCGCGTGCGCCTGCTCAGACGCACCAAAAGGTTTCGAGAATTAGGTTCGACTGGTTCGTTTAGAGGCGAATGCGGCGTTGGAATTCGCGTGTGCCAAAGCATGTGTAATGGTACTGAGCGTTCAGTGGGTTTGCGCCACAGCCAGGAGTGGCTGTGCTACTGCAGATGTGCTTCTCTCCCATGGCTGCTCTGCCGGAGATTATACTCTCATAATGCTGTTTACCCATCTCTGTAGGGTCGGAGGCCTGGTTGCCCAGTGGGACAAACTGAAATGGGAGGGGGACCAAGCTACCAGACCCGAAGCAACGGGTGAAGATTGGGTTGTCTCGTTGCCAGGCTGGGGCTGTCGTCGCAGGTGTCGTCGTAAACGTTGACAGGGGAGAGCAATTGGGGATAAGTTATTGAAACAGCAGTCGCGGAGAGGTGGCCGAGTGGCTTAAGGCGGCGGTTTGCTAAACCGTTGTACGGTCAAAAGCTGTACCCAGGGTTCGAACCCCTGCCTCTCCGCCAGACATTCGATCAGTTGAGTCTAAGAGTTAAATCTAAATCAGGCGCTGATTACATGGAGATGATGAAAATGCGCAGGCTGCTTGGCGTTGCCGCAATACTCCTTATCACTTTGTCTGCTGCTCCACTCGCTGCCCAAAGGTGCCAGCCGAATGACGAGCCGTGCCGGAAGGCTGAGGAACTCCGGGATTACATTAAGGCGAATTACACCAAGAGCGAATACATGGCGCCGATGCGCGATGGCGTTCGTCTCTTTGTCTCCGTTTACGCGCCGAAAGAGAGTTCGAAGACATATCCCATCTGGATGTCTCGCACCCCGTATTCGGTGGCGCCATACGGCGTGGACAACTATCGCGGCTCTCTCGGCCCCTCGGAGTTTTTCGCGCGCGACGGTTACATCTTTGCCTACTGCGATGTGCGCGGGCGCGGCAAATCCGAAGGCGCCTTCGAGCATGTCCGGCCGTACATTCCCGACAAGACTGCAAGGAACCAGGTTGACGAAGCCAGCGACACTTACGATACGATCGAGTTCCTTTTGAAAACCATCCCGAACCACAACGGCCGGGTGGGCATCTCCGGCACATCCTATCCCGGCTTCTACGCCACCATGGCGGCGCTGAGCGGGCATCCGGCGCTGAAGGCAGTCTCGCCGCAGGCCCCGGTCACCGAATGGTTCATCGGTGACGATTTTCGGCACAATGGCACGCTCTTTCTGGCGCACGCGTTTGGTTTCTTTTCTTTCTTTGGACGCCCGCAGCCAGGAGAAAACGAAGTGCCTGGCCCCCGCTTCGATTACGCCACCCCAGACGGCTACGATTTCTTCTTGCGCATGGGGCCGCTGGGCAATGCGGACCAGAAGTTCTTCAAGGGCCAGATCGAATGGTGGCGAGATCTGGTCTCGCACGACACTTACACGGACTTTTGGAAGGCCCGCGACCCGCTCCCGTACTTGAAGAACATTAAGGCCGCCGTTATGACGGTGGGTGGCTGGTTCGACGCCGAAGACGTCTACGGGCCGCCCCACACCTACGAAGCCATCCGGAACCAGAGCCCTGGCACGGTAAACATTCTCGTTGAAGGTCCCTGGTCGCACGGGCAGTGGAACCGTGACTCCGGCGAGTATCTTGGCGACGTGCGCTTCTATCAGAAGACGGGCGACTACTTCCGCGAGCACATCGAGTTTCCGTTTTTCCAGCACTTTCTTAAAGACAAAGGGGAGGAGAAGCTTTCGGGCGCCTACGTTTTTGAGACCGGGCGCAACGAGTGGTTCAAGCTCGACGGTTGGCCGCCCAAGAATGTTGTGAAGAAGACGTTCTTTTTCCAGGGCGCGGGCAAGCTTTCGTCTGAGCGCCCCTCGGCTTCCGGCGAGGAGTTTGACGAGTACGTCAGTGACCCGGCCAAGCCGGTTCCGCACATCTCCGGGACCAGCACCCAGATGACCTACGAATACATGACGGGCGACCAGCGCTTCGCCTCTTCGCGTACCGATGTGCTGGTCTACCAGACCGAGCCGCTCGAAGAAGAGGTAACCGTCGCCGGGCCGTTGACCGCCTCACTGTACGTCTCCACCACCGGCACGGACTCCGATTGGGTCGTCAAGCTCATCGATGTTTATCCGGGGAATTATCCGGACCCTGACCCGAACCCGAAAGGCGTGCGCATGGGCGGCTACCAGCAGCTTGTTCGTGGAGAGCCCTTTCGCGGGAAATTCCGAAAGAGTTTTGAGAATCCGGTGCCTTTTGAGCCCGGCAAGCCGGCCAAAGTGGAATATCAGCTTCCGGGCGTTTTTCACAACTTCCGCCGTGGCCACCGCATCATGGTGCAAGTGCAAAGCTCGTGGTTCCCGCTGGTGGACCGCAACCCGCAGAAATTCATGAAAATTGATGAGGCGCGGCCCTCCGACTTTCAGAAGGCTACCCAAAGGGTGTACCGGTCGGCGAAGCTGGCATCGGGCATTAC
>JBEKME010000174.1:0-10047 GCA_050008675.1 Terriglobia bacterium
AAGGCATGGCTCCCATTGCCGTCAAGTGGTATTGCCGGGCGCTGGAAACCCCCGACCTTGACGAAGAGGCCTTGCTGGCTCTCCAGTATGACCTTGGAGTCGCCTATGAGCAGGCGGGTGATGCGCGTCGTGCGTTGGAGAAGTTCACTGAGGTTTACGGCCAGAACATCGATTTTCGCGATGTCGCCGAGAAGATCCGCATATTTCAGCAGAAGGGCTCATAAGGCTTCCATTACGGATCCTCGCGGCGGCGCCCCCAAGGTCCAGCCCGAGGTTAAAGTCCCTGACCAGACATGCGCAGATTACTGACCATAATATATATCGTATTTTGTTCGGAACTGGGGATCTTCCTTTTCATCCTCCCCTGGGCATCACTCTGGGGGAAGAACTATTTCATTGATCACTATCCACTGATTTCAGACATCTCGCGGAACTATTTCCTCCGTGGAGCGGTTTCGGGCCTCGGCCTGGCTGATATCTGGCTTGCGGTTTATGAAATCCAGCGGTTCCTTCACCGTTCCCGAACTTCTGATTTACACTCAACTAAATGAAGAACTTTCTACTCTGCTACATAACAGACCGGCGACAGTTGAGGTCAGTGTCTCTCGCGGCTGTTATCCGTGAAACGGTACGCGCGGGGGTAGACATTGTGCAGGTTCGAGAGAAAGATCTCACCAGCCGGGAGTTGATTGCCCTTGTGGAAGAGGCTTTGAGTGCATCAAGGGAGCCGGGGATGGGAGGCGCACGCGTGGTCGTGAACGACCGCGTGGACGTGGCCTTGGCTGGGGGAGCAGACGGAGCGCATCTGGCGGCTCACTCCATGCCCGTGCAAGTCGTGCGCCGGTTTGTGCCACGCGCTTTTGTTATCGGGGTCTCCTGCCATTCTCTGGGTGAGGCCATGGCAGCCGAATCAGGCGGAGCGGATTACCTTGTGCTGGGACCGGTCTTCGAAACACCTTCCAAGCTTGGGTACGGTCCGCCACTGGGTTTGGAGAAGCTGCGGAACGTAACCTCGCGAATAAGAATACCGGTCCTTGCTTTGGGGGGAATTACCGTGGACCGCATCCGGCCTTGCCTCGAAGCGGGGGCCTCCGGCATTGCCGGAATCCGCATCTTCCAGGATTGCGAGTCCGTCCAAGAGCGGGTGCGCGAGTTGCGCGCGCAACGCTAGTCGAGGAGTCTAGAAGTCGAGAAGTCTAAAGTCGATAGTCGAGGGTCAAGGAGTTATTTGAGCTCTTGACTCCTCGACTTCTCGACTCCTCGACTCGCTTTATCCCTCCCCCATCCACGCTCCAAAAGGTTTGAGCCCTTCAACATTGTCGCATACGGCTTTGATCGCTGCCGTGATCGGCACTGCCAGGATTAGCCCAAACCCACCCCACAACCAGGCCCAGAACATCATGGCGATGGTGACCGCCAGCGCATTCAGGTTCAAACGGTGTCCCACAAGTTTCGGGGTCAATAAATTGACCGCAATGAAATGGACGGCGGTGACCGTGGCGGCGAGAATGAGAAAAGGATTAACCGAGTCGTATTGCAGGAGCGCGACCATCAAAGGGGGGACGAGCGCCAGTGCCACTCCGATGTAAGGAATGAGGCTCAAGCACGCCGCGAGGAGCCCCAACACCAGAGCGTATTGAAGGTGCAGGATGGCAAAGACCAGGCAGATCGGAACCGCCGAGATCAGAGCCACCAGCAGGTTTCCAAGCGCGAACTGCCGAAGCATACTGCCGATATTGTGAATAACACCCTCTGCCTGGTGGCGCTTCTCACGGGGAAAGAGGTTCAAGGTGGCCGCCCACATTCGGTCCTTGGAGTTCAGCATGAAAAAAACCAGGAAGGGGATGAACATGACCGTAACCATGAAAGCATAAACCGAGCCGATGCCGCGCAGCAGAAACTGCGCCCAGGGGGATTCCTGCTGGAGGCGGACGGTGGGCAGGTTGCTGTCGGCGCTGGAGGGAATGATGGTCCGCGTACTCTGCTGAAAGTTCTGGGCGGTCACCTGCAGGTGAGCGGTGATTTGCTCGAGCTTGGCCGCCAGCTTGGGGGCGTTGTTCACGAAGTCCAAGGCTCGGTCGTAAATCCCATAGACCACCAGGTAACCGACCGTCAGCATGAGCAGCACCATGATCAACGAACTTAACCAGCGCGGCAGACGCCGCCGCTCCAGGAACCCCGCGCCCGGCGCGAGCACCGAGGCGATCAGAATGGAGAAAATCAAGGTGATGACAATCGAGCTGGCGTAGTAGATGCATCCGAAAAGCACCGCGATGGCGATGATCTTGGCACTGATGGCGGCGCCGGAACTCTCGCGCGTAATCTCAGGTTTGGTCTCAGGCATGTAAGGCGCTCCCACCCCGCGATTCTAGCCTGTCAGACGGCGAAATACCAGCCATGGCGCGCCGGGGTACCGGTGTCATTTGCGAGACACGGGTGCTCGAAGGCGCAGTCATTCCCGCGAAAAGCTTGCCCTGAGCTTGCCGAAGGGCGGGAATCCACTCCGTAAGCCTTTGGAAATGTGCTCTCGTCGCACTGGATTCCTCCCGCCATGGCGAAGGTGTGAAAAAATCGCGTTGTAGGGGCGGCCCTTGTGGCCGCCCTGGGGCAACCACAAGGGTTGCCCCTACGACGCGCCGCCACAACGTGATTTTTTCACACCTTCGGCGGGACGGGAATGACCGGCGTCTCGAGTGGATTCCCAAGCCAAGTGATACCACTACCTGCGCCGGCCAAGCGAAATCAATCCAGGGAGCGTTGACACGCGAGTAGGCTTCATCCACCCCCCAGGACTTGTTGGTTGGTCTCCGATGCGGGGCACCGCCCCATAAGCGCTAACTTTAGCTGTTTGGACTTGAAGTGCCCTGGCAACTTCCCAAAACCCCGTTCTGGGGCGTCACGTCCAGGGGCCACTTCTACTTGTAGCCGACATACAGCAAGGCGGGTAGCGCGGACCACCGCTTTTTTGGTCCGCGTCTTTTCGGCTCCGTGATGGAGCGATCAAATTCGTGCGCGCGGATCGGAGGGCATTCGCACGCGGTCGACGATCAAACCGTCCGTCGGCTGACGGATTCGTCGGCGCTCATGCCGGCCTGTTCGTTGTAACTTGATCCCGCAGGGCGGGACCAATCTTCGGGGCGGCTGACCAAACCGGCCCTCACCGGGCTTAGGTGAATGTACTCGACCTTTTCGTTGTATTCCTTGACGGTGCGCAGGGCGCGGTCGAAGAGCCTGGGCTGCCAGAGTTCGCCGTCGGCGCCCCGGCGCTGGTTGACCGCGCTCATCGAGCTCTGCTCCACCGACTTCATGGCCAGTGAAATCGTCACCGGATAGACCGGCGCGCAAATGCAGTGCCCGTGGTCGGGGGGAAAGACCCAAGCCGTGAGGTAAAAAGGGTGCAGTGCCCGCGCTCGGTTGAAGGCTCGCGCCAACAGGGCGAAATCAGGCTCGGTGAATTTCTCTCGCCGCCTGAGCAGGCGCACGACGATAAAGAAATAGCGATCGGAAAGAAAAGGACGCCTGAGTTTCGACACCGCGATGGAATACGGCACGGTGGCGATAACAGCTACGGAAAAGACGCGGACCGCAAAATCGGCGGTCCGCGCTACTTGCTTCGAGCGCATCAGTACCCATCCTCAGAGCCGCCTCGCCCAGGTGCTTCCCGACCAATGGAGGGCTGCGCGGCGGGCGGCTAGTACCTCCTGATCTCCGCGCTTCTCAAATTCTCGACTCTCCTGCCCAGCAAATCGCCCGATGGCTTGACAGGACGCTTACGAAGTGAGAGTGCGACGATTGACATCCAAAACCAGGTCTTCGGAGCGCGGTCCTCTACTGGTTGATGTGAACGACGGTTGCAGGCGGAAATCCGTTGAACCAGGTCGAAGAAGCATTGCTGTAGGCGCCGATGTTTTCCGAATAGACCAGATCATCCATTTGGAGGTCAGGCAACTGCTCGGATTGCGAGATGGTGTCCATACCATCACAGGTCTGCCCGTAGACCACGCAGACTTCGGTTGCGCCTTTTTTAAACGCCTTGAGGTGATATTGGCAATGGTCAAAGACGATGCCGGAGAACGTGTGATAGACGCTGTCGTCAATGAAGTAGCAGAGCTTTCCATCGCGCACCGCTTTGCCGATGATCCGTGCGACGAGGGTGGCGGCCGTGGCCACGAAAAACCTGCCCGGCTCCGCCAGGATCTGCATGGCTGGCGGGAACAGTCTGTCGATCTCGGTGTTGATTATTTTGGCGAGCAGGCTGAAAGGCTTCACATGCCGATCATAGGCGACAGGAAAGCCGCCGCCGATGTCGAGGATTTTGATCTCATGGCCGCGTGTGTTCGCCTCTCGCGATACCGCTGCCGCAATATTAAGAGCCTGAACGAAGTTGTCGAAGTTGGCGCATTGGCTGCCCACGTGAAAGCTCAGTCCCTCGACCTCCAATCCCATATCGAATGCAGCGCAGACGAGATCCACTGCTTCTCCCGGGTCGCAGCCGAATTTGGACGACAACTCCACCATTGACCCGGTGTTGGGAACTCGCAAGCGAAGGACGACGCCGGCATGTGGGGCGTATTGTTTGATTTTCAGCAGCTCGTTGCGGTTGTCATAGGTAACGAGGGGCTTGTAGCGGTCAAGTGCCTGGAGTGTCTCCTTTGGTTTAGTCGGATTGGCGAAAATGATTTTGTCCCAGATAAAGTCTTGCTGATCCTTGGGGGGAAGGTGTTTTATGTTTTCATAAACCAGCATGAACTCCGGAAGTGAGGCTACGTCGAAGCTCGAGCCCGCGCCGTACAAAGTGCGCACAATCTCCGGCGCCGGATTCGCTTTTACCGCGTAATACGCCTGAACTCGAGGAAGGTGCCTCTTATATTTGGCGTAGTTGCGGCGGATGATCTCGTGATCGATCACCACCACGGGTGTCCCGTGCCGCGCGGCGATTGCTTGAAGCTGCCGGGTTGTAGCCATAAGCGCGCTCTCTTTCCGCATTAATGCGTTGGGCGTACGAAAAACCATCGCGAAGGGTGTCATTCCGAGCGAAGCGAGGAATCTCGCCCTGATTCGTGCCCGTGGAACCGGTAAGCAGAGCGAGATTCCTCGCTTCGCTCGGAATGACACATCATGGTTCTTCAGCAGCCTGCTAATCCAGGGCAGGATCCGTGCCGTCGATCATTTTCACTTTGTTGTGCATGAAGTATTCTTTGGTCAGCGCCTTCATCATTTCGCTGCGGTGGTCGTAAAGCCTGCGCAATTTCCGCCGTGGATGCCTTGCGAGCGCATAGTGCGTGAGGATAGGCATGGCGATGGTCGTATCCGTGTAGCAAACCACCGCATCGGGCAGGCGGTCGGGATCCACTTTCCCCCAGCTTACGGCTTCGCTGGGAGTAGCTCCGCTCAGTCCGCCAGTGTCCGGACGTGCATCGGTTACCTGCAAGAAATAATCCTGCCCAAATTCCTTGATGCGCAGCACCTCCTGGATCTGAGGTTCCGTCTGGAGCATGAAGTTCTTGGGGCTACCGCCGCCCCATAGAACTACGGCACTCTTGCCTCCTGCCCGTTTCGCAGCGAGAACGCAAGCGGTTGTCTCATTCACGTCGATGGACGGATTCACACGCAGCTTGTTGCCGCGCAATTCTACGCCGGCCACGTTCATCCCAATCGTTGAGTCGCCGGGCGATGAGGTGTAGCAGGGCACGCCTGCGCGATAGGCCGCTGCCAGTACGGAGACGTCCTTGAGGCCCGCTTTGCGCTCCCACTCGGCGGCATATTTGCCCAGCAGATGGTGCAGTTCACCGGAGCCCATTTCTTTCTGGAATTCGGGTTGTATAAGAATGTTGCGCAGGATTTCATCCGTGGCCATCAGGCAATCGCTGTAACCCAGCAGAACGTCGTACACGCGCACGATATCGTTGTCGCGCAGTTCCGTGTCGTCCATGGTGAAGCTTCCTACACGCACAGGATAGTTCAAGGCAAAATGCAGGTCGTGATACAAATTGGCGCCGGTCGAGACAATCCAGTCCACAAATCCAGCCTTGATAAGGGGAACGATGCAGGAGCACCCGAGGCCGGCCGGCGTTAGCGCTCCCGATATACTCATGCCGATCGTTACGTCTGGCTCCAGCATCTTTTCCACGAAAAGCTTGCAACCCTCTTTAAGACGGGCCGAGTTGTAGGCAAGAAACACCTCGTCCACGATGTCAGGAAGCTTCTCTCTGCCGGTCAGATTCTTGGGGAGAATCCGCTTTCCGGACAGGAAGCGGTCGCGGTTTGGGCACTTGTTCTTTTTCAGCCAATCGGGCATTTCCGACATGTCTTCGCGATAACGATGGTGTTGTGTTGGGTGTGGTTTTTGGGCCTTGGCCATGATGGAATCGAATTCCTCCCTTGAACGCAATGAACGCCGTAGTGTCCTAATTTCAACTGTAGGAGTGCCCCTTGGGGCGGCCTCTAAAGCCTCTACACTTCCCCAGATAACAGCCCTCTCCCCTGGGGAGAGGGTGTCCCGCGACCGCGCTTTCTCCAGCGGTCGCGGGACGGGTGAGGGGTCAGTTCCGCTTGTTTTTGCGCGCCTTACAGCCTCAGAAGAAACCTCTTACCCGCTCGCATTGAAATCGGGGATCGAGTCCATTAGACTAGCACAGCGAGCCGACTGGGGAAAGCGTGCACCGCAGTTCGTACTGTGGCACAGGCACTCTTGCCTGTGCCAAACAGTCAAGGTTCGGGCACAGGCAAGAGTGCCTGTGCCACCCGGTCAGTGGGCTGCAGCGGCGCGGGTGGCGCAGACGTGCCGTTTTTCGGCATGTCTGCGACCTGTCGATTCGGAGGGGCGCATACATGCCGACAACGACCGTCGGCACGTATGCGCCACCCGCCGTCTGCGCCACCCGCCGATTCACCGGCAGAACTTTTCATCATTTGGTGGTGCATTCTGGCGCTGGCGGGAGCATTTGCGTTATTTGATCTTTCAGATAGCTGGCGCTTGGCCCTTCTGGCCCTTGCGTGCCTTGAGAATCTGACCTCCTACACGGTACATAAATTTGTCTAGCTGTTTGAAGGTCAGAGAATTGAGTCCATAGTGGCTGCGAAAGGCGAGCACCGCATCGAACAGTTTCTGGTAGTAATAAAGATCTTCCTTGTTTCGGAACTGTGCGAACGAATCTTGCTTTTGATACAAAGAGAGACATTCACGAACATTCCCGTCATAGATCGGATAAGCTGTTGGATTGTGCCAACTACAAAACTTGGAAGCAAACGAGAGGTACTGCCTCACGTTGGGACAGTCGGTGATGAGAGTGACGGCTTGGAGTGAACCTTGGGCGAGAAGCGGGTCAATGCCAAGCCCAACGATGTGCTTGGCAACAGTTTCAACTTCAATGTCACGGATCATCGTGCCGTAAAGTTTGTTGAGTACCAGAACCTTCAAGAGCACGTGGCGGATATCGGTGTTTAGGGGAAACTGTGCTCGGAGTTGACCGAGTGCTTCTTCGGCTAACCAGTTCTCCAGGTCGAATGCCTTACATTCTGCTTCTACGAGTTCGACAGTTGGGCGGGGCAGCACAAATCAAGTATAGTGCCGCTGACCGCAGATTTGCAAGTGATGCCGGGGTCGGCTGCAAGCTACGGATGAGTGCCTGATGGCGATGAGGGCGGCGTGGCTGGCGCAGAGCGAAGCTCTGCGGTTTCTAAACATTGCGGCTCCCAATGATCGCAGGGCTTCGCCCTGCGCCAGCCGCGACAGCTCCGACACAAATCTCCGAAACTCGAACATGATCGGAATGAAAGTTTCGAAAAACACGCCGTCTTCAATGGGCTTCTCGATGCCCGCGGAGTGGGACCTGCACGAAGCGACGTGGCTCGCTTGGCCTCATAATCCCACCGACTGGCCGGACAAGCTCGATGCTATTTGCTGGGTCTATGGCGAAATCGTGCGCAAAATCTCGCCCGGTGAGCGCATCAGGATGCTGGTCAATGCTGCGG
Organism: Terriglobia bacterium; assembly: GCA_050008675.1. Classification (GTDB taxonomy): domain Bacteria; phylum Acidobacteriota; class Terriglobia; order UBA7540; family UBA7540; genus CAVROP01. The sequence goes on from JBEKME010000174.1 coordinate 7,975, forward strand.
CGGACGAGCCGACCGCGCAGCGCTACCTCGAGCGCGCAGGAGCTGACCCGACGCGCGTGGAGTTCATCAGGCACCCCACAAATCGCGGCTGGATGCGGGACAGCGGGCCCATGTTTGTCCGGCGGCAGCGGAGACGAAGGATCGAAACCGCCATCGTCCATTTCCATTTCAACGCCTGGGCCAAGTATTCTGACTGGGAGAAAGATCGCCAGGTGCCTGAATTCGCGGCCAGGTACCTCCGCAAGCGCATCTTCGACGCGCATGTCGCCAGCCGTGAATTCGTCCTCGAAGGAGGTGGAATCGAAGTCAATGGGCGCGGAACATTGGTAACGACTGAAGAGTGCTATTTGCACCCGGATATCCAGGTCAGGAATCCTGGCTTGGATCGGAGAGGCTTTGAAAAAGCACTCAACGATTACCTCGGTGCGACCAACGTCTTCTGGCTTGCAGGTGGCGTGACCGGGGATGATACGCACGGCCACGTCGATGACATCTGCCGTTTCGTCGATAGAAAGACCCTGGTTCTCGTTAAGGAAGAGAATACCGAGGACGCGAACTACGGCCCGCTGAACGAAAACTGGGAGCGCATTCAGGATCTGCGGCTTGAGGATGGTTCCAGGCCGGAGGTCATCGCGCTACCGATGCCCGACCCGATCTTTTTCGACGGTTACAGACTCCCGGCGAGTTATGCAAATTTCTATATCGCCAATCATGCTGTGCTGGTGCCCACTTTCAACGATCCCCAAGACTGCTTGGCGCTTGGACTCCTTGGCGAATTATTCAAGGATCGTATAGTAGTGGGGGTCCATGCCGTTGATTTGGTGCTGGGTTTCGGCACGCTCCATTGCCTGACGCAGCAACAGCCCGCATGAGCGCGAGGCTTCGTCCAGCCCCGGGCATGAATGGCGGGGTCAATAGGCTTGGCGCGATTGTCCGATTCGTTAAGCGACATTGGAGAGTTGAGGGTCCGAGTGGAAACTATTTCTCGCAATTAATGCTCATAAAGTGGTATAAAGTGGGGTTCATGACAGGCCTCATAATTCGAAGCCCATGGATCGAGAAGATTCTTGCCGGTGAAAAGACCTGGGAGATTCGTAGTTCAAATACGAATGTCCGCGGCCCGATTGCGCTCATCCGCGGCGGCAGTGGTCTTGTGGTCGGGACCTGCGATCTTGTTGATTGCATCGGCCCCCTGACGTTGCAGGAGCTGCAGGAGAATGAAGATAAGACAGGAATTCCCACAGAACAGGTCAGATTCATCACCTATGCGAGGCCGCATGCATGGGTGCTCTGGAATGCGAGGGCGCTAAACCCGCCACGCCCCTACAACCATCCTCCCGGCGCTGTCATTTGGGTGAATCTTCCTAAAATCTGAACTAAACGGGCAAGAGGCACGAAGTACACACCACTTCATCGACTTAAGGCAATCATTGCAACATCTCCTCGCGCTTGAGAGCAGTTTACTTGTTCTTCCCTGCGCGTATGAGGGCGCTGACTCTAGCGGTACTCTGAACGCTTATACCGGAACCTACAGACAGAACCTACGGGGCTCACACATAGCTTCGAGTGCTATCGTCTCCCCGGTCCTTCGGCGCAATCCAACGTTTGGGGGGAACCGTTGGCCGAATCTGCAAGGACCTCCTAATGTGGGGGCCGGGTCCTAGCACCTCAGTGCCCGGGTATTCTTCCTGTCTACGACCCTCCCCAAGCCAACCGGTGCCGCTGGCTCCGCCGAAGCAGGGCGTGCCGCCTCGCTGATCGTCTTCTGCCAGTAACGTGCTTTCTCGCCATCACCCTTTCCCCTGCTGCTCATCCTACACCTCCGCCTGAGGCTAATGCATGCGCGCTCCGCGCATGTAGTCTCCCAGATCAATTGTCAGGGGATTATCAGGCGGGGAATTCAACTGCGGAAGGTGGGTTCACCGGACGGATACGGCCATGAACCGGCGGGTGGCGCATACGTCCCGACGGTCTGAAGCTGTGAAAAAATCAAGAAAATCGAAAAAATTAAGAAATTTTCTTGTCTTAGCTATACAGCTATGATATATTAGCCTCTGACCGCACTTCCGGCGG
>JBEKME010000175.1:0-9927 GCA_050008675.1 Terriglobia bacterium
TGCCCAAGGCACGTCGGGCTCTAACGGAGGCACCAAGAAAACGAACCTACTCCCTAGAAAAACTGCAGCCGCCGCTCTCGAAACTCATGAACCGCCTCCTCATCGCACAACAGGCTCGCCAAGGTGCGTCGAATGGCTTATTCTAGCGCCTATGCCCCCCCAGCCCCTCTCCCCCAAGGGGGAGAGGAGAGGGTCGATTTGGTTTTATTGCCCTCGCCCCCTTGGGGGAGAGGGTGGACCGCAACCGGCGCTTTTACCAGCCGGGGCGGGCCGGGTGAGGGGGTCACCCAGGAGCAAATTGAGAAGCAGTTCTCTGAGACTCATTAAATGAGCAGCATTGGGTCTAATCCCCATTCAGGGAGCAGGATCATTGAGGAGGCATATTAATGAAGATTGGACTGTCGCGGCGTACATTCCTGCGCATCTCGGCGGGCGCGAGCGCGCTGACTTGGAATCGCTTAAAGAGTTTTGCCGGGACGGGAGGGGCTTCGGAGGCCCCCACGCCCGGTGAATCGAAAGAGCCGAACCGGCTATTTTCGCCCGGCCTGAAGGGCGCGGAGTGGAACACCTTTAACGCGGCGGGTTACAGCAAGCCCGTGTCGGGCATCTGCTATCGCACGCAGCCTGCCGGCTACTTCACCGCCTACATCAATAAGCCATTTCCTGTCTCGGGCATGCCGCTGGGAGGGATCGACACTGGGGCGTTGTATCTCGAGCCCTCGGGATCGCTTGGCTACACGTCAATCTTCAATCACCTGACACCTATTGGCGGTCCCTTGAATACACCCTATCTGGGAATCGCCAGCGGCGGCCGAGCGTGGGTCTGCGGCACCGGCCAGACCAAGAATTATGCGGGAAATAACCGGCCGACATTGGGAGTCAACCTGGAGTGCGGCTCGATGCAGGAAAGCGAGTATTGGGGCCACTATCCGATCGCCGATGTCGAATATAAGTCATCGGACGCGCCGGTTCAGATCGGCGTGCGGAGTTGGTCGCCGTTCATTCCCGGCGATGCGAAGGTGTCCAATACGCCCGGCGCTGTCTTCGAAGTGCATCTCAGAAATACGGCAAAGTCAGCGCATAAAGGTTGCTTGGTCTTCAGCTTTCCGGGTTTTGCCGATCATCACTCCAGGGACTTCTCGATTGGCTGGCCCAATATGGCCACGAAGCCGGTCCTGCCTCCTCCCCAGATCTCCCGGCGTCCCGCGCCCGCCGGGCTTAAGGGCGTGTGGTTGGAAGACAAGGCGTGGGGAATGAGCTACGTTCTGGCGGCGGTGGACGAAAACGAGGTGCGCACCGGCGGTGCTCTGGGCGTAGATGGACGAAATTGGGATGCGGTTGAGAAGCAACTGCCTTCCACCGCCCTGGGCGACGACGGGGGCTCATCCTTGGCCGTGGACTTCAATATCGGGCCGGCTGAGGAGAAGGTGATTCGGCTGATCCTGGCCTGGTACGCGCCGGAGTGGGAAGGCAATGGCGACCCTGGAACCGGCGGGAGCCGGATCTCGACGTATGCCCCGGAGGGAGAGGCGCTTTCCACCACGGGCAAGCGCTTCACGCACATGTACACCACGCGCTTTGCCGATGCGGGGGAGGTGGCGGGCTTCCTGGGACGCAACCATCAGCACTTGCTTAAACGGATCATTGCCTGGCAGTCGGCAGTCTACGAGGACCAGACGCTGCCCGGATGGTTGGCTGATTCTCTCATCAACGCCCTCTATTATTTCGCACCTTGCAGCATGTGGGCGCAAGCCAAAGATCCCATTGGAAGCTGGTGCAAGCCGGAGGACGGCCTCTTCGCTTTGGAAGAAGCCCCGCGATCTTGCCCGCACATGAGCACGCTCTCGAATGTGGGAATGGCAGGGCCGACCCTTTCATTTTTCTTCCCGGACTTGGCGTTGTCCATGTTGCGCACCATTCGCTCGACACAGAGAGAGAACGGCGATGTTGCTCAGTTGATGGGGCGCTGGGCGGATCCGGCAAATCCCATGTCCTACGACTATCAGGAGGTGATTTCCGGCTTCTGCTACGTGACGGCGGCATACGTGCACTGGAAGATCACCGGCGACGAAGCCTTCATGAAAGAGTTCTACCCTTCGGTGAAGAAGGCTCTGCAATATTCCTTCAGCCAGCGTCCGGACCTTGGCCCGTCGCAGATTATCGCTATGCCGCCGCATCGGGAGCACGCCTGGAATGACATCGAATGGTTTGAGGATCGCCCCATGTATGGCTACGTCACCCACCCGGGCGGGCTACGCATGGCCGGCGCCGAAATGCTGAAGACGTGGGCGCAGGCAATGGGCGACTCCGAAGAGGTTGCGTACCTGGACACTCTGGTCGCCGCCGGCAAGGAAGCCATGCAGAAGTACTTGTGGAATGGCAATCACTACCTGGTCTACAACGATACGAAAACCGGCAAGACGCTGGACGCCTTCTTTTCGCCTACGCTCAACGGACAGTATTACGCGCATTTCACCGGCGTGCCACCAGTCTTCCCCAAGGAAAACGTGGATAGAATCCTCGCTTTTCTGCGGGAGAGGGTCTGTAAAATCAGCAAACTCGGAATGCCACCGATCTACGCGGAACCCGACGGCACGGTCTGGACCAAGGATAAGACGGGGTACATCACGGGAGAATTCGTCTACACCAACCACCAGGTCATCTGGAATGCCATCACTTTCATATACGAAGGCCAGAAGGAATTCGGGCTCGAGTTGCTGCGCAAGAACCTCCAACTCAGCTACTGTGACTGGGGGTATATGTGGGATGGCACCAACTGCTGTAGCGCGGGCGGAGATACCGGGGAAGTAAACTACGGCTGGGACTATTGGTTTAACTGGTCGATCTGGACCGCTCCGGCGGCGCTGCTGAACCAGGACATCACGGCATTGACGCAAACAGGCGGTCTGGTGCACAGAGTGCTCGAAGCGGGGAGAACGTAGGGGCGATCCTCGTGATCGCCCCTCGTATATCGCCCGAGAGGGCGAATACAAGATTCGCCCCTACAAAGGTCTGGGATTCTTGGGCCAAAAACGAGAGCGGGGAACCCGTCAGCCGACGGGCTCCCCGTCTCAGGTGTTCGTTGTTTATGCCGTGGCAGCGCCCGCGGGGCGTTGCCAAGGTGCGCACCGCAAGAGCGGTGTGGTCATTCGACTATCGTATGCATGCCCGGCGGAGTCATACCTCCTTCCGTAAGCATGCTTCCTTGATACTCCCTTGCGCAACAAATTGCAACGCTCTGAAGTACTACTCTAAAGTACTATTACCCTCGGGAGGCGATGGCGCGAATGGCGTTGCATTTCGCCCGGTGAAGCACAAACTTTTGGTATGGAAAGGCAGAAACCGTGCTGGGTCAGTAAACATGAAAATCATTCTCTTTGGGGCTACGGGCATGGTCGGGCAGGGTGTCTTGCGAGAATGCTTGCTCGATCGCGAGGTGGAAAGTGTGCTCACGATTGGGCGCAGCGCGACGGGGCAACAGCACGAGAAGCTGCACGAGATCGTGCACAAGGACTTCTCCGATTTCTCGGCCCTCGCGGGGAGCCTCTCGGGTTATGACGCGTGCTTCTTCTGTCTCGGTGTCTCCTCAGCAGGAATGAGGGAGCAGGAATATCAACGCGTGACCTACGACATCACGATGACGGCAGCGCAAACCTTGGCCAGGCTAAGCCCGGACATGACGTTCCTCTATGTGTCGGGAGCGGGCACCGACAGCTCCGAGCGCGGTCGCATGATGTGGGCGCGGGTGAAGGGCAAGACCGAAAACGCACTGCTCCGGTTGCCTTTCAAGGCGGCGTATATGTTGCGTCCCGCATACATCCAGCCGATGCACGGAATTCAGTCGAAGACGAAACTGTACCGAGCGCTTTACGCTGTGATGGCGCCGCTCTATCCTGTCTGGAAGGCCCTCTTGCCAACGTACGTGACTACGACGGAACAGGTAGGCCGCGCGATGATCAAAATCGCCAAGCTCGGCGCCCCAAAACATGTGCTCGAGAACCAGGACATCAACAGTATCCGTTGACCAAATGGGGTCACAGAACTGATCCCTTGAGGCACTCAGATCGACAAAAAACTGTCGCTCTTAGACTGCACAGCCCGCCTGGGCGGTCCGGGCATTGCTGGGCCGAGGGAACTGCAGGTAGTGGTGTCATTTGGAATATCATCCCTTACGAAACGCCGGTCATTCCCGCGAAAGCGGGAATCCAGTCCGTGAACAGCGCATTTCCCAAGGTTTGCGGAGTGGATTCCCGCTTTCGCGGGAATGACTGCGACCTGGAGCGCCCGTCTCTCGCAAAGGTTTCCGGAATGGATTCCCGCTTTCGCGGGAATGACTGCGGCCTGGAGCGCCCCTGTCTCGCAAATGACACCACTACCGGAACTGCCCTTCATTTGAGTTTTTGGATGCTATGGGGTATAGTCACGCGCAGGGAGCTATACTATGGACAATAGGAAAACCAATCTGCTGACACGCCGCGAATTTGTTTCGACGGCGTCCGCATTCATGATAGTTCCGCGCCATGTACTTGGAGGGCCGGGTTATATTCCGCCCAGCGACCAGATCACGCTGGCCGCGATTGGTATGGGACACCAAGGGTTCGAGGTCACGATGAATCTTCTGGCTCGCCCCGACGTCCAGGTCATAGCGGTCTGCGATTGTAACAAGAGCGGTAAGGACTACGTCGAGTACGACGACAATGCCGTCCTAAACTCGGCACGGAGGCTGCTCGGCCCAGGATACGAGAACTGGGGCGAGGATCTGGCGTCGCCGGGCGAGGCCCAACTCACTCACACCTTCCGGACGAGCGTGGGCATCGGCGGCCGCGAGCCGGCCAAGCGGCTGGTGGAAGCCTATTACGGTTCACGAAAGGGTTCCGCTTCCGGTGCGTATCACGGCTGCACCGCGTACAGCGATTGGCGCGAACTCCTCGACAAGGAGAAGGACCTGGACGCCGTTTACGTTGCAACGCCTGACCACTGGCACGCCGGGATCTCGCTTACGGCGCTGCGCAAGCATAAGCACGCCCTGTGTCAGAAACCCATGACGCGCACCATCGGCGACGCGCGCCGGATGGCCACCACGGCCCGCGAGATGAAAGTGGCGACGTCGCTGACCGTCAACAATCCTTCCATCGAACCTACACGGATCATCTCGGAGTGGCTTGCCGACGGCGCGATCGGGACGGTGCACGAGGTCCACAATTGGTCGAGCCGCCCCTACTGGCCGCAGGGCGTCGGCCGGCCAGAGAACGCGGACCCGATCCCCGAAGGTCTGGATTGGGACATGTGGTTGGGGCCGGCGGCGGAGCGTCCCTTCAGCAAGGCGTATTTGCCCTTTGTCTGGCGAGGCTGGCATGACTTCGGCTGCGGCTCTTTCGGCGATATGGGCTGTTACAGCTTTGCCGGCGTGTTCAAGATTCTCAACCTCACTCCGCCCGTCTCGGTGGAGGCCAGTTCCAGCGAAAGCTGGGACGAGACCTTCCCGAAAGCGTCCATGGTCCACCTGAATTTCCCCGCAAACGGCAACCGCCCGGCGTTGCGCATGTCGTGGTATGACGGAGGCCTGCGACCTCCACGCCCGGCAGGTCTCAAAGAAGGCGACCAGAAATTGTTCATGGGCGGCGAGGAGAATGAGGGCATTATGTACGTCGGCGACAAAGGCATCCTGCTTGCCGGATTTAATGGCAACGACCCTCGGGTTTACCCGGAATCCCCCAAATACCAGTATCAGGCGCCGCCCCGGCAACCGGGCGCACCGCGGCGCGACGCTGCCATCGATCAATGGATCGCCGCATGCAAGGGAGGAACACAGGCCCCGCTTGCCAATTTTGAACTCCAGAGTCCGGTGACCGAAGCCTTCCTGCTCGGTTGCATTGCGCAACGCTTTCCCGGGGAGTTGGTAGAATGGGATACAGCGAGCATGCGAGTCACGAATTCCGAGAAACTCAACGGCTACGTTGATCCGCCGTATCGGAGCGCTTACAAGATTTGACGGCGTGCTGAAAAAATCGTCCGTGGAGACGTAGCGACGATAAGGAGGCGTATATGTCCGCAATTTCGAGAAGAGAGTTTTTCAAGAATGCGGCGGTGAATGCCGCTGTGGCCGGGTTCTTGTCTTCAGGCGCACGGATGCTTCGTGCCAATCCGCTTGGCATGCCCATTGGGTGTCAGACGTGGCCTGTCAGGAGGATGATCGCCAAGGACTTTCCGGGCACGATCAAGGAGCTTGCCGAGGCCGGATTTCAGACGGTCGAACTGTGCTCGCCGGTGGGTTACGCCGACTCCGGGTTCGCCGGCATCGGCAAATACACAGGGGCCGAGCTACGGAGAATTCTGGGCGATTCAGGCGTCACCTGTGTGAGCTCTCACTTCGGCATCGAGGAACTCAGGAAAAATCAGGCGGGCAGCATTGCCTGGGCAAAGGACGTCGGCCTGACGCAAATGATCGTGCCAAGCCTCGAGGGGCCGAAGAACCCGACGATGGATGACGTGAAGCGGGCAGCCAACGAATACAACAAAATGGGCGAACAGGCTGCCAAGGCCGGCATCCAACAGGGCCTTCACAATGAGGACTTTGAGCTCTCAAAGGTCGACGGCCAGCGCACCTATGACTTATTGTTTAATCTTCTCGATCCGAAGCTGGTCAAGTTCCAGTTCCAGGTCTCCACGATCAGCCAAGGCTACGACGCAGCCGAGTACTTCACCAAGTACCCGGGTCGCTTCATCTCGATGCACGTGCAGGGCTGGTCAGCGAAAACCAGGAAAATAACCCCGGTGGGCCAGGGCACCCTCGACTGGAAGAAAATCTTTAGCGCGGCGAAAACGGGCGGCATAGAGAATTACTTCGTCGAGATGAGCCTGGAGATGATGAAGGCCAGCGTTCCCTACCTGCGCAATCTGCAGGTCTGACGCTAGTTTCCTGGCACACCTAACTTTTTACAATGCGACGACCCCCTCACCCCCGGCCCCTCTCCCCCTTGGGGGAGAGGGGCCGGGGGTGAGGGGGTCCGACAACATCCGGTTGTCAACGAGTGAGCGTGATAGGACACTAGTGGCCGCTGTCAGGACTCTCCTAACCGTGGGTCCTTTGTTCAAGCCGTCAGTAAGCAAATTCTGCCAGTTGCACCTTCGGGATGTCGAGCTCGCGGCGGATATGGGCAAGAGGCTTCATGGTAGTGAAAGCCAGGGTTGTGGCGCCTGTCGGTACGGTCCAACTGTACTCTGAAATCGGGCTGATGCCAAACTCAGCAGGATAGGGTGAGTAATCCGCTCGCTGCTGCTCTCTGGGCACGTCCTTATCGAATCTATCGAACCGCGCCAGGACATACACGGGCTGGCGAAAAGGCGCCCGGCAACTAAGCGCGGTCCGGCCAGATCCCTGCGGATCGAACTCGCACAGGCCGACACCCGGCACGCGACGCGGGCCATCCCCGAGCGGCACGTCCTCCGTGTGAGGATTACCGAGCACCGTCAGGTGAATAGTGACGTGGAGCCGCACGGGTGTGCTCTTCAACCGCTCGAAAACGCTGCGCTCGACTAGGGCGTCATGCCAAACCGTGTCAGGCGAGGTTTCTCCGAAGGACAGCAACGTTTTCGAGGGTTTGCCGTTGGGCAGAGTCAACTCCGCCCACATCGCGTCGACCACGGCCGTGGTTCCGGAGGGTACGCCGTAGATTCGTATCGGAGTCTTCGGACATCCTTCAGGAAAATATGCCAGGCTTGTCGCATGGTGTGTCCTCCCGATCAGGCGGCCTTCCGGGCTGACTTCGCCAGGGAAACGAAGATGGCCCGAAGGGGCATGGGGTTAATAGACACCGCGCGCGCCGACGGAAAGGCTTGACGGATTTCCGCGGGCGTGGAATCGGCATTGAACTGCGAGTCGACAAAGCGAAGAACGACTGCACTCTTGGTCGGGTCGAGCCACCCCTGTGGCCAGGGTGCGGGCAAAGCTGGCGGCTCGTCAAACGTGATCTCGATCTCGCGGAAACGCGCCGCGAGCGAAGACATCTCCTCGGAAAAGCGCAAGCGCCCGCCCTCAAGATAACCAATGTGACTTGCGAAGGTTTCGATTTCCGCGAGATCATGAGAAGAGATCATGACCGTCGCGCCCGCGCAGCGTTCCAGGAGAGCTTCGATAAGCTCATCGCGTACGAGTGAATCGAGGCCGGCGAACGGCTCGTCCAAGACGATCAGCTTGGGATGGTAGGCGAGCGATGAAGCCAATGCCGCCTTGATCCGCATGCCTCGCGAAAGCTCTTGCAGTCGGCGGCCACGGGGCAGGTCCAGTTGCCGAAGCAGTTCTTCGGCCCAGGCATTGTCCCAATCCGGGTAGAAGGGTCTGAGGTAGGACATCAAGTAATCGACCGTCATCCAGAGGGGCAACTCCTGGTTTTCCGAGACGTAGCCAATCTGAGAAAACTCCGCAGCGCCGAGGCGCCGCGAATTGGTTCCGAGGACTTCGGCGGTGCCGGCGCTGGGGCGCAGAATGTTCATGAGAGTCTTGATGGTAGTTGTCTTGCCGGCGCCGTTGGGCCCCACAAGAGCGAAGATGGGACCTTCCTCGATCTCCAGATTCAACTTCTCCACCGCAGGCGTGTGGCGGAACGATTTCGAGAGCTCGCGAGCACGGACGACACTCATGGCTTGCTCCTTTCGCCGCTTGCGTCCAGCCTCTTCCAGTGTTCCGCAAGGGCATCCGCGACATCGTCGAGCCGCATGCCAAGCCGCTTGGCTTCGACAACCAGTTGCTCGAGTTCCGTCCGCAGCAGACGACTACGCTCGCCGGCAGTGGAGGGAGGCAGAGCAGCGACCACGGTTCCGAGACCCGGTCTGACCTCCAGAAGGCCCTCGTTCACCAGGTGTGTGACTACCTTGTGGGCAGTGTTCGGGTTGATCTTGAGCTCCTTGCTCAAGGTCCGAACCGAGGGGAAGGGCTCACCTGGCCGCATTTGCCCGGATACAACAGCCTTCTTAGCGGCGTAGACGACCTGCTCATAAAGCGAGATGCCGGGCTGGAACGACAGGCGGAACGGGACCATGTGTGTACTATGGCACCTAGTACACAGGGATGTCAAGCGAAAAATGATCGCATCGCAGCAGCGATCCCCAATCCGCGTGGACAACGTAGCGCCGCCATCTTGGCGGCATTTGCCGGCAGGATGCCGGCGCTACGGTCGAAGCGTTGTCCAGGTATTTCGTGGGCACTACACCAGCGCCCAACCCTGTGTCATGCATTTCGGTACCGCAGCATGAGAGGCGACTTGAGGTCTCCATCCCGCCACTGGTCCCCAACCCGCCCATGGGGCCTTGCCCGAACGGCTTTGACGGGAGTAGCACGACAGCATTAGCATGGTCGTCGCAGCGGATTTTACCCTTGTACGGAGCCGTATGAACCTAAAGGAAATTCTTTCGCACCTGGAACGAAATGAGGGCTACTTCCCAAGAGCCGCCGTTCAGGAAGCCATCGACCACCGCGTCGAGATCGTCCCGGCGCTGCTTGGAATTCTTGAAGACGTGGCCAGAGATCCAGACCTTTTCGCATTCGATGAGGGCCGCTTCATCCACATTTACGCCATGTATCTGCTGGCTCAATTCCGGGAGACGCGAGCCTACCCGCTGCTCGTCCAGATCTTTTCCGCCCCGGGCGAAATGACATTTTACTTGGCTGGCGATCTTGTTACACAGGATCTGGGCAGGATTCTGGCCTCGGTTTCAGACGGGGACGTGGGTGGCATAACTTCGCTGGTGGAAAACGAGCGGGCCAATAGATACGTGCGCTCAGCGGCCATGGATGGTCTTGTGACGCGTCTGTGGCAGGGTCCACCCAGAAGTTTTTTTTACTGCGCAACATCTCCAAGGTCAGGAAGGCATGCGCCAACATAACCAAGGTGACATGATGGTGCCAGCCTGTCCAATTGCGGCCTTCGT
>JBEKME010000176.1:0-9826 GCA_050008675.1 Terriglobia bacterium
TTTTGGAGCAAGCGGGTAACTCCTCAGCCTCGGATAGATTCCAACGAATCGCTGAAAAGCTCCGGGGAGATACACTCAAAAACTCGCTTGATCCCACAAGAAATATCTTTGGTGAACGCTGGCAGACAAACGCCATGGCCGTCTACGCAGGCCTCGCCGACGCCAACCGGCGGACGGCGGTATGGGAAAACATCCTCTCGCGCTCCTACCGCTTCACGGTAACACCCCACCTCAACTTTTATGCAATTTACGCCATGGCGGAGGCCGGGCGCCGGAAGGAAGCCTTGGATTGGATCAGTGAATACTGGGGCGGAATGCTCAAGCCCGAGACCACAACGTTTTGGGAAGGCTACGACTCTCGCTGGCCAGAGGAGCACTTCCATGCACATCTCCAGACAGACCACGGCGAGGGGTACTTTGTGAGCCTTTGTCACGGGTGGGCGAGTGGGCCGACGGCTTGGCTGACTGAGCAAGTTCTCGGTATTCAACCCGTAGCCGGCGGCTTTGCTCGGGTCACCGTTCGGCCTGATCTTTGCGCCCTGCAATGGGCACGGGGGGCCGAACCTTGTCCACAGGGCGCCATCAAAGTCGACTACCGACATGACGATTCGGATTTCAAGGCAAGCATCGAACTACCGGAAGGAGTGACTGCACAGGTTTCCATGCCTGTAGATCGGGGTCAGGGCTCAATCGAGGTTGACGGGCGTACCGTCTTAGGCGCGCCAGCAGAAGACGGAACTCGCTTGACCGTCCCGCTCAGTACTCCGGGGTTGCACGAGCTTCACTCGCATTTAAGCACGTAGCGCAGAGTCTCTGAAAAACGAGACTCTGCGCTACCTGCTACAGCTCTCGGTCACTGCGATCGTATGCGCTGCGGTTGTGGTTCTACTTCCAGCGGGCGCTGTGTTCCTCCAGTGCAATCCGCACGAGCTGGCTGCGCGTCCTCACACCTGTTTTCTCGAACAGTTGTTGGAGAGCAGCTTTCACCGAACTCTCCGAGACGTTGAGACGCGCACCAATTTCCTTATTGCTGAGGCCCTCAAACACGCCTTGCAATACCTGATTCTCCCTTTCGGTGAAGGGTCGTGTAGGACCCACTCTCTGTGGACGCGTTGTTGCCTCGACCAGCGCCTGGATGGAACCCTGATCCAGCCAGGTTTCCCCTGCCATGACCTTGCGAATGGCCTGCTTGAGGAGCGCTGGCGAACTGTGCTTTGGAAAAATCCCCGCCACACCCAGGCCAAGCGCCTGTACGGATTCAGCATCACTCATTCCCGCGGTGACTATGAGGAATCGTCCCTGAAAGCCCCACTGCCGGGCTTGGGTAATGAACTCGAAGCCCCGCTCTTTCCCGAGGTCATAGTCCAGCAAGACGAGATCAATTGGCTCTCGGCGCAGGACATCGGTGGCTTCGCCGACCGATGCGCAAAGAGCTGTCATCACCAAATCAGGCTCGCCCGCCAACAGCCGGCTCAGGCCCTCTCGAAAGAGAGCGTGATCGTCCAGTAAGAGGATCCTGATTTTATCCATTCGTTTCTGGCACTCCCTCCTCGTCCCCCTGGTCCGCGAAAGGCGCGAGGTCCAAAGCGAAGCAGCACCCGGCAGGTCCTGGTTCGTACCGCAGGTCACCCTTAAATGTCCTTGCAAAAGCCCGCGAGAGGTACAACCCCAGCCCGGTGGCTTCCGCCCCTTGCTGAAACGGTTGAAACAGACGTTCAGGGTTGGGAACGCCGTGACCGGTATCGCGGACTCGCACCACCACCCGCTCACTTTCCAGGGACACGCTGACGGTCAACTCCTTCCGCTCCTGGTCCTCCATGGCACGCTGGCTGTTCTTGGTGAGGTTCAGGAGCACCTGCAAGAGATTATGGCGCTCCGCCCACACCCGGGGCAAGACTTTGGGCACGTCCCAGCGAACGAGCACACCCGACTCTCGCAGCGGAAGCTCGGTCACGATGCGCAACTCGTCAAGTACCGAGCCAAGGTCCACAGGAGCCAGCTCCTCGCTTCCCGCGCTTTGCCCAAGCTCAAGCGTGGCGATTCTTCCCAATCCTTCCACGAGATCTCCCAGGGCGCGGAAGTCCTCGCTCTGTGCCAGCTCGGGACCGCGCGAAAGGTTTTCGTAAACGACGGAGATGGCGGCGCATACGTTGCGGATTTCGTGCGATACGGCTCCCACGGCCAAGCGTGACGCGACCAGGAGGTGATGCAGGCTGGATTCCTCCTTGTCGCGAAGATCCTCGGAGCTATCGACCAGCATGGCCGCCAACCTTGGTCCGGCGCTTGTCTTATAAGTGGAAAACCAAATGTCCGCGAGAAACACGTCCCCATCTCGACGCCGGCCACTGCACTGCATCGCGGTACGGAAGCTGGGGGTGGATTCGTCGGCCGGTCGCACTCTGGCCAAGGGCGGGAGGAAATCCTTGATCGACTCGCCCGGCAAGGTCTCGGGCTCAAAGCCCAGCAAGCGATGAGCGGCCTGATTGGCCATCAGGATTCTACCGGCAGAATCCACAGTCAGGATAGCGGCGGGGCTGCTTTCGATGAGTGCTTTCAACTGCTGTTCAGCGTCGCGCCGCAACAGTGCCTCTTGCTCAACCTCTCGCACGTGCTGCGCCGTGAGTCGCCGGTTTTTGGCGGATTCATGAGCGAAGAGTGCAGTGCCAAAGTAGGCAGCGAACATGAAGATGTCGCGGGGAACCCCTGCTGCCAGATCCCACGTATTCCAGAAGGGGGAAAAGAGTTCGGCCAGAAAGGTACACAATCCTCCCAGTATGGCGAGTTGCCAGCCCAGCAGGCAACTGCCCACGATCAGCATGGGAAAAAGATATAGAAAGCCAAAAGAGACGTTCAGTTCGACACGCCAATCGATCAGGGCCACGATCAAAATCATCATCGCGGCGACGAAGAGAAGTTTGGCGCGACTTAACCGTAAGAAGAATGAAAGCATTTCCCTGCCGCCCTCATAATGCCCGACTACGCCTTCGTGCGAAACGCACCGACCACCGCCCACAATTGTACCAAACCACCCCGCCGACCACTGCACCGATGGCCAAAAGATAGGCCCAACTTGGCCGAAAGATAGTGTCCATAAAGAAGGCCGGCGTGCGCGGAAAATGTAGCGCAAGGCTCGCTTTCCAGCCTTGCGGCTTTTCCACCGCGCCGTAGTCCGCGATGTTTGAGGAACAGTACTTCTGGCGTACCCACTGGCTCTTGACTCGCCGTACATACAAGTGTATGCTCTACAAATGCAGATCGTCTGGAACCGCACGAAGGCAAGGCACAAGGATGAAAACCTACGACTTCCGTAAAGGAAAGCGCGGACCGGTACTGCCCGTGCCACCCGGCAAGGAACGCATCACCATCCGCTTGGACGCCGATATTCTGGAATACTTTCGGGACGCGGTGGAGCGCGCCGGGGGCGGCAACTATCAAACCCTGATCAACAACGCGCTGCGCGCCTATATCGAGGGTGCGCAGAAGCCTACGATCGAGGAAACGCTGCGGCGTGTGATCCGCGAGGAGTTGCGGACGGCACCGTGAAGGGGCGGAGTCGGGGGGATTCGGAATCTGGGGCTCGGGCCTGGGGGTTCAGAATTCGCCATTCGCGATTCGGACTCGCCTGGCGGCTGTCGGCTATCGGCTCTCTTCCCTTATTTACTGACAACTGAAACCTGATAGCTGAAGACCTATTTTTGGTAGCGTCATGCCCCATCCCGATTGAAGACGTACGGTTGCCGCTGGGGCATCGGGCATGAGAAAAGCCCATGGTCAGGACTGCGCTGACCGTGGCTTGTATCTACCCGCTTCGATTCGATCTGCGCGGCACCCGGGCTTCAACCCGCTGATTTTGGCATATTCTCCTTATCAGACCTTGCCTCAGTCTTAGCCTGCTTCTGGCGAATTCGCTCTGCCACATCATTCGCAACTTCAGAAATCTCTTGCGCCGTTAGGGGACTCTCTTTCAAGAATTTCCGAAGTCCAACCTCCAAAGGCTCAAGTGCGGTTTTCCCTTTGGATTCGCTAAGGATTCTCAAGACGTCCGAGGCACACCCAGCAGACGCTGCGGGGACCGCGAACTCTATGCAGCCACGAATCGCCATATCGGATTCCGCAGCGGCGTCGAAGAAAGATGGAGCAATTTCTAAAGCCTCTCGCCATCTGCCTTGACGTCCCAAAATAACGGAAAGGGTATGAACCGCCATCCAGTTGTTGGTTTTCTTTCCCTCAACTGCCTTGCGGGCAAGTTTCTCAGCTTCTGCTAGAATGTCTTCGCGGCCGCTTGCGCAGAACTTCCAAGCAAGGTCATTGAGCACGTCCGGGTCTTGTCCTTGTTCTTGAAGGAATCTCTCTTCCTCTTCGGTGATCGAGCCCAGGTCTTCTCCTAGCGTGAGTCGCACCTGTAGAAAGGCTGGCCACGCCTTCGATTTCCGGCCTTCGATCTCGGTTGCTTTTTGCAGGGCAACCCTCGCCTCTTCACTTTTCTTTAGAGCCTTGAGCTGTAAACGACCAAGACGGAACCATGCCCAGGCCCACTTTTGGTTGAACTCGAGGGCTTTTACATAGGCCTGTTCTGCCTCCTCAAACCGGCCGGTGAATTCCATGAGCAGCCCCAATTGTCCGAAGGCGAGGTAGGAAGGTTTTATTTGGATCTCATCTCTGCAAACCTGCTCCGCCTCCTCGACACGCCCCAATTTTGGCAACAGGTCAAATAGGCTGTGCCGCGAAAACATGTCGGCGGGATTAATTTCGATTGCCTTCTGGAAATCCTCCACTGCTTCAGGCTGGGTAGCTTCGTTCCTCGCCAAAATCTCCCCGAGATATCGCCATGCCGCACCGTCTCTGGGGTTCTTCTCTAGCTGTTTCCTGAACCAATGCTCCGCCTGCAAGAAACGCTCCTGCGCTTCTGTCTCCCGTGCCAGATGGTCTTGTAGTAGATTCCCGAGGTTAAAAAAAACCCAGCCGTTCCCAGATTCAAGTAATGCTAACGACTTCATGTAAGCATCTTCTGCCTCCTCATGCCTAGAAAGGTGGTAATGGTACAACTCGCCCAAATCTGCCCACCCTTGGGCAGCTTCGCTGCCTTTACTTTCCCCAATCGCCCTCTTGCATGCTTGTTCGGCTTCCTCGTACTGACCGAGATCGTGTAACGCGTCTGCCAGCCCTTCCCACCCTCTGACATCCGACGGGTTGAGTTCCGTTTCCCTTCGAAATGCCTTTTCTGCTAGCTCCGCTTGGCTCAGGAGGAGACGTACTCTTCCCAAGTGATACCAAGCCCACTCGTCCCGCGGAGAGAGTCGGACAGCCTTTTCGAGAGCTTCAACTGCCTCTCCGTATTTCTTGGCCTTGGCATACAGTACTTGACCAAGATGAGCCCATGCGTGCCCATGCTCAGGATCAATCACAGTCGCTCTCCTATAAAGATCCTCCGCCTCCATCCAATTTCCCTTCTTGTGCTGAAGCGTGTGCCCACGTAATACTAATTCGTGTGCGGACTCCCTTTTTTTCAACCCTCCGTAGGCCCGAAGCGCCAGAGGTGCGTCCGGGGAATCAAAGAACTCACTCGGGGTTGCCTCAACGATCTCGGGACGGAGTTCTTCGGAACAAGTATGCACAATGTCTTCATAGGCCACGTAATGATCTGCCCTGCGGCTCGGTTCCAGCGTGCAGGCCTCCCGAGCTAGTGCGGCGACGGATTTGACGAGTGCCCTACCTGGATAAACTATCATCATAAACCTCACGAGGGCGCGGACACGATCAGAAGGGTGACCGTGCTTGCGCATGAGGTAGTAGATGTTGTAAAGCCGTTCCGCTGATTGATAAAGCTTCTTCCGGCCTGAAGACCTAACAAGTGAGACGGCACCTCTCGAAATCAAGCGGTTGAGGTATGCGCTTGCAGTGCTGACCGGCATTCGAGCGTTCCGGGCCACTTCTCGAGCAGTGACGGGGTCCCACAGATCTAATAGAGCGACAAACGCCTTCCTTTCTTTTGCCGGAAGTGTGTCAAGCTGAGATTTGAAGTATTCCGTGTGTTCATCTATCAAATGAATCAGATCGTTCATCAACTCGCGAAAGGAATTCCTGTCGGCAAACTCAGCGAGAATCCTTATCAGGCGGGGGTTACCACCCGTGAGGATTTGGATGGGCCGAAGTTGCGAAGGGAGCAAATTCTTAGCCGTAATCGCCTTCCAAAGCACGGCGCACTCCGTTGGGCTCAAAGGGTCCAACGTATGGACGGCAAATAGCTCGAACCAGGGCTTCCCACTGTTGTCTATCTGTTTGAATCGGGTAATCGCAGTACCCAGCATCATAATTCGTGGCTCATTTACCAGCGTATGCCGCAGGTCCCATGCGTCGTGGTCAGGGAGTTGGTCACCAAGGAGCATGTTGAGGTTTTCGACAATCAGGAGGATTCTTTTCCCTAGTTCCGTGGCGAAGTCCAGCAGTTGTGCTAACGCGCGTTCTCTCACGCGCACGTCATCGGCTTCGAGCTTGATTTCCTGATAGGCTTTACACCAACGCTCCGACTTGGTTTGATCCGCGAGTCGAAGAAGAGCCTCAAGCCAGAATTCTCCGGGGGTAGACACCTCATAAGATTCCTCTGCGAAAACTACCGGAAACCAGCCACTGTATTTTAGATTAGTACGAAGTTCAGAGGCGACCCGCCGGACCAGGGTTGTTTTCCCGCTCCCTCTAGGCCCAACGACAAGCACATGCTGATTCGAGGGTCCAGTGTTCTCATCAATCGTGCGGAGAATGAAATCAAGACATCGTTGCCGGACTACAAAAAGCCGAATCAGGTCTTCGTCATTGGCGAACCCAGGGTTGTATTTGAGAGGCAATTGGCCCATTGGAATTATCTCCTCCTCTCGGAAGCGGGTGTGAACCCAAAGGCGAAACGGGCCTTCCACCAATCGTTCACTAACTTGGACACAGGCCTGTAATCTCCATGGTGGTCTCTCTGAATGTATCCGTCGTGCTCGAGTATGCCTAGAATCTCGCGCAGGACGTTCCGGTTCAATCGCCCTTCAAAACTGTAGCAGTCGCTTATGATGTCAGCGGTCTCTGCCGTCAGGACTCCGACCGTTGCTAGTTCCGTGAGAAGTTCCAATGCGAAGGGGTGTAGCTCCGGTCCGAGAACCATCTTCAGCCGCTCCTCCAAGTGGCTTAGCTCAGCATGACCTTGTATGCTGAGCATCTGATTTTCATAAACCTGATCAACCAATGCCGTCGAGACTCGCTCAATGTCCCTTAGCTTGCACGTCCGATACAGGTTGTCAAAGTACACCTGAACATGATGGGGGATGCAGTACCCCAGTCGGTCCACCATGCGCGCGGCAGAATCGGCATCAAGTGAAAGGCCGTACTCTCTCCCTAATTCAAGGAGCAAATTGACTGCTATCTCTGGGGACCAAGCACCCAAGGAAAATGGTGTGAAAGTATTTAGTGTGGCGTTCAGGCCGGCAAACCGGAGAATCGGTTCGAGTCCTATAGATCCTGTTACCACTATTCGGACCCTTCCCTGGTGCCTGATGGTGTTTTCACGTAGCCAGGACATAAATGCGTCGGTTGCTTGCCGACTCTCGGCGGTCACCTTGTAGTCGGGCCCTTGAAGAAGGCGGTTAACAAGAATTGGGACTTCGTCAAGAAACACAATAACTGGTTTATCCGATTCGGCGAGGACCTCGAACAGGCGGTCGCCTCTTGCCTGCCAATCACCGCCCGTGATGCCACTTCGGAGTGTGAGAGTTAGCTCGTCGAGTTTCAACGATTCGATCTTGGCCGCAACCCTGTTGAAAGCTTCTCCGAAGAGTGCGGTAGTCTTTCCCCATAACGACAGGTACGGCCGAGTCGCAATGCTTAATTCAACGATAGCGTCCGCTGGGGAGTGAGCCTTTTGCAAATCGACTTGCAAGCAGATGTATCTCCCTTCCAAATGCCGGGCAGCCTCTCTCATTAGGCTGGTCTTGCCGATTCGGCGTGGAGCAATCAGCAAGACATTTGCCCCTGCTTCCAAGTACTCCATAAAGAGTTTCAACTCCTGCTCTCGGTCCCAGAACCTGTCTCCCACTACCCAATTCCCAAGTGCTCTCTTCATTGTTCCTCCTGCCAACAAAAACGTTGGTATTAAATAAAGAAGATAATAAATCACAGCAGAATTGTTGTCAACATTTTTGTTGTGATTTTTTATTTAGTACAACTACTTGATTCTATTTAAGATAACTTAGGATAGTAGGGAGCAATCGTGGCGCAAATCTCCATGGCGTGAGGTCCGCGGCTTTTCCTGCCCGCAGCGCCCGCCGGTTCGGTTCATTATTGCCTCCGCACGGCAGCGCGTGTAGATTGATCGCATGCCCAGGTTGCGGTGTCCGTTCCTTTATGGCCGCGACATCTTCGTGACCGTGGCTCGCCTTGGGGTTATCCTGGCGATACCACAAGGGGCTTTCCCCTGGGGTCGTGAAGGCCATCTCAGAGCAGTGGCGAGTGACAAGTGACGAGCGAGCGGTTCATTCACCCGATCACCGGATCACTCGATTCTTCGACTCGGCGGCCTCTGCGTAGACAGGAAAGGTGCGGTATACTGGGTGCATGGCCACGATCGATATTGCAAGTCTCAGCTTCGAAGAACGGCTGCGACTCTTGGATGAGCTCTGGGAGAGCCTGTCCCGAACGCCGGAGGCGATCCCCATGACCAATGCCCAGCGCGAGGAGTTTGACCGGCGGCTGGATCAACTGGATCGCGAAGGCCCCATCGGCATCCCTTGGGAAGAGGTGCTTCGCCGGATTCGGGGTCGCACCCAGTGATGCAACTTCTCGTCCGGGCCGCAGCCGCGGCTGATGTTGAGGAGGCGTATCTGTGGTATCAGCGGCAGCGGGCGGGGCTGGGCGAGGAGTTTCTGGCGGCCGTGGACGCTGTCCTTTGCGACATCGTCACCCATCCAACAACCTACCCGGTGATTCATCGAGAGGCAATCGAGCGCTTCTCCGCCGGTTTCCCTACGCAATCTTCTATCGCTTCTACGGTGAAACGATAATCGTTATTGCGTGCATGCACGGACGGCGCGATCCCATCCACTGGAAGGGCCGCACCTGAGGCCCTTCAGTCTGACGCGGTCCGCATATTGCTTGTTCGGGTGGCCGCGGAGAAGGCACTGCCCTTCGAGGTGAAGGTCCCCAAGGGCGTCGTCCTGCCCCGGCGAGTAGCGGGAACTGCTCTTCAATGACCCAATGACCCAATTGAAGAACTCCTGGGCTACACCTGTAAATATTTCTCTTGACAACGCCCCGCACCTGTGATAGCCTATTAATGTGTATAGCCTGACCCGCGGGGAAGTCCTTTCCCCGCTATCCCAACATTCCGTCCCAGGAGGAACTATGTCCTTACGCAAATCACCCGAACTTACGCCAGCGCTGCTTGCCGCCGCGCGCCAGAACGCCCAGCATTCCACCGGACCGCGCAGCGCCGACGCCAAGCACAACTCGAAGCTCAACGCTTTGAAGCACGGCGCATACGTCAGCAACGAAAATCGCCGCCAGTCCATGCTGGCGCTGGGCGAAGACCCGGAACAATTCCAAACCCTCACCGAGGAACTCATGAGCGCCTTCGGCCCCGGCGACGCGCTCTGGGAGAAGCAGGTCGAGGACTTGACCTGGCTCTACTCGCGCCGCGAAAGGCTCGAGCGGGCGCAAGACGGCCTCAGGCGGCGCGCCTTGCAGGCCATCGAGGACTGGCAACACCGCCGCCAGCAGGAGATGGCTCGTGTCACCTTCGACGCCTCCCAGCACGAGATCCTTGAGGTCGATCTGCCGGAGTCTACAGATCGAG
>JBEKME010000177.1:0-9724 GCA_050008675.1 Terriglobia bacterium
ACCGACGAGCAAATTACGCAGCAGTTGCAGAAGGTCGGCTATTGCGTAACCCGCCGGACAGTGGCAAAGTACCGCGAGGACATGCGGATTCCCAGTACCCACCAACGCAGGGTAAAAGCTTGAAGAACTCCGCCGCTCGCTTGTTCCTCCCTCCAAGTCTCGAGGAGGTCCACTCATGAACGTTGACTTTACCGGACGACAGATGGAGATCGGGAACGACTTGCGTCAGTACACCCAGGGAAGGCTGCGAAAGATTACTCGTCTTCTGGGCGATGCCTATGAGATGCACGTTATCCTGACGGCGGAAAAGCACCGCCGCGTCGCAGAAGTCACCCTGAAATTTCGCGATCACACCCTAGTGGGCGTCGAAGAGTCGGGTGACGCGCGGATTTCCCTCAACGGGGCCCTGGACAAGCTGGAACGCCAGGCAGTCCGCCTGCTGGAGAGAAAGCGCACCCGCAAGCGCCGTCCCAAGCCTGCCACCACGGTCGTCTTGAACGTTCTGGGCCTGGAGCGCATTGCCCACGAAGAACGCCGCACCATCGAGGCGGAGCGAGTTCCGATCAAACCTATGAGCATCGAAGAAGCGATCTCCGCTCTCGACCAGTCGCGCGCCGGCGCGGTGGTATTTCGAAATCCCGAGACCGAGCGTGTCAACGTCATTTACCACCGGCCCGATGGCAACCTGGGATTGATCGAACCCGAACCCTAGAAGGACAGTAGGCAGTCGGCAGTAGGCAGTTGGCAGTTGGCAGAAAGCGGTAAGCAGAGGGCGGTAACACCAGTCAAAGCCAATGATGCAGGCCTGATGTGCGCTAGTATCGACGAATTTGTTTGGGGCCCACAAAGATTTTCTGCCGAGGGTCTTGCTCAGTGCAGTTTCTGGAATCTGAGATCTGGGATTTGGGTATCGGCCGAAGGCCCGGCTGCGGGTCAGCGGCCTGCTGAAGGGGCAAGGCCCGCCCAGAGAGCTCGGCGCGTTGATGGCACCTGCCTGTTGCCTTCTGCCCACTGACTTCTGCGTACTGCCTACTGCCTTCTGCCTACTGATTTTCTATGGCTGCGGCCGCCAAAAAGCATCGGAAACACTTCGTTCTGATCACGGGGATGAGCGGGTCCGGCAAGGGGTCAGTTCTCAAGGCCTTCGAGGACCTCGGTTATCACTGTGTAGACAACCTGCCCATTGATTTGATCGCCCGCTTTGCGGAAACATGCCAGCAAGGGGGGACCAGGATACAACTTGCAGCCGTGGTTGTGGACATTCGCGAAGGCGAGGCGCTCAGCCAACTCCCCACCCTCTATCAGAACCTTAGAAGCAGCAACTTGAATTTGTCACTGGTATTCCTAGAGGCCTCCGACAAGGCTTTGATCCGCCGCTTCGAGGAGACGCGCCGCCCGCACCCCTTGGGACGCGAGTTGCCGGTGCGCGAGGGAATCCGGCTGGAACGCACACTGCTGAAGCCCATGCGCCAACTGGCTAATGTCACAATTGATACCACCCGGATGAACGTGCATGAACTGCGAGAACTCATCCAGAGGCAATTCGGCGGATTGTCGGCACGCCGAGCCATCCTGGTTTCCGTGGTTTCGTTTGGGTTTCGTTCCGGCGTACCTGCCGACGCGAACCTGGTTTTCGACGCGCGTTTTCTCCCCAACCCGAACTATATCCCGAGGCTGAAGAGCAAAACGGGGCGAGACGCGGTTGTCCAACGCTATATGGATTCTTTCCCACAGAGCCGGGAGTTCATGAAGCACTTGATGGATCTGCTTATCTACCTTCTTCCCCATTACGTGCAGGAAGGCAAGAGCTACCTTACCATTGCGATTGGTTGCACGGGTGGGCGTCACCGCTCCGTCGCCATCGCGGAGAAGGTAGGTCACGCTTTGGTCGGTGAGGGGTATAAGACCAGAGTTTCGCATCGCGATATCGGGAATGAGTGAAGAACCGTATGCGGTATGTGGCAGGTGGTAGGTGGGGAAGAACGTGAAGAACCGTAGGTGGTATGTGGTAGGCGGGGACGAACGGGCTTTGCCCTCTCCCCTGGGGAGAGGGTGGCCCGCGACGGCGCTTTCACCAGCCGTCGCGGGCCGGGTGAGGGGTCACTTCGAGCGCGAGCATGGACTGCCGCCCTTCCCCACCTACCACATACCACCTACCACATACCCCCGCGCACGGAGAGCCTTTTGAATAATGTACTCGCCATTGACATTGGGGGCACGCATTTCCGCGTCGCCCTCTTCGATCACGAGGGTCGTCGGCTGGTGATTTCGGAGGGCGACACGTTGCGTTCCGGCGGGCGTGAATGGATGCTTGACCGGATCCGCGAACTTAGCCGATCCCTCCTTGACCAGACCGACTACCCCGTTGGGGCGTGCGGGATTAGTTTTGGCGGTCCCGTGGATTTCGAGCATCAACGCGTCACCTCGGTCCATTCCCCGGGTTGGAAGAACTTCTCGTTTGCCGAATGGGTTGGCACGAATTTGAATTTGCCCTGCCTGATTGACAATGACGCAAATGCGGGCGCGCTCGGCGAGTTCCGCTATGGCGCCGGCCGCGGGACAGAATCGATGGTTTATGTCACGCTCAGTACAGGTGTTGGAGCAGGGCTGGTCTTGAATGGTAAGACCTACAGAGGCAAGGACGGGTTAGCTGGGGAGTTGGGGCATGTTCCCATCTCCGACTCAGGAATCACGTGCTCCTGCGGAGCTGTAGGATGTTTGGAAAGTCTCTGTTCGGGTTCAGCTATAGCGGAGCGAGGCAAGGAGTGGGGATGGCGCCGCAGGGATGGCCTCACCCGCACCGGCGACTTGAGCGGTGGAAGGCCCCAGGGTATTACTGCAAAGGAAATCGTGCAGGCGGCCTCCGAGGGCGACACGGCTGCGCTTCACATCGTCCGAGAAGCGGCTCGTTGGCTTGCACGCGGTTTGCTGACGGTCATCCGGATTCTGAACCCGGATAGAATTATCCTTGGCGGTGGACTGACTCAAGCAGGCCATGTTCTGCTCGCTCCCCTGCATCAGTATCTGGCGGAGCTCGCCTCGCCAACGATTGGCTATTCGACAGGGATTGTCATCGCCGAGCTGGGGACCTACTCGCCTCTGCATGGCGCGGCAGCGATGGCGCTTGACCTCATGTGAGGCGAAGGCAAAACCTCCAGTGCGATTGCAAAGCGCACTTTGTCCTCAGAGAGATTCTTCCACGCTATGGAGACCGCGCGTTAATTACCCGCCACCTATTATCCTTCCGCGTAAATAGCGACTTTGGCCCGGACTCGGTTCCCGCCTGCAACCTTCACCCAATCTGACACGTCAATATGGGTGACTGCTGGTTCCGCCAGGGCTCGGGATCGGCGAAAGACAGGTGGAAGTTAACCGCGGAACCGGACAGCAATGACCCGTCGCGGATCGATCAAAGCGGAGGGTCAAGGAGGATAACAATGCGCAGTGCAAAACTACTTCTTGCGCCAATAATGTTGGCTATCGCGGTCCAGGTGGCATTCGCTAAAAAACATGACGACTCACCTGCACAGATCACTGCGAGGATTGAGGACAAGCTTTATCACGCTCAGGTGTACAAGCACGGGGACGTTCAGGTCAGTGTGGAAAATGGAGTTGCCACACTCACCGGGACAGTGGATTGCCTGGGTGTCAAGATGGATGCGGAACAAGCCACACGCAAGGTGGACGACGTAACAGACGTCGTCGACAACATCAAGGTTCATGCCGAAGACGTGACCCCTCGCCAGATCGGCGAGCAGGCACGGAAAGAAATCGTCACGTACCCCTGGTATTCGATTTTCGACAACATTGTGTTGGAGGTCCAGGGTGACCGGCTTATCGTGAATGGCCAGGTCTCGCAGCCCTTCAAGAAGCAAGACATTGGCAATTTCCTTGCCCACGTCAAGGGTGTGGCGGAACTCGATAACAACCTGGAAATCCTCCCAACTTCTGAATACGACGACAGCTTGCGACAAGCCATCGCGCGAGCCATTTACAACGACCCGTATTTCATTCATTACCATCAAGCCCTTCCGTCTATCCACATCGTCGTGAAGAACGGTAATGTGACCCTCGAAGGCGTGGTCGCCTCGCAGATGGATCGCACCAAGGCAGAGATGGACGCGCGGTTGGCGGCCACCTATTTCAATCTGACTGACAACCTGCGGATCGAAAGCAAGTAGCATCCTCTCTTCATTCGGAACGGCGGGTTAGCAGTCGGGCACGGACGCCGGCGGGGTCAAAGCGGGCTTCGTTCTGCTGGCGGACTCGGCTCGAATCCTTGCCGCGCTGAGCGAGGTAAGCTTCGACCTCAGAACGATGGTGCAAATAGTAACCAATTACGGCATAGGCGTCGGCAAGACGGAGTGCAGGATACCGCTGCACGATCTCTTCCGCTGTCGCTCCCGCTTCAAAGGCGGTGACCACGGTGTCGAGTGTCACCCGTGTTCCACCCACTCGTACGACGCCGTCCTCCGTCGCCTGCAAAGGGACCGGTTCGTGCGCAATCATCAGGCCCATCGTCGTGGTCTCCTGCAACGTGCCAGCACTAACGGTCAATCTCCACGATACTATCGGGAGGAATGCTGTAGGAATCAGAGCGAAGCATGACGCGCTTGTACTCGGGTGGGGCTCCGCTCGGGAGATAGAAAACAACGGCGAGATTGGGGTGGACAGCGAGGTACTTCCGGCTACCCTCGACCCCCATCACGAAAAAGCCGGCCGAACGTCCGTCGGTATCCGTACCGGTGGGCGCCAAGACCGCCGTGGAGAGCATATTCTCAACCGGCCAACCAGTGTGCGGATCCATAATATGGCAATAGTTTTTGCCATCGATCTTCAAAAACTTCTCGTAACTCCCCGAAGTGGAAACTGAATAGTTCTGGAGGTGGAAGACATCCCCAGCCTTGTGTGCATCATAGGGAGCGCGCACGGTAATCTTCCACCCGTGCTCTCCGGGAGGAGAGCCCAGGGCGTAAATGCTGCTCATGCCACTGGAGACAAGCGCCGAGGTGATCCCATTGGAGCGAAGAATCTCCACGGCGCGATCCACCGCGTAGCCCTTGGCGATTCCCCCCAGGTCGATTTCGACCCCCCCCTCGTCGAATCGGATCGTCCGCCGCTCGGCATCCAATTTCAGATGCTGATACCCAACCCGCTCGAGGACCTGGCTGATTTCAGCCCGCGCCGGCAGGCGGCCCCGGCCGCGGAAAAAACCCCAGGATTTCATCAGCGGGCCGACGGTGATGTCAAAGGCGCCGCCTGTCTCCTCGCTGCGACCGACAGAAATTTCGAGCAAATGAAACAGTCCGGGCTCAATGACCACGGGACGACTCGCGGCCGTACGGTTAATGGCTGAAAGTTCGCTCTCCGGCTTGTAGTTGCTCATCTGCTCATCCAGCCGGTCAACTTCCTCGAAGACCTCTTCCACTACCTCTGAGAGGAAAGTCCGGTCCCGGCCGTAAACAGCCACGGTGAAAATAGTGCCCATGCTCTCGTGGGAGGCCTCATAGCGAACCGTATTCTCCGCCCCCTGCCCGCCTACAGCAGTGGCAATCGATAGGGCAGCGACGAGTGACAAGTGACGAGTGACGAGCAGATTCAATAGTGAATGGTGAATGGTGAATCGTGAATTGCGGATGCAGGGTTTATCTTGCGCGCCACGTCCGTTATCATCCTTCAATTCATAATTCATAATTCACTATTCACTATTCACTATTTACTATTCATACTTTACTACCCTCTTTCTTTGGCCAGAATATCTTCTGGCCCGTTTCAACCGCGCGATTGCCGTAGATTACGCCCTGCGCATCCGCCACGCCAATTTGCAGCGGAGCGACGACCGGTTTCCCCTCCCGGATGCTAGCAAGGAAATTTGACATCTCACTCCACCAGGGGTCATGCGGTTCCTCGTACTTGTAGATGCCCATCGACGCCAGCCAGCGCTTGGCATAGAGCAATTCGCGGTCAACGAAAGCACTCTCGCCATTGGCGGCGCGCTCCGGGAAAATGGGGATGCCTACCTGCGTAGCCGCCTTGGCCACGGTGGCGCCTGCCCACCAGTTTTCCTTCAAGCCGGCTGTCGAAACTCTGGCCAATCGTTCACGATAGAACATTCCCTTCCCCAGGGTGATAATCAGCGTCCCCTGATCACCCATAATTTCTTCCTCGAACTGAAAATGCTCGTTATAGAGCACGCCGCTCCACAAGAATTTCTGGCCGCCTGGGTATTCGTAAATCGCCTGGATGTTATCGCAGACTTCGCGCCCGTCCTTCCAATAGTCGATTCCACCGGTAGCCACCACCGAGACGGGTTCCGCCCCGATGGCCCAATTGGCTACGTCCAACTGGTGGGACGCCAATTCGGCAAATAATCCGCCCGAATACTCCTTGTACATTCGCCAATTGAGAAGGCGTTCGAACTTGGGGTCGGGCACGGGCCGCCGCCAGTTGCTGTTGCGATGCCAATTGGCGCGCACGAACATCACTTTGCCCAGCGCGCCTTTGCGAATCATTTCGATGGCCACCTGGTAGAGGAGGCTGGAGCGGCGTTGAAGTCCGACTTGCAGCGCTTGTTTTGGATGTTCTTCCGATGCTTTGCGGATTTCATCCTCTTCATCCTCCTTGAAGTACATGGTCTTCTCGACGAAGACGTGCTTGCCGGCACTCAAGGCATCGAGCACCATTTGGGCATGGAGATTCAGCGGCGTCACGACCATGACCGCGTCGAGATCTTTCCTCTCCAACATTTTGTGGTAGTCATCATACGTCTGAGGATTCGACCCGATGGTTTCAACACCCTTCTTCAGATTGGGGGGATAAATGTCGCAGGTAGCTATACACCGGCCCTCAGGAATCGTCGCGAGGAACTTGAGCAAGGTACACCCTTCAGTTCCCGTGCCAATCATTCCATAGTTGACAACATTGTTGGGACTGGGATTTGCCAGAATGGCGGGCGCTCCCACACTCGGGAGTGCGGAAGCCGCAGCCACGGCGGCGGCCGTCTTCAAGAAATCGCGGCGGGTTACGTCTCGCTCGTTCTCCATTGCCAAAACTCCTATGAAAGGTGATATTGGTCACCGAAACATCTTAGCACTCGCGATGGGTAGATTGCATCTGGGTTATACTGAATAGGGAGGATGGCTCGGACAAGTTGAAGCGCTGGGCAAAGTTCGTTACGAACGGTCTTTTCGCGGCTGCAATCTTGGTGAATGTTGCCGACGCTTCAGCTCAGAGTTCTCTCCCCTCTGACGATCTCACCGTCGAAAGCCTGAAGCTTACGGAAGCCTACAGCGCCATTCAAGAAAACTTCTCGGAGGCCGTTGATCCCGATAGGGCGATTCTTGATGGGGGCATCCGGGGCATGCTATCCGCTCTTGATCCCTTCTCTGCCTTCTTCGACCGCGACCAATTTGAACTCCTAAAACAACAAACCCGTGGTGAGGCGCTGGGATTCGGTTCTGTCCTGTATGTAACGCCTGGGAAAATACTGGTGCTCCAGACCGCCCAAGGCTCTCCATCGTGGCGCGCGGGGCTGGGGCCAGGCGATGAAATAGTAGAAATCAATGGCACTCGCGTAAACCGCGTAGACTTTCAATCGTTGGTAGAGCTCCTGCGGCGCTCCCGGTCACACCCAGTCCGCCTGGGCGTCATCCACCCAGGAAAGTTCGTTGCGCAGGATTTCGAACTGAAGCCAGCGGAGGTGGCCCTGCCCAGCGTGGACAAATCGTTTTTGCTGTCGCCCGGAATCGGGTACATCCACTTGAGCGGGTTCGAGCAGAAAACCCCGCAGGAAGTATTGGACGCCGTGGTCCAGCTTGCGACGCCGCCTCTTAAAGGCCTGGTGCTCGACCTGCGCGACAATCACGGCGGCGTGGTGGACGCAGCCATTGGCGTCGCCAGTCTTTTCCTGAGACCCGACACGTTGGTGATGACCGTGCGCGGCCGCTCATCGCCGGAAAAAGCCCACCGTACATCTCCCGCTTCAAAGCAATTCGACTTGCCCATGATCATCCTGGTAAATGGCGATACGGCCAGTGCTGCCGAGGTGCTCGCGGCGGCTTTACAAGAGCATGATCGCGCCGTCATCGCCGGCGAGCCAACCTACGGGAAGGGTGTTGTACAATCCGTAACGGCCTTGAGTGAGAATACAGGACTGGCGCTGACCACGGCTCAATACTTCACCCCCAGCGGCCGCTCCATTCAACGGCCTCTTCCGGGGACTGCCCTAGCCACGCCTGGCCGTGAGCTCGACCCGGGGTCCAACTCCAGCCAGTTCTTTACGGACGATGGTAGGCCGCTCGCGCCCAGCGGGGGAATCGCGCCGGACGTTGAAATCCCCTCCCCCAAACTTGATCCCTGGCTTGCTTTCTTGAACCAGGCTGGGATCTTTACCAACTTTGCCTCGGAGTACTTGACACTCCATGGGCGGGCGAATAGGTCTTATGAACCGGACACCGCCATGCTCGGAGATTTCAAGGAGTTCCTGAGCCGAGAGGGACTTCGGACGCCTGAGGAATACTGGGACAATGACCAGGTTTACCTGAGGCTGAGAATCAAGGTCGAACTGCTCAGTCTGGTTTCCGGCCTTTCCGCCGGTGAGGAAGTGGAAACAAAAGGTGACCCACAGGTCCAGAAGGCCGCAAGCCTTTTCTCCCAAATTCCGAGAATTCTCAAGGGAGTCGGGAAAGAACGCTGAACTGCCACCTAGCACTTAGCAGACACTAACCGCCTGTCTTTTCAACGACATTCCTCCATTTCGGGTGTAACTACCTGTGTTTTCACTGATATTCGCACTTCGTTCGCGATTCTCCGAACGCGGTCCTTTGTTTTCAACAACATTCCCGCGTCGTTCGTTCATTTTTAAGCTCTCGACTGTTTCCACACCCTGCGAAGCCTCGGACACACTGTCCCTGTCAGGGACGTCCTCGATGTTCTCCATCCTCCCGCCATCGCCCTCCCCAGGAGGAGCGGTCGGGAGGTTGGTAGATTCCTTCCGCAGCCTCAGCAATATCCTCACTTTGCGGTCAATGGAGCGGTCCAGGGCGGCTTCCTGGCGCAGCATCATGCTCCACGTCTCCCCCTCCGGTGCAAGGCAGGCGTCCCGTTCTATCGCCGCTCTCTCCTCATTCGCCTTTTCCGCATAGGCGAACTCTTCCCGCACGCTGGCGATTTCCTCCTCCAGCAAACGGAGAAGTTCCTGGCGCTCGGGCTCGCCCGGCGGCACGCAGTCGGCGCCTTCTTTGAGCAGGAACTGCCGGTATTCCTCGTCCTCCTCTTGTTGCTCGCGCAGGTGCAGAGGGTCACTGAAACGGTGCAGCAGACTGAAAATCAGCCCCGGCCGCCACCCCATCATACCTCTGTAAAAAGATTCCAATACGGCGTACTGGCGCTCCCGGAAGGTGCGCTGGTTGATCTCCTCCCGTACGAGCTCGAGATAAGAAAGAGTCTTTCTCAGCGCCACCCCTCGATCTGTAGACTCCGGCAGATCGACATCAAGGATCTCGTGCTGGGAGGCGTCGAAGGTGACACGAGCCATCTCCTGCTGGCGGCGGTGTTGCCAGTCCTCGATCCCCTGCGAGGCGCGCCGCCTGAGGCCTTCTTGCGCCCGCTCGAGCCTTTCGCGGCGCGAGTAGAGCCAGGCGAGGTCCTCGACCTGCTTCTCCCAGAGCGCGTCGCCGGGGCCGAAAGCGCTCATGAGTTCCTCGGTGAGGGTTTGGAATTGTTC
>JBEKME010000178.1:0-9588 GCA_050008675.1 Terriglobia bacterium
TGACGGTGGATCAGGTCGTCGATAAGCTGACGCACACTATGGAGACGATCGGCAAACTGGAGCGCTATGAGGGTCATCTGCTGAATTGGTACGATATTCAGACCCTTACCCCTCTCGAACCTCGCTACGTGTCCGCCGTGGACAGCGGTAACCTGCTGGGTGCCTTATGGTCCCTGGAGCATGGACTTGACGAACTGATTGAGAGACCCGTCTTGGATGTGAAAGCCTTTGAAGGCCTGCGGGATACCGGGGAAATCCTGAGACAGGTAGTCCAACAGCAAGGCCTCCCCGGTCTTGATGCCCACGCCCTCGACGAACTGATGCGCGCGTGGGAAACCCCGCCGGCTCGCATCGCCGACGCGCTTCGTCTGCTGCGGCGGGTGGAGGGTAGCGTAAGGGCTTTAGCCGATGTGGTGCGTAAGTCCGCGGGCGTTGAAACGGGACCAGCTTATTGGGCCGGGCAGATGGAGGGGCAGGTATCGGCCTGGCTAAAAATCACGGATCGCTATCTCAATTGGATCGAAATCCTCGATGAAAAAACGGAAGAGGAGGTCGCCCAGTTGGGTCTCGATGCCCTACTTGCCATCCGCCAGGCCCTGCATCACGCGCCTTCGCTTCTCGATCTCGCCAAGGGGCACATCGGCTGTATTCCGATCCTCCAGTCGATCCGCGACAAGGCTCCCTCAGCCGCGGCCCCCCTCTTGGAATGGCTTGACCGTCTTATGCAGGCCTTTGCGAAATCGAAATGGCTGGCCGGTGAAATCCTGGGTTTGGGCGAGCGGCTCATCCAGGACGGACGCAAGTTATCCGAATCGATCAATATGCGCTTCTTGTACGACCCCGAACGACGGTTGTTCTCAATCGGCTACAACGTTTCCGGAGGCCGCTTGGATAGCTCCTACTACGATCTCTTGGCGAGTGAGGCGCGGCTGGGGAGTTTCCTCGCCATCGCTCGGGGCGATATCCCGGTTGAGCATTGGTTCTCCATGAGTCGACCCTACGGTGCAATCGGTCGGGCCCGAGTGCTGCTCAGTTGGACCGGGACTCTGTTCGAATATCTGATGCCGCTGATTTTCCAACGCTCCCAGGCGAACTCGCTCCTGGATAAAGCGGCGAGGGACGCGGCGGCAATCCACATTGCCTACGGCCGCAAGCGCCGCGTACCGTGGGGGATTTCGGAGTCTGCGTTTGCGGATCTGGACCTCAACAATACCTATCAGTATAAGGCCTTTGGCGTACCGGAGCTCGGATTGAAGCACAATTTAGAGGAAAAGGTCGTGGTCTCGCCCTATGCCACCCTTCTGGCGCTGAACGTTGCGCCGAGAGAGAGCGTGCAGAATCTGAAACGACTGGTCAGCCTGGGGCTGCTGAACGATTATGGCTATTACGAAGCGATGGACTTCAGCCGTCGGCCGAGTCGTGAGGGTGCGCGTGGGGTGATCGTACAAACCTACATGGCGCATCATCAAGGCATGAGTTTCCTGTCGCTGACCAACTTCCTCCATGGCAATCCTATCCAGCGACATTTTCACGCCGACCCACGCGTGCGTGCCGTTGAGCCCCTACTCTATGAACGCATCCCGATCCTGCCTCCGCTGAACTACATCTCCGCGCGCGAGGGAGTGCCTTTGGCGGAGAGCGTCGGCGAAGTCGCACCCTCAGTGAGCAAATTCGATACGCCCCATACCACCACGCCCCAAACCCAGCTCCTTTGCAATGGTCGCTATGGCTTGATGATCACCAACGCAGGCGGGGGATACAGTCGGTGGGGCAACTTTGAGATCACACGCTGGAGGTCGGATCGGACTCAGGATCCGTGGGGAACCTTCTGCTACATCCATGAGGCCGACTCGGATCGAGTGTGGTCCAACATGTATCACCCAGTCGGCGGGAAGGTTGAGGGGTACTCCGCCAACTTCGCGCTCGACCGTGCCGTGTTCCGGCGCGCCGACAACGGCGTTCTAACCGAAACGGAGGTCGTCGTCTCGCCAGAAGACGACGTGGAGATTCGGCGGGTCACCCTGATCAATCGGTCCGGTCGCAGCCGCCGTTTCAATCTCACGAGCTACGTTGAACTCTCGCTGGCGCCGCACAACGCAGACCTGCAGCATCCGGCCTTCAACAAGCTGTTCATCCAAACCGAGGCGGTACCTGAACATCAAGCGCTCCTCGCGTACCGTCGCCCTCGCGCGGAAGACGACCCACCCATTTATGTTGCGCACCGCCTTACGCTTGAACACGCTGAGGACGAAGCCTTGCAGTTCGAGACCGACCGGCGCCGATTCATCGGCCGAGGACGGACGCTCGCGAATCCGATGGGGGTCCTCCAGAAGCTTGGCAACAGCCAGGGTTTTGTCCTGGACCCGATCCTTAGCCTGCGCCAGAGCCTGAGTCTTGATCCAGGCCAGCGTACGCAGGTTACCTTGGTTCTCGCCGCCGGCGAAACACGCCAGCAGGTCTTGAGACTGATGGGTAAGTACAGCGATCCCCATGCCATCGATCGGGCGGTGGATTTCGCCTCGGCTTCTGCCCAGCTTGAGCTGCGATTGCTTCGCATCCAGCCCGACGAAGCTCGCCGCTTCCAGCAGCTTGCCAGCCACCTGCTGTTTGCCAACCCGCTCTTTCGCCCTCCCCCCGAACGCATCGAAGAGAACCGCAAGGGCCAAGCCGGCTTATGGCCCTATGGAATCTCGGGCGACTTGCCGATTGCCCTGCTTACCATTGGTGAGGCGCAGGATATCAGCCTGGTCCGTCAGATGCTCCAGGCGCATACCTATTGGCGAAGGCACGGGTTGATGGCAGACCTGGTGATCCTCAACGAGGAGGCCGGCGGCTATGAGCAGCCGTTGCGTGAACGACTCGAGGGCTTGATCCAGGCGCATTCGACGTATACGGGGATAGATCAGCCGGGTGGGATTTTCTTGCGCAGCGCGGAGCAAATCCCGGAGGAAGACCTGACGCTACTCATGGCCGTGGCGAGTGTGGTGCTGGTGGCGGCGCGCGGCACGCTGCCCCAGCAAGCAGGTGTGCCTGCGGAGGTTCCCGAGCTGTCGGAACGCTTGGCCAAAAAACGTGCTCCCCGGGAGGCTTCGGCTCCGCTGCCCTTCATGGACCTGCCCTACTTCAACAGCCTGGGCGGTTTTACCCCGGATGGGCGTGAATACGCGATCTATCTCGGTCCCAACACCCACACGCCTGCACCCTGGGTGAACGTCATCGCCAACCCCACCTTCGGAGCATTGGTCAGCGAAACGGGGTCAGGCTTTACCTGGTATGGCAACAGCCAGCGCAATCGCCTCACGCAATGGTCGAACGACCCCGTCATGGATCCACCGTCTGAGGCGGTGTACATCCGGGACGAAGAGACCGGTGTCTACTGGACGCCGACCCCGTCGCCGATCCGCGAAGAGACCGCCTACCGGGCAAGGCATGGGGCGGGGTATACGGTCTTCGAGCATAACAGCCAGGGGATCGAGCAGGAGTTGACGGTCTTCGTTCCAGTGGATGAGAAAGGAGGAGAGCCGATTAAGCTCGAGAGGTTGCAGTTGAGGAACGACTCCTCCAGGCATCGCAAGCTGTCGGTTACGTATTATGTGGAGTGGACACTGGGCGAGAACCGCGAATCCTCCCAGATGCACGTCGTGACCCACTGGGATGACGAAGTCCAGGCCCTCATCGCTCGCAATCGCTACCACCCCGAGTACGGGGATCGGGTCGCCTTCGCGGCCATCAGCCCGCCTGCGGAGTCTTACACCGGCGACCGCACGCCCTTCCTTGGGCGCAACGGCTCGCTGGGTAGCCCTGCGGCGATGGAGCGGACCGGGCTGTCACGTCGGACGGGGGCGGGATTCGACCCGTGTGCGGCACTGCAGGTTACGGTTGAACTAGCTCCTGGAGAGAAGGCTGAGATCACGTGCATGTTGGGCCAGGCCGAGTCGGTGGAGGAGGTCCACAAGCGGGTTCTAGTCTACCGGGAAGGTTTGGCACTGGAGACCGCGTTAAGCCAGACGAAAGCCTGGTGGGATGGTCTGTTGGGCACGATCGAAGTGCACACCCCCGAGCTGGCAGCGGACTTCCTGATCAACCGTTGGCTCTTGTACCAAAGCCTTAGCTGTCGCATCTGGGGACGCTCCGCCTTTTACCAGTCCAGCGGTGCATTCGGCTTCCGCGATCAACTACAGGACGTTATGGCATTCCTATACGCGTATCCCGAGCTGGCACGCCAACACATCCTGCTCGCGGCGAGCCGGCAGTTCAAGGAAGGCGATGTCCAGCACTGGTGGCATCCACCGAGCGGCGCGGGTATCCGCTCGCGGATCTCCGATGACTCCCTGTGGCTTCCTTACGTCGTCGCTCAATACATCCGGGTCACCGGCGATGTGGAAATCTTGCACACAGAGGTCCCCTTCCTCGACGGGCCCAAGCTGGAAGGCGATCAGCACGAGATGTTCTTCACACCGGAGGTCGCGCTTGAACACGCCACGCTGTTTGAGCACTGCCGGCGCGCCGTCACGCGCAGCATGACCTTTGGACCCCATGGTTTGCCCCTGATGGGAACAGGGGACTGGAACGATGCGATGGACCTTGTGGGTGCTGGAGGCAAAGGGGAGAGCGTTTGGCTGGCGTGGTTCATGGTGGATGTGCTTCAGGGTATGGCCGAGTTGTCTGAGCTACTGGGTCGGCCAGATTTAACTCAGACCTATCATCAAGACAGGAATGCGCTGGTTCAGCGTGTCGAGCGAGCAGCGTGGGATGGGGAGTGGTATCTTCGGGCGTTCTTCGACGATGGCACGCCGCTTGGTTCTTCGGCGAATGAAGAGGCGAAGATTGATTCCTTGCCCCAATCCTGGGTTTGGCTGATTGGCCCCGCCCACACAGATCGCGCGGCTAGGGCTTTAGAATCAGCGTGGAAACATCTCGTTCGCGAAGATGAAGATCTGGTGCTGATCTTAACACCTCCCTTTGACAAATCGAAGCCGTCACCCGGATACATCAAGGGCTACCCTCCGGGGGTAAGGGAGAACGGAGGCCAGTACACTCACGCCGCCCTGTGGTTCGCCATCGCCTTGGCGCGTCGAGGGGATGGTACGCGGGCGGCAAAAATGCTGCGCATGCTCAACCCCATTGAGCGCGCGCGTGATTCGGAAACAGTGTGGCGCTATGGGCTTGACCCCTACGTGGTTGCGGCTGACGTGTACCGATTGCCCGGGCTGATCGGTGAGGGTGGTTGGTCTTGGTATACGGGTTCGGCGGCGTGGATGTACCGCGCCTGGGTTGAAGAGGTCCTGGGCCTGAAGGTGCGAGTGGATCACATGCAGTTGAATCCGGTCATCCCCGGATGGTGGGAGGGCTTCCGCCTGCGCTATCGTCACGGTGAAGCAATCTACGAGATCCAGGTCGAGAATCCGGAAGGCTGCGAGCGAGGTGTGTCGTGGGTGGCGATGGATGGCCGGCGCATGCGGGATGGCGTGATCCCATTGGATCGGAGCCTGGTCAAGCATCGTATCCTCGTACGCATGGGGAAGCCGGAGCAAGCGGCTTGAGCGGGTAGCGCCCACCGCGGCGGGCGCTACCCGCTTATTGCCGACGAAAATGGTCTTGACCTTGGGGTCCACCTCCAGTCAGTGTGATGCTGCCGGCCGGACGAAAATATCGAGACGGAAATTCCGGGTCTTACGGAGGTAAGAATTATGCAGGCTTTGCATCGAGCTTGGCGGCCCCGCACGTCCTCGCTCCTCTTCCTAGCCTTCTTCACTGTGTTGAGCTTCAGCTTGTTCCTGTTGGGGATTGTCTCCGCGCAGGCGTGGACCCCTCCTTTACGCAGCGTGGGCCAAGTGGCTTCCGAGCAGGCGTGGACCCCTAATTACGACGAGTCCAAGGCCGGAAACTTCACACTTCCCGACCCGCTCGTGTTCAGTGACGGCCAGCCGGTCAAGACCGCGCGGGAGTGGAGGGAGCGCCGTCGCGCGGAGATTCTCCAGCTTCTGGAGACGAATGTCTATGGCCGCAGTCCGAAGCCACCGAAGCGTATCCGCTTCAAGGTTTTCGATGTCGATAAAGAAGCGTTGGGCGGCAAGGCCATCCGCAAGCAGGTGACGATCTATATGCCTACCCCGAAAGCTGAGGTTTCCGAGGACCTGCTCATCTACATTCCCGCTGATGCACCCAAGCCGGTTCCGGTGATCCTTGAGCTCAATTTCAACGGCAATCAATCCGTGACCAGCGATCCTGGCGTCAAGGCCGCGACCCTTTGGATCGGGAATCCGCCCGTGCGGCAGCAGGCCCCGGAGCGATTACGAGGGATCGACAAGGAATTCAACGTGGAGAAGGTCCTGGCGCGGGGATACGGCTTCGCTACGATTTGCTATGGGG
Organism: Terriglobia bacterium; assembly: GCA_050008675.1. Taxonomy (GTDB): domain Bacteria; phylum Acidobacteriota; class Terriglobia; order UBA7540; family UBA7540; genus CAVROP01. The sequence continues at coordinate 6,373 of JBEKME010000178.1, forward strand.
ACATCGAACCGGATTTCAAGGAAGGGTACAAGCAAGGCGGCCTTCGCCAACAGTTCCTTCAACCGGGCCAGACCGAGCGGGCGCCGGATGACTGGGGAGCTATCGGGGCATGGGCTTATGGTTTGAGCCGCGCCATGGATTACCTCGAAAAGGACAAGGACGTTGACCCCCATCGTGTGGCGATCATGGGTCACTCGCGACTGGGGAAGACGGTGCTTTGGGCCGGCGCCCAAGACCAGCGTTTCGCTATGGTGCTGTCGAGCTGTTCGGGAAGGGGGGGCGCTCCACCGTGGCGGCGTAACTACGGCGAAACGATACAGAGTATGTCGCGGACGTTTCCGTATTGGTTCTGTCCCAACCTTTTTAAATATGTTGACCAAGTGGATAAGCTCCCGGTCGATTCGGACGAGTTGATCGCGCTGCTCGCTCCGCGCCCGGTTTACATCACCAGCGCGCAGGAGGATCAGTGGGCAGACCCGCATGGCATGTTTATGGCGGCGGTGGCGGCGGGCCCCGTCTACCAATTGCTTAACGCAGAAAGCCTGGGCACGGATCAGATGCCGGCGATCAATCAGCCCATCATGCACACCATGGCCTTTCACATCCGTGAAGGAAAGCACGCGGTCACGGCCTTCGATTGGGACCAGTTCCTGGCTTTCGCTGACCTGCACCTGTTAGTGGTATCATCAGATCAAAAGGGGCAACGCAAATGAGAGAAGTAGCTGTCATAGGTGCGGGGATGACTCCGTGCCGTTCCCGCTGGGTTGAGAAGACCTTTTGGGAATTGGCGCAAATGGCGGTGTGTGAGGCGGTCCGTGACGCCGGAATCCATGTCCAGGAAGTCGAAGCCGGCGTTGCGGGGATTTACAACGACATTTTCGAGTTCCAGGCGATCCCCGAAAGCGGCTTGCAGGGTATTGTAGGGCTTCAGAACAAGCCCTTGATGAGGGTCTCGAACGGTGGCGCAACCGGGGCCTATGCAATGCTGGCGGGTTACAACATGATCGCCAGCGGCCAATATGACCTCATGCTCGTCTTCGGGGTGGAGAAGGCACTCGATTGTTATGACTTCGAAGCGGAGAGCGCCACCCCTGCGGTGGTACAGACAATCGGTTATTCGTGGGACCCGTGGTTCGAGCGGCCGCTTGGCGCACATGCCTCCGAAAGCTACGCGGAGGTTATCCAGGCCTATATGGATGAGTATCCCGGAGACCTCGCTCCCAGGGTGCGCGCCAAGATAGTAGAACTCTTCTGCGCACACGCGCAGAACAATCCCTACGCGCAGCGACTGGGTGAGAAAGTAACCGCAGAGCAAGTTCTCCATTCGCGTTACGTGGTTTACCCCATTCGAGCCCTCGAAACCTGCGTGTACACGGAGGGCGCCTGCGCATTGATTTTTGCCTCAGGGGAAATGGCGCAGAGAATCAAAGAGCGGACCGGCCGAGAGCCGATCTGGATAACGGGCGTCGGGGCCGCGAATGAACCCTACTTCGTCGGAAATGACATTACACGCTATAAGGTCCTCCATCGTATATACTCCGATTACCTGGCCACACGAAAGGCGTTGGAGCAGGCTCGGCTCACCATTGACGATATTCAGGTGATTGAGTTGCACGATGCTTTCATCCCCCAGGCGATGATCACACTCGCCGAAATGGGCGTGGTGCCGCTGGGTCGCGGCAACGACCTTGTCGAGGAAGGCATTATCATGCCCGGCGGGAAATTCCTGGTGAATCCTTCGGGCGGACTCGTGTTCGGCGGACACTTCGTTGGGGGGTCCAATATGATGTCGACTTGGAGCGTCATGCGGGAACTGCGAGGGAAGAACCTGGAGCACGGGCTGGTCCACGGCACAGGCGCATCGCTTTCGATGTACGGTGTGGCTATGGTGCTGGAAAGGAGAGTTTGATCATGCCGAGGAGAAAGAAAGGGCAGGTGATCTCACCTGCGATGCTTCCGAAAGCGGGGATTACGGAAGTCCAGGCAGGAGGCAGTAGATACCTGTTGCGAAACGATGCCATGTTCACAGCCATGCAACACACTCAGGGGGAATTCTCCGATTTCTTTCTTGCGCTTCGAGAAGAAGGCAAAGTCTTCGGGCACCGTTGCCCGCAGTGCAAGCACCTGATCATCCCGCCTTTTATGAGGCGTTGCCCGGCATGTAATTTCGTCGAGATGAGCAAGGAGTATGTAAGGGATTTGGGCGTCGTGGCTGCCACCCCGGTAATCACTGTCTTTGCTCCCAGCCGTTTCAAGGGACAGGTGCCGTTTGGCACGGGCCGGGTCTTTCTCGAGACTCTGGACGGCAAGCTCAGTGATACCGCCATGCTAATCAGGGTACGAACCACACGGGGAACGATACGGCCCGGGATCTATAGGAAAGGCACGCCTGTCAAAATCGCATTCCGCGACGAAAGGAAAGGTGAGATCGAAGACATCTTTGCGCTGCCCCAGTCTGAGCTTACGGCTGAGCAACTCGCCAAGAGTCCCTTGCTTGAAAGCGAGATTGAGTGGGGCCGGCTCGCTGAACATGAATTAGGCCAGGCCACTCCGCAACTTCAGGAAGCCTTGCGAGAAGTCAAGATCCATTTCCAAAAACTTGCCGAATTGGTCCCGCAAAGCGCGCGAGCGACTGCCAATCTTGCCAACTGGAATCGTACTGTCAACGTCCAGACGGGCGGTGGAAATTTCAGTTTTGCTGTGAAGAAGGGAAAGTTGCAGGTGCGAGATGAGAGTGCTGAAGAAGCGGATTTGATCTTGAGGGTAAAGGACCCCTCGGTTCTCCTCGCGTGGCTGCGTGATAGTACAGAAGGCATGGGGGAAGGATTTCAGAGCCCGGCGCTAACCGATCTGGTAGTCGAGGGAACGCTGGTGCTGAATAAACCCGAGTTGGAAACTATCACTCGCCTTGATCGCGTTCCGCGCTCCCTTCGACGAGACCACGTCCTTACCGGCCGATAATGTAACGCAAAGGATCTATCTCTTCACGCAGGATTCGCAGCTCCTCCTTTTCTGGAGGCTCTGTCTGCTTTACTCCAGGTACCGCAAGTATTTCGAAGGCGGTGTTTTCTTGAACCTGGGCAAAGCTCACCCCGGGGTGGAAGCTCTCCACTTGCATGCGCTTTGACTCGTTATTAAAACTCATCACGGCGAGGTCTGAAATGACCCGGTATGGCCCGGACCCGCCAGGAAGACCTGCTGCCTCACGTGCCCCTG
>JBEKME010000179.1:0-9578 GCA_050008675.1 Terriglobia bacterium
CAGGCCTTCAGCCTGGGCTTCATTATTTCGCCCCTTTGGGGCTCAAGTCAACGGGACCCAAACCGATACCTGAGCCCTGAAGGGGCGGAACAATCCTTTCAATCCCACACGTACCGCTCGTCGTAGGTAATTCCGTGCGCGTCCAGCAGCTTCCGGAATTCCTCTTGAAAGCTCACCACGCCGTGATGGATTTCTTGTTGTGCGATGTACTGCATGACTTCTTCCACATCCGCCGCGCTCACCGAAAACGCGCCGTAGCCGCTCTGCCAGTAGAAATTCGCCAAGCCGCGCCCTTGCGTCTTGACCCATTTCGAAGAACTGGTCTTCACTTCCTCCACGATTTTTGCCAGTGCGAGGTTCTTCGACAATCGAAACAGCGCATGAACGTGGTCGCTCATGCCTCCAACTTTCAGCGCCGGGGAGTCCTGGTTATTGAGAACCGCCGCCAGGTAGGCGTGGAGGTCTTCTCGCACGGGCGACAATAACATCGGCTCGCGATGTTTGGTGCTGAAGATTATGTGAACGTAGAGTTGCGAAAGCGATTGCGGCATGGGGGAACACCTATCTCGCCCCTTCAGGGCTGGCGGCAAAATTGGGGCGTAATCCAAACCCAGGCCGTTGGCCTGGGCTTCGTTATTTCACCCCTTTGGGGCTGAATCAACGGCCCTTTGGGGCTAAATCAACGGCCCTTTGGGGCTGAAACTACGGCCCCCTGCAGCTTAAAATATTGGCAGGTTTCTCCGCGACCAGCAAGCACCTGGACGTATAGTCGCCAAACCGGATAAAAGCCCATCCCGTTCAGATCCCCGGAAACGGGGTTCTGGGCCCCGATGGGGACTTCTGGACCGGAATAGCTTCCGAGTGCCCCGTGATCCAGGAGCAATGCGGAGCTGAGACAATGCCCCGCATCACGTTCCACAAGCCGCTTCTGATTACCTATCGAACATCGCAGCTCTCGAAGAGAGAGAATCGTACAACTGGCCGACTTATGATTCTGTTTTGCGCGATTTGTCGAGAACGAAGCGTTGGCAAAAATTTGAAGGTCTCACTCGGTCGGCGTGCGCTCGTCGTGCAAGTTAGAGACACGACTGTCTTCCGCCGCAGTGAGCTCTCGCATCGTTTCGGCCCAGATGAGGAGCGTCCGGTCTGGCATAACGATGGACATCACGCGCTCTGTGCGTGAGACGATTGGTTGCTCAGGCGCAGCAAACTTCAGAGATGCGGGTTGTCCGCCCTGGAAGACTCTGATCACTTCCTCTGCGATTCCCCAGAAGAACACTCCAGCATCCAGTGGTCGCTCGATTCTCGTCAACCAGATTGGCCAAGCAATGTCCTCGAAGAATGCGCCGATATAAAGCGTTCCGTTCCATCTGAACCCGCTTCGCCCCCGGTGCGTGGTGGGACTCGATAAGGCCGCATCACCGCCTTCTGAATAACTTGAGAATTCCTGGTCTGGAGATGCAGATAAGGCTTTCAATCGCTTACCGAAAGCTCTAACCAGCCCACCCTGAGCGATAAAGATGGGCACATAATGCATTAGCAGATTGCGATACCGCGAGTTGGCCATATGACGCTCCGGCTCTCCCTCCGGATCCAGGACGATGATATCCTCTCTCCCTCTGTTATTCGTTCGCGGAAAGAAAACCACACCCGCAGCGTGAGAAAAATTAGGGGCGGCGAACTTGGCATGCACCTGTTGGACGGCTTTTCCCTTGTTCGTTCGATTAATCCGCCCCCCAGCCTCCACTCGGAACTCGTTTCCGGCTTCGTCCGTCGCAGAAAGATCAAAAGCTTGGTTGCCCTCGGTTGCCGCCCAATACGGGTACTCAACGTTGTATAACTGTATTCCGATCTCGAGTGCGATACCCATGGCAAGTACTTCTGATCGCATCGCTGTCGTTCGGGAGTTCGGCTGGTCCGCCACTACAAGCACCCTGCGACTGGGCCATGTGTGATGAGGCGTAGACGTCATGTTCCATCCCCTAAGCAGATTCCACGCCGCCCTCATGCGGGCATCTTCCAGTCCAGAACGCTCATCTTGCACGGATCCGGCGAAATGCAGATTTGCGCTCGCGACCAACTGGGCAATTGAGAGCGTCAATCCGTTCTGCTCCAACACAATGAGACGTGCGTTGATAACCGGATCATCTGTAGCACAGCGGGAGCGATCCACTTCTATGCGGAAGTGGACCAAGTCATTGCTTGGAGCCGGAACGACCGGACCGGCAAAGCCCGGGAAGCTGGGAGTAGATGTCATGACCGAATGTGCCTACTCGGCTTTAGATTAGGGCGAAGTTGTACCTCTTCAAGATGCACTTGAAGAGCGCTTCATTCGCGGGGTCAGTGAATGAACCCATTGACGTGACATTAAAGGTGGTAGGCGGTCGCTCATAAATGGCATAGGCGACGCGCTCCGGGGCGTGCCGCGAACGATAACGGATTCCGTCCGGTTTACAGGGATGTTTCTTCAGTGCGGCGGACCATCGCTGCGCTACTGTATAGGACCCTGTCGCGAGGCGCCCGTCCGCTCCGATGCTGGCGAGCCCACCATCGGTCACAAGATCAATAAAGTTTAGAGATTCCGTCAGCTCCATTCTTGCGATTGCCCGTGCATCCAGATACGCTCCGGAAACGGCAGGCACCCCGGTCGTCGATCCGCAAGATTCCAAGAGACAACACTCGGGATCGGCGCCGGCGTAGAGCACGCCGAAACACCCCGGCTTCGGACATTCTGGGTCGTCGAAGCGATAGTCGCCCCTCTTACCAAAATTTACGGGATCGTGAATCTTCTGATGGTGCCGGTACCAGACCCTTCCCGCCGGCACCGTGAAAATCAATGGGGCTCGAGCAGCCAATTCTGCGTGGGGAAGCGGATGGTCACCCGGAAGATCGATCATATTGCTCCCTGTTCACCGTATCCGCCCGCGACCCTCACCACGTCGTTAACTTTTCCACTGCGAAGCGCTTCAATTGGAGTCTCATTACCAAGTCTTTCATGGGGACTCGTGAAGAATCTGAGCTGCATCCAGGGATCGAGAGCACGCAGATTTCTCAAGACTTCTTCTAGACCGTTGAGTGTCTTTCCGTCTTCAAACTGGAAAGTCGGGTAACTATACCCACGTCGACCTTGTGTCAGTGCAAGAAGCTGATTTGCGGCTCGCCTTTTGTCGACTGCTTGACGAGAGATATTCAACAGTTCGGCAACCCTTCCAGAACTGACAACCCCTCCGGACTTCTTGAGCATCTCTTGCCGAAGCTCAAACCCTCGAAGCTTCGAGGCGACAATCGGATCTTGAGCTGCTAACTCGGACGCCCAAGGGGCTGAACTGAGGGCCTCAAACATCACGAGTTGATCCGTTGGAGCGGCAGTCGCCTCGTCGATCAAAGTGGTCGTCAGATCAGTTTCGAGGCCTTTGACTGCCCTGAGCATTCGAGCACAAAAAGCTGGATGTTTGGTTTTGCTAAATTGCTTCAATGTCGAAACCAATACTCGATGTTCTGGCTCTGGATCGCGCTCGATCCTCAGGCACATCTTCTCGCGCTCGTAAGCACCATAAACCAGGAATTTTTCGAGGTTGAGATTGAGCCTTGTGTGCTTGACTTGAAAGAGCAAGCACCGTTCGACCATTTCGACTTTCAAGTCGCGGTGAGTGGAGTATGCAATAAACACATTGAGCCGAGACTCGTTAGACTCGCGAGATAGCGTGCACGGAGGTTTCACTTCCTTGTAGCTAGCGCCGAACCAGTGTTCAATCGTGGTTTGTACTTCTTCGATTGTGTTCGGCTTGGCAGAATAGGTGTACATCTGGGCCTCCAGTTGACATATTCAGTATGCCACAATATATGCAACTTCGTCAACCAGCGATTCCTCCTGCCCTTGCAAGTGTGGGGCGTTCCCGAATCAAGTGGAGCCTCAAGTCTGGTTCATTCGGCAGGGTTCTTGATACAGGCTTTTCTTGCGAGATTCCTCTTGTTTTTTGCGGCTGCGGGGAAATTTGCATCAAGCCTTCGACGCGACTCCCTCTCCCCGGAAACGAAGCCCGATTACTTGGCGAACGCCGCCTCTCTCTAGAAATGCGTACCGATGATTCTGGGCGTATAGTCGGCCAATCGGAAACTATCCAGAAACGGGGGTTCGGGTCCTCGAAGGGGACTCTCGGGGAGTCAGGGGTTACACTTCAACCAGCAGGGATGTTATCTGCCCCGATGTCGCATCTCGACACAGGAAGTGGCTAGGTTTCTTCCGAGTTCGTCGCTCGTCCAGTGAGCCACAAACACTCGCGCGTTTTGGCAGGATACGAAACGAGAGACCGGTCAAGTTCGCCCAGTTGGGCTGCTATACTTCCTGGTTAGAGTGCAATTTCGCGCGGAGGGCCTTAACGTCTGTTAGAGTCCGTTTGGTGAGGCGAGCTCAATAAGTCCCCATTCTCCGCACGATACGCGATATTATATTTACTGCCTTGGTCGATATAATTTCGCCTATAGACTTGAAAGCTACGCCAATATCGCCTCCGTGCTCTGGGCGGAGACCGGACAAGGAACAACCTACGACTTTGTCCGGCGGCTGGTCTTTTCCGTGCTCATCGGCAATGGCGATATGCACCTCAAGAACTGGTCGCTGCTTTACCCTGATCGCCGCAACCCGGTATTGTCGCCGGCCTATGATTTCCTGGCCACGCTGCCCTACCTTCCCCATGACCGGCTCGGCTTGAACTTCGGTGACAGCCGCAGTCTCAACGAGATCACTGTCGATCAGGTGCGGCGTTTCGCCGATACCGCACGCCTGCCAGTGAGTCCTCTCTGGCAGACTGTTACCGAAACGGCGGAACGAACAGTCGCGGCATGGCAAACACTCGAACTCACGCCTTTGCTGCCGCATGATATGCGGACCGCCATCGGCAACCAGATTCTTGCGGTAGCCACAAATATCCGTCGGAACCGGACGTCCGCACCGGCCTGACCATTCCCCCCTGCCTGGTTTTCCTTGCCTGGCCGTTGCCCTTCTGGTATGCTCACGCGGAACTCCTCAGCCTGCAGCGAATGCGGGCAGAATGGCAGAGTATTTGCTTTGGAGATGGGGGCCAAAACTTATGAATACGAAAGGCATAAATAGACGCGAATTCGTCGGGGCCTCGCTGGCGGCTTCGGCCGGCCTGCTGGCGTCACCAGGAACAGGATTCTCTGACCAGGCGAGCCCTAAGAAAGCATCAGGGATGAAAGTGGGCCTCTACACGATTACCTACCTTGGCGTCTGGTACCGGGGAGATGCCCTGACGCTCGAAGAGGCCATTGGCCGCGCGAAAAAATACGGTTACGACGGAGTGGAGGTGGACGGCAAGCGGCCGCATGGGCACCCGTTATCCTTGACTCGCGCCCACGCCCGGGAACTGCGCAAGATGGCGGAGGGCGAGGGCCTCGAGATCTACGGGCTGGCCGGCAACAATGACTTTTCGAGTCCGGTCACCGAACATCGAGACGCACAACTGGTTTACATGCGCGACCTCATCCAACTCGCGCCGGAGTTGGGCGCGAAGACCGTGCGGGTCTTCCTGGCTTGGCGGGGAGTCACCCAGAAGCAGGGTCTCGCCTCTTACAGTCTGACGGAGCCCTTATGGGAGACCGTCCACCAGGGTTTCTCACCGGAGGAAACGTGGGAGTGGTGCCGCGACGGCATGGTGCAGTGTGCCAAGTTTGCCGCCGACGCAGGGGTGACCCTGGCCTTGCAGAACCACAAACCGGTTATCCATGATCATAAAGACGTGCTGCGTATGGTTAAGGAAGTTAACTCTCCTCATCTGAAAGTCTCGCTGGACGCCTGGATCATGGATGACAAGTCACCCGCCGCCATTCGCCAGGCGGCTCTCGATGTGGGCCCCTTGCAGGCGCTTTCGCATTTCGGCGGAGAGTTCAAGCGTGAGGCGGATGGCTCCGTCAAGGGGCCGGACTTCTACCCACCTTTCGTCAAAGCCATGCGCGAGATCGGGTACAAGGGCTACATCGGCTACGAACTCTGTCATACCCTGCCGGTGGTGAACGGCCAGACCGTCGGCCTGGAGTTTGCCGATCAATGCGCGCAGGGCGCCGCGATTTACATGCGCGGGTTGATCAAGGCCAACGCCAGCTAGCCCTGGTAAGGGAACAGATTGAATAAGATGGACAACAAACAAAGGGCACAGAGAGTCGAGAAGCTCGCCGTTGCCGCTCGCCTTCACGACATAGCCATTCAGATGAGCGAGGGCGAGGCCAGCCGCCTCATGAAGATCTTTGCCGTACTCGAAAGGCTCGACCCCGGTGCGTATCTGATCGGTGCTGGCCCTTACACTCAGGGCGTGTTCTCGCTCATGTGCGATGAGGTTGTAATCGGACGCCATGCCACCCCACTGGAGCAACGTTTGGATGTGCCGGTGGATGTGCACGTCAATGATGGTGTGACGCTGACCCCGCGAGAGGTCTCGCGTGTTCATTGCATGATTTACCGGCGGGAAGGAGTAACAAGACACGACTATTGGCTCATTGATCGTGGCAGCACGTGCGGAACCTACCTCAACGGGGAGAAGCTAGACCCCCCAACGACTGCATCCCCAGAAGATGTAGCCCAGGCCAGCCGCAGTCTCTCAGATGGGGATGTCATTTCTTTAGGTCCTTCGGGAGTCAACAATTTTCTGTTTGTTGACTTACGCAAACGAAAGTGAGCTTTCGGCAAGCCTGCGTTCCTGACGGCTTCCACTTCGCCGCCATGGACCATCGCCGGTGTCATCAGCCCGAGGCCGCGGTGACGGTGGTCATGGTCGTACCAGGAGAAAACCTCCGGCAGAACGTGGTCGCATCCTCGATTAGTGGCTCGGCCAGCTTGGCGCTCTCCTGGTCAGCCAGCCTCCAGCCGACCACCTGGCGGCTGAAGATATCCAGGATCACGTACAAGTAAAAGTAGACTCACTTGGCTGGCCCAAGCAGCTTCGTGAGGCCCCAGGACCAGGCCTGATGGGGAGCGGTGGCGAGCAGTTGGGTGAACGTGACGCGTTCGCCCCCGCGCGGGCGCGTGGATTGAAACTCAAAAAGTCTAAATTATGAAGTGTGAAGGCTGAGTTCGCCCCCGCGTTCGCCCACCCGCGTGGGGACGGTCCTTCACCCTTTACCCTTTACCCTTCACCCTTCAATGTGCGCCCACCCGCGTGGGGACGGTCCTTCACCCTTTACCCCTTACCCTTTACCCTTCACCCTTCAATGTGCGCCCACCCGCGTGGGGACGGTCCTTTACCCTTTGCCCTTCACTGTTCGCCCCCGCGCGTGGGGATGGTCCGCCCGTCCGCCGTCCGCCGCTAGCCCCGGGCGCCCATTTCGGGTGACAAAACTGGCCCGGCTCTTGTATGCTCTCGGGGATGAAAGAAGTGGCGGAGTTGCTCAACGCGATGCGCGACGCCGGCGTGATCAGGGAATACGCATTGTTCGGGGCGATTGCGCAGATGAGGTACACCGAGCCCGTGGCCACGTTGGACGCCGAGGTCCTGGTGGCCGCGCCGTCGCCGCAAACGTTGGAGCTCTTGAAGCCAATCTACGAATTTTGTGCTGCCAGAGGACATGGGCCAGAGGGCGAAGCCATTCGCGTCGGCGCCTGGCCGGTGCAATTTGTGCCGGTGTTCAGCCCGCTCACGCAAGAAGCGTTAGAAGAGGCGGAGACCGCCGACTTCGAAGGCATACCCTTGCGTGTGGTACGCGCTGACCACTTGGCAGTGATCGCGCTGAGTGTCGGCCGAGCCAAAGATTTCGCGCGGATTCTTGGCTTGTTGGAATCAAGCAGCATGAGCCGCGAGCAAGTGGCGCGGCTGGCCGCCCGGCACGGATTGGCGGATGCGTGGACGCGGTTCGAGACGAGGTTCCTGAATGACTGAAACGCGCAAACTGTTGGAGCGCCAGGGCGCATGGCAAAAAGGGCGCGCGGCGCTGACCTGGCCTGAGAAAATTCACATGGCCGAAGCGGTTCGCGAGTGGGCGGCACAACTCAGCCGGGCTCGGTCGCCGATGACAGCCGCTGTTTCGGCCTCGAGACGCCCTGGGATTGGTGAAGTCACGACCCGCGAAGCCAAGAAGGATAACTGAAACCACAAAAGTGCTTTCAACACTCTGCTCGCGGTGGCAAGCCAATACCCTTCTCCGGAGCTATGGGGATGAGGGTGTCCCGTCCCGCCGGAGGTAAATTCGAAGCAGACAGCGGAAACGGACTCTGTGTCTCTTGACAGGCGGCAGCAGATAGGCTAGGATGGTAGGTGGGGCTGGGGTAGTGCTGAATGCTGAATTGTGAATTGTGAACACGGTAGGCGGTAGGTGGTAGGTGGGGAAAAGCAGGTTTCAGGAGTCAGGATTCAGGATTCAGGAGTCAGAAGTCAGGAGTCAGAAGTCAGGAGTCAGAAGTCAGGAGTCAGAAGTCAGGAGTGAGAATGAAGAGCATCTGCTTCCCGCCTTCTGCTTTCTGCCTTCTGCCGACTGCCTACTGCCTTTGAGTGAGGCGGGATGGAGAGGGGTTTTCGAAGGGTTGGCTGGTGGACCTGGAGAGGTTCGAACTCTCGACCTCATGACTGCCAGTCATGTCAGACTTGTACCCCGTGTTGATTCTTAAGGCCCTTGGTTGGCTGCTAACGGTCTGTTTTACCCCGTATTCCCGCGCAGTTGTGGCCCAGATGTGGCCTAATGCCTTGCTCATTTACGAGCCACGCCAGGGTCCTCCGGGCGGCCAGCGCATTGCTGGTTTCAGGCCGCGTATGAGTGCAAGCGTCGGAGGCATCAGGAACTCATTCAAGGCCACCGTGACCCCTGGAAACGCAGTCTGGTCCGATGTCATCAACCCGCCCTTGCGGACGAACGCTCTCCACTGTGCTTGCTTATCGGCGCTGGCGGAGAATTCCGGAGTCAGAGCGAGAGGAGTTTGTGTGGGCAAGGCTGTTCTTCGGCGAGTGAAGGTGCCCTTGATAGCTTGGCTGAGCAGCAGGCCGCTGAACTCGAATCTGCGCGACAGAAACCAGATATCGTAGAAATCTCGCATCCTGCTGTTTGCAATGCCAAGCATCACCATCGCCTGAAACTTTTCCGCCACGACAGTCTCCCGACGATAGGCTCGCAGGTGAGGAGCCGGAAACTCAAGAATTGTGGGGAATTCGACGTCCTCCGGTGGCGGAGTGACGGCGTCCCCGAAGCCGATGTCCACCTGAATTTGGATTCGGGCCTGCTCCAAGTGGGCTATCAGAATAATGCGCACGCCGCCATAATCGAGATCCTCGCGGATCTCATTCCCTTCGACAGTCTCGGCCGCAAAGCGAAGACCGTCAGGCTCGACTTGAACGGTGCAGATGTCTCGGAAGACCTGTTCGAGCCGCTGGACACTGCTTTCGCCCCTTCCAAGCAAGTCAAGATCACGTGTGGAGCGGTACGGACCCCCGCCCCACAGGGCAAATAGAGTCACTCGTGTCCAAAACAGGTTTTTGAAAATGTTACGTGAACGCCACAGTTGCCCTCCTGCAACGGCGGATTCAGAATGACGTTGTTGAAACATCTCTGAAGGCCGTTGAGGAGGGCACAAGCCATGG
>JBEKME010000018.1:0-72584 GCA_050008675.1 Terriglobia bacterium
GCCTTCTTCATTCTGACTTCTGACTCCTGACTCCTGACTTCTGGGTTCTGTCTCCTGAATCCTGAATCCTGAATCCTGAATCCTGCCTTCTTCATTCTGACTTCTGACTCCTGACTCCTGACTTCTGCTTTCTTCGTTCTCCCCCACGGCCACACCCAAGTCTCGAGCGTCGCACATCACCAGCAGCGTGGCAATTGCCTCGAGGGCGTTGGCCAGGCCATTCACTCCATCCAGTCGCTCCGTCGAACCGTAGGGAAGGCTTTCCATCAAGTCGCGGGGGAGAGTGAGCCAGAAGGCCGTGGTATGCATCTCCTGCTCGGGCAGCGTCAGCTTGCCATCGCCGACATTCTCCATGGTGTGGAACTTAATCTTCTTGAACCCCACCACCTGGGTATTCACTTGCACCTCGCCGTGATTCTTGCTGGCCGGGCCGATGGGCGCCGAGTCGAACCTTTCGAGGACCTTGATTTTCGTGTAAGAGATGGCGTCAGTGAAATACTCGCTCGCCACCTGGTGGACGTAAGCTTTCCGGTCGTCATAGTCGAGGCGCTCGACGTGGTACTGTTGGCCATCCTGAAGGTAGATGGCCTTTTCGTGGAGCGTGGTCAGGGCGCTGGAAAAATCCACTTCTCCGATCACTTTAGCTTCGCCGGTCGTGTCCACGATAACGAAGTTGTCCGAAGAGACCGAGCGCAAGCTGATGGCGTCGGCGGGGTAACTCTCCGAAACCCAATGCCAGCCGTCGGTAGTGTGGTGCAGAAAGCCGACTTCCTCGAGGTGCTCGCACAGTCGCCGTAAGTTGAGGGAGCCGAATTTCTCATCCTCCCGCAAGGGCAGCTCGAAGGCGGCACACTTCAGGTGATTGAGCAGGATAAAGAGATTGTCAGGATTGACGTAACCATGTTCAGGCGAGCGGCCAAAGAAATAGTCGGGGTTCTGCACCATGAATTGGTCGAGCGGCGCACTCGAGGCCACCAGCACGGCGGCGGAAGTTCCCTGCCGGCGGCCCGCCCTGCCCACGCGTTGCCAGGTGGAGGCGATGGTCCCGGGGTATGCCGCAAGCACGGCTACGTCCAGGCTTCCGATGTCAATGCCCAGCTCGAGAGCATTGGTCGCCACCACGCCCAGCAGGCGACCGTTGCGCAGGTCGCGTTCAATCGCGCGCCGCTCCAGCGGCAGATAACCGCCCCGGTAGCCTCGGACCGCTTCCGGGGCCAGGGGGGCTCGCGAAAAATCCTCCTTCAGGTAGGTCACCAAAATCTCCGTAGCAAGTCGGCTGTTGGCGAAAACGATAGTCTGAAGGCCGCGCGCCAGGAAGGTGCGGGCAATGCGCCGGGTTTCGTTCAGATACGAACGCCGGATGCCGAGTTGCAGGTTCACCACCGGCGGGTTGTAAAAGACGAGATACTTCTCCGCCGAGGGCGCACCGTTTTCGTCCACCAGAAAAACGTCTTCCTCGATGATGCGAGTGGCTAATTCAGCCGGATTGGCGATTGTCGCTGAGGTGCAGATGAATTGGGGCTGGCTGCCGTAGAACTGCGCAATGCGCTTCAAACGGCGGAGAACGTTGGCCAGATGACTGCCGAAAACTCCCCGGTAGTAATGCAGCTCGTCAATCACCACGTAGCGCAGGTTCTCAAACAGCCTCTGCCATTTGGTGTGGTGGGGCAGAATGCCGGCGTGAAGCATGTCCGGGTTGGTGATCACCAGGTTTCCCCGAGCGCGAATGGCCTTGCGGGCGTCCTGGGGCGTGTCTCCGTCGTAAGTGAACGTGCGGATCTCCTCTCCCAGCTTCTCCGTCCACCTATTCAGTTCCACCAACTGGTCTTGCGAAAGCGCCTTGGTCGGAAACAGGTACAGTGCCCGCACCTCGGGGTTCTGTACCAACTCGCCCAGAATCGGCAGGTTGTAACAGAGGGTCTTCCCGGATGCCGTGGGCGTGACCACCACTACGTTTCTGCCTTCATGGGCCAACTCACACGCGCGCGCCTGATGTGTGTAAAGGGTAGCAATGCCACGCGCCTTGAGCGCCTCCAGAAGCCGGGCGGGCAGAAACCCTGGAATTTGGGCTGTCTGTGCCTCTCGTGCCGGGAAGTGTTTAAGGACCGTCACTCCGCCACGGGCGGGTGAGCCCTTAAACTTCTCCCGAATTTCTTCGAGGGCGCTCTGGATGGGCGCCAAGCCCGCTTCGGCGGGCGTCCCTACGTTTGCCAGTGCCTGGGTTTTCTCTTCCACGTCGCCTCACATCTGAGAACAGGTTTCAGATGCCGGGTGTCAGGTGCCGGCCGGTCCCGTATCATTCTGAGTCCGTCGGTCCGTCAGCTGACGGAGACGAAGAATCCCCGCAGTCTCTTTGAACCGCCATTTCTGCCACACTTGAGGGTCGCGGTAGGCGAGAACTTGTTGCACGCATCCCCCAAACGCGACCCCCTGAGACCTGGCACCTGACACCTGGCACCTCCTTAATTTCGCCTTTTATTCGCTCAATATACCACAATTCGCCGCCACCTCCAAGGCAGGTGTTGACAGGTTGCACAGCACGCTATCGGCCTTAGCGGGGTGAGTGACGTGCAAAATCCGTGCCCAAGCGCACATCGACAATCTATAATAATGGGAGTTCGACCGTTCGTCGGGGTGTTCGGGTTGAGGGTTGGCCGTGGGAAGGCTGGGCAAGATTCTTATTGTGCAAAAGAGCTGGCAACCACCCGGCGGTTCAACTACCGTAGCTGCCTGGATTGTCGAAGCCCTCAAGAGTCACTACGCCCTCACCCTGCTCACCTGGAACCGCATGAATACTGCGGAAATCAACCGCTTTTACGGAACATCTTTACAGCAAACGGACTTCGCCGTCATCTATCCCAACCGGCTCCTACGGACGTTATTCAAACTCGATCCGGACCGGCGAAGCCTTCAACCCACTGCGTACCTGATGCGTGCCTGCCACAGAATTCGCCACCACTACGACCTTGTGATTGGCACGGCCGTGGAAGAAATGGACCTGGGTGGGCCTGGTCTGCTTTATATCCACTATCCTGAACTCAGCCGCTTCTGGCGGAAGTATCGAGATTGCGCTGGCAAGCCGCTGGCCGCGAAGATTCTCGATCTGCTGAAGGGAGAGACGCGGCCCTGGATGATTCTCGCAGACTACTCCCTCCAGCGGCTGAAGGAGAACGCGTTTCTCACCAATTCGGACTGGACTGGTTCGCTGGTTGAAAGGATTTACGGAGTGAAGACACGGACTCTCTACCCGCCCGTGCCGGTTTCGGTTGTGGAACGTGCCTGGAGCCAGCGCAGCAACGAGTTCCTCGCCTCGGGCCGGCTCAGTCCCCTAAAGCGCCTGGATTGGATCGTCTCTACGCTCAGCAAGGTACGGAAGGGTCAGCCAGACCTGACCCTGCACTTGGTCGGGACGAAAGCCAAGGTGGGAGACGGGCCAAAGCACTACCGCGAACTGCGCCGCTTGGTGGACGCCAACTCGGATTGGGTAAAGTTGCATGAAAACCTCTCCCGCCACGATCTTTCCCAACTGGCCGCGCAGGTGCGCTATGGCATCCACGCGCAGATCGACGAGCACTTCGGCATTGCCCCGGCGGAGATTCTGATGAGCGGTGGCATCCCCTTTGTTCACAACAGTGGCGGCCAAGTGGAAATTTCCGGCTGCGACCCGCGCCTCTGTTTCACGACGCAAGAGGACGCGGTGGAAAAAATCACGGCCGTGATGCGAGACGGTCGTGCGCAGGAGGCGGTCCTCGAATCCCTGGCGCCTCGTAAGAGGATGTTCACATGCGAGCGGTTTGTTGAAGGGATCCGGGAAGCTGTACGCAGCCGGCTGGCAGGTTGCTGGTGAGCGGCGGGCGCCGGTTGGCCACTAGAAGCTGAGGACCTGCTCCACCTCCGCGCGGATGGCGCGCACAAATGTCTCGACGGAATAGAAGTCCTTCCGGAGGGCGAGCCGCTGCCGGATGTCCTCCTGCGCAGCGGGATCTCGAAGTACCCGCATGATTTTTTGCGCTGCCTCCTCCTCGGATTCGTAAATCAAGCAGCTATCGTGCCCGACGATTTCCGGCGGACCACCGCTGTTATGCACAAAGGGGATGCAACCAGCTCGAACCAGCTCGGCTACAGCCATGCCGAAATGCTCGTCCTTGCACGCGTGCATGCCGTAACGCTGGCGCGCCGCGAGTTCGGCCGACTCTCCCCGTGAAATGTCCTCGTGCAGCGTCGCCCAAGAGGAACGGCCAGTGGATGTACTGGATGGCAGGCGGGCCGAAATCACCTTCATTGTCGGCGCCCACGACCAGGTTATATTGATGCCGAACTCGCTTGCAGAGCCGCATCAGATGTGAGGTTCAACTGCTACGGGATTGCTTGCGGACGCGGGCAGCAACGTGCGGCAGAACTCCCCAACGCAAGGAGCATACGAGATAGCCCATGAACGTACCGATGCCACACCGTTCGTGCCGCCGGTAAGCTCCCACCATCCACGCGGATACGCTCCGTTTTCGATAGGGTTGAGTGACGCATTCGTACTCGAGCTGGTCCGCGCGGGAGACAGGCTCCGCCGACAGGGCGCGCAACAGGTCAGGCGGAACCGGCGCCTCGAGAGTCGCGTGCAGATAATCGAGCGCACGACGCGCCAGCAGAACCAGCCGGTACTCCTTGGCAAATCGAAGGATCCTTTTCGCATCGATGCGATCCGGCAATTGGAGAATCATCATTGCGTCGGCCGCCCACCAGACCGGTGGCACGTAGCTCCATTCGAGGCCGGAAAGGCAGGTGTGGAGGAGTTGATCCGTCGGGCTCAGCGCCAAAGTCTCCACTCCGTGGACGACGGCGGGCTCCGCGCCGCGCCAGAATTCCTTGTCGGCGCTGGAAGAACAACAGAAGGATAGGACGTGCCAGTGCAAGCGCAGCTCAACCCCGGCGCCGTTCCGGAAGGCGATCGAGCTGCGGAAACCTCGAAACCGCGGCGTCAGCTTCGCGGGTGCGGGCGTGATACGGCTCCAGCCCGCGCGTTCCAAAGTGCCAATCGCGTCCACGGCCTTGCCCTCGGGAACGAGAACGTCGCAATCCCGTATCGGACGCAAGCCGGCATCCTTATAGTAGCCCTCGATGTTTGCCGCCCCTCGCAGGACCATCGTTTCAATCCCGGCAGCGCGGAATGCGAGTAATGCCTCCACGCCACCGCGAAGGATCAATTGGTTCTGGAGCCAGGTGCGACGCCGAACACCCTTCAACCGGTCCATATACGGATGCTCTACGCCAAACGCTTTCAGGTTCCGGTGAACCAGCGGAAGCAGCCGGTAAGAACCGTCATCGATTCGATCGAGGTCCGTGCAGGCCTGCCACTGTTCCCAGGCTGCCAGCGCTTCGCGCCGGTTCAGAAACGCGGCCTTCAGGAGCAGTTCGTACCCGAGCATGTGTCCGCTTTAGCCCGTGCCAGGATCCGCCGCGAGGGCCTTTGCTTTCCTGCGGTCGAGCGCCGCCTTTACGATGCGGACATAGTCCGCCCGCGCATCGCTCTTCTTTATGCCGTGGTTGGCGTCGTGCAACCGCCGCCGGAGCACCACCCTTGGCTGGATGACGCTGTGCAGCCCGGAATCGATCGCCTTCAGGTACTGGGAGAGGTGCTCGTCGTGGCTCAGCGGACCGCCAGGGTCAGCGGCTGCGACATCCGTGACACCGCCTGCGACGCAAACATTGCCGCAAGCTTCCACCCGCTTCCTCGAGCAAATGTCAGACAGTAGCGCCACGCCGCGCTTCTTCTCCGTTACCCGCCCTCGCTTTCCCCGTGTCGCCTGCGGTCCATCGCCGCCTTCACCACCCGGAGATAATCCCCCCACGCAATGCGCTCGCGGGCGGTCAGGTTAGCTCCGTGGACGCGTCGCCGCAGCCACACCTCCGGTTCCAGCCGGCTCCGAAGCCCCGCTTCCATCGCCCGCGCATACCAGTCGATGAACTCGCCCGCTTTCAGGTCTGTCACCAGCGGACCCGTTTTGTCAAACAGCTCGCGCTTCGCGAGCATCGTGCCCGGCAAGTAACCAGGAGCGGGGCCCCCGGATTCCCCGCTCGTTTCCCGAAAATGTTGCACGTGTCCGAACAGAAGATCACACGTTGGGTCCTCCTGGAGAATCTCCATCTGGCGAAAAAGCTTCGTCGGGGTCCAGATGTCGTCTGCGTCGAGGAAGGCAATATATCGGCCTGTCGCGTGCATCACGCCCAAGTTGCGCGCGGCTCCCGCTCCCGCGTGGTATTGACGGAGCAGCCTCAATCGCGGCCCGAACTCTCGTACTTTCTCCACTGTTTTGTCCGTCGATCCATCGTCCACCACCAGGATTTCCACCGGGCGATAAGTCTGCCCTAGCGCACTCCGGACGGCATCATCCACAAAATGCTCCGCGTTGTAGGTGGGAATGATCGCGCTAACCAAAGCCCGCGTGCCCGGCGCCCACTCATCGTAGGAAAGCCACGGGCGCAGCGGCGACACGGCTCCACCTCTTTGGCGCCGGCGTTCCATGGATCGCTGCAATACCACCATGATCTGGTGGCTCATCGCCTTCCGGTCCTGCGTCATGTTCTTTCCGTGCATCCGGTAGAGGAGTGTGGTTGGCCGCAAGATTCGCATCTCGACGTTATCTTCCAGCGCCCGCATAAACCAGTCCGTATCCTCGCCGAAGCGTAACGACTCCTCGAACACTCCTATGCGATCAAACACCTGACGCCGGTAAACACCACTCCCCACCACCGTGTGGGTGACGATGTTCTCCGGCCCCTCAAAAGGCAAGTCCGGGATCTTCCCTCCCGGGAGAACGTGGTATTGGGTGCGTCCCAGTACAAAATCCAGCTCAGGCTCGGCCAGCAGGCGCGCCATTTGAATGGAGAGCTTGTGCCGCGGCCACAGATCGTCGGCGTCCAGGAAGGAAATGAACTCGCCGCTGGTAAGGGAAAGACCGTGGTTCCTGGCGGCGGCGGGACCCGCATTCTCCTGTCGGGCGTATCGAACATTACTTCCCAGCCCTGCCGCCACCTCCGCGCAGTTATCGGTGGACCCGTCATCCACCACGATGATCTCCAACGGCTCGTACTCCTGCCGGCGTATACTCTCCACCGCTTCGGGCAGGAAGTGCGCTGCGTTGTAGACGGGGATCACGACGGTGAGCAGCGGATTCGCCATTAATCCGAAGTCTCCAGCTTCTGAAGCAGACCGGAAATCGTCACCGGAATCTGCGCCAGGTCCGTGCCCGAAAGCAACGCGTAAACCGGCACCGACTTGACCAGCCGTAGAATCTTCTCCAGCGTTTGCCGGCGCGTCCCTCGCATGTGTTCCATCGTCGGCGCGAGAGCCTTCAACGCCGCCATCGCGGTGGTCGGCTCGACCGTCGTATCCCTCAGCCCACGCACTTTCGTGGTCAAAATCGCGCGGATGGGAAATCCTTCGATCAACTGTGCGGCGCGGTGTTCGTTGAGAAAGAAGAGGGCCTTTTCGGACCCCAGGCGCTCCGCGTTGCTTATGATCGGCGCCAGGTGGGGAAACCGGTAAAGGTTGTCGGCCGCGATTTTGGCCGTGCTATACAGGCTGTGAACGTGAGGCGACGGGGTGGTCCGGACCAGGACATAGTCATCACCGGCGTATCGCAGCCCGGAACCCAGGCAGGCGAGCGTGGCCGTCGATTTTCCCGAGCCGCTGGGACCGGTGATCAGAACTCCCCCGCTTGCGGCCCCCACCGCCGCTGCATGCAACGGCTGGAAGACTCCATCCTTCAGCCACCGGTTCAGGATGGCCCGCAGCGGAGAGACTTGCTCCCACCAGGGGATCAGCCGGTAGCTGGGGGTCCAGTAAAGGGCGAGGCTACGGTCCCGATCCAGGCATTGGAGAATGTCCACGCCCGGGCCATACGTTACCTGCACGCGCTCGTCGTTGTAGCCGTCAATTTCTCCCAGGCCGGTGTACTGCTCGAGGCTCCAGGGGGGAGGTGGCATGGGTGTGCGGGTCGATTCGCTGTCGAAGAAGCACACCGTCAGATCCGCTTTCCCGTCCAAGGGAATCTCCCGGTGCGCCAGGGCTCGAACCACGAGTGGTATCAGTTGCCCCCCGGCAAAGCGAAGAAGCACACGGTGTTCACCGAGCCTGAACATCCGCTCCTCCACTCCGCCCACTGCGTGAGCCGCCTTCTCGAAGCACGCGCGGGCCGTTTCGACAAATCTCGCCGGAGCTCCCTCAGCGGTCGCACCCAACAGTTGCCTGGTTTCCTCCGTGAATACCGGTCTCATTCATTTGACTCCGGCTTGCGGGCCGGCCAGCCCGTCTCGTCTACCTCGTGAATCGGATCGAGTAAGAGCAGGTCCTTCATGTCTTCGTAGATTGAAAGCTCCGGCGGCTCCCACGGCCTCCGAGCATTCTGGGCGTATTCCGTCCCGCCGGCGGCCTCCTCCGCCTCCGTTTCAACAATCAGCTCTTGCTCACGCAGGCGCGTAAGAAACCGGTCCATCGACTCGGCGATTACCGCCGGCTCGGCATCATATCGCGATGCGAGGTGGCGGACCATAGTTTCTGCGGAAGCACCCTGTTTGAGCAGGCCCCAGATCACTACCGCCGCCTTCCTCATCCCGTAGTAGCTGCCGCTATCGAAGTTGATCGCCACGATTTCGTTTTCAAAAGTCTCGCTAATGACTTTGGGCTCGTCGACTCTATATATGGGACTCATCTCACTCCTATCTGACCGCCGCGAGGTCCCGCAGAAGGCGACAAAAGACAACGCCTCCGCTCCGCGGCGGTGGCTGTTAGCTTATGCACAATACCACGCTGTTTCAGCGTCGGATAAAACCGGAAGTTCGCACCTTATGCAAGGGCTGTCCCTTCTGGTATAGGGTAACACACGGCTGCTTATTTCGGCCAGCCGCTGGTCGGCTTTTTGTCAAGCGCTGGTTTGTCGAGCGCTGGTTCTGTCGAGCGCTGGTTCAAGACCCATTCTGATAGGTTCCCTTCACCTTGGCTAGCGCCCGAATCATGCGAAGTTGCGCGGGCATGAGCCCGGCGAACGCACGAACCAAGAACCGAATGCGACCGGAGATTGGCAGAGGCCGGCCCGAGTTCTTAATTTCCATATCCTGCATGAAGCTGCGGTATCTGGACCAACCATTCAAAAAACCGCCGGCGATCTGCCCTAGAGAGCGCGGGTGAAAAAGATAAGACAGATCCTTGTTCAGGGGCCCCTGGTGAACCTGGAGCACAAACAGATTCGTAAGTTGCCTGGCGGTTCTTGCCTCCGTTTTCCTTGCCAGCCGCTGGAGCAATTCCGCTGCGGGTTTTACGGCGCTGTCGGAGTTGAACACAGGCGGGATGTTGATGATTGCCAGCAGGGGTGAGGCCAGGCCGATCGAGGCCACGTACTCCAGGGCGGTCTGGAGTTCTCCGCCAGCGGCTAGTTGTAGGCACCATGCTTCAATATCCAGCACATCGCGCAGCGTCATGTCGGGGGTGAGGTTTTCGCGAAACGCGTGATGGGAGGTAAGAATCAAGTTGTCGGCGGGCGCCACGATTGGGATGGCGCTGCCGAACAGCTCTGCCTCTCTGGCTCGTTGAATGAGCTGCCCGGTTCCCGAGGCTTGCCCTGAGATCCCCAGGCGCCAATGAACATCGATCTCGCACTTGTCGGCATCCCGTAAGGCGACGCTGAAGTTTCCGGCAAATGCGGGAGAGTGACGCATGAAGCTCACATAATCCGGAAACTCGCCCGGCAGGTCCGGCTTGAACCCGAGCGCCTCGAGGCATACCAGCGCGGCATTCAAATCCTCCTGGCGGATCAGGATATCGACGTCTCCAATGAAGCGATCCCTTGGGGTGCGATAAAGGCCGGCAATGGCCGCCAGTCCCTTGAATGCTGCTGCAGGAATCCCCTTCTGCCGCAATTCGACCAGGGCGTTCACGCCCTTCCGCGCCGACCGGGCGGACCGCACGAATCCGGCGGCCGTCATGCGATGCAGCGTGGCTTGAGCGGTATCTCCAACATCGGCGCCGAGTGCCGCAACCCGGCGGTTCAGAGTCGGGAGGACCTTCCAGAGAGACGCCAGACGAACCGCTTCCGGCCACTTGTCCAAGCGCGAGAACTCCCGGCTGGCGAATCGAGCCTGCGCGTCATCGGCGAGCAACAGCCGGACGAGTAACTCGCGACTGTTCAGCGGGTTCGCCACGGCTTATATTATAGCAGGGAGACTCCAATCACGAATGAACAAGCCGCCAACCCCGCAAGCCCGGGTGCGTGCCTTGGCGCGCTACATCCGAGGCAGTTCGCTCTCCTGGAAGGACATCGCCGATCTGACGGCTAAGCCTTCGCAGATCGCCAGAGTTTCCCCGCATCCCTTGATCCGATTGCGAGTCACCCCCCATGACCTCGGCGACCCGGGCGGCGCCGTGCGTTTCGTTGGAAAGACCCGGTATCTGAACGGCGCCAGAACCGTGGTCACGCACTCCGTCGATGACGCGACGGAACACTTGCCCGCCTGTCTCGATGCCATGGATCAATATGGAATCAAGGCCACTTTCTTCGTCAATGTACCCATGGGGCCTCTCTACGCGTAGCGGATTCTGGCAGAGCAAACGTCGGTCTGGCAACTGAAGTCACGGGATGCGCTGGCAGGAGGCTAGCCTTACGCGGAACGGTTTCGGCAGGTCTATGCCCAGCTTCAGGCGGTGCCGTTGCGAGGCTGAAAAAGGGGGTGGGCAGGGGCCTTGTTCGGTAAGATATCCGCAGCAGGAAGTGTGCCGGCTTCGGCCCCTAAGTCCTTGCGGCTCAGCGGCCCTCAGCGCCGTTTTCCGCCCCCTTGTCTCATCACGACACGGCACCGCCCAAAATCCCCATCAGCCGCCACAATCATGGCGCCGAATCGACCCGCGAAAGACTTGGTGAGAAAAGCGGGCTAGAAGCTGAGGGCCTGCCTCACCTCCGCGCGGATGGCCCGCACAAATGTCTCGACGGAATAGAAGTCCTTCCGGAGGGCGAGCCGCTGCCGGATGTCCTCCTGAGCAGCAGGATCTCCAAGCACCCGCATGATTTTTTGCGCGGCGTCCTCCTCGGATTCGTAAATCAAGCGCCTATCGTTTCCGACGATTTCCGGCGGACCACCGCTGTTATGCACAAAGGGGATGCAACCAGCTCGGACCATCTCTGCTACAGCCATGCCGAAATGCTCGTTCTTGAAGGCGTGCATGCCGTAACGCTGGCGCGCCGCGAGTTCGGCCAACTCTCCCCGTGAAAGATCCTCGTGCAACGTCACCCAAGAGGAATTGGCTTGCGCGAGCCCACGCAGAAATACGGGATAATCGCCTGCCTCAAGGTAAGACATCCCCACGAGGTGCATCCTGATCTGGGGGAACCTGGTTCGCACTGCGCTGAGGACCTTTAGACACCAGTCGAACCGCTTCAGGACCGACAGCCGGCCCATCATAACAAAGCCGTCCGCACGTTCTTCCCACGCGATCTCGGGAAAGATTCCGGGAGCCGGAGGATGGACCGTTGTGGAGTCGATTCCGTAGACCCTTTTGACCCATCGGCCGGTCCAGTCGGAGTTGACCAGGGTGTGGTTGGCCTTCATGCGATCGAAGGAATAATCGGCGACCAGCATCCACGGCCGGATTTCACCCTTGCTCAAACAGGCGAGTTTCTGCCCCAAGGGCAGGTCGCAGGAAGACCGGACGCGAGGGTACACATGGGCGAGGAACGGCCAGTGGATGTACTGGATGGCAGGCGGGCCGAAATCACCTTCATTGTCGGCGCATACGACCAGGTCATACTGATGCCGGACTCGCTTGCAGAGCCGCATCAGATAGGCATGTTTTTGAATACTGCCTGAATCCGGATCCAAACCGAGGAATCCGCGCACCAGCGGAGCCATGGTTCGAACCTGAAGATCCGAGCCGGTCAGCGAGGTGCCGTAACACCTGTCGAGCAGGCTGAGGTCAACGGGCTCTGAGGTGAGCAGCGTCACCGCGTAGTCTTGCCGCAGCGCTTCGAGGATCCACGCAGCCACTCCCTCCCCGCCGCCGCGCGGGATCAGCCGGCAGTACCAGACCAGGATGCGGGGACGAGGGGGAGGCATCCGGTCAGACATCGGACCACCAGATATACTTGGCTTTGTTGATGAGCACGTTAACCAAGTCCGCCGCCTCCCCAGCCCGAATCTTGCGGTGCAGATAGCGAAGCCGGTGCCGCCATCGCGGCCAGCGATACCCGGGAATGTGAATGGCGGTCGCCAGCCCCGGACCGAGCTTCCGGTTGTTCGACATGACGAGCAGGTCGCACTCCTCCACAGCGCGGGTGGTGAAGCAAATGCCGTCCCACATCCCCGCTCCGCCGGGGGTCTGCCGCAGAAGCCCGGAACTGTCCCAGTCGGACACGATCCGGACCAGCATGGGGCTGTGATTCAAGGGCTGTTACCCCTCCGCTGGAATATGAGATGCACATCAACAATAGGCCACACTCCTTTCGGTTCCTCCAGAGAACCTATGCTTCGGAGTGTTACCCCTTTTCCTCAGGAACTCAGGCTCGCCTTCTGGTCGTCAGCCCAAGACGTCAGCGATCTTGAGGCGCAGTCAAATCTTCCAAGGCTCTCCAAATCTAATATCCCAATCTCTTGGAACAAACGCCGAGTGTCCTGCGCCAGGGTAGAAGGTAACTTCTCCAAATAAGATGCCTTGAGGTGGCGAGTATAAATCCACCCGAACAAAGTCGAATTGGGCACCAGTCTTCTCAGCCAGATTGATCATTTGACCCAATCTCACTGGCTTGGAAACAGGTTCTGACGTTGGGGGATATTTTAACTTCACAGGAAGAAGATTCCATTCACGATCATATAAGTTTGTCTTGTGCCCCCTGAATCGGTCGCAATCAACCTCGATGAAATGGACACGCCCGTGATATGTAAAGAATTTGTAGTCCTCCGGAACCTCATCGCCCGACATTTCGACCATGCGCTCGACGATCACCTTATGGGGAATTCCTAAATAGCCCCATTCCCGAAAAATGTGATCAATCGAGAATCCAAGTTGTTCGCGCATAGATGCTACAATCTTATCCCTCTTGATGTCTTGCGCTGTGCGGATGAATATATTTCCGCCGCTACTATGATTGACCTTGATCACGTAAGGTGGTTTGAGACCATCAAAGGGAATATCTTCTGGATTGTCCCCTACCCATAAGGTTTCTATGATGTATTGCTCGCCTATAAGTTTTGCGATTTCTGCCTTAACCGCAACTTTGTCGGAAAAGATAGGGAATAGTGGGTTATGCTGGTACAGTTTTCGCCAAGCAATTTTTTCATTAAATGTCCTTGGATTCCTTAGATTGGGCAGTCTTCGAAAGCGGCGAAAATACATCACGTTAATGGCCGCGTAGTCTGGAAGCCTGTCAATGACTGACCTGTAGACTTTTTCTACAGCATTTCTGATCATGGCCGCCTCTCTTTTGCTTGCCATATAAAGTGCGTAGGCTGGGATCTGATATTATTCTTAGCTGGGCGAAGAGTAAATTGGGACTCATATTTTGTGCCAGACAGAACCCGCATGGTACGCATACTCAAAGATCGCGTTTTTCTAGGCCGATGTGATCCCCAAAAATGACGTATACCATAGGTAACACTCCTTTCGGTTCCTCCAGGGAACCCACGCTTTGGAGTGTTACCCCTTTTCCTCAGGAACCCAGGCGCGCAATCTGGTCGTAAGCCCAAGACACCGCCTGATCGTGATACTTCCACTTTCCGCCAACACCGCGATAGCCATCCAGTACACCCTGGAGGACCGCCCGCGCGGAGGCCCTGCGATGGCGCACAGCGTGCGTTATACTCTGAGCAAAAACGAAAGGCATATTCGCTATGTGGAAGAGGACCTTCGAAACGAGCGGCAGCTCTCTGTTAGCCAGCAGGACCCGATTGCGATTACCGTAATAGCACTGAATGGGCCCTCCTCGCCCACCCGAACTTCTTCCCCTCTTGTGGTACGCTACTGCCTCGGAGGCGAGGAAAGTCTCGTGTCCTAGCTTACTCGCTTCGAAGCAGAAGGCGTGCTCCTCCCCGTACATGAACAAGCGGTCGTCAAGGTATTGAGCGGAGTAAGCATTAACGGCCTCGAGAGTGCGCCTGCTAATGAGCATGGCCGTACCCGCGGCCGTAAACGCGTTCCAGTACCCAGGATTTGGCTCCGGCGGCGGGAGGTGCCATTTTAGGAAGGGCGAAAAAAAATGACGCACGAGGGGCGCTCTCCCGCGGAAAATAACCCGTTTGGTCCCTTCCTCGATGACCGCTGCGCCTACAACCCCTGCATCGGTCGACCGCGCTACCGAAACAAGGCAGGTCAAGCAATCAGATTCCACAATTGCATCGTTGTTGAGAAGGAAAACGTAATCTGCGGTGGGGCTCCGGTGAAGAGAGTAATGGATGACGACGTTGTTGCCGCCAGTAAAACCGAGGTTCTCTTCGTTGCGGATGAGCACGAGTCGGTTCGGGGACTCGGCCGCGTCGAGCGGGGCCTCCGAGCTCGGGTTTCCTCCGCCCAATGCCGTTTCGCGCGTGCAGTCGACGAAAGCAGCCTGATCAGGCAGAGACTCCTTGGCCCAAGCGCGAATCCTCTCCACCGAGTCGTTCCGAGAGCCGTTATCGACCACGACGGTCAGGTAGTTCGGATAGTCGAGCCGCCGCACGGACTCCAGGCACTCCAGTGTATCCCGCCACCCATTCCAGTTCAGGATGCTGATGACGACAAACGGGGACTCTGTCATGTTAGACACTCCGCGATCTTGCACGGCGTGCAGATCAACTCTGGGGCAGAACTCCCCCTAAGAACCCCTGGGGCTGAAACTCGCTCGAACGCCCCCCCCGTCATCGTGGTGCACCCACTTTCCTTTTGCGCCCTTGTAACCGTCCATCAGCCCTTCCACAATGGCTCGGGCAGCGTCAGACCTCCTGTACCTCAACGCCCTGAGAATCCGGGCAAGAGTTAACGGGAGGTTACATATATGAAATAATACTCGCCAACCAAACGGCAGGAAAGCGTCTGCCATTTCCATCCTGTTACGCACAAAGTAGTAGTCATGAATCGGGCTGGCGGGACACCCGGCAGAGCGCCAACCCTTATGCCAGACAAAGCCCCCTCGGGTTACGAAACTGCGGTACCCCGCCAAGCTGCTCCGGTAACATAACTCAAACTCCCAACCGGCCCGAAAAAGATCGCTTGGTATATGGTGACCGATGCAAGCATAAAGAGTCTCAAGCACGTCCCGGCGGATGAGCATGGCGCCACCGCTGACGCCCGCGGAAGGCCAGTAATCGACCTCCTTTGCGGGCAGCGGCAAGTCAGCCTTAACGAGCGGACAAAAAAACCACCGCAGAAGCGTCGTTCTTTCAGCATACTGGATTTGCCCGGTTTTCCAGTCCAAAATCACTCCGCCAACGATGCCCGCATTTTCTTTCCGGGCCACCTCCACCAGATGGGCAAGGGTATGCTCTTCAGCCTTCGCGTCATTATCCAACATGAAGACATAGTCCACAGGCTGATCTCTTCGCAGGGCATATTCAATGGCAAGATTGCCACCGCCAGTAATTGCCATGTTCACAGAGCTTCGGATCAGCACCGCCCGGCTGGCAGGCAAAGCTGCCGTGAGCGCTTGCTCCTGGACAACCTCCCCCCCCGCCCGAGCGACTGTTTCAGGGTACTCAACAAGCAGGTAGCCCTCCCTCTTTTCCGCCCACTCCCTTATCCGCGCGAGGGAATCGTCCCAAGAGGCATTGTCCACGACAATCATTAGGTAGTTCGGGTAATCGAGGCGCCGGACGGATTCGAGGCACTCGAGCGTGTCGCCCCAGCCATTCCAGTTGACACTGACGATGACCACAAAGGGGAGGCCCTTCGCATCGTTCGGGTGTTGTCTTTGCTCCATCGCCCTTTCACCTCCGATTGTTCGACTTGACGAGCAGGTCGCACTCCTGCACAGGGCGGGTGGTGAAGCAGATGCCGTCCCACACCCCCGCTCCGCCGGGGGTCTGCCGCAGAAGCTCGGAACTGTCCCAGTCGGACACGATCCGGACGAGCATGGGCCTGTGATTCAAGGGCTGTTACCCCGCCGCCGGAATACGAGATCCATCTCAATGACATGCGAGGAATGGGCGCGGCCGATTCCCAGCAGATCGCAAACCTCGAAGCCCGTTTCTATCTTCCGTAGGTAACACTCCTCTCGCTTCCTCCAGGAAACCCATGCTTTGCAGTGTTACCCTCTTTCCTCAGGAAGTCAGGCTCGCAATCTGGTCGTCAGCCCAAGATGCCGCCCGATCGTGATACTTCCACTTTCCGCCAACGCCGCGATAGCCGTCGCGCAGGCCGCAGGCAATAGCCCATGCCATGCGGGGCTTTCGAGCGAGCAGGCGCCCAACGATGCGCCTGACGCACAAGGGTGGATAAAATAGATGAAATATCAGTCTGCGACCGAAGGGAAGCAAAGTTCTCGAAAGGATCACACGGTTGCGAGTAGAGTAATAGAAGAAATATGTCGAGTTAGCCGGCCCTTGCCGCCTCACCTTCACGCGATGGGAAGCAATAGCGTTCCTTGCAACGACCGTTTTGTATCCTTCTCGATGAGCAGCCGTACAGAAATCAAGTTCATCGTTATACATGAAGAGGGCGTCATTAAAGTACGCACCTCGCCGCTGGTGAACGGAACGCAGCACGCGACTTCCCACGAGCATCGCAGCGCCGTTCACCAAAGGCGATTCCCAGAACTCGCCCCGGGTCTGGGGTACGCGCCGGCCTCCCAGCACGCGAAAGAAATGCTTGAAGATCGTCCCACTGCGGGCAAACAGGATTGCGCCGGTGTGGTCTGTTACGACAGCCCCTACGACTCCTGCATCTGCCTCCCGATCCACCCCAACCAGCACGCTCAAGCACTCCTTATCCAACACCGCATCGTTATTGAGAAGAAACAGGTAGTCTGCCGGCGCTCGTCGGTGAAGGGCGTAATCAATTCCAACATTGTTTCCTCCTGTATAGCCCAGGTTCTCATCGTTGCGGATCAGGACCAGCCTGTTCGCGGGTGGAGTCCGCTCGAGGGCCGCTTCCGTTATCTCCTCTCCCCCCTGGAGCGCGATTGCGGGCGCGTATTCGGCAAGCACATGTCCGGGACCAAGATTCTCGCGGGCCCAAGCCTTGATCCTTTCCGCAGAGTGGTCCCAGGAGCCATTGTCAATAACCACGGTGAGATAATTCGGGTAGCTGAGCCTCCGGACGGATTCGAGGCATTCCCGCGTATCCTGCCAACCGTTCCAGTTGAGAATCGATATTGCCACCAGAGGACAATTATCGTTCTTTTGAGTTCCCATGTATTATGTCACGCTCTATCGACTTGCCAACATTACAGGGCAGCCGGGTAGTGGTACAGTTTGATGTTGTAGCGGCGAGTTTACCTCGCCCGTTGGCGGCATAAAGCCGCCTCTACATCAAACTGTAGCACTATTGGCCAACTTCATCGCGCGGCGCGAAGAAAAGCAGATCCTTCTCCCGCAAGGCGGGATCAGGATGACATGTCATTCTGAGCGGAGCGCAGCATAGCGAAGAATCTGCTTTTGGTTGCGGCCACGGGGCTGGGCTGTAGCACTAGTTCCAAACTTCTTCGTTTCTTGCGAAGAATTTCTGCGGTCATCGCTTGGCCCAGGTTGGCTGGAATTGCCGATTGTCGATTGCCGATTGTCGATTGCTGATGCACATGGGAAGGAGTTGCCACACCACTTTTTCAATCGTCAATCGGCAATCAGCAATCGGCAATGAAAACCTGGTCTTCGCTTGCGGCCGAAGGCCGCGCTGTACCACTACCGGCAGCCGTCCACCATCTTCCGCAACAAGGTATAGCCCCCTTTATCCTCTCAGGAAGGCGGCAGTGGCATCCAGCAAGCCGGTCCGGAAGGCTTCCACCGAGAACTGCCTTCCTGCTGTGGACAGGTGCATGCGCAAGTTGTGTTGCAGCTCCGGGCTGTCAAGAACCGCCAGGATCTTCTTGGCAGCTTCCTCGACGCTGGAGTAGGTGAGGGCGGCGTGATCGACGATCTCAACCTGTCCACCGTCGTTCGAAACAAATGTTATGCACCCAGCTTTCACCAATTCGGCCACCGCAATCCCAAAGGGCTCCTTCTCACGCGCATGAATACCGTAGCGGTGCCCAGCAAGCAGACGCTTCTTACTCTCTCCGATCAAAGTTCCCTCTGCAAAGACCCAGTCATTGTACCTGGCGCAGAGTCTCCGAAGTTCCCTTCCGTAGGCGGAATCATCAATCTCGCCGACAAGGTGAAGGTGAACCTCAGGATGCCCGGAGCAACGAACCCTATTGACGATCTCGATGGCGACCTCAACGCGCTTCTCCGGCGCCATCCGGCCCAGGCAGACAAACCCCGTTTCTCTTTCCTCGAAACGCACTTCAGGGAACTCACCTACGACCGGCGGGTAAAGCAAGCGCGACTCGATGCCGAACATTTCTCGGACCACCCTCGCGCTCCACCTCGAGTTCGCGATAACCAGCCCCCTTCCCCAACCCTCGGGGTTGGAAGGCGACACGAATTCGCAAAGCTTCAGGTAGCCTCGCCAAAGGGGAGAATCGCGATACCCCAAGCCTTTGGCGTCGTGCAAAACAGGATCGAAGTTGAAGCGTTGCTCCGGGAGGAAAGAAAAATCCGCGATGCACTGGATTCCGGGCATCCCGAAGTCACAAGGATTGTAAGCACTGATCATCAAATCGAACTGCGGGGCTACCCGCCCGCAGTATCGCTGAAAGAAGCGCCTTTGCAGGACGCAGAGCTTGCTACCGTCCAAGCCAGGGGGCAAACGGACGCGCCGAAGGCTAAAGTCCCCCATCTGAAGAGTCGTGCCGTAGTATTCGTTGAGGCGCGACAGATCAACTGGCCCGCAGGTGATGAGCGAAACGTCATAGTCCCGGCCCAGCGCCTGAAGGGCCCAAAGCGCTCTGGCCTCCGAGCCTCCGGAACCGAACCGCGGATGTGCAATGCCTATCCTCTTGCGTTTCAATCTGTCGCCTCCGATTCGGTAGCGATGATTTGAACCTGTCAGGCTTTTGGGTAAATCTTGCTTTCCACGAATCCAAATTAAATACTCCGCGATCCGGCACGCCGTGCAGATCAACTCTGGGACGGCCCCCCCTAAGAAACCCTGGGGCTGAAAGTCCTTTGAACGCCCCCCAGGCCACCATCGTGCTTCCACTTTCCTTTTACGCGCTTGTAACCGTCCATCAGCCCGTCCACACTGGCTCGGGCAACATCGGGCCTCCTGTACCCCAACGCCCTGAGAACCCGGGCAAGAGTTAACGGGAGGTTACATATATGAAATAATACTCGCCAGCCAAACGGCAGGAAAGCGTCTGCCATTTCCATCCTGTTACGCACAAAGTAGTAGTCATGCCTCGGGCTGACGGGACACCCGGCCGAGCGCCAACCCTTATGCCGGACAAAGCCCCCTCGGGTTACGAAACCGCGATACCCCGCCAAGCTGCTTCGGTAACATAACTCAAACTCCCAACCGTGCCCAACAAGATCGCCTGGTATATGGTGACCGGTGGCAGCATAAAGAGTGTCGAGCACGTCCCGGCGGATGAGCATGGCGCCACCGCTGACCCCTGCGGAAGGCCAGTAATCGACTTCCTTTGCGGGCAGCGGCAAGTCAGCCTTAACAAGCGGACAAAAGAACCACCGCAGAAGCGTCGTTCTTTCGGCATACTGGATTTGCCCGGTTTTCCAATCCAAAATCACTCCGCCAACAATGCCCGCATTTTCTTTCCGGGCGACCTCCACGAGATGGGTAAGGGTATGCTTTTCAGCCTTCGCGTCATTATCCAACAGGAAGAGATAGTCCCCGGGCTGATCTCTTCGCAGGGCATAGTCAATGGCAAGATTGGCGCCGCCGGTAAGTGCGATGTTCTCAGCGCTTCGGATCAACACCGCCCGGCGGGCAGGCAAAGCTGCCGTGATCGCTTGCTCCTGGACAACCTCTCCCCCCGCCCGAGCGACTGTTTCAGGGTAATCAACTAGCAGGTATCCTTCCCTCTTTTCCGCCCACTCCCTTATCCGCGCGAGGGAATCGTCCCGAGAGGCATTGTCCACGACAATCATTAGGTAGTTCGGGTAATCGAGGCGCCGGACGGATTCGAGGCACTCGAGCGTGTCGCGCCAGCCATTCCAGTTGACACTGACGATGACCACGAAGGGGAGGCCTTTCGCATCGTTCAGGTGTTCGCTTTGCTCCATCGCCCTTTCACCTCTGAGGCCAAGACCGGCACGTCCTCGCCGAAGCTCCACCGCGGGATGCCCTATCTAGCCCTCGCCGCCCAGGGAGTCTCACCTCCGATCCCCATCGGCGTTAAAATAAATCTATGTCCCAAATGATGACGCGACTCGCTGAGGCCAACGTCGAGTTACCCGCTTCCGTGCCCTGGAAGGGCACCATGCAATAGCCGAGGCCAACGCCCCCGGCTATTTTACGAATCCCCTTCGGGGATTTACGGCCCAGCGCCTGCTCGAGCAGGTAACGTCTGAGCCTATCTCGCCCCTTGTGCCCGGGCAAGAAGGTGAGAGTGCTGTCAATCCATGACACGCCTCGGGTTGTTTCAGGGAGGGCGGCGGCCACCAACTCGTCATAGGTCAGCCCGATCTCCCAGGGCAGGGCGGGGTGCGAGGGGACATATTTAGGATCTTGGGACGGAATCAGATGGGTGAAAACACGAGCGTAGGGTTCATGTCCCTCGATCAGCGAGTCATAGAGATCGGGCACATAGGGCTCCGGCATGACGGCCCAGACATTTCCAGGCGCACAGCGTACGGACACGGCATCGAGCTTGCGGTGAACGGCGTTCTGGAATTCACGCATGTTCATGGGGCCACCTTCCGAGCTAGAATTTCGCGGTGTGCCGACGCCAGCCGCCTTCCTATCGTGGGCCAGTCGTAGCGCTGCTCGACCAAGCGCCGCGCGTTGCCAGCAAGTTCGGTACGCAGCGCATCATCGCCGAGCAACTGCACGACGCAATCAGCAAACTGTTGCGGATGGTCGGCGACCAGAAGATGCACCCCGTGGCACACCTCGAGTCCGGCACAACCGGCCGTGGTCGAGACCACCGCCCTGCCGAGGGCCATCGATTCCAAAATCTTCAAACGCGTCCCCCCGCCGGCCCGCAACGGAACGACAGTGACCTTCGAAAGCCGGTAATAAGGAAGGATGTCACTTACGTAGCCGGTCACCTCGATGCCAGGTTCCCGTCCTAGCGCCTTTACTCGCGCCGGGGGCGCATGGCCCACAACGAACAGCTTGACGTCTGGAACGAAAGCCCGGATGCGCGGCAGAATGGACCGCGCGAAGAGCATTACCCCATCCGTATTGGGAGGATAGTCCATAACGCCGGCAAACAGCAGCCCGAGAGCCGAAGCGGATTCCGGCAAGGGCTGCAATTGCGCGCAATCCACTCCGTTTTCGATTACCACCGCCCGCACCCCGGGTAGGGCTCGTTGCAGAAGCTCGCGTTCCGCCGTGGAGACAACGACACAGCAGTCGAAGCGCGGGATGTAATGCCGTTCGGCCTTGCTCATTGCGAATGCTTTCAGGCGGTACAGCGCACGGGCGGCGAAGCCGATTTCGAGGCGTGCTATCTGGCGGTATTGCTCGAAACACACATTGTGCAGCGAAAGGACAGTTCGGCAGCTCCCTTGCCGCGGTGCGGCGTCGAGATACGCGCCCAGCAGCGAGTGCTCAACCTGGAAAATATCAATCTTCTCCCGCGCGATGGTGCCCTGGAGTCGACTGACGGCCTCGGCACAGTAGTAAGGAAAGGCCGCGAGGGGGCGCCGCGCCAGGCTGCAGCGGATAAAGCTCACGAGCTGACGGCCGGACAGAGGCCGTGGGAGCGCAAAGGTCTCGATAGATTTGCAGAAATCCCGGAGCTGTCCCACGTCTGTGGCAGCGCCAGGGGGGACCAAGCTGAACAGGTGAATCCGGGAAGTGCGTGCAGCTTCGCGGATAAGATGAAAATCCCGGATTCGCGCACCCCTATCGGGGGGGTACGGCAAGCCTAAGGTCAACCACAAAACGTTCATGTTTTCGATGAGTCGTGGAGGGCGGCGGAGGCGCGCCAGTGGCCACGAAGGTAACTGCCCACGCCCAGCACCAGCCCAAGCCCGCTATACAGGTAGCTGAACCAGCTCATCAGGAAGCTCCGGGCGGCAAACAGAAGGCCGTGCTGTTGGTAGGTAAAAGCCAGGAACCGGTAGTTCAGCGCCACAAACAAGAGAAGGAGCACCCCAAGAAGAAGCGGCAGCCGCCCCACGCGCAACAAAGCCGGCGAAATCAAGATAAGGTACGACAGCGGCACGCTCAGGAGATTGTGCCACTGCAGGTTGAGATCTTTCCTAACCACCCGAGTCTCCAATATCAATTGGGTCCAGGGGATGGCTCGGCCTATAAGGTCGCTCCTGATCAGGCCCTGCAGGGTGTAGCGCTTGCAGTGCGTCACTTGAAGTTCCTTGTAGAGCAAGATCCGATGGCCTCGCAGATGGAGGCGGTGGCCGAATTCCATGTCTTCCATGTAGCGCCACCGCGGATCAAATCCACCCAGCCGAAAAAAGACCTCGCGGCGCACCGCGCCAAAGCCGCTACAGAAGGTCACGGCGTCCGGGTTCGAAGTTTGATGCGTGTAGTGGTGCAGTAGATTTTTGTACCGCGAGAAAAAACCCGCCGAACCACATTCCTTGGTGTAGGAACCGAAGAGGGCATCCACATCGGGCTGCTCCGAGAACGCACGCACAATCATGCCCAGCGTTTTGGGACGGATCAGTATGTCGGCATCGAGGAAAAAAAGGATGCAGCCGTGAGACTCTCTGGCGCCTATATTGCGAGCTGTAGCCGCTCCCGAGTTTTTCGGTAGTTTCAGCAGCGTGCAGGGATATGACCCCGCGACCGCCGCGGTGCCATCCACAGAGCCATCATCTACAACCACAACTTCGAAATCCGAAAAAGCGGACCGGTATACGGACTCCAGACAGGCGTGCAGTGTGCCGGCTCCGTTGCGCACCGGGATCACAACTGAAATCGCGGGCTGGCCGCCGGCTTCAGTCCCTGGCATACTGTTCATGTCCTCGTCCAAGCGATGCTGCCTCGGCAGGCGGGGTCCGGGAGTCCCGTAGCCGAAGGCGATTCACCATACGGATCCCCAGCTTGTGACGAAGTGCCTCTGTGCCACCCAGCAACCACTGGCAGCACCACCAGCGTCGCGAATGGTAATAGCAGAGCACCGAGTCAATGAACTCCTCCCGCTGCAAAGCGCGGTCGTCGCGCATCCGCAACGCCCAGTCGAGATCCTCCGAGCAGCTCACATCCGGGTAGGGGTAACGGACCGCAATCGCCCGGCGAATGGGATTCCACTGGGCGGGGGGACGGTAGTAGGTGTGATTACGGCTGAACATGTCGGAGTACTGCAACGAATACACGAACTCACGCGGGTGAGAGCCGCGAAACGTGATAACGCCGCGAATTCCGAGGCAATCCACCTCCGGCCGTCGCTCAAGGGCGTCGCCAATCAACTCAATATAACGTTCGCTGACTTCATCGTCGTCATCGATGAAAGCCACGAATTCGCCCTTCGCCCGGCCCAGCAGGATGTTCCGCTTGTCACCGATCGGACGCCCGCCGGCGTCTGGGTAGGAGAGAATTTCAACGTCCGAACTTCGCCCAGCATTTCGAATTTGGAATTCCAGGCCTTCTACCAATCGCCAAAAGAGAACTCTGCGGCACTCCAGCGTCGGAATCAGCAGGCTGAGCTGCATAGGATAGTTGATTATAACACGGTGAAACGAGTAAACTTCAACATTGTTCATGAACCTAAAAGTGAGCGAATGAACCTGCTTTACCGCCATCTGCGCAAGCATGCGCGCCTGGTGTTCATGGCGTTGTTCTGCGCGGGAGCAAATCAATTGCTCCTTCTTCTGGATCCGCTCATCCTGCGGCGCATCATAGACGGATATGCGCTCCAGGCGAGACGGATGGATGTGGCCACTTTTTTTCGCCATGTCGGTCTTCTACTTGTCGCCGCGGTTGCCGCTACGTTCCTGGCGTGGCTGGCCAAGAATTACCAGATCGATTTTGTTAACCGCGTGGCGCGGCGCGTGGGAATGGCGATCTACAGCGAGGGGATCGCCCACTCGCTGGGGATGCCTTACTCGGCGTTCGAAGACCAACGCAGTGGCGAGATTATGGGCAAGCTCCAAACGGCCCGCCACGACGTGGAGGGCTTCGTCTTATTGTCCATCAATTCGGTCTTCAGTTCCTTCGTTGGGATCTCATTCCTGATCATCTACGCGGCTCGCATGCACTGGGCTCTGGTTCCGGCGTATCTGCTGGCCGTGCCCTGTGTCTTCTTTGCCAGTGTTTTGCGCAGCCGGAAGGTGCGCGCGATTCAGGTCACGATCGTCCGGGAGTCCGCCCGTCTGGCGGGCTCAGTCACCGAATCTCTTCGCAACATCGAATTGGTCAAGAGTCTGGGCTTGGCGGGCCGGGAGGTCTGGCGCCTGGGTCAACACGGGGACCAGATTCTGGAGCTGGAACTGACCAAAGTGCGCTATATCCGCCACCTCAGTTTCTTCCACGGCGCTGTGGTGAACCTTCTACGGGTCGGCCTCCTCTTCCTCATGCTGTATCTGGTCTTCAGGCAACAGATCACCTTAGGACAGTTCTTTGCGTTGTTCCTGTACTTTAACTTGCTCTTCAATCCCTTGCAGGATATGGGCGGAATCGTGCAATTGTACGCGGAGACGGAGGCGTCACTGAACAATGTGCGAGCCATTCTAGCCTCACCTCAGGAAGCGCGCCCTTCCGCGCCCGTAGAGGTGGGCCCCATCGAGACCTTGAGCTTCGACCATGTTGTGTTCCAGCACCGAGGGAACCCCAGGCCGGCGCTGCGGGATATTTCGTTTCAGGTCTCGCGCGGAGAAACCATCGCCTTCGCGGGACCTTCGGGGGCCGGCAAGACTACGATCATCAAGCTGCTGCTGGGGCTTTACGCTCCGCGCTCAGGTGCGGTTACGTATAACGGTGTTCCGACTTCCGCCTTGGATCTTGACCGCATTCGCGAACGGATTGGGCTGGTGACCCAGGATCCGCAATTGTTTTCGGGCTCTTTGCGGGACAACCTGCTGTTCGTCCACCCGGAGGCAAGCGACAGCGAATGCCTGGAGGCGCTGCGCCAGGCGGCTGCTTCAGAACTGCTCTTGCGCGCCTCGCAGAGCCTGGAGGCTGTGATCGGCGAGGGGGGGCTGAAGCTTTCCGGAGGAGAGAAGCAGCGTGTTGCGATCGCCCGCGCCCTTTTGCGCCAGCCCGAGGTCCTGGTCTTCGATGAGGCGACTTCCTCGCTGGATTCCCTCACCGAGAACGAAATCTCTCAAACCATCCGGGAGCTGAGCGCGCGTCGGGAATTTGTCACGATTCTGATCGCTCATCGGCTCTCGACCCTCTACCACGCAAAATGGATCTATGTGCTGGACCAAGGCAGGATTGTGGAATCGGGAACCCATGAGACACTCCTGCACAGGCATGGGCTGTACAGCCGCCTCTGGTTGCAGCAGACCGGCAGCGGATTGGTATTGCAGGAGCCGCAAGAACGGGAAGCATGAGGCAAGACGATCAACGCGAAATGGAGCCAGCGGCGCGTGGAACAACGCGGGCCTGGAGTCAGGTGGCTCTGCCCTTGCTCCTTGCTGCGTTGGCCATCGGTCTCACCCCCGTCCCCTCTGTCCCGCTCCTCGGGACCGAGGGCAGAGTCAATTCTAATGCACGCCCTCTCTCCCCTTTGGGGGAGAGGGGACAGGGGGTCGTTGGCCAAGGCCCATTCAGGGTCGATTGTAAAGAATCGAGTGGGACGCGACACTAGAGTAGCAATAAGAACGCTGAGCAGCGTCTTAATCACCCGCGCGGGGCTTCGCCCGTCGAGTCAGAACGGGCTGGAGCAAATAGCTGGCCATCCCAAAGACCGCTCCCACTACGCTGTATAAGTATCCGAACCAATTCACCACTACCGCCCGCAGCAAGAACCATAGACCTTTTTCGCCGTAAACGAACCGGTAATATTTCCAGTTCAAGAAGAAGAGGAGCAGGAACAACAAGGGGAGAATGATGGCCAGCGATGGCCTGAACGGGATCAACGGAAGCGTGACCAGCATGAAGAATGTAGTAAACCCGCTGGCCAGGTTCTCATAGCGAGTGTTTAGATCATTCCGATAGATGCGCTTTTCGAGCATAATCTGCGTCCATGGAATGGCCCGGCGGAGCAAATCCGAGCGGAGCAGCTCTGCTGGAGAATACACTTTCCGGTGGGTGACCTGGATTTCCTTGTTAAGGGTGAGAGTTTCTTGCTCAACGCATTACTCAGCCGCTTTTCGCTGTATACGCGAGCTTGAAAGCGTTGCAAAGCTGTATTAATGTAGTTGCTCTCGCGGGGCAACCGACGCCGCCTCCGAAATGGCATTGCTTGGTGGGAAATGAAATCATCTTCCTCCATCCGACTTCTTTTGCTCGCCTTTTTGCTCATTGGAATATTCCTTCGGGTCGGCGCGGGCATAAGATTTCCGAACGTAAATCACACGGACGAAATTCTCGAGACCCAAGAACCCGCACATCACCTGGCCTACGGCTACGGGGTGGTCGCCTGGGAATGGAGACGGGGGGCTCGCTCCTGGGTGTTTCCCGCGTTTCTGGCAGCCGTGATGCGAAGCACTGATTGGATGGGCTGCGGATCAGCAGGATATCAGTGGGGGATGACCATTGTGCTCTCGCTGATTTCCCTGACGACCGTCTGGTTCGGCTTCGCCTGGGCCAAGCGCGCCAGCGGGACGGAGGCAGCTATTGTCGCCGCGGGAGCTTGTGCGATCTGGTACGAATTAGTCTATTTTGCCCCAAAGACTTTGACTGAAGTGGTGGCCACCCATGCCCTCCTGCCAGGCTTATACCTGGGCATGTATGGTGAAGGGTTAGGGGAAAAAAAGCGAATGTTCCTGGCGGGAATGCTCAGTGGGCTCGCCATGTCACTGCGAATCCAGCTAGCTCCGGCGGTGGGCTTCGCGGCTCTTTATTTTTGCTACCCCAACTGGCGAAAGCGGATGCTCCCTCTCGCCGCGGGGCTTCTCTTGCCGGTGGTTGCTTTCGGCTTGGTGGATGCAGTTACTTGGTCACATCCCTTCCAATCATTTCTCGTTTATTACCGGGTACACGCTAGGGAGTTCTCAGTGCCGTCGCTCCCCAGCACCGATGTTGCGGAGGGAGCACAC
Organism: Terriglobia bacterium; assembly: GCA_050008675.1. Lineage (GTDB taxonomy): Bacteria > Acidobacteriota > Terriglobia > UBA7540 > UBA7540 > CAVROP01. Next base: position 27,337 of record JBEKME010000018.1, read on the forward strand.
AATACCGAGACTTGGTATTGGTATCTGAGGATGTTGTTTGCGCACCTGGGTCCGGTGGCTTTTCTCGTTCTCGTGGGAATTCGCCGCAGTCCATTCCTGGGTTGGGTAGCGCTGGTCCATTTTGTCTTTCATTCCTTATTCGGCTTTAAGAGCGTCCGCTATCTTTATCCACTTGTGCCCCTTGAAATCACCCTCGCCGCGCTCGGCCTTATGGAACTCGCGCCGGCCTTCAAGACACGGCGGGGATCGCCGCTGTCGCCAAGGACGATCGTTGGCGGCGGATTGGCCTTCCTGGCACTCAGTTCCTGCTTGCTCGTCTCACAATTCAATTGGTCCCAAAGGTCCGGCTGCTTGATCGCTTTCGATCAACTCAGTTGCGACTCGACGCTTTGCGGGGTTGGAGTCTACCGCATTCCGTGGTGGAGTATTGGAGGTTATGCGCATTTGCATCAAAATGTTCCGATCGTTCTTCTTGGAGGAGTACCCGAACTAGAGGAGCAGGCGGCGAGTTTTAACGCTGTTCTCCTCGCCGGAACTCTCACTGACCCCAGCCACACTTTCGAATTAGCAGGATGCTGGAACGGCATATGTCTGTATCGTAGGCCGGGTCCCTGCGCGCCTCCTCGGGCTGACAATGAGATTAACTCGGTGCTCCGGCGGGCTGGCTGGTGAGAGCACAGTCCCCCACATGCGTACACCCACATCCCAATGAGCTGTCAAGCTCCTCCAGGCATGCGGTGGGAAAGTGTAATGGAGGAGGCTGCTGCGACAGCCGGCGTGACCATGGCTGCGGAGGGACCGGCATCCGTTACTCCGGCAGCCGAACCGCGGCGCCTTGCCATTAACTATCTATATCGCCGATAACCATCAGAAAACGTTGCTACGCTGTACCGCCTATTCGGCAGCGGTCGCGGTGCTGCTCGGTTTTGCGCTGGTCCCGTCTAACCGGGGCCGGGGTGCTGCCTGGGCGCTCTTGATCGCCATCGTGATCAATTTCGTTCTGGTGTATATTTCGGTGCGGCAACTGGTGGTGGAAGTCCCCGTACACCGCCAGCTCCCCATGCCGCTTGGTAGTGGGTCAATTTGATCTAGAGGCGGCTTTACGCCGCCATTTGGCGATCCCGCCTTGCGGGATCCCCGCTACAGCATCAAATTGACCCACCTCCCGCCGCTTGCTGCGCTTGCGGTTTCGATGATTTTCTATCTGACGTTCGTGAGATGGAGTGTCTGGGTCGCCTTGACCGGCGCCTCTGCCCTGCACTGGGCGGGCCTTGCGCAATCCGATGGCCGCCGGCTGGCTTCGTTCCTGCTGACGATTGTCCGTAAGCCTTCCGGGAGCACGGCCCGAGGATGGAGCGTTTCTAGTCGGCGGTGGACTCTCGGCGCTGGGGCTAGGCCGGGACCTCGCGGTCAGGAGCCGAGAGGTGAGGGCCCTTCGGAGTGCGGGAGCGCGTCATTCCCGTCCTCCCGTCCTCCCGTCCTGCAAGGCGGGAGGACGGGAGGAATCGAGCATGGCCAGACCGTCCGCAGAAGGCGGAAAGCAGATGCTCTTCATTCTCTCCCCTGAATCCTGAATCCCGAATCCTGTTTGCCCCCCTGCCCTGCGGAGCTTCCCACTCCACATCTCTCGGCGGGTCAGGCGGCGGAGTAGGGGTAGGCGTGGATGCACCGCCGGGCTCGCCTGCTGTTGCACCCGTCGGCCCTGTGCCTACAGTGGTTGGTGGCGGCGCCGTTACAGGCAGGGCTTGCGGCATCATCAGGAAGCCAGACTCCAAGTCGATCTCGTCCTCGGTGACGGCGGTACTAAAACGCACGCGGGCCACGGGTACTTGATATTTGCCATCGCTTCCCAATGCAGGAATCGAGCCGGAGTAATAGCCGAAGAAGCCACCCTGAATGCCACGCGCAATCGCCTTCTTCACGACGGCGCTGCTGACCAGCCTTGGGAAGCCGAGGAACGAGTAGAAGCCGTCAACCACATCGGCGGTTTTGATCCCGAGCGTTGGAGGCGGCTGAAAAAGTCTGCGCTGTCTCCTGGAGACGTAGTAGTGGTGCGCACAGGGTATCCCGGAACCGCTTGCGTAATTCCCGAACGCCTCAGAGTCGCCAATGGTACAGATTTAGTCATCATTCGCCCATTACAGGACATCGACAGTCATTATCTTTGTTGTTTCTTTAACTCAACATGGGGGCGTGGGACGGTTGCTGGTAGTCTTGTGGGGGTTGCCCAACAGCACTTCAATATCGGGTCGGCAAAAGAAATGCAAATCACGCTGCCCTCTAAGGCTTTCCAGTCTCGGATTGCCTCGATCCTTTCCGCCTACGACGACCTGATCGAAAACAACACCCGGCGCATCAAGATTCTGGAAGAGATGGCGCAGGCGCTCTACCGCGAATGGTTCGTCCACTTCCGCTTCCCCGGCCATGAGAAGGTCACGATGGTGCCCTCCCCCCTCGGCCCGATTCCGCCGGCGTGGGAGGTAAAGCGATTCACCGAAGCAGTTGCAGTGAGCCCGCGAACGATCGTTCCTCGAGAGGGCGAGAAGCCCTTCGTGCCTATGACGAGTCTCTCGAACGACTCGATGCTCATCAACGACATTGAATCCCGCACCGGAAACAGCGGTTCAAAGTTCGTAAACGGTGACACCCTTTTTGCGCGGATTACGCCATGTCTCGAAAATGGCAAGACAGCATTTGTCCAGTTCCTGCCGTCTCCCGAGAGTGCAGGCTTTGGCTCAACCGAGTTCATTGTTCTGAGCGAGGATAGCCGGAGAGCGCTATCCGTGGTATCAGAAACGGAGCGCACCGCAAAGTGGGTCTGCCCTCTCCCAGTGCTGACGCATGCTGCCCTCTCCCAAGGGGAGAGGGTGGACCGCGACGGCGCTTTCACCAGCCGTCGCGGGCCGGGTGAGGGGTTAGTTGCGGGGCGAGGACCGATCAGGCAGGCTCGGCCCAAGCTGCTCAATGGAAACGAGTAATGCGTCGAGTTTCTGGAGAGAGTGTGGGCTTTGGCTCAACCGAGTTCATTGTTCTGAGCGAGGATAGCCGGAGAGCGCTATCCGTGGTATCAGAAACGGAGCGCACCGCAAAGTGGGTCTGCCCTCTCCCAGTGCTGACGCATGCTGCCCTCTCCCAAGGGGAGAGGGTGGACCGCGACGGCGCTTTCACCAGCCGTCGCGGGCCGGGTGAGGGGTTAGTTGCGGGGCGAGGACCGATCAGGCAGGCTCGGCCCAAGCTGCTCAATGGAAGCGAGTAATGCGTCGAGTTTCTGGAGAGGTCCAACGACAGCCTCCGCCGGGATGCCGGACCTGACCTGGACCTTGTCGTGGAAAAGCGGGTGGTTGTGGAACTGGAGGCTGTCGAGGTGCTGCTGCCCGTTCACAAAGCGCAACTGGTCACCTACCTCAAACTTTCCGGTCATCGGGTCGGTTTACTGGTGAGCTTTAATAGTGCACTCATAAGGCAAGGGATGCAGCGAATTGGTATTGGTGTCATTTGCGAAACCCGGTCATTCCCGTCCCGCCATGGCGGGAGGAATCTACTCCGCAAACCTTTGGAAATGTGCTGTCGTCGGACTGGATTCCTCCCGCCATGGCGGGACGGGAATGACCGGCGGCTCGGGTGGATCCCCCACTCCAAATCACACCAGGAGCAGCGAATTGCCCTATGATCTCCTGGTGCCTTGGTGTCTTGGTGGTGAAAGGTTTTGAAGGGATTCCAGCGATTGACCCATTGATTTATTCAAAAAAAGACCCGGCAATTGCTCTTCAATAATTCAATGAATCAATGAGTCAATGACTCAATTGAAGAAGCCCTGGGCTACACCTGTAAATATATTTCTCTTGACAACGCCCCGCCACTGTGGTAGCCAATTAGTGTGAAAAGCGCAGCCCGCGGGGAAGTCCTTTCCTCGCTATCCCAACATCCCGTCCCAGGAGGAACCATGTCCTTACGCAAATCACCCCAACTTACGCCCGCGTTGCTCGCCGCCGCGCGCCAGAATGCCCAGCATTCCACCGGACCGCGCAGCGCCGCCGCCAAACAGAATTCCAAGCTCAATGCCTTGAATTTAGATGGTATGTGGTATGTGGTAGGTGGGGGAAGAGCAGGGCCCAGGTTTCAGGTGCCAGGCGCATTGCTGAATTCGGAATTGTGAATTATGAATTGTGAGTTGCCTTCCTACTTCTCGCCACTGCCGACTGCCTAGTGCTTACTGCCGACTGCCTACTGAATTTGAGGGGAGTTGGAGTTGGCGGGACTCTTCGCCCGCACAGCAGCCTGGGAGAGGATGTCTTCTCCACAGGGAAAGAGGAAACAGTAGTAACTTTAAAAATGAAGCAACGAAGCGGGGATGTTGTTGAAAACAAAGGACTGCATTTGGACAGCCGGCAGTGAAGCGGGAATGTTATAGAAAACAAAGGTAGTTACGCGTTGAAAGCGGGAATGTTGCTGAAAACAAAGGGGGTAGACGGTATGTCGTAGGTGGTAGGTGGGGAAAGGCCTCCCCCCACATACCACCGACTACCTACCACATACGGGTAGGTGGTAGGTGGGGAAGAGCAGCGGACAGGTTGGAGGGGACGGGTTACAGGGGAAAGAGGGCTAGATGCCAGATTAGGATTCAAGATTCAGGAGTCGGGATTCAGGAAGTAGAAGAGCAGGGGACAGGGGGCATGGGAGATTCTGAATTCAGAATTGTGAATGAGGGCTATCCGGTTGACGCAGGTAACCACAAGATGCAGTATGCTCCCGCTGGCCGGATCGCCGTTGTGCAAGAAGCGGCCTCGCCGCAGTTCTAGGTGAGGGCTTTCGAGCCGCCGCCCCGTCCCTTTGCACTGTACGCAGGAGGCATCAGTCCGAATAAGAATCTGGCGCTGCTGATTCGTGCCTTCTCTCGATCCGAGGCGCGGTCGCGGGGCGCCCAACTAGTGCTTGCCGCCGACTATACTTCGGATCGGTTTAAAGGAAACTGCGCCGAGCTCAAAGCGCTGGTGGCCGAGCTGGATGTGGGGCGTCAGGTCGTGTTCACGGGCTTTGTTCCCGATGAAGAGCTCTGCCGGTTGTACAATACCTGCACGGTATTCGTGATGCCGTCCCTGGATGAAGGCTTCGGACTGCCGGCGATCGAAGCGATGTCCTGCGGCCGGCCTGTCATCGTGAGCTACGGCAGTTCCTTGGAAGTCGCCGCTTTCTTCTCTTCCTGGTAGTCGGGCTCGGTGTTGATCGCCCACAGGTCGTGATGAGCACCCAGGATGTTGCGCGCCGCACCAATCGCGGTCATCATCGAGTGGTCCTGATTGTTGTACTTGTGCATGCCGTTCCGGCCCACCAACTGTAAATTGGTGAGATTTTGTTCGATGTAGTGTCGGATCACATTCACCTGCTCTGTATAGCTTTCCTGGTAGAGGGGATAGGCTTTCGGCATGCGGACTACCGTGCCGTCCTCGATTTCCTCGGGTCGCACCAGACCCAGTTGCGCGATTTCCTTGCGAGCTAGTTCGATCAGCTTGTCATCAGGGCTTGACCAGAGCTCGTCGTTCTCGAAGACGAAATACTCCATCCCCAAACACGTCTTGTTCGGGTCGGGTACCATGGCAGGGGACCAGTTCTTGAAGTTCTGAATGCGCCCCACCTTCACGCTCGGGTCATGCACATAGATCCAATTGTCAGGAACCACGTGCTTGCGATTGGTGACGAGGCTGACAATCAAGAAGTCACGATAGCGGAGGCGATGGGCGGCGCGCCGAACTTCCTCGGGCGCCGGCTCATCGAGGGCGTCGATCAGCTCCCGCATGGGCATGGAACTTATGAAGTCGGTCCCAGCAAAATACTTCTCGCCGCCAGGCCCAGCGGTTACCAACCCTGTCACCTTCCCACCCCGATGATGAATTCTGACTACGGGATGCTCAGTCAAGACCGGATAATTCCGCTCGTACAGTCGTTCTCTGAGAGTTTCCCACATCTGGCCGGGTCCGCGTTCCGGATAATGAAATTCATTGATGAGAGTCTTTGCTTCCGGCTTTTTTTTCTTCCACAACCCGTTGCGCAGAGCCGTTGTCAGAGAGAGCCCGCGAATGCGCTGGGCTGCCCACTCCGCGTGGATCTCCGTGCAGGGTATACCCCAGACCTTCTCCGTGTAGGTTTTGAAGAAAATGCTGTACAAACGCCTGCCAAAGCGATTGCAAACCCACTGCTCCAGGTTTTCTTCTTTGGGGGACGGGAAGATTCGTGCGCGCAGATAGCTGGCCACGATGCGGATGGCTTCAACGATTCCAAGGCCGAACAGCGCGTTTTTCGCCATCAAAGGATAAAGAAAGAATTTCTTGCGATAGTAGATCCGCGAAAGCCGCGGGCGCAGAAGGAAATTGTCACCGAGGACTTCCTCCCATAATTTCTGCACTTCGTCCCATTTCGTGTAGAAACGGTGGCCGCCGATGTCAAACAGGTACCCCTTATAGTTCACCGTGCGTGCAATTCCCCCCACGCTCGAGTCCGCTTCCAGTACGACGGCCGGCACCGAATGCTTGGAAAGTTCGTAGGCAGCCGTCAACCCCGCAGGACCGCCGCCGATGATGATGACGCGCCTGTCACGGCGGCTCGGAGTCTTTGGTTCGAACCTATTCTCATGCATCATCGCCACCGGGGTTCCACGCCACAGGTTGCCGCAAATTTCCTGAAGCTATGAATGCAGCTTCAGCCCCATATTCATACATTAAAGCACAAACACGGGACCAGGAAAAAGGGGGTCATTGAGTCGGTTGACTTTGGCTTTTCGCAATCTGATAATTCCCAATTGGCGGGAACACGATCTGCTCTGCGGCCATAAGGTCGTGAGGGAGGGCGAAGGGGTTCCCGGCCAAGAATCCACGATGGAATCACAGGCAATTTCATTGTGGCCGTCACGTCGTTCCTGCGAGGATACATGTCCACTGCGACGAACCAGGTTGTGAAAGCTGCAAAGCTTGCCAAGGAATTGCTCGTCGGCGCCTACCGGATGGTCTACATGTCGCGGCGAGTGGACGACAAGGAGATTCAGCTCAAGCGCCAAAACCGGGCCTTCTTCCAAATCAGCGGCGTGGGTCACGAAACCATTAGTGTGGCAGCGGCCCTTCACCTGAAACCCGGTTACGACTGGTTTTATCCTTACTACCGCGACCGCGCGCTATGCCTGCAACTGGGAGTGACAGCTTACGAGATGTTCTTGGCTTCAGTCGGCGCCAAGGATGATCCAGCCTCGGCCGGCCGCCAGATGCCTTCGCATTGGGGTTCCAGAAAGCTCCACATTGTTTCCCAGTCCAGTCCAACCGGCACGCAAATCCTGCAGGCCGTGGGGGCCGCCGAAGCCAGCCAGTATTTCGCCCTGGTGAAAGAAGCCGCAGAACTCGCCACCAGTTTTCATTCCGATGAAGTCGTATACGTCTCACTTGGCGAAGGGGCGTCGAGCGAGGGGGAATTCTGGGAATCGCTCAACTGGGCTTGTGGCCGCAAGTTGCCAGTCCTTTACATGGTGGAAGACAACGGGTATGCGATTTCTGTGCCGGTTGATGTGCAAACCGCCGGCGGCAGCATTTCGCGTTTGGTGAAGAGCTTCCCTCACCTGCTGGTGCTGGAATGTGACGGGACGGATTTTCCCGCCAGCTACGAAGTGGCCGGGAAAGCGGTGGAGTATGTCCGAGAGCGGAACGGGCCTGCGCTGATTCATGCCCACGTGGTGAGGCCTTATTCCCACTCGCTGTCCGACGACGAACGGCTTTACAAGCCAGAAGAGGTGCGTCAAGAGGAAGCACGGCGGGATCCTCTGCTTCGACTTGGCAACCTGCTGCGGCAGGAACGGCTCGCCAGCGAGAAAGAGTTGAAAGACATCGAGGCCGAAGTGGACCGCGAAATCCGTGAGGCGGCGGACCAAGCGCTGGCCGCTGAGCCCGCCTCACCCGACACGGTCTTGCGATACCTTTACTCGCCCAGCGTGGACCCCACTTCCGAGCACTTCGACCAGCCGCCGAAATTCCATGGCGAGCCCAAAACCATGGTCGATCTCATTAATGCCGCCCTGCGCGACGAGATGGCCCGTGACCCACGCGTCGTCGTTTTCGGCGAGGACGTGGCGGATTGCAGCCACGAAGACGAACTCCCCAAGGTGAAGGGCAAAGGCGGCGTTTTCAAGGTCACCCACGGATTGCAACGGCACTTCGGGAGCGCGCGCTGTTACAACTCTCCTCTGGCAGAGGCGAGCATTGTAGGCCGGGCCACTGGCATGGCCACGCGCGGCTTGAAACCGGTGGTCGAGATCCAGTTCTTCGACTACATCTGGCCGGCGATGTTGCAAATTCGCGACGAGCTCACCACCATACGCTGGCGTTCCAACAACGTGTTCTCCTGCCCCATGGTCATACGCGTTCCTATCGGAGGCTACCTGGCCGGAGGCGCGATTTATCACAGCCAGTCCGGAGAATCAATCTTTACTCACCTGCCGGGCCTGCGGGTGGTGATGCCTGCGACCGCACTGGATGCTAATGGTTTGCTGCGCACCGCCATCCGGTGTGACGATCCTGTGCTGTTTCTTGAGCCGAAGCATCTCTATCGCCAGACCCATAACCGCGCTCCTTATCCCGGACGCGATCACATGATTCCCTTCGGCAAGGCCAAGCTGGTGCAGGAGGGGACAACGCTGACGATTGTGACGTATGGCTCGCTCGTTCACCGTGCTGTCCAGGCGTTAAAGACCCTGGAGCAGGAAGGGATCCAGCCCGAGATACTTGACCTGCGCTCTCTCAATCCTTACGACTGGGAATTGATCGCTGCCTCGGTGAAGAAGACCAACCGCGTTTTGGTCCTGCACGAAGACAATATCTCCTGGGGGTATGGGGCGGAGATCGCCGCACGCATCGCCGATGAGCTCTTTGAGTTTCTTGACGCTCCGGTGCGGCGACTGGCAGGAAAAGACGTTTTCGTTCCTTATCACCCCGTGCTCGAGGACGCTGTGCTGCCGCAGCCTGCGGATATCGTCCGCGCGGCAAGAGAGCTTGCGGCCTACTGAGAAAGTGTCTTCGGTCGAGGAGGACGGACCCTCGGCCAAGTCTATTTTCCGCCTGGCAGAATCAGCTCCCACCTCAGGAATTCACGGATAGCGCGCTGAACTTCCGCGAGCTTCCCCGTGAAGAAATGATCCGCATCGTGCACCCAATAGATTTGTTTGGGCTCCGCCAACCATAAAACGATTCCACCTGGGCGCGTGACCCAAATTGGTCTCGAGTTCCCTGAATGATGAGCTTGGGTTTCAGAACGCCACGGAGAAAGTCCATGTTGGTGGAGGTAACGGGAACGCCCAACCCTACGAGAGCGACCACGCGCGGATCGTTTGCTCCCACACGAAGTCCAACGCTCGCGCCGAAAGAGAATCCTATGAGACAAACAGGAACAGCAGGGAAGCGAGTGCCAAGATAATCCAGGGCCGCCGTGACGTCTTCACATTCGCCGATGCCATCGCTGAAACTTCCGGTGCTTTTCCCAACTCCCCGAAAATTGAAGCGCAGCGTCGGAAGACCTGCCTGGCAAGCGGCCTTCGCGGCTCGGAAAACCACTTTGTTGTGCATCGTCCCGCCGTGGAGCGGGTGAGGATGGCACACCACCGCAGCAGAGCGTAGCTTTCCCTGCGGGTCCCATTCAAGCATGGCTTCGAGTGCCCCCTCGACCCTGGGGATGAGAAGATTTTCGACTTTCGTAATTCACCTCCATGGGCGAAATTACTGGTTTGCTCCAACTACCAGGCGCGACTCGTGGCGCTCCTGGAGCGGGTAGTGGGTCAATTTGATGCTGTAGCGGCGATCCCGCCTTGCGGGATCGCCAAATGGCGGCGTAAAGCCGCCTCTACATCAAATTGACCCACTACCCCTGAGCGCAGTCATTCTCCTCTGGCACCCGAAATAGTGTAGAATGAGCGTCAAGATTTCAAGTACTTTTCGGATTCCGAGCCAGCGGTTGCAGCCCGGTCCGGATAGGGTGGTCGTGAGTCAATCGCCAGGCGCGCCTGCGTGATGACTGAATCCTGAATCTAGGGAGAGTTCGTATCCGATTCAAGTTTCTTGCCTTCCTTATACTGATTGCCGCAGGGGTCTTCGCATACTATTATTATTCCTCCCGGCGCAAGCAAGGCCCCCTCAGGGAGGTGGCGTATGTGCTACCCAGCTCGCTGGAGGTGGTGGATACCCCGGCAGAGATTCGCCTCGCAGTCGAATCCGTGAAGGCAGGCGACCAAGTGCAAGTGCTTCTGCGCACGCGCAACTGGGCAAAAGTCGAGCTGGCGGACGGCCGCACCGGTTGGGTAGAATGTAAGGATCTACTGGGCTCACAGACCTACGAAGCCTCGCAGAAGCTGCTGAAAGAAATGGAGAGCCTTCCCGTGCAGGCTGAGGGTCACACGCCCCAGTCGATCAATCTGAGGTTCGAACCCTCCCGTGACTCTCCACCATTGGCTCAGCTTCCCAATAACCAGAAACTGGACGTGTTCGGGCGGAAGATCGTGGAAAGGCCCTCCCAACTTGAGCAGCCTTCCTCGCCCCCGGTCAAGGAAGCATGGTATCTTGTCCGGGCTGGCACGCGTGCGGGTTGGGTTCTGGGCCGATTTGTTTCACTCGATGTACCAGAGCCTCTTGGCGCTTATGCCCAAGGCTCCAACATAGTGGCTTGGCTGGTGCTCAACACCGTCCCCGACGAGGACCGCCAAGTGCCTCAATATCTTGCTGCCGAGCGTGTGGGCAACCAGGATGTGGATTTCACCCGCATTCGGGTCTTCACATGGTGGGTCAAGAATCAGCGGTACGTTACGGCCTACGTCGAAAGCGAGCTTCGAGGGTACTTTCCCATTCGCGTTGTGCAGACAGGCAATGTCCCGTATTTCCGCCTGCACCTGGTTGATAAGGACGCGAATAAAATTCAGAAGGTGTACGGTCTGTTTGCTACTATCACGCGCCCACTGGGCATCGTCGAGGGATGGGAGAGCAATGCGATGCCGACTCAGCCTCCGTCACGACGTGGGCGGCGCCACCGTTAACGGATCAGAAGGTTGCTGAAAAAATGGTCTGCGCGTGTGATTCTCGCCATGACACGGGAATAGCTTTCTTCGGCAACCTGCAAGAGAAGTTCGTCTGAGAGCAGTTAGGATGGAAGGTTCTACGTTACCAGACACTCCTCCTCCGATTCCGGCTCCAATCAAACCTGTAGTTTACAGGTTCTGGCGAGGAGTAATCCGGCTGTGGTTTGCCCTCACCTTTCGTAAAATCCGCGTGCTCCATGAGGAGCGGTTGAAGAGGCCAGATCCAGCCCTCCTGGTGGTTAGCCACCCGGAAAGCTTTCTTGACGCCCTCATTCTGGTGGCGGGGTTCGAGCATTATGTGCGGTGCGTCATCCCCGCAAGATTAATCCAGGGTCTGCTCCAGCCTCTCATGGCGCGAGGCTTGGGCATGATTAGCTTCCTCCCCGAAGACCGGCAGTTGGCTCTGGAAAAGTGCTGTGCCGTCCTGGCGGAGAAGGCAGCCCTCGTGACCTTCGTTGAGCCCGGCCCAGCGCATCCTGCCGGGGAGAGCGGGCTCGCCTCCGCTGCCGCCTCCATAGCTGTGGAAGCGGAGTGTCGCCATGCCGGCGGCCTTGGACTCATGTTGTTCCCCGTCCACCTCTTCCTACCGGTGGGACACACACACGCCAGAGAGTTACTGATCGACATAGATCAACCGGAGACTGCACAAGATTACATTTCTCGCGCTGGCGGCACTCCGCACGATCAGGTACAAGAACTTGCCAAGCTTTTGGAAAGAAGATGTCAGGAGAACTCCTTCCGGCTCCAGCCCGCGGATCTGGCGGAATTCCTGGGCGACCTAGAACAGGCACTACGCGATGACTTTCAGGAAGAACGCGCGTCGCACCCGGCAGGGAAACAGAAGCAGGATGGGTTTGAACTGAGCCGGTTCGTGGTCGAATGGGCGGAGGAAATGAATTACTTGCATCCGGGCCTGCTGGTTTCGTTGCGTGAGTCACTCCAGGCATGGCGCGAGGCCCGTCGGCTTGGCTCGCTGCACCGCCTCGAAGTCGAAGGGGCTGGCGCCTGGTTGAACGGGCCGGTGGGCCGAGGCATAGTCTGGCTTGAAAGTGTGGCAGGGTTTGCCGTGGCCTCTTACGGCCTGCTCAATCATCTCGTGGCAATCTCGCTCCTCTATTTGATGGGATTACTTAAGAAGGAAAGCGACCGGGGCAGAATCATGCCATGGCTGGCGCGCGGCCTGGTGGTATTGGGGTGTTATGCGGTCGAGGTTTTCCTGGTCGCCCACTCTTGGGGTCGGCGCGCGGCGGGGTACTACGCACCCACCCTCCCCCTCTCGGGCCTATACCTCTGGCGCTACGCTTGGCTGCTGCGCCATCGAACTCGCATCGCGTTTCTTTCCCTGAATCTCTCTGCGGAGACCGCGAAGGCCAAACGCCTGCGCAAGGATTTGCTGCACGAAATTAACGTAGCTCTTGACCACCACGCAGAAGAGCTCGGCCTCCCGCACTGAGTGTCATGAGAAAGCTTACTTCTTGGGCGGTGTCTTCAGCAATTCAATCCTCTGAGCAACAATCTCACCGCTTTCGGTAAGGTCGCCCTCCACCCTGATCCTTAAACCGACGCGCAAATCTTTGCTGCTGGCGGGACTGCCGTCGTCACTCTTGAACTCGGTCTTGTCATCGTAACGCACGTGGAAAATCATGTTTTCTTCAGAGTTCAGAGTCAGTTTATTCTGGTCGAGGGTATTGATCTTGCCTTCCACGGTAAAGTTCATCGCTTGGGCGGCGCGCAAAGTCTTGGCGACCCGCGCCTCAGAGATCGAGTTCCAAGCACAGCTTGCCAGGCATATCGCCACGGCTACGTAAAAGGACGGAGCGCGCAGATGAAACATTAGTTTATCCTCCTGCATCGGGTCCGCACGGTGATAAATAGGTCAACTCGCTCACCCCACCGTGTTTCTTCCACGAAGCCCGACATGGAACAAATCTTCCGGGAAAGAACGCCCGTGCTGAAAACCCTCAAACTCTTCACACCGGGAGGCCTGCCAGACTGCCCGCAGCCCTTCCTGGCTACGGCACATTCTACCACCATACACCGGGTATCGTACGTCGCGGCGGGCGGGCGACACAAGACTGGCAGTTCGCGCGGTTTTCTTGATCTCGCTCTTGTTTCTGAACGCAGTGAGTACGCTAGTGGCAAGGCCCGGAGCCCAGGGCGTTGTGGGCGCGCAGAGATCGCGGGTGGACATGGTGCAGGGTTAGTGGGCATTGCTGGGAAGGCCAATAAAGCGTACAGGGTTGGTGGGTGTGATTAGCCTGTGGGGATAAGATGTCAGCCTGCTCGCGCAAGATGCGGTGCGACCGCCAACGAGGCAAGCTGCAGGTTGGGGGCATAGCTGCGTATGTAGATGATCTCCTGCGTTAGCAGGCCGAAGTTTTCGTCGCTTGTTGACCACCTTTTTGGTCACGCTTACGCTCCGCTTCCTAGTTCGGATTGCCCATGCAGATGTAGTTGAACGTGATGGTGCCCGATGTGTGCACTTTGACGGTGAAGCTGGAATTCGTGCTCGTAACCCAATAGGCCCCGACCGAAGTCGGATCGCTCGTCGGGGTCAGAGTGCAAATTGGTGCGTTGTTGAACGCCACGGAAAAGTTGACTGTCGCACTTGTGCTGCTGGTGATGGTCACTGTTCCTTGAGTGTCTGACGTATTGCTTCCGACATGACCTGGAGCTGTGAACGCTGTGGCGGACAAACCATACGGCCCTCCCCCGCTGTTTGCCGTCAACGTCCAAGATTTCAGCCTTTCATCGTACTTGAGATAGTCCGCGTTTCCCGACGCCGGTGCTATGGAAATCGGGTATACGACTCCCGTTGAACCCCAGGTCTGGCCATTAAACGCCATCCCAGTAACGGACGGCCCGTAGCCGTAAGCGCCCACTAAATCTTGCCAAGGCCCCATAATGAACTCAGCATAATAGGGCGGAAGCAAATTACCGCCATCACCGGAATACAACGTCGGACTTGCCTCGTTCTGAATCCACATCCCCGTGGTGCCGTAGCCAGGAACACCGGAAAAGAGCACGTGCAAACCATCTGCGCCTGCATTCGGCCACCATGTGCTGGTGAGCCAATTGCCTCCCGACGAGTGGCTGGCCGGGTGCTGGGACAGTTCAATTGTGTCGCCGTTCGCCCAGTTCACGGTGTTGGGCATAAGCGTGAAGGCATTCGCAGCTATCCCTCCAGACGACTGGACGGAAGTTACTTGCGCTCCAGGATAGAGCACGTAAGAACACCCAGAGGAGGGAATGCAAGCCGTGGACTGGCCCGATGCGAAAGCTTGCCAATTCCCCTGCCCGACAATCGAAGCGGCCAGTGACGTGCTGCTGGTGGAGTAAAGTACGGGAAACGCTTGGCGAAGCGCCGTCCCCCCTGTCGTTGCCGCCGATACGGTATCTGCGGTCAGTTCCAGGAAATAGCCCGATAAGCCGCCAGCCGCGACGATGGCACCGCTCGCGTGCGGAGCGGCGAAAGTTGCCGTGATATTGCCACTGCCCACGGCGCTGGGAATGACAGTCTCATAAGCGCTGCCGTCGCAAACGACTAAGACCGTGGATGTCGTGATCCCCGAGGTGCTGGCGACCGTGACGGTCTGCGAACCGGGTGCCGGGATTGCCGCGGTAGTCGTCGTGTTGACCGTCGAGACCGGCCAGGACGTTCCCGACCCCGTGAAGGTAACTGGCGTGCCGCCAGTATTGTTGGTGATGTTGCTGATTGTGCCCGCCGAGATAGTCTTGCCAGAGGTCGTGTCAATCAGGTAGCGCCCCGCGCCTTGCGTCCCTGATCCTGCTGTGGGGTTGAGCGTGAGACTGGTAGCGCCCGTGGCCCCGCCCGAGCTGATAGTACCTTGGTATGCGACGGTTCCTTGCAATACATAATTCTCCACTCCGAGCGCCCCCTCCTCACCCTGCGTGGCCCACCCACCGTAGAAGTTGTTGGTGGCGTAAAGAGGAAAGGAATCGCCAACAGAGTACTGGTTCGTAATAAATCTGTTTCCAGGGTCGCCGGGAGTGTAGTTATCTACAGTTGCCGTAATCGCTTCGCCCCCCGATTTGTCGTAGTAATATGGACTCTGAAGCTCAAGGTTAACCCCGCCATCAAAGACATTCATAATCGGACTGAAGACCGTGTGGCCCTGACCACCACTCGCGGATGAATTAACGTAGACATCATCGGTCCATTGGTGCCACGAGCCTAGTAGGTTGATTGAGGTTTGCTGATCTCCGTCGCGAAAGTCCTGAACTTGAATGTTCGAGCTGGTTGTTCCCGGATTGCCGTTGCTCCCCGGCACCTGCTCAGTCGCCGGGTAAGAGCCCGGCACGACAACCCGGCAGGGAGTTGAAGTACCACAGGCCGAAATCGCCGAGGCAATTCCTGTCGTGCTCTTGTTGCCGAGCTGGTCGGCAAAGTAGGTGCCGTTCAACCCCTTGAAAATCGACCGCCCGGTCGAATCCAGAGTGATGGGTGGTGAGAAAAAACTCCGGACATCATTGACCGCCGTAATCGCCGAAGCGTTCGTTACCACCGCCGCGATTGGAATCTGCCCGAGGTCGAAGCCTGAAGTGTTCGACGTCGGCACGCAGGAGCGCAAGGGATCGAGGTAGACAAAGTTTGTTGCCGCCGCCGTCATGGTCAGCGTGCCGCCCGCGTAGGTCACCGGTGCGAGCGGGTTGCCGCACAGCGCGGTGCCCGTGCTTAGGTTTAACGTCAGCCCTGTGCCAGCGGTGGGCCAGTAGCCTGGGGCGACGCCGTTCACGTACTTGGCGTTAGCCGCATAGAGCGGCTGGCCTTGCTGCGCCTGGGGCTGCTGGCCAAAGAGCAGTGGCGAGTGGCTAGCGGCTAGTGACAAGCAGAACAAAAGGCAAATGGCAAATGGCAAATCGCAAATGGCAGAATTAAGCCAGAGTATCGCGAGATTGGATGCACGCGCCACGCGACAGACCGTGGCCCGCAACAATTTTGTGTTTTGACTTCTGACTCTTAACTTTTGACTTCTCACCATACCAGCACCTTTCCTGTGAGGCCCGCGTCGGAGGCCACAAGATAAAGATTCACGCCGTCGTAGCTGGTCGGCGTCTGAAACCAGATTGCGCCGCCGCTGGTCATTTGAATGACTGCACAGACGGGAACACGGCCGAGCAGGTGAGCAACTGTGCAATTGCCCGGCGCGCTGGATGCCACACTAACCGTGCCGAACAGCGGTGTGGCTTGCTGAACGGCAATAACCGCTGAGGAGCTGGTGGTGACGGAGCCGATCAGCGCATCGCCACCGGTGGCCCCCACCGCGCTCGACTGGTAGTAGAAGCCGCTGACGGAATTGTAGAACAGGTAACTTGTTTGGCTGGCCGGCGCCGGCGGGAGCGTAGGTGCAGTCGCAGCCGCGTAACCCGCGCCCTGCGCATAAAGGACGCCGGCCGTGATCCCAGGGACCAAAGTGCTGGAAGGGGACAGGACGAAGCCGGAAATTAATCCATCGAATCCGAGTTCCAGGAATGGCGTAAGTGGCAGATCACTCATGAATGCGACATTGGCATCCAGCAGCGCCCAGTTTTGGTCCTGGTCAGCCTCGTTGCTGGTCAGGCCGTGTTGGGACTGCATTAGACCCTTGCGGGGAAGAACTGTGCGAGTTACGGCCATTTTAAGCTCTCAGCAGAAGTCGAAAAGTCGAAGAGTTGAAAAGTCGAAACTTCAACTTTTCAACTTTTCAACTCTTCAACTCATTGACCTTCAACTGCTCTCCTCAATTAGCGCTACTCAAGCTCAGGCGCAAGCAGACAGCGTAGACCTTGATGATGCCGTCGTTGTTCACAACCTCGTTTCCATTCTGCCAGTAGGTTGTCCGAAAAGTTACCAGCCCCGTCGCATCGTTGATGTCCCAGCCGCCGGGGAAGTTATAAAGCTGGCCGGGCTGGGAGGTTGACTGAGCGGGCGGAGTCGCCTGGCCAGGTACGAATCCCGGCGCCGGCGAGCGGTTGCTGTAGATCATCCAGATGAACTGGCACTCCGCGCGTGAGTAGGCGTAGCCGTCATCGGGATCGATCGGGGTAGGGATCGTGTTGCCGTTCGCATAGAAGCCCATGAAAATCAGCTTGCTGCGCACCATGCCAAACTTGGCGTTGTGCGAAATCTTCAGCATTGAATCATCGGTGAGTGGCTGGCCGGCAGAAATCGCGCTGTCGGCGAGATCGAAAAACCCAGGAATTGCACTTAACATGAGTTGAGACATAACGCTCCTTTCAGCATCAGCAATCAGAAAATCGTGTTGCCCGGCGTCCCATCGCTGTTCTCGCCGCCCATCGCGGCAGACGATATGTACATGTACTGCGCGCGCTCCGCAGCAGTGGCGCTGGGGTAAGCCGGAATGCCCGCCGTGGCAGCGGCAATGAAATAGGCCTTCGAAACGAAGATAAACCGCGTATCGAGGAGGCTGAAATCCACTGTGCCCCGACTGTAGTCCGGCTGCTTGTCGATCACTTCGCAGACCACATTATTGAGCCCCAGCTTGCCTGTCGTCATGTCGAGCACTTTGGGATGGCTGAGCCAAACGTAATCCCCCAGCTCGACCTGCAAGGTCAAGAGCTGCGCAGTGAATTTATAGACAGGCGGGCCGAACGCATGTCGGCGGAAAATGCGGTCGGAAAGCAACCAGGAGAGCATCATGCCGCCACGCGCCACCCGCAAGCCGGTGGACTGGACTTGCTGCTCGAATGCCTGGCGATACTTCTGGAGCGAAGTTTCCTGCTCGTAGCTCACCTCGTAGCCGTAACTGCGCGCCGAGGTGGTGATGCTGCCTTGCTGGACATCCAACTGGAGGGTAACCACGTTGATGATGCTCCGGCGCTGGGTCTGCGGGATTCCCATGACGTTTTTCGAGCTAAACGAAAACACCGGCGTCTGCTCGACAGGCGGCTTCATGGTCTTGAGCGAAAGTTGGCCATTCGCGCGCACGATCCAATAAAGCCCCAAAGGCTTGAAGATTTGCTCCTCGATGAACTGCTTGCCGTCGATGGGGCGCGTAATCACAAAATCGAACCAAACCCCGGAAAATTCGCCGTCGCGAAGCGCCAGCATCCCAGGCACGTCGATGTACGGGTTGGGATTGATCAGGGTCGAATCCTGGCCAGGCTCATAGATGGCCCAACCTTCCGGCGGCGGAAAAGGCTCGTAGTCCTGTTGCGACTGGTAGACGGACACAAGGCTTTGCATCACGTAATTCGTGGTCAGCAGGGCGGGATCCTGGCCCACGCCCAATTCGTTCTGAAGCACCGCGAGGATAATATCGATGGGGTTGCCTGCCACATAGCGCGGGTTCTGGTCGCTCACCGAGTAGCCGTTTTCGAGCCATGAAGCCCCAATCGGCTGTTGCGCCATGGGGGCGCCTCGCGCCCACCACAGCGGGCCGCCACGCAGCCAAATCTGCATTCCCTGGATAAAGCGCTGCACGTCCGCGCATTGAATGGTAATGCGGCCATCTGTGTCCTGGCCCACCTGGGTGATCTGCATGGTTTGCAGGGTAACGAAATCGCCCAGGGCAAGCCCCGGAAAACCTTGCTCGAGTTTGATCATCCTGCCCACCAGCGTGTCCTGAGCCGCCAGACCCTTGAGCGTGCCGTTGGGATCGATGCAAGTGACGGTCATGCTGCCTAGCGAGGATGACCCCTCGAGCTCGTTCACCGATTGGCTGGCTCCCTGGGGAATCTGCAGGTAGGGAATAATAGTTGGGCTGTTAGCAAGGGAAAGCAGCAGCCCGGGACTGGTCGAGACCAGGTAAAACCACGCCGTGGAGGTGAAAGCCGGCCAAACTTCAAATTCATAAGGCAAATCGCGCGAGGCCAGTGAATACATGAGCAACGAGCCATCGCCTGTGGTAGAGCGCACGGTGCGCTGGCTGGTGATGAGCGTGGTGAGGTAGGCATCCAGGCTGCCGTAGACCCCGGCAAAATAGCTCGCGACTCCCGAGACATTGTATAGGTTCAGGAGCGCCAAGAGCATGCCCCAGCTCTGCTCCTGCGAGACGCTCAGAGGAGAGCCTGAATACCCGCCCGGTGAATCGTTGAAAAACTTGAAGCCGCTGAAGGGAGTGAGCTGCTGGTAAGCTTCATTGTAGGAATTCGTCGCTGAAGAGAGCAAAATCCGCTGGTTCTGAAGCAGGAAGTTCTGGTCAACAAATTCGAGGCATTGTAGCGCCAAGTCGTCGCGGCCGATGGCATCGCAGAAAAGCGCTGCCCAAGTGCCCGCAGCGTCGCAAGCCTGGCTGGTATCAAGCCCAGCGGGTGGCGTCGCTGTCGAGCCTGCGCCCTGGGCAAAGTGGCCAGGCACGCCGCCGCTCGGCGCGATATAGAGATGGGCAACAACCTTCGTGGCAATAATATCTGTGACGGTCTGCAATTGCGAGGCGGTGGCGTTCAGCGAGGCTGCCTGCGCGGAGGTGATCAAACTGGTTTTTTGAAGCTGAATAGCTGCGGTGGGCAGAATCGTGGCGCTGCGCATGAAAGCAAAATAGAGGTCGATCTGATGCTCGGTCGAAACGCGCTGCATGAGTCCGGGCACGAACTGATAGCCCGGATTCTCGTAACTGCCCCAGCCGAGGTAGAACAGCCCATTGGTGAGGTCACCGGCTGTGGATTGCAAGGTGAGCAGGAAATTGATCATGCGCTGGAGGTAGAGCGCCGGGCTGAAGTCCTGCGTGATCTGCATATAGACGCAGTAGGCGTAACATACCCAGGCCATGGCTCCGGTGCGGATATAGGCTTGGTCCACGAGGCCATAGTAAGTATCGTAGCTGAAGGCAAGTGAGTTCGCGGGCTCGAGGTTCCCCGCCGAGAAGTTGTCAAAGTAAATGTCTCCGGCCGCAGTCAGTGTGACCACGAATCCGGTGATCGAGGTGAGTGTGTCGCCCGCGACCGTCGAGACGAGTTGAGCGAGGTTGACGAGGTGAAAGCGGTAAAAACCGTTGCCCGGTCCGACAGCGATGGTGATCACCGTCTCCGCCAGCTCCACCACCAATGCCGGCGACTCCGCCGCCGAGGTCACCTGAACGCTTGTGACTTTGCCGGCTGCCGTCGTGATGGCAATAGCGAAGTTGAAAGTTACCTCCTTCGCTTCCTTATGCTCAAACTGGACCTGGGTGTCCGTGGTGTCCGGGAAGCCGCTGCCGGAATAGGTGAAGGTATCGTTTGCGGCAACAGCATGGAAATCGACCACCAGGCCGGTGCCGTAAGGCGGCTCGGTGGGATCGTTTATGTCGGTTACGGAATCGGCCGAGTTGCTCTTCGTCCACCGGCTTGCCGATTCCCCATCTTCGCCATTCTCGAAAATAATTGAAGCAAGGTAGCCGGGATTATCGAGAATCTCGTCAAGCTGCTGGATGATTCGCGCCGCCGCAACAAAGTTGCCTGACCCCGCAAAAGCGATAATCGCCAGCGCGCAATCGTAAATATAGCTGCGGTTTTGGAGCGCGGCGGCGTTGCTCTGCGTGGGATCCGGGAAGTAGAGCGGGTCGGACGTGGGCACGATAAAAGAAAGCGGCAGGGAAGGGAAAGCCCAGTCAGCCGCCACCGACGTGGAGACCTGCGTGGGGCCTTTCACCGGGTCGTCGTACATCACACACACGTACACGGTAGGAGTGCCGGGCTCGATCGCCAGGCTCGAGCCGCAGCGGGCGTGGTAATCGTCCTGGACGATGATGGGGATGTTGTCTTCCTGGAGGTACTCGACGTCCGTCTTCGAGTAAATGCGGGCAAAGTAGTCGGTGAGTTTGTAGCCCACACCGGTATTCGAGTGGCAAAGCCAGCCTGCGGGCAAGGTCGCCCCGGACCATCCAGACGATGGCTGCGCTACGCTCGTGGGATAAAGCACCGCCACTACCACGCCCCCGCCAGTCACTTGCGCCGCCCAATAGCCCCAGATGCCCTTCTGGACCAGCAGCGATTGGAACTGCGAGGGTACGGGCGTCTGGCCTATCAGGTTTCCGGCGGTGTAGCCCCCGACGCCTGGCGCGCTCCCCTGGTAATAGAAGAGGCCTGGCCCGCTCCCCTGATAATAGAAGCGGGCCGTTATGACGAACAGGTCGATGCGGTAATTCGTGATGGCCGTCTGGGGGTTGAAGAGATAGCCATAGATGGTCAAGCCGGGAAGAACGGGGTAATTCACTGAAGTGACCCCGGTGGTCCACGAGCCATAGATCGTGGTTCCGCTTGGATTCGCCTGGAGCATCATCGTGTAGTAGGCGCTGATCTCGGCATCGGTGACGGGCAGCACGGGCGGGAAAAGCGTGCCAAAAGGCAGCGTAATGGGCGAGAGGTCGATGGGGCAGCCGTCCGGGCCAAGCTGATCGTCCATCACCAGCCCCAAAATCCCCGGAGGCACCATGGCGATGCTCTCGCACAGGGTCTGATCCATCAGGTTGAGCTGGTTCTGCGAGGCAATGCCGCATTCGATGAATGGCGGTATGGTGGGAACGCAGGCCGCGCCAGGCAACAAAGTTACTGGAAAGCCCGTCTCGAGCGCGTTCGCCTCCCAGCCCTGCACCAGCTTCAATTGCTGGGAATACAGCCACTGGAGCGACTGCGCGGTGTCGCCGTAAAAATCGCCGGGATAGTACTGCGAGACTGTCGGCATAAATTCAGAAATTCATGAAAATGTAAAGTGTAAAGTATAAATTATGAATTCATCCTTTATCCTTTACCCTTCATCCTTTACCCTTCTTAGGTCCCGTAAAGACCAATGCCGTAGAGTATGACGCCGTAGCCGCTCGGCATTGCCGCTTGCTGGGCCGATACGGTGAAGCTGGCGATCGCAATCGAGAAGTCGGGGATCTCAACTATGTAGAAGGCCTGCTTCTGCGGTTGCGCCAGCGCTTGCGTCCAGGTTTGATTGCCGGAAATCATAAGAGCAGTTGAAAGTCAAAAGTCGAGAAGTCGAAGAGTCAAAAGTCGAAGAGTCGAAGACTCAAAAACCTGTCCGCACTCTTGGACTTTTCAACTTTCGACTCTTCGACTGCCTTCGACTCCTCATCACGTTACCACTTGCCGGAACTTAAGCTTGAACGTGTACTGGTCCGGCGACTTGTAGGCTGCCGTCCAGTTGGTGTCCTCCAGCCAGTAATTCGTAAACGCGGGCAGCGAGGCATCCGGGTAATAGCCGAACTGCCCTCCGCCGAGCGCAAATTGCATGAACTGATTCCATGCCTGCACATCCGCGCCGATGCCCACCCACTCCATCTCGAACTCGAGGAAAGTGTCAATGCGCTCGAGCACGGCCTCGCGCACCCCGGCGCTGGAAATGTTGTCGTGCCGGACGGCGTTGTATTCGTAAGCCGGCACCTTGCGCGGCGGGCGTGCAAACGCCAGAACGACTGGCCCCGTTCCTGGATCGTAGACGATCTTTGGGTAACTCATCTTGTCCGGCTCAAAATAGTGAATAGTAAATAGTAAATTGTTCTTAATTTACTATTCACCATTCACTATTCACCATTTCCGCTCACCCTGTCGCGTACGGCGACTTCTGCACCGTCGTCGCATTCAGCGGCACGCCACGCTGCACGGCAGTATTGAGCGTGGTCGCAAGCCATTGACCCGCCTGCGCCTCACCCACCACCATCACGGTGAGCTGCCCGCTGGGTGGATTCAGCGCGCCTGCCGCACCGGGTGCAAGGCCGTACCCGCCTGTTTGCGGGGCGCCGCCACCGCCGCCGCCATAACCTCGCTCGCCATATCCTCCACCCGCTCCGCGTCCCTGGCTCGTACCTTTAGCGCCGCCGCCGGGAATCGCGGCTGCCGCTGCGCCCGCCACCCCAGCGATCGCGCCCCATTCCGCCGCCGCTTCAAAATCGGTCGCCGCTGCGACCGCAGCATCCGGGTCTCCGAAAAAGATCGCTTGCGCCAGAAACCACAGGCCTTGTGCCAGAGCGTTCAGCGCGTTGACGCCTGCCTGTTCCGCAATCGATGCCAGTGCGGCTTTTGCGGCCTTCTCCATGGCCTGGCCGACGTTTTCGCCGTAGATCGCTGCCGCGATCCCGGCCGCCGTCATGGCGTCGCCTGTCCCCATGAAGGCATCGACAGCTACCACCTTGAAGGTTTGCATGGCGCTTTGAACCGCATTGATCGACTGCGTCGTGTCACGCGCCCAGGTCTGGATGCTGGGCGTCAGCTCATTGACCATATCCTTCGATACCAGCCGGGCGATGCTGTCGAATTCCTGGAGCGGGGCGATGAGTTCCTGGTTCAGGTCGGCCCCCATGCTCGCGCTGCCGGTGTGGACTTGGAGGTGTTTGTGGCCATTTCGTCTCAGCTCTCAGTTCTCAGCTCTCAGCTTTCAGTGCTCAGCTATGTGCCATCGTCATTCCCGTCAGTAAGCCCGCGTAGCGGGCGTTAGAGCTTAGCCCATGGCGTAAGCCATGGGGGAAATGGCCGCTCTTGTCTGTGCTGCCAGCCCCAGCGGGGCGAAAGAAGCCCTCGGCGCGTATGAATCCTTCGTTCTGCCGCACCTACCGGGGCTGACGAAGCCGACGGGAATCCCTGGACCCCCGCCTCCGCGGGATTCAACCTGCGTCTCAGAAACACCCCGCGGATTCTCCCGCTCTAGCGGATCGAGATGGTTCCGGCGCCAATCATAAGTCCCACACTTATGCTCTTTACACCTAACCCCACTCGAGTGGACGTATGGACACCATCCATTTGGGTCACAAGCGCCACAGCCGCATCGGACGTTATCCATATCGCGCTCCTAGGAATCTTTGTGGCAAGTATCGAAGTCGCTGAACGTGGTCAGCATTTCAATTTTCCCTTTATCCGACACAATCAGGCTCCTTTTTGGTGACTGCTGAAAGCTGATAGCTGACGGCTGACAGCTTTTACCAGTAAATGTGTCTTGCCGTGCTCTCCTCTGTGTAATCTGTGTCATCTGTGGATAACAGCATCTGTGTTGCGGCTTCGTCAACTCGCCAAACAGCCACGGCGCGGAACAACATCTCGCTCGGGGTCTTCGCGTACCAGCGCGCCATCTGTGCCGCTTCCCGCAGGATGTCCTTGTTCGCTTGGACGAAAGGCGTCCAGGTCCTGGCCGTTTGCCAGAACCTGGCCTCGCAGGTACTTCAGAATGAATTCAGCGTCCTCTTTCGGGAGCCAGTTGGGATCGAACTGCGTCAGACCCGGATTAAGGGAAGGCTTAGGGTCAACGAAAGCCTCATTGAGCATCTGCTGGTCTTCGCGGACAAGCAGGAGCGTTTGGTCAGCAGTCAGTTCCGGTCTCGCACCCACGCCGACCAGATCCAGTTTTTCCCGCAGCTCGCGCGGCCACTCACTGCGGCGCAATGCCCAATAGAATTTGGTGGGCCGCCGCAGCACCACTTCAAAACCGCTTTTTGGAAGGACCACGCGCGCCGGCTCCTCGAACGCGCCAGCCTCGGCGAGCTTTCTGAAGTCACCCCCCGTTGCGATGCCGTTGGACCTGGACATGAGAACCCCCACGAAAGTTGAAGAGTTGAAAGTCGAAGAGTCGAAAGACGAATTTCTCAACTCTTCGACTCGTCAACTTTCGACTCTTTAACTCCTCCTTCAGACTTGTCTCCAAATCATTCCCACCTGATCCCCAGTCGGGCGCGTGGAATCCGCGACGCCCTTCAACTTCACCCCATACGTTGTTTCCTTGCTGCGCTGGAAGGGCAGCTTGATCGCCTCAGCCTGGTACGCCTGGTAGAGATGCGAGACTACGAACTTTCCCGTCACGTCGTGACGCGGAGAGATGACTGCTACGCCAATCTTGGGTACAGGAATAATGCCGCCGAAGGTGATCTGCTCATACGACTGCGCGCCGGAGGGCTGATTGGTGTCCGTACCGGTCGAGAAGGTACCCGGCGGAAAGAAGTTGGTCAAGTTGGCAAGGTCCGACTGCTTGATCGTGACGTCGATCTCGTAGGCGTCGGCAGTCATCACCACGTCGATGGGAGAGGCGACCTGGTCGGCTGCAATCTCCGCGTACTTGGGCGTCAGGGTGGAAGTGATCGCGCCTTCCGTAGCCCCGGCAAAATAGGCTCCGTACGCGCCCACAAACAACCATGCCGCGGTGCCATCCGTGATGGGCGGGCCAGGGGCGGTAAGCCACGGCGGCGCTGCCGCCCCGGATGTCCCGGCGACCAGGCACAATTCCGTGTTGTCGTTTGAGTCTTTAATCATCTGGCCGGCCGTGTAGGCGGTCGTCGCCGCCCACGCCGCCAGCCCGGCCGGCTGTACCGGCGAGCCGTCTGCCCCGATTACCAAGCGGTTGCCGTGGGCAGGCTCGGGCACGTAAAGCCACAAGCGGCCCGGACCTTGGTGAATTGCCGTTGGACTGAGTGGTGGTGCCGACATGGTTCCTCCGTCGTAATTCTGAATTGTGAAGTGTAAAGGAATGGTAAAGTGTGAAGGTTAAAGGATGAATCCAAGACCTTCCTGATCCTGTGCTCATACGTCATCGTTTATCCTTTACCCTTCACTATTCACCATTTCTTTACACTTCCTCTAGCTCCACCATGATCGACATCGTCGCTGCCATGGCAAAGCCGCTCTGAGGTCTGCGGCGAATTTCTTCAAACGTGTGACCTTCAGCAAAAATTTTCATGAGCTTTCCGCTCGCGAGTCCGGGCGAAAGCGCACCGCTCGCAAAGGGCGGCGAAGGCAAGGGAAGATTGGTGAGCAGGAAATCCCCCGGCGTCGATTCCCAAAGCGTGTCCAGCACCGCCCGCACGGCGCGCACGTAATCCTGGCTCATCTCGGCCAGGGTATTGCGGTCCTGGTGCGTGACCGCGATTACGCAAGTGAGCCGCATCGTCTGGTGCAGGGTACAGTTTGCCTCTTCGTCGAAAGTCACCGTATCGGGGGCCAGCAGAATCGCCGGAAACTGCTGTACTGGGAGCAATGCCAAATCGTATTCGGCGAAGGGCGCGTAAGAGCCCGGCACGCCGGAGATGAAATCCAGCGCCGCCTGAATATTGCGCTTCACCACAGCGAGTAGTTGCCGAACTACCTGCTTCGATAGGCCAGCGTTGTAGTAGGAAATCCAAGCCATCGCTAAAAGTCCAGAAGTCGAGAGTCGAAGGTCGAGGAGTTCAGAGCTTTTGCCTTTCGACCTTCGCCTTTTGCCTTTCGACCGCCCTTGCGGGACCAGCCCGAAATGCAACTTCTCAATTCACCATTCACCGTTTACCATTCACCATTCAAAAGACCTGATTCTTCGAAAAGACCTTATCCTCACCTCGGTCAAACGCGGTGGAGCAGTCGGTTTCGCCGCCGGCGATGCCGCCCAAAAGGGGCTCGATTTCGACATGCCGCGCCAGGCCGCTAAACAACGCATCGTAGAGGCCTTCCTTGATTTCCTTGATCTGCCGCTCGAAACTTTGCCGGTGCGAGCCTGCCAGCGAATACTCGCCTGGCTGG
This sequence comes from Terriglobia bacterium, assembly GCA_050008675.1. Lineage (GTDB taxonomy): Bacteria > Acidobacteriota > Terriglobia > UBA7540 > UBA7540 > CAVROP01. The sequence goes on from JBEKME010000018.1 coordinate 53,843, forward strand.
AGCGTGACGTCCCCCTGGAGCGCGTCACCGAGGTCGGCGATCGCGCCATCGCGGTTGAGCGCGCGCAGAAAATTCCCGGCGTCCACAGTAAGTGCGAGGGTGTCCGGGTCGATCAGCCGCGCCAGGAATGCGCCCCGTATCCTCGCCTTGCGGTCGTCGATCCAGTCCTGGATCTGCGTGTCGGAAATGGACCCCGCCGCGTTCCGCACAAAGCGAGGAAAAGCGGTACACACATCGTCAACAGTGCAATAGCTCATAAAAGTTTGAAGAGTAAAGGATAAAGGCTAAAGTCGGCACCGCCAGCCTTTTCCCTTTAGACTTTACCCTTCTTTGCCGCCTTCTGGTCGCGCGCCGCCGCCGCGTCTTCCCTCCGCTCTTCGGCTTTTTCTTCCCGCCGCTCCTCGGCTCGATCCTCCGCCGCGTCGGCCCTGGCCTCGGCCTTAGTTTGCTGCGGCCCGGCCGCAGGTAGAGGCGGCTTTACGCCGCCATTTGGCTCGCTCGGCAGACGACTGACGGCCTTACCCGCCTGCGCCGCCTCCGCTTCTGTCAGCTCGATTTCCGAGCCAGGCAGATACATTTTCTGATTGTGATTGACGGGTGTATTCACCAGGTATTTCATCGTGAAACGCTCCTTCTGGAAAAGTGGTTAGTGGCTAGTGGTTAGACTAGCCACTAGCCACTGCCTTTAATATTCGACGTGCGCCAGCACCGTGGTGACGCCGCTGGGCGTGAAGATGTAAATGTTCGTGGCGTCGAAGCCCGCCGCCACGCTCGACGTGTCCAAGCTGCAACCCGCCGCGTTGGCGCCGCTCGCCAGCGCCGTAAACCACACCCGCCGCGGGATGCGCGGCAAGCCGTGAGGCACGGTATTCGTCGCGCCCCCGGTCATGCCCGTCACGGTCAGGGTTGCGGTAACGGGGAAAAATCCCCGGTTGTCCGTCAGAAGTTCGTGCCCTGCTGCTGATACTGCGATGGCCATGTTCGTTTCCCCTTATAGAAAGTCGAGAAGTCGAGAGTCAATAGGAAGTCGAAGAGTCGAAAGTCAAAAAGTTGAAGGGCTTTTCAACTCTTCAACTTTTCAACTCTTCGACTCTTCAACTCTGTTACGCGCTCGCGTTCACCCACAGATACGCCGCGAGTGGCGCGATCACCTGCTGCGCGTAAAACTTCTTCACCCGAATGAAATCCGACTCGAGCGAGAGTTCGCGCCAGCGGAGCACTCCCGAGCGCTTTGCCCAGAAGAAGGTGTAACCCAGGCTGGGCACGCGGATGCCGGGCCGGGGCGGGCGGTAGAACAGCAAGGCGTTCTTGCCCATGATGTAGCCCAGGCTGTCCGCCTCGCCTTCGGGGTTGAGCTGGTAGAGCGCGGCGGAGACCAGCACCTTCTCCACCTTGAACACCCGCGCCAGGTCCTGCTCGTCAAGCTGGTTGCGGGCCCCATTGGCCGTGTATTTCACGCGGTCCAGGATGCGCGGATGGTTGGCCAGCACGTCGAGCACCGGCTGCGAAAGCAGCAGGTAGTTGGGGAAGTCGCCGATCTGCGTCTGCACCAAGCGGCGTTCCTTCAACACTTCGGCCACTGGGTCGGAGTTGATGTAATCCGACCACTGCGAGGTGCCCGAGAGCGTCTGGTTCTGGGTGAGCACGCTAGTGTTCACCACGTTGTTGAAAAACGCGATCTCTTGGTTCAAAGCGATGATGTTGGTGAGCTTTTCGGTCTTCTCGACTTCGAGCTGAGCGCCGGGATCGGCCTGCTCGCGCTCGTCGTCGGTGATCGAGTCCTCGAGCGCGTGGCCATCAGCCATATAGAACCCGCGCGCGTCCAGATCGACTTCGATCTGCTGGGCGCGCTGCCCGGCCGCGTAAGCGTCTTTGTAAGAACGGAAATGCTGTTTCGAGAACTTGAAGAACACATCGTTCTTCTTCATCACAGGCACCACCGGCAGCACTTCTTCCGCCACAAACGCCTGGTTGCGGTAGGCAATACTAATTTGGGTCAGTGCTTCGTCAACGTGCAGTTGGTTGAGACTGGGCATAATCCCTCCTTTTCGGGATTTTAAGTCTAGAGGATAAGGTGTAAAGGCTGTCGTTCTTCAGCCTTTATCCTTTAACCTTTACACTTTTTCCGCCCAGCGTTATCCGGCACAGCACGGCGGGCAGGTTGATAAGCGGGCGAGCGCGCCGGCGGTCGCCCGACGTAGCGCAGGGCTCGCTTTCCAGCCCTGCGGCTCTTCGTGCAACGGATTCAGTTATCAGGATTCAGGGGGCGTTCTTCCTGAATCCCGAATCCTGAATCCTGAATCCTAGCCCTTGTAGCTGTACGGCATCACCAGCACCCGAATCACGTCGCCAGCCTGCGTGGCCGCGTCGATGGCAACGCCCACCACGTTAATCGTCACCCCGGACTCGCTCACCTGCTTGACCAGTCCCTGGGCGTTGCTCACGGCCCCGTAGGTGGTGGCGGCAGCGATGTTCACGAGCGCCCCGCGGCTAATCTGCGCCGCCGCTACGATACGCGAGATGCCGAACATGCGCGTGCGGATGTTGCGCCCCTGGCCGCTCGCCGGAATGGCGCCCGTGGGCCAGGTGGCACCGCTGGCCAGCGTGTACACGCCGCCCGAATAGTCGGCCATGGCATCGGGCAGAATGGATTCCTGCGCCACGCCGAGGAATGCCCCGTTCGCCCCGCTGGGCACGTTGCACCCATCGGCATAATTCGTAGCGGATGGCGCGAGGCAAGTGAATTTGCCAACCTCGATGTTGGCGTCGAGATGGTAACTTTGGTCGATCGCAGTTATGTCAGACATTGTTGCTCCTTTTCAAAAAAGTCAAAGGTCGAAAAGTCGAGGAGTCGAAGAGTTGAAAACAAGGGCCTTCAACTTTTCAACTTTCAACTCTTCAACTACTCTTCCTCTTCGCTCGTGGATTCCGCCACCGCGACGATTTCCTCCGAGTATTCCCGCCACAGGTCCGGCTTGCGCTTCGTCACTTCCGAGAGCGCCACGCTGATCGAAACCTTGTTCTCTTTGGCGTAGGCGTTCACTTCCGCCATCAGCGCCTGCTGCGCGGTGGGCTGCTCGCCACCGGCCGCGTGGCCGTGGCTTCGCAGATCCACCACGGGGCGAGCTTCCTCGACCAAGGCGGTAAAAGCCGCAGCATCAGAAAGCGCCACTTTCAAAGCGTGCGCGCGGTTTTTCGGCAGCACCTTGCCCGCCTTCACCGCGGCATCCACCTTGCGCTCGGCTTCCTGGGCCAGCATGATCGTGCTGAACTTGACCTTGCCGGCGTCGGCCAGGGCTCCAGCTTCGCTCAGATTCACCTTGCCTTCGTGGAGAGCGGGCAGCAGTCCCGCGAACTGGTCTTGCGGAGCCTCGACACCACGCTTCACCATGGCGGCGATATCCACCAGCGATTTGCCAGCCATGCCAACTTCGCTGGCGAACAGCTCCGCCGCCTTCGTCTTGCCGTCCCCGTCGCCGTTTCCGTTCCCGTCTTTCTTGGTCCATCCGTCCGGGCCGTCATCGGCAACACCGAGTAAATCATCACCGTCGAACACCCCGATTTTGCCCTTGTGGCTAGCGGGCAAATCGTGTTTCTCGAGGTGCGCATCAGTGAGGCACTTCAACTTTAGACTCTTTGCCATTGTCGTCTCCTTTGCAGACAAGGATTCAGGATTCAGGATTCGGGATTCAGGTCCTGAACCCTTACTCCTGCCCGCTGAATCCATTCCTGGTTGCTGATAAGCAACCGAAACTTGATTGACCGGGCCAGGAACGTGGAGCTGCTGTAAACTCACAAAAACCCGGCCCGGCGTTTCTTCTGATTTCTGATTTCTGATTTCTGATTTGTGATTTCCGACTTCCGACTCCTGCACTTCACAAAGATGAATCTCCGGTAGTTCTTCCAGGAACGGCTTGTTAACCAGCGCCACAGAGGTCAGCGTCGTCCCCTGCACCTTCCCCGTAACCTTGTCCTTCGCCCCCCAGTGAATTGCGGGGCTGATATACCGGTACTCCCGATTGGAGATGAGCGTACGCGCCCGCTCAGTAGGCTCGTACCAGCCCCACAAGATGTAACGAGCAGTCGAAGAGTCCAAAGTCGAGGAGTTGAATCCTTCAACTTTTGGACTCTTCGACTCTTCAACTTGTTTTTGACTTTTCGACCCTCTCTCATTCCCATAGGGCTCGGGCGGATCGAACTTCACCACCCGCCCCGCCGAGAGCACCGGGCCGCCCGTGCCAAACGGCACTTCCGAGGCGTGCTCGTAATCCACGTTGATTTCGGCGGTGGCCTTCTTGGCGAAGTTAGCCACGATCTGTTCCAGATCCTCGAGGCCAATCGAAAACTTCTGCTTCGCCCCGCCCCAGGTTCCCGTCACCGCGATCGGGATGCGAACCAGCCCTGCAGCCGGCACGTCTGCCAGCAGCGCAACAAAACGTGGAAAGGTTGAAGTGTGAAGGGTAAAGTCTGAACCACAGCCTTTATCCTTTACACTTAAGACTTCAGAGCTTATTGACGGCAAATCCATCCCTTCGCTCTTGTAAAGCGATTTAAGCTTGGCAATGGCGGCTTCCTTGCCTTCCCCTTCGTATTTATTCCCGCGGTAGCCGCTGTGCAAGGCCGCCCAAGCCGCGCCCATCAAGTGGTGGTTCAGCGGCCCATCCGCAGAATTACGCACGGGAAGGTGTCCCTTGCCGTCGCTGTCGATCACCAGGTACTGCTTTGAGCTGTCCGCCATGTTCAACCTCTGAATGGTGAATAGTGAATGGTGAACGGCGCATCCTCGGTTTTTGTCCTTAATTCACTATTCACTATTCACCATTTCTTCCCTATGCCACGATCTCCAGCGTGATATCTCCCTGGTACTTCTCTCCGATCGAGGAAACGATCTGCACGCTGATCGTGTGCCGCTCACCCACCACGCCACCGCTGGCTCCGTCCGTAACCTGGCCGGCCACGGTGAACGTCACAGCAGTACCGGAACTCCCAATCGCCGGCGCCGGCGTCACGGCGATCACGTCGTCAGTCGAATCCAGTCCCGTCAAGTTGCTTGTGGCCGTGACGGACGTAATGGAGGCGATGCTATTCCCCGGCCCAACGTCAGCCGAGAAATCCAGCGAAACCGCGAACTGTTCGAACGGGGCCTTGTAGATCGTCATGGTATTGGTTCATTTGCTCAAGTTTGAAGTCTAAAGGATAAAGGGTGCGGGACCGCGATTTCAGCCTTTACCCTTTATCCTTTAACCTTTCAGTGCACCGGCGCCTCTCCGCTCTTCGGCTGACCGGGAACTGCACCCGTTTTCACCTGGCCCGGAACCGTCCCGGATTTCGGCTGCCCCGGCACAACGAATCCGTGCCTCGGCAGAACCACCACGGCGGCCCGATGGGTCCAGATACCAACCAGCGAATCCGAGAAAGCTAAGGTTTCCGCGTTACTTCGGAATGCGGCCAAAGCGCGGACGAGGCTGTCGGAAGTAGCCAGCGTTTCAGTCTCCGCCCGAATCGCGGCAAACATGCGGGTCAAGCTATCACTGAAGTTGAGCGTCTCGCTATTCTGGCGCACGTAACCCGCCATGCGCGCCAGGGCGTCGGAGGCTGTATTGCTCTCACCGATGCCCCGCCCAAAGGCCCCAACCCGCGCAATCGAATCGAAGGTGGTATTGCTCTCGGTGTCAGCACGCGTAAAAGCCCCTACCCGCGAAATCGAATCCGAGGCTGTATTGGTCTCGCTCTCATTGCGCCCGTAAGCCGCCACCCGCGCAATCGCGTCGGAGGCGATGTTGGTCTCGGCATCGCTCCGCCCAAAAGCCGCAAGGCGTGAAATCAGGTCGGCCGCTGGGTTGCTCTCCGTAACACCACGGCCAAAAGAAATGTGGCGTGCCAGCGCATCCGAAGCCACGTTGGTTTCGCTGTCAGTGCGCCCGAAGCTCGCCTGGCGGCTGATCGTATCCGAGGCGGTGTTGGTCTCCGTGTCGCTACGCCCGTAAGCCGCCACCCGCGCCAATGAATCGGAGGCCGTGTTCGTCTCACTAAACGCAACGCTGCACGACTGGTAAAGTGGGGCTACTGCCACCATGATAACCGCGCTGTACGTTGCCCCAGTTGTGCTCCAAGTCGCGGCAATTGATCCATAAAAAGTCTGCACAAGATATTCGGTGTAATAACTGTAAGAATCACTAAGTACAGTAAAATTCGTTCCCGCATTTAGGCTACTCGATGTGCGAGTGGATGCCCCAAAAATGAGGTCACCACACAAAGTTGTTGACGCTGGACCGGAACTGAGGTTATCCGTGCCCGCCCCCGACACATATAAATTGGCTGCCGAACTGTACTTATCAATAGGGCTACTGGTGGCTCCTCCCGTAAACTCTGTTACTGTTAATTCCATTGTCAAGCTGTTAGGATTGGCAACGCAAAGCGCGTTGCTAGAAGTTGTGTGAGTGTTCAGGGCGTAGAAAACCTCTATTGCGGCGGTACTGCTGCTGTAGAGGACCAAGCCTGGTCCGGCATCCTGGTAGCTATTTCCCGCCGTATCATAAGGCATAGAAATCGCTGCGGTACCGTTCTCCTCAACTTCCACAAGAATGATGCTGGGATTCGTGAGAGTGGCCCCAAAAGTTGCCGCGCATTGAGGATTCGCCGTTCCGACTCCGTTTCGATTATTCCTCCCGGTCCAAGTGCCCCAGGCAGGCATCGCCGCCAACACCAGAATCAGAGCGAAAATGAGCCGTTTTATCATTTGCGATTTCCGATTGGTGATTGGTGATTGCGTTCTTCAATCGCCAATCACCATTCACAAATCACCAATTAGAAGGTGATCGTCCAAGTCACCGCAAGCGTATCGCCACTCACCAGGCTCGCCTGCGTAAACGTGTTCTCAAAACAGAGCGTCCCGGAGCTGGAAGCGTTAAGCATCCCCGCGTTCTGCGCCGCCTGCGTGCCGGTAGCCGTGAAAGTGTAGGCCAGCGTGTAGCTCGTGGCATTGGAGGTGTGCGCGGCAGTGGCCAGGGCACGCGCCAGGCCGTTCGTGGTAATCTCCGAAGCCAGGGCTGTATCAGTCGCCGCAGGCGTGGCCCCGGAATTGGAGAGCGCGATGTAGGTGCAGACGGCTGCCGTGCCTCCCGCCATCTGCCCATACTGCCAGTTGATTCCCGCATTCGTCCGCAGGTTGTGGCCCCAGTAATCGAGGAAGACCGTGCCATCCGCGTGCCGCGCAACGACGTGGACGTAGTGCGGCAGGTTGGCGCGTCCCTCGGCCATTTGTGATTTGTGATTTGCGATTTGCGATTGAGGGAAGGTCTTTGCGAACATTTGATCCACAAAATCCTTGAAGGTCAAGGCGCCATCCGCCGCAAACGCCACCGGCGTCCAGATGGATTGCCCCTTCCAGATGTTCTCGGCATAGATCGCCGGATGGTCTTGCACGGTTCCATTCACGCCATTCAGCGCATGGTGGCCGAAGTACGCCAGCCGCCCGCCATTCGCCAGCATCGCCACAGCCGCGAAGCCCGCTATGACCAGAATCGAAGCCACTACCTCAAACCTTTTGCTCAGTTGTTTTCGCATTGTCGCTCCTTTGTCAAAGTCGAAAATCGAAAAACGAAACTCGAAATTCGGGGCGGTTTTCGATTTTCGAACTTCGATTTTCGAACTTTCATTAGTTCACCACCCAGTAGTTGAAGCACACAGGATTCATCGAGAACGTGCCGAGATTGATGATGAAATATCCAGCCGCCTGGCTAGCCAGTCGAGGAGCCGTCAGGCCAGTATCGGCACTCGTGTTGCACGTCACGCTAGAAATCGTTGCAGCAGCACTGGGCTGAACGAAAATTTCGTCAGCCGTTCCTAAGACTGCACTGGTGCTGACCTTGCACGTTCCTGTCGAAGCCGACACCGAGCATGAGAATTGACCTGCTTCCGCAGCAGAACAGGCTACCAGCGAAGGATTAGCAGCCGAGCCAGTGGCGGCGCAGTTGGTGGCCGTGCCAGTCAAGCTGCCCGTGATCGTTCCGCTCACGGTCAGGTTCCCTGCTATGGACTCCGTGCCTGTCAAACCCACGGCTGCGGGCGCTGCGCCTGGCGTTGTCCCGCAGGTATCGACCAGGCTAGCAACCCCGGTAGCTACCGTGGCCACAATCCCCTCAGCGCCAGATGACGTACCACGAAAGATTTTGTAGCCCCCGACCGCACCGTTCACGGCGCTCCATGCAAATGTTATCTGCTGCGGGTTTCCGTCATTCAGCGTCGTTACCGAGGTTTCGGTTGACGGCGCGGTCCAGTACCCGAGGCCGTCACCAGCCTGTACCTTATAGTAATAGGCAGTGTTGGCGGCGCACGATGCGCTGGCGTTGTCGGCTGGCGTGATAGTGCCGTTGACTGGCACACTCAGTTGATATGTTCTCACTGAGCCGGCAATGTCCAGGCTGGTCTCCGGAGTTTTTCCAATTCCAACGCCCCCGCCAGAAAGGTCCTGTAGGGTTAAATTGGCTGCATCAATGAGCAGTTTGTTGGTTGTGTACCCATAGGTGAACAGCTTGGCATAGGCGCTGCCCGGGGTGGCATTGTAGTTCCACCATAGCTGGAGGTTATTGGATGAGGCTTGCCCGACCTCAACCCCACTGTTGGCGGCGCTTTCACTGACCTGGAAGTACGGGTTGCCGGAGGTCGCCGGCAACCACGGCTTGGTGTCCCCAACACTGACTGGAAATGGGAACTGCATTCCCGTGTAGGCGCTAGATGACCCAGCTAGCCGGCTCCACAGCGCGTAAGATTGTGGATTCGCGCCGCTGGTGCTGGTGAACTGAGCGAGGTTATAGCCATCAACCACCGAACCGGAGCCGTTATAGATTGTCCCTGCCAAGGTTATCCCCAGCAGGTTGGGGTAGTTGTGCCCACTCGTGGCCGAGGGCGTGATGTTCGCCGCAGTCACGGCTTGAGCGTTGCTCACAGGGGCCAGTCGGGTGTAGTCGTAATACGTCCCAGGCAAACCCGTGGTATTCCATTGCCCGAAATACTGGTTGTTTAGAGTGTTTCCCGTAGCCAGTGACCCGGTGTCGTGGCTTATCGCCACATTCCCCCAACTATTCGCATCGAAGTACACAGCCTCCGATCCAAACTGTGATAGACCAAGCAGGACATCCTGACAGGTAGTACAGTAAACACCCGCCAGAGCCGCGCCCTCCACGTCGAGACCAGTCAACTCACTGTGTATTACCTCATAGTTGCCCCCTGAGCCACCGACTTTGATGTGGACGTTTGTTCCGTCCCCACCATAACTGTTTGTTTGCGCGTAGCTCATATACATGGAATTCATGGGCTGCCCGGAGCCTGAGCCGGTCGGTTCGTCGTCAAGCCAAATCTCGGGCCTGGAGGCGTTGCCATGGGCCGCCGTCTTCGCGTAGGTTTGAATGTAGAAATGGTCCCAGTGAGAGTTTCCACCGCTCCAGTAGTCATTCTGCTGGAGGAGGTGCGCGCCCACGTTCACGTTAAAGGCATTTAGGTTCGTGGTCTCGAAAAACTGAAAATTGTTGACGTACCAAGCCGTGTCGGATGCGCCGATGGTGGGCAGACCGATGGCGAACAGGTACTCAGCATGGGAAAATGAGATGCCGTCAATGTTACTCCCGCCGAAGCTGAAGGCCGTCGCTCCGAAATTCTTGACTCCGAAATCAACGAATCCATCCTGGCGCAAATAATTACCCGTGATGCAACTGGCTCCCCCACTACAGTCAAACCATGTCCCTCCAGCGGGATTGGTCGGATTACCAGGTGGTACGGAGTTGATTGGGTTTGGGGCGTAGATTGTCGGAAGGTCGCCCAGCAGCGTGACGCCCGAAGCCCAGGTGATTGGGGACGTGATCTTGTAATAGCCTGCCACAGCCCGAACCGTTCCACCCAGCACTGCACTTGCCGCGTTTACCGTATTCTGCATGGCCGCCGTGTTGTCAGTGCCGATAGAGACGTAGCCGCCAGAAACGGTGTACAAACAGGGAGAGGCGACGGTTGCCACGCCGCCTGTCACCGAGCTAACCGTGGTCAACAAGGTCCCCTGGGCCGCCCCACCGCCATAAATGCTGATCGCCTTGGTCACGTCCGCGCCGGTGAAGGCCAAACTCGTGGAACTTATCTGGTAGCCGTTAGCCGAACACGCACCATCAGTTGACGACCTCTCATCGTTTACGGCGCCATAGTCACGGATGTCATAGACCTGGGTGCCGGCAATGGGTTGCGAGGCCGAGTTGGACGCAAGGGCCGCCTTGTTGGCCGGGAAAGAATAGCTGCCGCTGCCGCCACCGGCAACGAGGTTGACTCGGATCGCCCCATGCACTGGATCGTAGACTGCCAGGAAAACCTGGTCGGCATTGTGCGGCGTGGGATTCGTGCTGCCCCCGCTGAGCGTAGCGTTGGCTTTCAGCGCGCCGTTCACCGCATCGTAAACTTTGAGCAGCACCTGGTCGGCGTCATGCGGCCCCGCAGTTTGAGGCGGCGCAGAAGGGAATAGGGAATAGGGAATAGGGAATAGGGGCGATTTTCGGTTTTCGGTTTTCGATTTTCGGCTTTCAGGGCCCAGCCCGATCAGCTTCAGCTTCGGCTCAACGTAGGGGTTGGCCCGGTAGCTAAAAATGGTGAATGGTGAATAGTGAATTTCTAATTTCTGATTTCTGATTTCTGATTTCTGATTTTCACCCTCGGCCGGCCAGCACTTAGGGTTGAGCAAAAAACAATACAAAAACAAAAGCCCCAGGAAGATCAGCCACGGAAACCGCATTTCCCCACCGCCAAATCCCGCTCTCGTTTTAGAACCCATAATTTGCTCCCCGTTCGAAAAGCTCTTAGCTCTTAGCTTTCAGCAAGTCCACCACAGCGGACGGACTCCGGCGCTTCCGATTTGGAATTAGGGGAAGGAGTTGGAAGTCCAGAGTTAGAAGTTGAAGAGTTGGCCTGCGCCGCTCGCACCGTACCGTGCTTTCCACCTTGGACTTTCGACTCTTCGACTTTCGACTCCTGGACTCCGCCCGGCTCTAGCGGCCGCCCCTCCTTGTCCAGCTCCGCCCCCGGCTCGACAGGAACCTCTCCTTCCTCTTGCTCTTGCAGGCGCGTCTGGATGGGCGCCCAGCGAGGGCGCGAGGTTTTCGACTTGAGCGGCATGCCGCACTTTTTGCGGATCCAATTCTCCGTGTCATTGTCCGGTTGGAGCAGGTCCACGTCGAACTTGCCCACGTCCTTCGCCACCTCGAGCAGCTCGAGAGGATTAATCACGATGATGTTCGAGGTTACGAGGCGCGGGTAAGGCAGTTTCTTACCGGGCTGCGGCGTGTAGTTGTAATTCACGAGGCGCCGGATGGAGGTGTTGGAAATGGTTTCGTCAATCTTCCGCGAGACTGCTTCGAGCGAGAGATAGAAGAAATCGCGCATCGAGTTGCCCAGAGCGCGCGACCCGGTTTGCGTGCTGCCGAGCGCGAGGAAGTTCGCCAGCACCGAGCGCATGATCATTTCACTGTGGTGCTGGATGGAAGCCTGTGGGTCGCGGACCCGGCCGGTGATCCCGGTCAGCACGAACTCCCAGCCGTTGGGCAGCGAAAGGCCCGTACTTTCGTGCGCGGCGAGCATCTTCACCCAGTTCTCGGCGCTTTTGCGGTCCTCGGCGGAAACGTTGGGGCCTTGCTTGATGGTCGGCACGCCCAGGCCATTGCGCTCGATGCTGATGGCGTCGATGCGGTAAATCTGGCTCTTCATGTACCAGTGCTGGTAAGCCGCTCGCAGCACCGAGCGCCCGTAGAAATAAGCGCCTTCCATGTCATTCACGAAATAGGCAATCTTCTCCGCTGGCACCAGCACGTTCACAAAATTGTTGCCTCGGTAGCCGTATTGTTCGAGGTAGAGCAGCGATTCGCCGTCGTCATCAACGTGGTAGCGGTAGAAGGTGTAGGGCAGGCGCGGCGCCAGCTTGCGCAGCCGCACTTTGTCGCCGTCGATGTGCCACAAATCCTCGTGCGCAGCGCAGCCAAAATCCAGGCAGAGTAGCGCATTTTCTTTCACCGTCTCGAAGTTCTGTGTCACCCAGCAGCCGGTGCTGGTGGGCGATTCGAGGCCACCCAAAAGGTTTTCTCGGACCTCCTCAGCAATCTTTTTTGCCAGGCCAAAGCCCTCCTCATTTTCCTTGAGGCCGGGGACGATCTGATAGTCAGCCGCCCGGATGGGCAGCTTACAGGCGAGCAACGCTGCGCGCACATCCGCATCCGAGCGCCGCATCTTTTCGTAAATCAGGAAGCCGCTCCGCCCTTCGAGGATGGGGTTGTATTCGCCCAGGTCGCGGATGAATCCCGCAAAGTTCGCGGTGCCAACCGCGCCACGCAAAAAGGTGTCAGGTGTCAGGTGTCGGGTGTCAGGGCCTGCGGGTCGGACCTGGGGTTCCGGCACGGCGCCTTGGCCCGGCGCCGTATTGAGGCCTACTTCGTTGCCAATCGGACCACCCGGGAATAACGTCACCATGGGGTAGCTGATCCCGGGCGTCACCGCTTGCCGAATTGTTTCAAGTAACGACATAAGGAATTTGTGATTTGCGATTGGTGATTTCCGATTGGGCGTTCTTCAATCACCAATCAGAAATCACAAATCGCCAATGCTAAAACTCCGCCGGCAGCGGCGGGGGCATCCACGCCGCCGCTCTGGGCGTGCCCACGATCACCCCGTCACTCAGGTGTGAGATGGGCTGCTCGGCGGCAAGGTCGGCGAGGGCTTTCGCCCAGAACTCGTCCGCGTGGCCGAGGTCGGTGCGCTCAGCATCGAAGCGGGTATTGCCCGCTACGGTCACGAGCTTCTTGACAGCTCCAAAGGCGCGGGCGATTTCCGGGGCCTCGGGAATAAGATCCAGCCGCTGTTCCATTCGTCTCTTGACGCGGTAAGCCATGTCTTCTTTGACGGCCGCGGTAAAAGTCACAGGCTCCACGCGCGGTCCGAACTCACGCTCCAATGACTCGGCCAACGGGGCCCCCATGCCCGTCGCGTCAATGCAGGCGCGGCGGATCAGTGGACGCCCGTCAGGGCCGGGCAAGGAAAGCAATTCGCGGGCGAATTCGAGTTGCTCCGCGAAGGGGGTATTGGAGAAGGTGCGAACCAGGCGCGCCACAGCGACGGGCAAGGTGTCAGGTGCCGGGTGGGCGGTGTCAGCGAGATCTGCTTTTCCTGACACCTGAAACCTGGAACCTGACACCTGTAGTTCGTCCAGCCAAAACACCGTGCGGTCGTGGTGGCGGCCGATATCGATGCCCAAGTAAAACTCCGCATTCGGAATTCGGGGCTCAGGGAGCCGAGAGTCCAAACCACGGGGGGGCGCCGAGGCCAGGAACTGGGGAGGGCAGTCCTTTGCGGCCTCGGCGCTTACGCACTGGGCGACGAGTGCGGGCGGGATGAAATTCTCCGCGATGGAAATGAACTGGCAGCAAAACTCCTGTTGCCAGGTGGTTTCGTCGTCACAACCGGCGCGGAGGACTTGGAGGTCGATCTTGAGACCCTGGCGGATGGCCTGGTAGATGTCGCAGCAGTGGGCACTCCAGATCGGGTGATCGGGTGATCGGGTGATCGGATGAACAGGAAACTCGAAATCCGAAATTCGAAAATCGCCCCGAGTTTCGATTTTCGGTTTTCGATTTTCGGTTTTCGACAGTTCACTTGATCTCTCGATCTCCCGATCTCCCGATTCTACCAGCCCTACCGCCTTCGCAATCTCATAGAACTTTCCCTGCTGTCCGTTGGGCGTCGAGATGACCTCGAGGCAATAGCCGCGCGTGATGGTGGGAAAGAGCGCCGTATAGATTTTGTCGGCATCGGAGTGGAAAGCGAATTCGTCTAGTGTGACGTTGCCGGAGTAGCCGCGGGCAGTGTCGGGATTGGCGGGAAGTCCGTAGATGACGGATCCGTTGGCGAACCGGACTTCCAATTGCTTGATCAGCGTGCCTTCGAAGAAGGTGGACTCGCAAGCCCGAGCCAGTATCCCGCAGGACTGAACGTGTTCCTGGACCTTTTCCATCAGCAGACGCGACTGCCGCTCGCCCTTGGAAAGGAAAATCCAGGTGGTCTTTCTTTTCAGGCATTCCAGGAGGGCGCGGATGGAAGCGGCAAAGGAATAGCCGATCTGGCGAGCTTTCACCACGATCTTGAGCGCTGCATGATCCTCCACCCACCGGCGCTGGTAGGGAAGTAATTGCAGGGCAGGCCCCAGGCTTTCAAGGAGGGGTTTTAGAGCTTCGCTACTGGACCCCTGAACCGTCATGGGTGATTGGACATCCGGCATTTCAGATACTGCGAGAAGCTCTTCCCTGCGGCAAGGTTCGGACGCCCGCGTGGTTTTCTGCTCGCTCGCGACAGGTCGCAGGGCAGGCCCCGGGTTGTTACGCCTTCGTGCGGGCATCGGCACTTTCCTCATAAAGGAGTGGTTGACAAGCGAGCCCATAGAGCTGCTGGATCCTTTTCAGCATCTCGGGTCCCATCGGCTCACCGGGACGGTGCGCCTTAACCTCCTGCTGAAGCTTCAGGATTTCTTCCTGGAGCTTTCCTTGCGTCAACAAGATCAAGCGCGTCCGGGCGCGGGAATAGTCCAAGTCCTGCGTGGCCTTTTTCCTCTGCATGATGAGGACCTGGTGCTTGAGTGACAGATTCTCGCGCTCCATGCGGGAGCGCTCCGCATCCTTGGGGGTAATCAGCGAGGCATTTCGACGCACTCGAGAGTAGCCGGTGAGGAAGGTGGCCCTGGCAAGCCGGGCTTCAGCGGACTTGGGGTCTTTGTCCACACTAGCCAGGAGCGTTTCAGCGTTTTCGATCAGGCGGTGAACCCGCTTTTTTTGTATTTCCCGGCTGCCTTGGAAGTAGTTCTGGACGGCGTTCAGAGTGATGCCATCCCCTCCCCGCTCATTGACCACCTCCACCACGTCCTCGAAGGTGGCGCCCTCAACGAGCATTTGGCGAACCAACTTTCGGCGGTCCGGATCGAGCTTTCCGACGCCGCCATCTTGGTTCCTGGCGCTTGCAGCTTCGGTCTTTTCCGTACCGGCAGACCCTTCTGTAGGCTGCTGCGTTGCGGCGGAGGGGACGGGGTCCGGCTTCGCGTGGCTTTGCGACGCCGCCCCACCGCCAGGAGCGTTTTGGCTAGACTGGCGCTTCTTCATTAGCGGGGCTCCACGTAGATGCCTTCATCAGCCGGAAGGCGGCCGTCGAAATAGTCGATACCCTGGGCCGTGATCTTTACCAGTGGAATCTCACGCCGGGAGCGGGGCCCGCGAACGCGCTCCACGGCCACCAACCTTTTTTCTGCCAGGTAGGCGATGTGGAAATTCAATTCCTCCAAGGGCACGGGGTAGCCAAAGATGTCCAGTTCACCCTGAAGAAGCGGCAGGGTGGCCGCCTGGGGGTAGATGAGGCCCAGGTAGTAGAGGATCTTGCCGCGGATGATTTCCTTATGACGAACTGTAGCGGCCATAATTGATTAACTCCTCAGAACATATTATCGAGACTGGAATCAGGCCTGGGCGTTTTGTGGATGGGGGAGCCTTCGGAGGCCGCCGCCCTCTGACCTGGAAAGTGCTCTCTTTCCGATTCCACTCCTGCCGCATCGGGCGCCGCCGCCCCCGGCGGCCCGCCCAAGGGATTGAACCCCGGCGCGCGGGATTCCAGCAGGTGCCTTAAGTCGGAAGAGGAGTCGCATCGCCCCGAGAATCCCGCCGTGGTGCGAAGCGCGCAGAAATCCTCACCGCTGCGGCAGCGCAGGTTGTTCATATCGCGGTGCAGGGCCTTCAGGGCGATAAGGATTTCCTGGTGCTCGAAGCTCTCCTGGGACTCGCGATGCTCGACCGAATTGGCGAGGCGCGATAGCGCGTCGGCCTGCCCGCTCTGAGCGCCCAGGAACTGCTCGATGTAATGCCGCACCAGGGCGTAGGCGCCCTCCATCTGCTGGCGCTTCACTTCCATGGACTTCTCAATCCAGTAGTGCGCCAGACGCAGAAAACCGTAGCCGAAGATGATGAGGACTAGAATGCCGGGGCCCCACCAGAGCGCGACGCGTTGGATGTCCAGTGGGCTCATCGGACAAGCACCCCCGCGATGAATCCGCCGGCAAAGTATTCCACGGCTCGGAAAAAGTGCGATCGCCATGTGCCGCGAGCGGCTTTGAGTTCCGCCCGGTACGCTTCCTCGCTCTGGGCCAGGATCTTGTCCTTGTCCGCCAGCGCCGCGTTGAGCTTGGCGATCGTGCCGGATTGTTGGTCACTGATGGCGGAGTCGAGCTTCGACTGCTGCTCGCAGTTGGAAACCTGTTGCCCCATAACCTGGGTCTGCTGGCGGCAGGAATCGAGCTCAATAAATGCAGTCTCAACCTTCCGCACCCCCTGGTCGGAGAGCACGAGCGCGGGACTGGAGGGGCGAGAGGCGTTGGGCACAAGATGTTGCGTGTCAGGGGCTGGCTGTTTCTCGCCATTACCCGTTGCCGGATATTTCTGGCCCGCGGTGGCGCCTTCTTCAGCCAGCGCGGGACGGGTGAGGGGGTCGAGAGCCTGACCCCTGACCCCTGACACCGGTTCTTGGAGACGAGAGGCCACCCGGCTCACCACTTCCGATGTGGGAAGGGTGGCCACCTCGTCGGCGCGCGCGAGCTCCTGTTTGCGGAGTGACTCAAGACTTTGACGCAGTCCTTCGGCCTCGCGCGCGAGCTGTTGCCGCTGGGCTTCAAGCTCACGGACGGCCTGGGCGCTCTGCTTGGCATCCCGAAGGGCGCCGGCCGCTTGCTGTTGGAGCCGGGAGATCTCCTCCCCTGCTTGCTTCTTCACCTGCTGGGCCTCAACGGTGTCACGCCGTCGGGCTTGGCGCTCGCAGGACCAGGCAAAGAATATGATGACAACACCAGCCAGAGCGGCGGTAGGCAGGCCCGGAATGCTCCGCAAGAGCCCCTGCACCGGGCTGAGGCTCGCGAGTTTCCGCCCTGCGGCGCCAATCTTGCCCAAGTACGTTGTCAACGACAGCGGTCGGTTGTTTCCCATTACTTCTTCTCCCAAATTTTTTGCAGCGTTTCGTTGGCCTTGCCCAACCCATAGAGCGCCGCAATAAAGAGCGTGAGGCCCTCCAGACTGGGAAGGATGTGGTTGTGGAATACGAGGTAGGTAATCCAACCACACGCAAAACCCAGCGCCACAAATGCTCCCAGGCGACTGAAGCTCGCCTCACCCGATTCGGAAAAGAGTTGCTGTAGGAATTTTTTCATGACTCGTTTCTGTGACCTTCCTTTCTTAACTTCTTGTCGTGCTCGTCTTTCATCGGCGTCATCGGCGTCATCTGCGGACCTCCAAATGCTCGCCGGTGTGAATTCCGTCCTGGCGGGAAAATTACCACCCCGCCTTGACTTGGTCTCCGGCGCGCCCCGCTGGCCGCCCAGCCATTAACTCTCGATAGAGCTCCATCCGCCTCCGTCCGTTTTCAACGTAGGCGGGATCCGCAGTCCTGCCATCGGGCCGGCCAGTGTTCCAGCAGCGGAACAACTCCTCAAATTCGCGGGCGAGGTCGAGCTGGTAGCTCGCGGCGAATTCAGCCAGCAGTTGGTTCGCTAGGTGATAATGAAATCGTGGCTCCAGGAGGTCACGCACAGTGCCGTGCCGCCCCATCACGTGGAATCCCATGATCTGCACGAAGCCCCACGAAGAAGCCAGCTCCCGCAGCGCCTCGTCCGCCAGGCGGGAAAGTTCGCTGGCTTGGCCGGCCGTGAAGAGCGAGTTGAGAAACTTCTCGTGGAACTCGCCAGTCTTGGGATGGAGGACCTCCGCGAGTTCCTCGCC
This sequence comes from Terriglobia bacterium, assembly GCA_050008675.1. Lineage (GTDB taxonomy): Bacteria > Acidobacteriota > Terriglobia > UBA7540 > UBA7540 > CAVROP01. The sequence continues at coordinate 71,659 of JBEKME010000018.1, forward strand.
AAGCGCCTGGGCACAAATCCCCCCGTAACGGGGAGACTCCCCGGCCGCTACCGCTTTCAAGTGGCGATACACAGAAGGCTCAAAACGCACCGCCGCGGGGTCTCCACCGGACTCGCTGGCGGTCAACGCGCCCAGGAACTCGGGGCGGACTGATGACGAGCCGCAGGCCTCCTGAATGAACCCGTCGCAACGCGCAAATACTCTCCGAACCAACCTGTGTTCAGCCTCGGTGCGAGCGACTGCGCCGGAACGAAGGCTACCAGCCGGCGAAACTCCGCTTGCGGAAGGAGGAACGAGCGCCTCCCTGCGCGACCGGGTGTTGGAAAAGGTTATCCTCGTGCTCCTCGCCTCCTGCTGCCTCCGGTCTGGCGTTATCCGATTCATGTATGTAGCCTAGCACGTGGAGATGGGACAGTGGGAAAGGGTGGAAAGAGTGTGAAAGAATTTCTTATTTGCCTGAGCCCAAAGGTGATAGCGGCAGGCGCTTCTATCACATTGTGAAAAGCGCCTTAGTAAATGGCGCGTTGTGACACACACATGGGAAAATCCGCATGTCTGGGCGAGGCCTTCCTCGTTGCCTCGGAAAGACTAATGAAGGCACTTCAGCCCGAATCCATAAGTTGGACGGGAGTGTAACCTCACTCGAAGAGAACCGACCCCTCACCCGGCTCTCCCGCCACTGCGGGACCGCCACCCTCTCCCCAAGGGAGAGAAGCTGTGAAAAAATTAGGCATCGAAGAAAGTTTCCGACAAAATAGCCTGAAAGTTAAAAAAGTTCTTGACATCTTAGCCTATTATAATAAGCTACCTCCATGCTGATGCCCAGGAGGAGACAACGTGACTGACCCTACGGAAAACCGACAACCTGTTACCGGCCCGGAGGTGGAGTTCCCGCCCCAGCCCGACCCGCAACCGGTCGCCCGCCC